>CAZAVP010000017.1:0-10967 GCA_964488745.1 uncultured Chryseobacterium sp. | reverse complement strand
AAACCTGAGTTGTGATTTGCTTTCAAAAGTTCTATTTTTACGGATAAGTTACAACAAATTCAGACACCAACAACCCCGTTTCAGGGTTGTGATTTGCTTTCAAAAGTTCTATTTTTACGGATAAGTTACAACCCAAAGAAAGAAATTACCATTAACGGCAATGTTGTGATTTGCTTTCAAAAGTTCTATTTTTACGGATAAGTTACAACATTTCCAAGAGAAGTAAACCCAAAACCTGAGTTGTGATTTGCTTTCAAAAGTTCTATTTTTACGGATAAGTTACAACTAAAAAACAAATGATTCAAAAAAAGTATTAGTTGTGATTTGCTTTCAAAAGTTCTATTTTTACGGATAAGTTACAACTGACCATGAAGAGTTCAACGAAAACCTTTAGTTGTGATTTGCTTTCAAAAGTTCTATTTTTACGGATAAGTTACAACATAGAAGACGTTTTGAACTTGAAATAGCAGTTGTGATTTGCTTTCAAAAGTTCTATTTTTACGGATAAGTTACAACAATTAGATGGTTATTTAGACCTGAGTGAATGTTGTGATTTGCTTTCAAAAGTTCTATTTTTACGGATAAGTTACAACTGATGGCAAACACAACTCTGTTGATTTTGTGTTGTGATTTGCTTTCAAAAGTTCTATTTTTACGGATAAGTTACAACTGATTTCAATTCTTTTTACTTTAAAAAGCAGTTGTGATTTGCTTTCAAAAGTTCTATTTTTACGGATAAGTTACAACAATCCGATTTACGAAAACATCTGTTCAGGTGTTGTGATTTGCTTTCAAAAGTTCTATTTTTACGGATAAGTTACAACACTAGTTGCTTCCGCATCGATAAGTTTCTGTTGTGATTTGCTTTCAAAAGTTCTATTTTTACGGATAAGTTACAACCAAAGCAAATACAAGTTGATTTGCGTTGGTGTTGTGATTTGCTTTCAAAAGTTCTATTTTTACGGATAAGTTACAACTTGATTGGGCTGTTTTCGAGGACAGAGGGAGTTGTGATTTGCTTTCAAAAGTTCTATTTTTACGGATAAGTTACAACAAATTCCAACACTACCAACGAGTTTAACTGTTGTGATTTGCTTTCAAAAGTTCTATTTTTACGGATAAGTTACAACAAATTCCAACACTACCAACGAGTTTAGCTGTTGTGATTTGCTTTCAAAAGTTCTATTTTTACGGATAAGTTACAACTGTGTAGCTTATCCCGTAGAAATACCAAAGGTTTGCGAGGTTTGGACAGAAATGGAAAACTCATCGGAGTTCGTGAGTTTCTCTCTTGAAAGCAGCAGATTTTGTTTTCAAAACAATTCCAATTGCTGGGATGGCGGATTACTTTCCTGCTTTTTAATGCCGTGAAATATCTCCATTTTACCAAATTGCTTGTCCGTAATTGAAAAAATACCCACTTTTCCTTTATCTGGTAAAATACTTTTTACGCGTTTGGTATGTACATCTGCATTTTCCATGCTCTGACAAAATCGAATGTAAATGGAAAATTGGAACATCATAAATCCATTCTCTAACAAAGTTTTTCGAAAATTTCCTGCATCCCTGCGTTCTTTTTTCGTTTCCGTTGGCAAATCAAACAAAACCATTACCCACATGTTTCTATATGCATTAAATCGTGAAGTATCCATCCTTATTCAAATATCGGATATGGAATTTTGCGGCTGTCTCCCGCAAAACATTTGTACAAACCAGCTGTTGTCATGCTCACAGCGTGAAAAAGTGGTCTTTTTAACTCCAAAACCGTCATGTCTAATTGAGGGAGTCGGAGTAAAGCAACTTTTTGGTCTCTGGTTAATTGAGATTCGTCCTCGTCTTCGTATTCAAAATCTGAAGCCGTTTTTGTGTTCAGCATGTTGAGCACTTCCCAATCAATGAATGGGCGGTAAGGCTCCATGATGTCATCTGCTAAACAGAAAGCATTGTACTTGTTTTTATGGAAAATCCCAAAGGATGGATGCATGCCTGAAGAAACGAGCGCACGGGTCATGAGAGACCTCAAAATCGCATATCCGTAATTCAATTGTGCATTCGGTGTTTCTCTGGTTCTCGATCGAACAAAATCACTTCCATACAATTTTCCCCAATAGAAACTGGCAGCTTGTGCTTCGCAATTTTTAGAATCGCCACTCAACACTTTTTCTTTGAGATACAGCAAACGTTCGTTATTTTCTCCAATGCGCATCAAGACGTTTGCTTGATTCTGAATCTTGGATTTGATCGTCTGTTGCCACAAATGTTTTTTAAGCGGAATACTTGCATCCATTTGCGTACGCATGCGAGCTGTTTGTTCGGTGTTGGAGTCAAGCGGCAAGTGCATTCCGCTCGGCATGTAGTTGCTATTGCAAGAAATTAAGGCTGCTTTGTTGTCCATTAATTTTTCGAGTACAATAGAAGTAATGGTAATTTGAGGATGTTCCAACACAATTAAACCAATGTCTTCGATGGGAATGGTTCTCGTGGTTCGTGCATCATCTTTTAGTTCAACAACCAATTGATTTAAGCGCACACTTAAATGCGCTGGGTTGCTAAAGTGTAGTGTTCTTTTAATCATAAAAGAGAGATTACATGGTTAGTAATCTCTCTTAACGGATTGTTTTGTATAAGGTTACGATTAAAATGAATCGTTCTAATAGTTGCGATTTAAGAACACTAAGTTTTTAATGATTAAAAACGGCTACTAAGTCTCGGTTTATTGCGTCGATATCAAATCCAAATAAATCATCATAACTTTTATCTTTTGGTATTCCATACCATTCCAATATATCGCGTTCTTCTGAATTTTTTCTTTTCTTGTCAATCATTTCAAGTTTAAAAATCGTCTTCTTCCCATTCATCTTCGTAATCAAACATTTCGATATGCCAAGTACCGTTTGTTCCACGATACACGGGAACTGTTTCCTTCCACTTTTCAACCAACTTGGTGTATTGTTGTCGCTCGTCAAATTCACCTTTTCTAAAATCAGCTTCATAATTAAATACGCGCCACAACTCGATTATAGCATCCTTCAGTTGCTGTATTTGTTCATCGGTCAAACGGTTTTCTGGCGGAAAATTAATCTGAGGTACTCCGAATATACTTTCCATCGTTTGTTCGTTTTCTTTTAACGATTTTTCAAGCTCAATGACGTCTCTGAGAGTTTCCATTTCTTCTGGAGGCTCCAAATAGCTCGGTGTTGGACGGCTGTCGTGAGCGGATTTTAGGAGTTCGATAAGTTGATTAATGTATTTTTGCATGGTACAGTTTTTAATATTCTCCAACTTTAACTATATCTCCGAGGTGATTGATTCTAACTTTTAAAATTTTGTTAAGTGGAGCTGTACTTCTAATATTTATGTAAGCAATGTCTTTTAATTCATTTTTATCATCGACATTAGTTTCTAAGTGATGCCTAAACATATAATTCTTAGTCGCTATTTTTTGTACTCGATACAAATTTGGACTAATCAGTTTCTTATTAATAGGATCAAGCAGGTCTATTTCATTTGGATCAAAACCAGTCTTTTCATTAGGAAATACAAAATATTCGTTTTGCTTCATCGTGAAAAGAAACTCCCATCCTAAACCTTGATTGAAATCTTTCGAAATAATAGATTCTTTTGCGTTTACCAATTGAACCGCTTCAAATAAGGAAACAACCCTTTCTTGAAGCTTTCCTGTTTCGTCTCTATAGATCGCAACGTGATGGTTGTTCCCCGTGCTCACAAAATCAACAGGGATTCTTTTTCCAAGCTCATCCAAGATAAATTCTCCATGATGATCTTTTTTGAAATGCAATGATTCTGCATTTTTCACTCCACTTATGGTTGTTTTTTTAATTGAAATACCTTTTTGATTGTTTTGCCAAATTGGATTTTTATCCAGATCTGAAAATGCTTTTTTGGCATCATTACCAAACTCCTTCAATCGACTCAATAAAATCTTCTTAACTGCTTCGTCGATTACCTTTTCAATGGATTTCGCATCTTTAAAGTTTTCGGGAGTGATGTCTTTCCGTATTGAATAATCATCTTCAAGCCAAACTAATTTTACTTTTTCATCCAATACATAAGTTTTCTCTGCATTGAGGTAAATAGGGTTTTTACTCAATGCGTTTTTTCCTGAAAATGCTTTTTTCGGGTCATTTTCATTTTCGGATAATCTTTGCAAAAGTAATTTCTTATACAGCGGATGTGAAACCTTATTAATTGTTTCTAAATCAAACTTTGCGCTTATCTTTTCAAGTTTGCTAGCATACAGTTGATATTTACCATAAACAGTTTCCTTGTGTAATTGACCTCTTGGAGTTAATTCAATTTTTACTTTTTCACCATTTTTGGTTTTAATCTTGTTTTTATTTTTAGTTACAACTTTATTTTTTGCTTTGTGAGAAACTAAAACATTTTCTAGATGCTCCAATGCTTCTTCTCTGAAATTTGGCATTGGTAATTTGAATACTCTTTTTTTATTTCCTTCTTTATCAGAATTAAATGTAGTTTCCTTGTCTTCAATTCCTGAAACACTTGCATGCATTTTGTGATTTTCATCTTTTCGTGCATTCAAATAATTGAGGTACTGAATGTGATTGTGTTTGGTGAAAGCAACAGTTAACGCATCCATAGCGTGGTGTCGATGGTCATTTCTTTTTGTCCAATCCACAATTCTTTCTTTGAAAGTACCATCTTTCTTTTCCACTTTCTCAACTAATCCAAGCATTTTATACTTTTCATAATTTAGTTCTTTCATGATGTTTATTAGTCCCCAGTCTTCCCTTAATTTACTCGTCACATTTCCAGTGGTTGAAATAACGGAACGTGTAATTTCAAATAACATGTTTTTTGCTTTTTTAGCAATGTATTGACTATCTCGTAAATCTCTTTCGATGAAGCCGTCTCCGATTTCAGTTTCTCTTTTAATCAATTTCAGATATTTTGCTTTTGAAATTCCAGCATCAATATTTTTCCCGGCAATTTGCTGCAAGGATTCTACGCGAGCTTGGAATTCTGCAAGTTGTTCAGCACCAAATTTACTTTCAATGTAATCAAACGCAGTTTTGTTGCCTTTTTCGATGTTTATTTCTCTGTAAACAATTGTTTTATTAGAGAAGCTATCATCAAATAATTTTGATTGAGGTATGATGTGTTCTATATCCACTTGTTTACTAAACAGTATTTCTTTTGGAATATATTTGTTAGTGTATAAATCTTTATAACCGTTGTTTTTTAACTCTTCATAAAGTCTATAGCGGATGATGTCATTTCGTGTAGGATTTTTGACTCCAAATTCAGCTTGTAACAATTTGAAAATCTTTTCGTGAGCAATCTTTGCCGCATTAATATTTGTCGTCATTTCGGCCCTTTCAGCGGCATTTTTCTTTAAATCACGCGCTAATTCAATACGTATTTCATCGAATTTAAAATATTCGGTAATGTTGCCATTTTCATCTTTGATACTGTTTTTTTCAATCAATGCATTTACTACGTTAACTACTTGATTCAGTATTTTTTCAACAACTGGATTTCGCAAGCTGTTTTTCTTGAGTAATTCTAATCGATCTTTTAGCGGACGATTTTCAATCTCCTCTTTGGTTAACGAAGAGGCTGAATGTCGATATCCAGCTAAATCACACGCTGTACTATATTGATTTTCTTTGATGTAAGGATATATTCGTTTAATTGCTTTAGTACTTAGACTACCATAATCATCAACTAGTGCAACATTTGCTAATATTTTTGAATGTTCTCTTTTGAAACCAAATTTGCTTTCTAACAATTCATACAGTTTCTCATTTCCGCTTGGGGAGTTATCTCCTTCGTATGAATATAATAAATGCCAAAGTTGAAATGAAGCTTGTTTTTCAAATGCTGAACCTTCTAGTTCTGCGTCAAACTGTAAGATGCTGGTGTCAATTTTCAATTCTTTAAAAATTTTAGCTACCATTTCTTTAATCTCAGAAGCTGATGTTTTTAAATCAGCAACATTTATTTCATCCCGATCGGTTAATTTCAGAAGATCTTCATCGTAACCTTCAATTTCTAATATTTTAAAGTAAGCATTGTATAAGGCAAGATTAGTTCTGTTTCCTTCTAATTCAGAAAAGTTCATTTCCCAATCCGAAGGTTTATGACCTAGCAATTCTATAATTTTAGCGGTTTTTAAATTTCCTTTTAAATTAAGTTCTTCAAAGAGATTTTGTTTGGATTCTAAATCAAGATTAAATAGTTCTTTACTTTCGTCAAAAAGTTCAACAACGTTAGTGTCTTTTCTAACAACTCGTTTTTTACTTCCTTTTTTTCTAACAATCACATCATTGAGTCGTTGCCAGATTTTAAATTCTTGAAATAGGTGAGATGATTTGGGAGCTACTTTCGGACCAATAAAGCGTTTATTTATTTGACCATTTTTTTCAATTTCAACTTCTTTACCCTCAAATTCACAAATGCTTATTAATCCTTTTTGTGATTTTAATTTTCTCTGATAAAAGATCGTGATGTCTCTTATTTCGGTTTTTAATTCAGCTGTTAATTCAGGATGGTGCTTGGATTGCTCACTCCAAATCGCTTCAAATTCATCCAAATAATCTTGTCTGTAAAAAACTTGGTTCTTTAGTTTAGTGTGTGGGTTCTTTTGTAATTGTTTATAGAGATTTTGTCCTACTGTTTCTTTGTTGAAATAAAGCTCTTTACTTCTGTCTGAAACTGCACCCAAATAACCACTTGAATTATTTAAGTTGTTATTTATTTCAGTGATAACATAAGCCATTTCTTCTTTTTCTAACTTGGATGCGATAGCATCATTTCTCCATTTATAAGCTTGTAGTTTCTTTTCTTCTCTTGATTTTGCTTTATTTTCAGCGGTATTGAAGTTGTATTTGGTGTAAAAAATAGCAGAAGTTGCTCTTTGTCCTTTCCCTTCCAATTCCTTTTTAAACTCATCCGTTAAAATTTCTGGATGGTATTTACGTTGTACTTCCCACACTTTATCAAACTCTTTCTGTAAATCTGATCTGTAAAAGTCGGGCAGCGTTTTTTTACCTTCACTTAATAATTGAAAAGACAATTGTCCAGGCGTTAAATTTTCTTCATATAATCTTTTGGCAATCGCCATTCCGTCAATTGCTTCTCCTTCGTCTTCGTTTTTTGCTTTACGACTACTTTTGTAACCTCTTTTTTTATTTATTGCTAAGAATATTCTTGCCAACTCTTCTTTTCCAACTTTTTCTGTCACTGATTTTGCTCTAACGGCATAAGTGGAATGAGTTGTATCTTTTCCACTTTCAGCTAGCTGATTTGTTTTTGACAATATATTGGCTTGTTTTAAAGCGTTAATTAGATTTTCTCTACGATCTTGATATCGATCTAAAGTTCTTCGAGCACCACGTTTTAATGTTCTGTCTGCATTAATTGTGATGGGTCTTCCTTTCTCAAAATTAATTGATTCATCTGTTGATAAAGGATTTACTCGAACCCCAATTTGTTTGATTTGTGATTTTGAAGAATCTTTCTCATCTTCAATCACATGTGCGAAACCAATTGATGTAGTCCCTAAATCCAATCCAAGTATATTTTTCATCGTCGATGTTTTTATCTTAATAGTAGTGTTATTCTTATTATTACTCGACAAGTATAATGACTTTTTCTTTAGCAATCAACTTTTTATTTACATTTTATTTTCCTGAAAACAAGGCAAATCTATAAAGATAAACACCGTTGTGCGTAATCTATTTACGTTCTTAGAAAAAGATCAAAAATTCAAAAATTTTTACTTTTTTGCGTTGTTTATCAAAAATAAAATAGTAGGTTTGTCTCAGAACTTTAAAAGCAAATCACAATAAGGATTATTCCGTTGTGAAAACATTTAGCGCCTCGACTAACTTCGGGGCATTTTTTTTGTCTAAATGTTTCATGAACACGTTTAAGAAACAAACAATTTGTGAACTAATACATTTAGCGCCTCGACTACCTTCGGGGCATTTTTTTTTGTCTAAATGTTTCATGAAATCAAAGCCCAAAATGCAACTAAAGCTCTACCTTCAAAAGAACCTATCAAGTTCTTCATATCTCTCTTACAAACTCATTATCTATCCTAATCACTCGGTCATCCGCGGTGCGAATTGAATAATATTTTGGTGTTTTTAGTGCTGTAAATGGTGCTATGATTTGTAGGTCTGTTGGTGCTTGAATTTCTTTCAAAACATAGATTGCGACGTTTATTTTCTCCCAGTCGCCTGCTTGTGGCTCGATGCGGGTAACTTCTGCGTGAAACATAAGCAACTCTGCATCCATCAATATACTCACTGTTTTGTTACTTTCCTGAGGTACAAAACCAATTTTCTGACCGTCAAAATGAAGTGCAATGGCATTTTTATCGTACTTATTTCCTTTTTCTCGCACCAGTTCCAAACAACCAGAATTGTTTATTTGTTCGATAATTTCTGGACCAGCATAATACTTGAATCCGCGAACAAAAAATTGTTTAATGTACACCTTTTCATACTGTTTTATGTCACTTGGTTGCAGATGATAAAGGCCATAAACGCCTATCATACTTTTTAAAAACTCGGATCTTTTCATTGCAGTTGTTTAAATCTTTATCAAAAGTAAAGTTGTAGAACGTAATCTATTTACGTTCTACAACTTTATTGATATTTCTGCGTAATAAAAATGGGAAACCCCATTTGAGAGGTTGGGAGCTAAATGGCAATGTCGCTATATAATTCCTTGATTTGGCTTCAATAATTTCCATTGATTTTTTGTCCTGCCGGCAGAGCAATAGCGACGATGAAGATTTTTTGTCTTTCCGACAGAGCGATAGCGACGAGGAAGACGAGGAAAAAAAATCGGATCCACCAAAAGCAAACCCGATTCCTAAATTTTTATTATTTCTTCTTAACTATTCAATGCTTCTGCACCACCAACGATTTCCAAGATTTCGTTGGTAATTGCTGCTTGACGTGCTTTGTTGTAACTTAATGTCAAGGCACGTTTGAGGTCTTCGGCATTATCGGTTGCTTTGTGCATCGCTGTCATTCTCGCTCCATGTTCGGAAGCGTGAGAATCTAAAATGGCTTTGAACAATTGAATTTTTAACGACTTAGGGATTAACTCTTCCACGATTTCTTCTTTCGAAGGTTCGAAAATGTAATCTCCAGCACTGCTTGTTCCTTCAGAAACAGTTGGAATGATTGGAAGTAATTGCTCCGTTTTAACCAATTGATTGGCTGCGTTGATGAAAGAGTTATAAACCACCACCACTTTGTCCACTTTTTTGGTCAAATACAATTCCATTACATTGGATGCAATTTCAGAAATTTCACCAAACTTTAAGTCTGCAAAAATATCTTCTACTCCAACAGTACTGTTTTCAATGCGAGCTTCGTTTCTTCTAAAAGCGTCAATTGCTTTTTTTCCGTAACACAACATTTTTACATGTTTATCGGAATAAGTATTGTGGACCAAGTTGTTAACTTCCTTGATGATGTTGTTGTTAAAACCACCACACAAACCTCTGTTTGAAGAAATTGCAATGATTAAAACATTTTGAACTTCCCGATCATCTGCATAAGCGTTTTCAGACAAATCCAAAGTTGCACTCAGGTTGCTTAGAATTTCTTGCAATTTTTCAGAATAAGGACGCATCTGCGTAATCGCATCTTGAGCACGTTTAAGCTTAGATGCAGATACCATTTTCATTGCAGAAGTAATCTGCATGGTAGAGCTTACCGAGGTAATTCTGCTGCGTATTTCTTTTAAGTTTGCCATTTTACTTTGATTGCATATTGGCAGATTGGCAGATTACAGATTGTACGAATTTGCAATCTGTAATCTGTTAATCTGAAATCTTAATATTTATCTGCGATTTCTTTAGCTACTTGTGTCAAAACATCCGTTGCTTCGTCTGTATATTTACCTGCTTTTAAAGAAAGTAATACATCTGCGTGTTTTGCCTCTAAGTAATTTAAGTATTCCGTTTCAAATTCTTTGATTTTCTCAACCGGTACTTTTTGCATCAAACCTTTTGTACCAACAAAGATGATTGCGATTTGTTTTTCAACTGGATATGGATCACCGTCGTTTTGTTTCAAAATTTCCACGTTACGAGCACCTTTATCCAACACCGATTTCGTTGCTGCATCTAAGTCGGATCCGAATTTAGCAAACGCTTCCAACTCTCTGTATTGCGCTTGGTCTAATTTCAACGTACCCGCTACTTTCTTCATGGATTTAATTTGCGCGTTACCTCCAACACGTGATACCGAGATACCTACGTTAATTGCTGGACGAATACCTGCGTTAAATAAATCTTTTTCCAAGAAAATCTGACCATCTGTAATCGAAATTACGTTTGTTGGAATGTATGCAGAAACGTCACCTGCTTGTGTTTCAATAATTGGCAAAGCCGTTAAAGATCCACCTCCTTTTACCAAATGTTTGATGGAGTTTGGCAAGTCATTCATACGAGATGCAATTTCATCATCCGCAATGATTTTCGCCGCACGTTCCAATAAACGAGAGTGCAAGTAGAAAACGTCACCTGGATAAGCTTCACGACCTGGAGGACGACGTAATAAAAGCGATACCTCACGGTAAGCAACAGCTTGTTTTGATAAATCATCAAATACAATCAATGCAGGACGACCTGTATCACGGAAAAACTCTCCTACTGCAGCACCTGTCATGGGTGCATAGAATTGCGTTGAAGCTGGATCAGAAGCGTTAGAAGCAACAATTACAGTGTAAGCCATTGCACCTGCATCTTCCAATTTCTGAACAATTCCAGCAACCGTAGATCCTTTTTGTCCTACTGCTACGTAGATACAGAAAACAGGTTCTCCTCGGTCGTAAAACTCTTTTTGATTGATAATGGCGTCAATGGCAACAGTTGTTTTACCTGTTTGACGGTCACCAATAATTAACTCTCTTTGCCCTCTTCCGATTGGAATCATGGCATCGATTGCTTTAATACC
>CAZAVP010000016.1:0-65407 GCA_964488745.1 uncultured Chryseobacterium sp. | reverse complement strand
TTTTAAACAAAAACGCATGCCACAAACAACTCATCTCAGTTTGCAATCAAGCGGTAGATGAATCCACCGCTTAATAAAATTATCTTTTCTAAAATTTTAGACTTGCAAAATTTTAAATGCGTTTGCCCTGGCTTTAATTCTTTTTTGAAGCCTAGCACCGCAAAATAAGCCCAAAAAGCGCATGACTTTTCCCATTTTCTATTTTTAAACCTATCTTTGTGTAACAAGTTTAAGGATTAAACTGCTGAAACGGATTTTGAAAATATGGCGACTTTGATGTTGGTGCCAACTCCTGTTGGGAATTTAGAAGACATAACCTTGCGTGCACTGAGAATGTTGCGTGAAGCGGATTGCGTTTATGCGGAAGATACCCGCACGACACGTAAATTATTGAATCATTACGAAATATCGAAGCAAGTTTATCCTTTTCATGCACACAACGAGCACCGAACTTTGGATTTCGTGATGGATAAAATCAAAGAAAATACATTGACGGTTCTGGTTTCCGATGCGGGAACACCTGGGATTTCCGATCCGGGTTTTTTGTTGGTTCGTGCGTGTATTGAAGCGGACGTTGCGGTTTCATGTTTGCCTGGCGCAACGGCTTTAATTCCAGCTTTGGTTGGAAGTGGCTTTGCAAGTGATCGTTTTTGTTTTGAAGGATTTTTACCGCATAAAAAAGGCAGGCAAACCAAATTGCAAGAGTTGGCATTGGAAGAAAGAACCGTGGTTTTGTATGAATCACCGCACCGATTGGTGAAATGTTTGGGACAAATTGCTACTTTTTTTGAACCAACACGAAGAGTTTGCGTCGCGAGAGAAATCTCCAAAATATACGAAGAATTTAAAAGAGGCGAAGTACAAGATGTACTGAAACATTACGAGACACATCCTCCAAAAGGAGAAATTGTAATCATAATCGAAGGTAAAAATGGAAAAAATTAATTCCCAAGGTTTCTTTTTAAAAGCATACGGAAAACCCGAAAAAGCGTTCGAATTACGTGATTTTGAATTGACTTTGCCCAACGAAGACGAAGTTTTAATCGAATGCGAAGCTTTTGGTTTGAATTATGCCGACGTCATGGCGCGCAACAACATGTACAAAGAAGCGCCACCTATACCCACCATTTTGGGTTACGAAGTTGTCGGAATTGTGAAACACATCGGGAAATCGGTTGATCCAATGTTGCTAAACAAAAGAGTTGTTGCTTTCACCCGTTTTGGAGGTTATGCCAAGCATGCGAAGACATTCGCTTCGGCAGTTGTGCCAATCGGAAACATGCCTACAGAGGAAGCTTTGGCTTTGTCAACACAATTTGTGACGGCGTATTACATGACGCAATATGCCAACAACATTCATCCTGGAGATCGCGTTCTAATTCATGCAGCCGCTGGTGGAGTTGGTTTGGCCTTGATTCAAATTTGCAAATGGAAAGAAGCCATCGTATATGCAAAAGTAGGGAACGATTCCAAATTGGACTTTGTCAAAACATTGGGTGCGGATTACGGCATCAATTATAAAAAAGAGGATTACGAAAAAACCCTTCAAAAAATGCTGAAAGGCCAGGAATTGGATTACAGTTTCAATCCAGTTGGCGGATCGACTTTCAAAAAAGACATGCGTTTGCTTGGAGCTGGTGGAAAGATGGTTTTATTTGGTGGCTCAGAATTATCGGGTCGAAAATGGAAAATGCTATCCACACTTAACTTTGCGCGACAAATGGGAATCATCGTGCCCATTTTTATGATGATGCAATCGAAAAGTATTTTGGGTGTCAACATGTTGAAAATTGGAAATCGCAGTCCTGAAGTGTTGACAAAATGCCTGAACGAATCGGTCAAATTATATGAAATGGGAATTGTAAAACCCTTTGTGGCTGCTCAATTTTTCGCTGAAGATTTATCAAGCGCACATTCCCTATTAGAATCTGGCGAATCAATGGGAAAAGTTTCCGTTTTTTGGAAATAACTGTTTTATTTGAAAGAGAACACCACATATCAATTAAAAGACATTATTTTTGATTTAACAGAAATGACGGCATCTGATATCTTGGTGGATGTGAATTTGAAATCGAAGCGCAGTATTCTCTTGGAAGAAAAAGAACTGAAATCGCATTTTCAAATTCCCTTGGATTTACCTTGGAAAACGCTTTTAAAAACGACCATACAATCCAAACGCATTTCAGATACCGATACCTTATGTGTAGCGATGAACACCATTGGATGGAATTTCAAAACCAAAGATGTAGAGACTCCAATCTTCCTTTTTCCGTTGAACTATTCGATTCAAAAGGTCAAGCAAGAAATTCATTTTTCGGTGGATTTAGAAACGTATTTCCTCAACCCTTTTCTACAAAATTATTTGAAAAAAGAATTTAATTTGGTTTGGGAAAACGACTATACACTCGACTATTCGCAAAATACAATCGCTTTTGTCGAATTTTTAAAAGAAAATAAGTTTCTGTTTGAATTTAAACCCATTCTACTCGCGGGGAATTTTCACCATCACCGTTTTCAAATTCTGAAAGATTTGGAAGCATTGGCTGAAATGGAATTCAATCCGCTGGTGGATGAAATTTTAGGAAATTCGGTTTTACAAACAGAGACTAAAACACCCTTGACCAAACAACAAGTGATTTCAGCCGACAAAGATCAAATGCTGATTTTTGAGCATATCGATCTCGGCAATACGGTAATTCAAGGCCCTCCAGGAACGGGGAAATCTCAAGTTTTAACTAACATTTTAGGAAAATTACTTGATCGAGGAAAGTTAAATTTGGTCGTTTCCGAGAAAAAAGCAGCTTTGGAAGTATTAATCAAAAAGTTAAAAGCGCATGATTTGGATTCCTTAACCTTCCTTGCAAGCGACCAAACCAAGCCACAAGATTTCATTCAAAGTTTGAAAAAAAGTTGGCAAAAAGTGGAAAGTTTGCAAGTCAACTCCCACCCGAATTTATTGCTTTCCGAACAATATATGAATCAACTCCAATTGACTTTGGACAAACTCAATTCTGACAAACTGATTGGTGATATTCGTTTGGAAGCATTTCATGCGATAAGAAACAATCGAAATTTAGACGCCATCCCTTATTTTTCGGGCGCACCAACAGTTCAAGAATGGTTTAATCAACAAGAAATTGTAAAATCACTTTGGGAGAAATTAAACAATTTCGATGCACTTAAATCGATAAAACAAATTGCTTTTTGCGAAATTGACCGATTTGATCAACAACTGCTTGCTTGGAAAACAACACTTTTAGAGCTCAATGCTGATTTTGAAATTCAAACTGCATGGGATGTTCAGAAACTAATTCGACAAAGCATCCGATGTCAGTTGGTGGAAAATGAATTGACCAAGAAATCTTATCCTTTGTTTAAATCCGCCAACAAGCGGAAACAATTTTACAAATTGAGGTTGTTGTATCTCGAACAAAAAAACAACTTGAATTTGTTGTTGCCTGAAATCCAAAATTGGAAACAGCCCCCTTCTGAAAGTTTGCTCGAAACGTGGGAAAACAACATCCGAAGCAGTTGGTGGAAGAGGCGAAAAACCACTCTTGAAATTAAAAACCACTTGAATTTCAATTCCATTCCGCCCGAAATAGCCTTGATGAATTGGAGAAAA
The DNA here is from genome assembly GCA_964488745.1 of uncultured Chryseobacterium sp. Classification (GTDB taxonomy): domain Bacteria; phylum Bacteroidota; class Bacteroidia; order Flavobacteriales_D; family Crocinitomicaceae; genus JAQVCM01. Next base: position 61,782 of record CAZAVP010000016.1, on the reverse strand, counting down.
TACATTCAGGTTTCCAACGAATTACATGCGATTATGAATGCTTTGGTTCAAATGGGAATTGAACGACCCGAAGTGGAACTCGAAAGCATTGCGTATTTGTTTAGTCAATTGGAAAAAGAAGATGAAACTGAGTTAAAAAACACGATTAATTTACCGTTTTCCTATCGAAAGAAATTGCTTGAAAACAGCGCAAAAATTCAACGCTTTTTGCGAGAATTAAACCAGACATTTGTTTTGGAGCTGGAAGATCAATTGCTTCCGAACCTCGAAAAAATGGAGGCTGTGAGTGAACTTTTAATTCAATCCAAAATGGACATTCAAAAACTTTCAACAGATGTATATCATTTGTTGCAAAGAGCAGCATCACCAACGGAAGCAGAATTGTTGGTTTTAAAATCCAATTGGGTTAAATTTGAGTCTCATTTTCCCGTGTTAGCACAATTCGATGGCACAGCAATTAAAAACTTAATTGAGAAAATTCAAATAACACAACAGGAAGAAAAACAGGAGTTTACCCGTTCAATTTTAGAAAAAACACAACAACAATTTCACGCATATCACCGTATTTTAAGAACGCCTTCAGCCAAATTACTTGCTGAAGACAAAGAGTTAAAAAAGAGCTTAAAGCGAGGTAAAGCCATCTTGATAAAGGAATTTTCCAAAACCAAACAACATTGGAGCATCCGCGAATTGTTGAGTGGTGAAGCCCGCATTTGGATTGAATTGTTGCAGCCGATTTGGTTGAGTACACCCACCCAAGTCGCGGTCCATTTTCCGATGGAAAAAGAATTGTTTTCTTACGTCATTTTTGACGAAGCGAGTCAAATTCCACTGGCGCATGCTTTGGGATCACTGCAACGCGCTTCACATACGGTAATTGCAGGAGACGAACAACAAATGTCTCCGAGTTATTATTTCTCGAGCAGTTCCAAAGGAGTAGATTTATTGCATCAAGCCAGTTATCACTATGCCAAGACCAAATTAAAACACCATTACCGAAGCGAGCATCCAGCATTGATTGCGTTTTCAAACCGCTATTTTTACGACAATCAATTAATCGTTTATCCTTCGCATCAACAAGTTGAAAAACCCATTGAAATTCGTTTTGTTGAAAACGGGATTTTCACAGATCGAAAAAATGTACAGGAAGCAAAACAAGTTGCAAATCAAATTGAGAAATCTCTTTCGACTTCGGATACTCTTGGAATCGTTGCTTTTTCTGAACAACAATTGAATTGTATTTGGCAACAATTATCAGCTACTACAAAAGAAAAACTAACCGAAAAGTTGAAAAATTCAACCGCTTTTTTCAGAACTTTGGAACAAGTTCAAGGCGATGAATGCGATCAATTAATCATCAGTTTTGGTTATGGGAGAAACGAAGATGGGGAATTTCATTTTCGCTTTGGTCCTCTGAACCAGCGAACAGGAAGCAAACGTTTAAACGTATTACTCACGCGAGCCAAGAAGTCCATTCAATTCTTTACATCCGTTCAATCTTCTGATTTTGAGGTGAGCGGAAATGAATCGGTGAATTTACTGCGATTGTTTTTGTTACAAAATGAACAACAATCCTACGGCAATGAATTGCTATTTCCCTTTGATTTGAAACCGATCGTCACAGGAAATAACCTGATTTTTCATTCCATCGCAACACAACTTCCCGATGCAAGAGAGTTGGTGACCCTGCATGAAGTATTGCAAAATCGCGGTTGGGAAGTAAATTATGAATAAAAATGTTTAAAATTGGATCAAGATACGTCTCCATAGAAGTCAAGTCTTTGTAGCCATGATGATAACAGAAAGTAGGAATGTCGCATTGGATGCTTAAACCTTCATACTTTGCATTTGTTCTGTAAAAAATAGGATTATTGAATTGAATAATTATATTTGTAAGACAATAACTATTAATTAAACACAGCTACTTATGCAAAGAACGAAAAGGTTTTCTTTGATTGTTTTCAGTTTAGGAATTGCTTTAAACATTTCAGCACAACAAGAAGGCACTGTTAAAGTATTGACAGCGGAGGAAATGAACGCTCAAAAGAACGAAATTCCGGTGAAAGCATTGGAGAAGTTCAATGAAGGAATTACCGCATTTGAACAAAAAAATTACCCACAATCCGTTCAACTTTACACGGAAGCAATTGCCATTGCTCCCGATTTTGCCAAAGCGTATTTGAATAGGGCGTACGCTCAATTGGAATTGAAAAAAACAACGGACGCAAAGCAGGATTTTGTCAAGGCTACTGAATTGGATGCTACTATCGACCAAGCGTATTTTGAATTGGCCATCCTTGCTGAATCAGAAAGAAACACCAAAGAAGCCATTGAACTCTATGGGAAAGCGATTGCATCTAACCAAGGACAAGCAAATTACTATTACCAACGTGGCGTTTTAGAATTTGGCGAAGAAAATTTTGAAGCTGCCAAAAAGGATTTTACTTCAGCAATTGAATTGAAGAAAGATTATGCTTTTGCATACAACGATCGGGGCAGTGTTAACCGAGAATTAGGCGACTTCAATGCAGCAATTAAAGACTACTTGGCAGCAACCGCACTCGATTCAAAATCCAAAATTGCTTTTAACAACTTAGGCAGTGCATACCGGAGAAATGGGGATTTCAAAAATGCCATCAAAGCATACACCGAATCGATTGCGATAGACGGTCAATTCTACTTAGCATACAATAATCGAGGTTTCGCCAAATACGAAAGCGGTGATTACGAAGGAGCAATCAAAGATTTTCAGGAAGCAATCAAAATTAAAAGCGATTATGCCTATGCATACAACAACATTGCAAGTGCACATTTGAAAATGAAAAATTACAAAGAAGCGATTGTTGCATGTGATAAAGCAATAGGCATCGATGGCGATTATGGATATGCCTATTACAATCGGGGCGTTGCAAATGAAATGTTGCGAGAAGAACTAAAAGCTTGTCAAGACTGGCAAAAAGCAGCAGAATTAGGAATTGAATCTGCCCATACGTATTACAATAACAGTGATTGTAAAAATCAATAATTTTAAAATATAAAGATATGAGATTCATCTATTTAATCACTTTATTGCTGATTCCTTCTATGTTTTATGCTCAAAATGTAGAATTCGATAAAAATGTTTTCAAAGACAAAAAATCCGAGTTTAAAGATGCTGTTAAAAGTTACGAAACAGGAGATCAGTATTTTAATTCTGAACCGTTTGCTCAATACGGAGCAGCGCTTCCTTATTACGAAGCGGCCAATGCATTCAACCCAAACAATGCCATGTTGAATTTTAAAATTGGGATTTGTTACCTCAATTCAAACATGAAATTTAAAGCATTGGGTTATTTCGAAAAATCCAAATCGTTGAACCCAAATGTAGATCAAGACATCCATTTTTATTTAGGACGTGGATATCAATTGATTCGAGAATGGGACAAAGCAATTTCCGCTTATTCTCTCTACATTAAAACTGCAAATCCCAAAACAGCTGGAGATAAGGTAGGCACCGCATCCAAGCGAATTACAGAATGTAACGATGGTAAAAAACTGGAAAAAACACCCATTCGCGTGTGGATTGACAACATGGGAAAAAACATCAACAGTGAATTCCCAGAGTATGGAATGATTATGAATGCAGATGCTTCTGAAATTTATTTCACCAGTCGCCGTCCAACAACAACTGGCGGTGGAAAAGATGATTACAACGGAGGTTGGTATGAAGACATTTACACGTCTAAACGAACTAAAAAAGAATGGTCTCCTGCCGTTAATGTAGGTGATCCAATTAATACAAAAGGGCATGATGCAGCCGTATCTTTAAGTGCCGATGGATCTAAAATGATCATTTATATCGATGACAAAGGCGACGGTAATTTATATGAAAGTTTTAGAAAAGGTGACTCATGGAGCAAGCCCAAAAAGATGAGCAACGACGTATGTTCTCCTTATTGGGAGTCTTCTGGTTGGTATAGCAGTGATGGTAAAAAGTTATTCTTTACCTCCAATAGACCTTTGGCAAAAAAAGGAGATCCAAAAGATAAAGACATCTATGTGGCAACTTGGAATGCAGAAAAAGAATCTTGGGGAAATGTTGAAAGACTTCCTGAGAACGTCAACTCACCTTACGATGAAGAAGGTATTTTCATGCACCCAGATGGGAAAACCTTATATTTTTCTTCCAAAGGACATTCAACCATGGGTGGATACGATATTTTTTACACGGTTTTAAAACCCAATGGCAAATGGGCTGATCCTATAAATGTGGGTTATCCGATCAACACACCCGACGACGATGTATTCTTTGTGGTTGCAGCAAGTGGAAAGCACGCTTACATGACTTCTTTTAGAGAAGATGGCTTTGGAGAAAAAGATCTATATAAAGTCACTTTCTTAGGAGAAGAAAAACAACCGATGTTGAATTCTGAAGATATTTTATTGGCGAGTTCAGGAGTTCCATCCAGGGAAAAAGTAATCGAACCAAAAATCGAAGTTTCCAGAAGCTCCATGGCACTTTTAAAAGGAGTTACGTACGACGCGAAAACCAAGAAACCAATCGAAGCAAGTATTGAATTAATTGACAATACAACAGGCGTCATTTTAGCGGTTTTTAATTCCGATCCAATTTCAGGTAAATACATGGTTTCCTTACCTGCTGGAAAAAACTACGGTATTGCGGTGAAATCAACAGGTTATTTGTTCCACTCAGAAAACTTTGACATACCTTTGGAAAGTAATTACCAAGAGTTTGAAAAAGACATTTACATGAAGAAAATCGAAGTGGGTGAAGTAATTGTACTTCGAAATATTTTCTTCGATTTGAACAAATACTCCTTGAGAAACGAATCTCAAAGTGAATTAGACCGTTTGACAAAATTGATGCAAGACAATCCAACCTTGAGAATTCAAATCAGTGGTCATACCGATTCACGTGGATCCGCAGCATTGAATAAAGAATTGTCAGCCAACCGAGCCAAAGCGGTTGTCGATTATTTGGTTGAAAAAGGAATTAACAAAAGTCGCATGGAATCTGCTGGTTACGGGAAAGATCAACCAATCATCACAGATGCTCAGATTAATGCGCTAAAATCTACAAAAGCAAAAGAAGATGCACACCAAGAAAACAGAAGAACTGAATTTAAAATCATCAGTAAATAAATTTCTGAAAACTGATTAGAATATTAAAAAAACCCGCAATGAACTAAAATGTTTATTGCGGGTTTTTTAATAACCTGGAGTTCGCTTGTAGAATGGAAGCTTATATCTCAATGAATGGGTAGGTTAAAATGACGAAGTAGGATACCATTTATTGAAAAATGGGACAAAGTAAATCTTTAATCTTTTATTTTAAACTGATAATCAGCAATCTAAGTTCAATGGGATAATCGAACTCGGGATCAAAGCTTTATCTACCTCCAAACACTTCCGTCTTTTCCATCTTTCACCGTAATTCCGGCTTTTGCCAAGCCGTCGCGAATTTGATCGGAAGTGGTCCAATCTTTATTTTCTCTGGCTTGTTGACGAAGTTCTAAAACCAATTCCATTACGGGCTCTAATTTTGATTCTTCTATTTTTTCGCTGGCTTTCAATCCCAAAACGTTGAAAACAAAAGCGTGAATCTCGTTGGTTAAAAGTGTTAAGTCAACATTAGAAATAGTTGCTTTTCCATCGTTTACTGAATTGATGTATTTCACCGCCTCGAAGAGATGTGCTACCAAAATGGGTGCGTTGAAGTCGTCGTTCATGGCGGCATAGAATTTATCAACCAATTCTGAAACATTGATGGAAGAATTATGAGACGTAGAGAGATTGGGCAATAAATTAACGGCATCCATCAAGCGCTCAAATCCTTTTTCAGAAGCGTTTAAAGCTTCGGAAGTAAAATCCAAGGTGCTTCTGTAATGTGCTTGCATGGTGAAAAAACGAACAACCATCGGCGAATAAGCTTTTTCCAATTGATCGTTGGTTCCATTAAACATTTCTTTCGGCAGAATGCTATTTCCTGTGGATTTAGACATTTTTCGTCCGTTCAAAGTCAGCATGTTTCCATGCATCCAATAATTGACAGGCGATTTCCCCGTAGATGCGCAACCTTGTGCAATTTCACATTCATGGTGCGGGAATTTCAAGTCCATCCCACCACCATGTATATCAAATTGATCTCCCAGATACTTCGTACTCATGGCGGAACATTCTAAATGCCAACCCGGAAAACCAATTCCCCATGGAGACGACCATTTCATGATGTGCTCGGAAGATGCGTTTTTCCAAAGTGCAAAATCCAAGGAATTTCTTTTTTCTTCTTGACCGTCCAAATCTCTCGAACCAGAGATAAGGTCTTCTATTTTTCTTCCAGATAATTCTCCATAAGGAAATTTCTCGTTGTATTTCAACACATCAAAATAAACGGAACCATTTACTTCGTAAGCATATCCATTTTTAATTATCTCTTGGATCATCTCAATTTGCTCGATGATGTGGCCTGTTGCTGTGGGCTCAATGTTTGGTGGAAGGTTGTTAAACTCACGCAATACATCGTGAAAATCAAGGGTATATTCCTGAACAATTTCCATGGGTTCCAATTCTTCCAACCGTGCTTTTTTGGCAATCTTATCCTCGCCCGTGTCCCCATCACTTTCTAAATGTCCAACATCGGTGATGTTTCGAACGTATCGAACTTTGTATCCTAAGTGAATTAAATATCTGTAAACCAAATCAAAAGACATGAACGTACGACAGTTCCCTAAGTGAACATGATTATAAACGGTTGGTCCGCAAACATACAATCCAACAAAATTTTTGTGAATGGGAACAAACTTTTCTTTTTGTCCACTCAAACTGTTGTAGATAAAGAGTTCGTTTTTTGTGTTGCTCATGATTTTTGAATTTTTGAAAAACAAAGATAATTGAATTTCGAGTTAAAATTATTTTGCGGTGCTGAGAATTTTCACCTTGAAAAAATCAGATCAATTTTTTTCTTCTTTTGATCAAACAACTTAGCGCTAGTGATCTCTTGGATACCAATAAAAACAAACACGTAATCCAAAAAAAGAAAGTGCGTTAATTTTATACCTGAGGTTTTAATTCTTTTTTGAAGCCTAGCACCGCAAAATAAAATAAACCCAAGGCCTAGACATTTCCATACACAATTGAAAAATCGCTACATTTGTGCTACAAAGAAAATTCAATGACAAAATCAAGATATACCGTAACCGCAGCTTTGCCTTATGCCAATGGGCCACTTCATTTGGGTCATGTTGCTGGTGTTTATTTGCCGGCAGATATTTTTGTTCGTTTCTTGCGAATGAATCAACACGATGTTGCCTTTATCTGCGGAAGTGACGAACACGGTGCAGCAATCACCTTGAGAGCAAAGAAAGAAGGAATTACACCGCAAGAAATTGTGGATAAATACCATGCAGTTATTGGAGATTCATTTCATAAATTTGATATTTCTTTTGATATCTTCCACCGTACTTCCACCGAGTTACACCACAAAACAGCGAAAGATTTTTTCTTGAGGTTGAATGAAAATGGAAAATTTGTAGAGGAAGTGACCGATCAATATTTTGACGAAGAATATCAACAGTTTCTAGCAGATCGCTACGTGACGGGCGAATGTCCGAAATGCCACAACGCAGGCGCATACGGAGATCAATGCGAGAAATGCGGGAGTGATCTGAGTCCAACGGAATTAATCAACCCGATTTCTACCTTAAGTGGAAAAACTCCAGTTTTAAAATCAACTTCTCACTGGTTTTTACCGATGAACCGACACGAAGATTGGCTTCGTCCGTGGATCAAAGAAGGAATTTTGGAAGGTAAGCAGCAACACGACCCCAAGCAATGGCGTAATCAGGTAATTGGACAATCGTTGTCTTGGATTGATGGTGGTTTGCATTCACGTGCTATGACGAGAGATTTAGATTGGGGCGTAAAAGTTCCCATTGAAGGTGCTGATGGAAAAGTATTATATGTTTGGCTTGATGCACCGATTGGATACATTTCTGCGACCAAACAATGGGCGATGGATGCTGGAAAAGATTGGAAGGCGTATTGGACGGGTGATACCAAGTTGGTTCATTTTATCGGAAAAGACAACATTGTTTTTCACGCCATCATTTTTCCCATTTTATTGAAAGAACACGGCGATTTGATTTTGCCCGACAATGTCCCAGCCTACGAGTTTTTAAATTTGGAAGGCGATAAATTTTCAACTTCTAGAAATTGGGCAGTTTGGCTGCACGAATTTCTGGAAAGATATCCGACGAAAGTGGATGAATTGAAATATACGCTAACTTCTATCGCGCCTGAAAATAAAGACAGCGAATTTACATGGAAAGAATTCCAAGCACGGGTGAACAACGAGTTGGCAGCAATTCTAGGAAATTTTGTAAATCGCGTTTTGGTATTGACCCAAAAATACTACGAAGGTAAAGTTCCAAATTTAGGGACTTTGACCCAAGAAGATCAACGTGTTCTCGATAAAATGGCTACCTATCCAGCCAAAATCTCCAAATTGATATATGCTTATAAAATTCGCGAAGCTCAATCGGAAGCAATGAACTTGGCGCGTTTGGGGAACAAATACTTGGCAGACAACGAGCCATGGAAATTGATGAAGACGGATGCAAAACGCGTGGAAACGATTATGCACATTGCTTTACAAATTACTGCAAATTTAAGCATGATCCTCGAACCGTTTCTACCTTCAACAGCCAATAAACTTAGAAATTACTTAGGTTTGGACTTGGTAAATTGGAGTCAAGCGGGAAGTGTAACTTTGTTAAAAACAGGTGACGTAACGCAAAAACCAGAAATTCTCTTCCCTCAGATTGAAGATGGCTTAGTGGAAGCGGAAGTTGCAATTTTAAAAGCAAGTCACCAGGCCAACAACTCGCTTACGGGAGATGTAAAAGCAATTGCACCACAAAAAGCAAACGCCACCTTTGAGGATTTCTCCAAAATGGACATCCGTCTGGGGAAAATCATCGCAGCAGAGAAAGTGAAGAAAGCAGATAAATTGTTGCAATTAACCGTTGATATCGGAATTGACACCAGAACCATCGTTTCAGGAATTGCAGCGCATTATTCTCCAGAAGAAGTAATTGGTAAAACCGTTTCTGTGTTGATTAACTTAGAACCTCGTAAAATCCGCGGTGTTGAATCTCAAGGAATGATTCTCATGGCGGAGAACGAACAAGGTGAATTGTCTTTCCTGATTCCCGAAAAAGCATTTAGTGCTGGAAGTGAAATAAGATAAGCTTGCTTCGGTTTCAGTTCTGCTCAATCGATCGGCACAAGTGAATTGATTTGCTGGGGTTACCGAGCGAAGTCTAGGCATCTTGGCACAATTCAATCAATATCCCATCTGTGGATTTTGGATGTAAAAATGCGATGATTTTATTGTCTGCTCCGCCTTTTGGTGTGGTGTGAATTAAATCAAATCCCTCGGCTTGAAGGCGCTTTATTTCCGCGTAAATATCAGTAACATCAAAAGCGATGTGGTGAATTCCAGGACCTTTTTTGGCAATGAATTTCGCAATTGGACTGTCGTCGTTGGTGGCTTCAAGCAACTCGATTTTAGACTCTCCTATTTGATAAAAAGCCGTTTTCACACCTTCACTTTCGACTTCTTCCATTTTGTAGCAAGAACTACCCAAAAGTTTTTCGTAGATCAAAGCGGATTCTTCGATGTTGCGAACGGCGATGCCCAAATGTTCAATTTTATTCATGAAATGGATGTTTAATGTGTGTTTTAGGGTGCTTAATTTTTGAAAAACTTCTCGGTTTTGTTGTCGTAATTGATGTAGTAAGCTCCTTTCAATAAATTGCTACAATCTACAGTCGTTCCTGTGCCTTTTTTAATGATGTTGCCGTACACATCGAATATTTCAAACCGCGTACTTGAAGGCTGATTTTCTTCTGTGAAATTGATCGTGTTTTTTACGATTGTTGATCCTTTGGAAATGATTTTTTGTTGAGAGGTAAATTTCACTTCTTGAGAAATACGCTTCATGCCAGAATGATCCACTTGTACAACGCGCAAAATGTTTTCTCCTGAATGAGGAACTACCTGAAATTCATATTTATTGGTTGTGACAATTCCTTTTCCCCTGACTTCACCCACTTGAACCCATTTATTCCAGCGGAATTGTTCGATAAAAAAGGGAAGTTTTCCGTTTTCATTGATGGTCGTCCAAGTCAATTTACCCGATGAATTAGCTGTTATTTCGACCATGTCAAAGGTGCTTTTGGGCAATAAAACTTCGGGGTTTAAAATTTTAGGAGTGCAACCAGCGCTGTGTTCAATTACAATAAAAAGCGGTTCTCCGATCGCAATGTTGAAGAGTGAGAAATCAATTTCAAAAGCATTTACAGAATACCCGCTTGGCAATAAATCGCCGTTAACAGTTACTTTGCTAACACAAAACCCAAATCCTTCTTCGTTCTCAGGATTTTGAATGTATAAATTCTTACCCAAATAAGTACCTTCAATCGATAAAGAAGCGTGCACAAAAAGATGAAAAACAGAGAATAACAAGCATAATGTTAGTTTCATGAGCAAAAATTTCTGAAAGTTTCATTACAAGTTTACTGAAAATTATGAAGGAATCAAAAAGAAATTTACAACCAAGCGATTTCATTTTTTGAATTAAGACATGCAGATTTAGGTGTAGTTCTGTTTTTTTTGTTTATTCTTGTAATTAAATTTCAAAGCTATTTATGAAGAGATTTAACCTAATTTTGTTGTTTTCTTTGATTTTAACTGCATGTGGTGGGCTAAGTAAAAAACAAGCAATTCACGCAGGGGGAGCATTTAGAATGGCCATTGAAGCGAATATCTCCACTACCATTCCCAGATCTGTCATCGATTATTATTCTGAAATCGTCCTCAATCAGGTGTATGAAGGATTGGTTTCATTGGATCCGGAATCTCTTCAAGTTCGCCCACAAATTGCGGAGTCATATAAAGTTTCAAGAGACGGCTTAACCTATACGTTTGTAATTCGGAAAGCCGTTCTTTTTCATGCTCATCCAACCTTTAATTCAACGGAAGAACGGGTTCTAAAAGGCGAAGACATTCTACATTCTTTCGAACAAATTTGCAAGAAAGGAAAAGTGAACGAAATTAGTCGAGGATATGCTTTTTTATTTAAAAACAAAGTGCTGGGGGCGAAAGAATTCCACGAAGGAGAAGCGAAAACAATTGAAGGAATCACTTTCAAAGAAGGAGTTTTGAGCATCGAATTAGTCGAGCCAGACCCAAATTTCTTGTCTCGGTTGGCGAGCATCAATGCTTCTATTTGCTCTAAGAAAATGTTTCTTGCTTCCAAAGAAAAAGTAATCGTTGGAACGGGGCCTTTTTTATATGATGTAGCGCAGAATAAATCGAAAAAAACCCTTATTTTAAGTAAAAATGAAGATTATTATTTAACAGATGTGAATGGTAATTGTCTTCCGTACTTGGATGAATTACAGTTTTTGATTGAGCCTTCCAAAGAAAAGCAACTGGCGCTTTTTGAGGAAAATAAAATTGATTTCATTCTTTCCATTCCAGCATCTGGAATTACCTCTATTTTGGAAGGAAGAATTGAAGATTTTAACAGCGTTCCACCTAAGTTAGAATTAAGAAGCAACCCCTTGTTGTTGACCAATTATTATTTTTTCAACATGAATGAAAAACGGTTTCAGGATCCAAAAGTTCGCCAAGCGTTTAATTATGGAATAAATCGAAGAGAAATGATTGTGAAAGTGCTTTACAACCAAGTTCAAGACAATGGTTTATATGGAATTGTACCGCCTTTGCGTGGAATTGTACGAAATTACGATTTTGACCAGGTTAAAAATTACGCATATACTTACAACCTAGAAAAAGCTCAAAAATTATTAGCTGAAGCGGGTTTTCCGAACGGGAAAAATTTTGGTGAAGTTGTTTTTAAGACCAATTCAGGAGATATCCATTTAGCAATCGCCAAAGAATTTGCCAGACAGATGGAGAAAAATTTGGGAATTAAAGTGCGCATTATAGAAACATCTTTCGAAGAGCAAAATCGGGCAGCAGATCATTTAGAAGGGGATATTTTTAGAACTGCTTGGTACGCGGATTACAACAGTCCAGAAAGTTTTTTGCAGAACTTTTACGGAAAAGTTATTCCAGAGGATACGCTACAACCTTCCCCGATTAATCAAGCTAGATATAACAACATTCATTTTGACAACTATTATGAACGCGCTTTGCGGGAAGCTAAAATTTCGAATCAGATGAAATATTTCTCCTTGGCTGAAGTGGAACTTTTAAAAAATCCACCGTTGATTGTCCTTTGGTACGGAGAAGATAATCAAGTTCTTTATTCTAATGTCAGAAATTTAAAAGAAAACCCTTTAAATCAATTCATTTTCAGAGAAGTATATCTGAAGGAGATGACCAAAGAAGAATACAAACACTAGTGTAAATTTATGAAATTAATTGCTATCCTTTTATTCAGTTTCATTGCTTCAATTGGCTTTGGACAAATCACGCAAACAGTTCGTGGAAAAATCGTTGACAACGAAAGTAAATTTCCTCTTTTAGGAGTGAAAATTCAAATTTTTACAGATGATACTACGGTGATTTTGAGAACTAGAACTGACGAAAATGGTCAGTTTGAATTGAAGAATGTACCCATTGGAAAACACGAATTAGTGGCTGATTTTATTTCCTACGAAGTGAAAGTCATTACCGTAACGGTGGATTCAGGAAAAGAGTCTATTGTTCAACTGGAATTATCAGAAAAATTTGAAAGAATAGAGGATGAAATTACGGTTACAGCAAGAAGAGCAAATCACACCATCAACGAACTTTCATTGATTTCATCTCAACAATTTAGTGTAGAAGAAACAAACCGTTATCCAGGCTCACGGTCAGATCCAGCGCGTATGGCTTCTAATTTTGCAGGGGTTCAAGGTGCGGATGATTCTCGCAATGACATTGTGGTGCGTGGAAATTCACCTTTGGGTGTGGTTTGGAGGGTGGAAGGCATAGACATTCCGAATCCATCCCATTTCGCTACTTCTGGTAGTTCCGGTGGACCCGTTTCGGTATTGAATAATAAGATTTTAGCCAATTCAGATTTCTTCATGAGTGCATTTCCAGCAGAATATGGAAACAGTATTTCCGGAATTTTTGATTTGAAACTGCGAAATGGAAATGAGAAGATACACGAAATGAGTGGGCAATTTGGTGTATTAGGTACGGAGTTGATGGCAGAAGGTCCGATGGGAAAAAATGGAAAATCCAGTTACTTAGCCATGGCACGTTACTCTACCTTGTCCATGTTTAAATCTATTGGAGTCCAAATTGGAACGGATGCTGTACCGACGTATGCAGATGCTGCCTTCAAATTTAATTGGGAATTGAAAAACGGCGGTTCACTTGCTTGGTTTGGAATAGGAGGAACGAGCGACATTAAAATCATGATTTCTGAAATGAAAGAATATTCTGCGGAAGTTTATGGTGAAGGCGACCGAGATCAATATTTCGGAACCACCATGGGGGTAACGGGATTGGTTTATAAAAAATCACTTAGCGAGAAAACATTTTTAGCTTCTACCTTGGCGCTGAGTTATGAAAAACAACGTTCACACCACGATTATTTGGTTCGTTCTTTAGACACAAGCTATGTGGGTGGATCGCCGAAATACAACATCCGTGTGGATTCGATTTATCCAATGATGGGCTACGCTTTTAATACGACGCGCTTGACGGGGTTTGTTTCTTTAAACCACAAGTTTAATAATCGACATTTAATCAAAGCGGGAATCAGTTTGGAAGGACAAAAAATGAACATGTTGGATTCCGCTTTGTCTTTGGATGAAACCCGTTTCAACATTCGTTGGGATTATCAAGGAACAGCCATGTTGATTCAGCCGTTTGTACAATGGAAATGGAGAATGCGTGAAAACATGGATTTGACCGCTGGATTGCATGCGCAATATTATTCAATGAGCAACAGTCTAAGTGCTTTTGAGCCTCGAGTTGGTTGGAAAATGAGAATGAAAAATGGACAATCTCTTTCTGCAGGAGCAGGATTACACAGTCAATCGCAACCCGTTTACACGTATTTGTACCATAAGTATGATGCCAACGGAAACAAATATTACGAAAACAAAAACATGGGATTCTCCAAAAGCTTCCACTCAGCCATTGGATATGAAAAATATTTCAAAGGAAATTTACAAGTAAAAACGGAAGTCTATTACCAAAATTTATATGACATTCCCGTAGAGGTGCAAAATTCCTCTTTTTCAATGATCAATCAAGGAAGTGGATTTCAACGTTTTTTTCCAGACAGTTTGAAAAATACAGGCTCGGGAACCAATTACGGTATTGAATTGACGGTTCAAAAATTCTTTAACAAATCGTTTTTCTTCTTGGTAACCGCATCTTTATACGATTCCAAGTACAAAGGAAGCGACGGAGTGGAAAGGAACACATCTTACAACGGAAACTTTACGACCAACTTACTCGCAGGAAAAGAATTTAAATTGAGCGAAAAACAATCCATTTCTGCTGGATTTAAAGTGACGTACGCAGGTGGGAAACGGTATGGATATGTAGATGTAGCTGCGTCCGAATTACGGCGTGAAATAATCTTTTCAGATTCTCTTTTCAACGAACGTCAATTCAACGAATACTTCCGATTTGATGTAAAGGTGAGTTGGAAATACAACGCCAAAAGAATCACCCATGAAATCGGTTTGGATTTGGTAAACCTTTTGGGTACCAAAAATTTACTGGGCTTGGCTTACGCACCAGATTTAGCGAATCCTTCGAAAGAACCCATTGCCTTCAAAAACCAATTGGGCTTCTTGCCAATCTTTTATTATAAAATTGATTTCAGGTTGAATCGGAGGGATTAAGCAAATTGGCACATAGTGGTGTTTTGTTTTATTTGAGAGAAATTTAATCCATTTTTCAATGAGTAAAATTCAATTTCTTCTAGACGAATACAGTGAAAGTCATCAAAGCCGAACCAATAAAAACATTCATTGGGTTTGTGTTCCGTTGATATTTTGGTCGATTATGGCATTGCTTTATTCCATGCCAAATGCATTTTTGGTTGCTTTATTGGGCAACCATTATTATTCCAATTGGGCAGTTTTGGCGATCATTCCGGTATTGATTTATTACGGATTTTTATCCATTTCTCTGACGATTGGAATGTTTGGATTCATTTCAGCTTGTTTATTTATTTCGGAAATTTTAGTTCGCAATTCCACCATTTCTTTGTGGATTATTGCTTTGGTCGTTTTCATTTTGGCTTGGATAGGACAATTTTACGGGCACAAAGTGGAAGGTAAAAAACCCTCTTTTCTGAAAGATATTCAGTTTTTACTAATTGGTCCACTTTGGTTAATGCACTTTATATATCGGCGAAGCGGAGTGAAATATTAGGATTAAAATGTTCTTTAGAGCGTATTTATAACGGATTCATTCCATTGCCAAAAAGTGCAGAAATTCGTTAAAGACTTATTTTCAACGAAATAATTTTATCAATGTTGATTCGTTAAATTAATTGTCAGTCGATTCATTTACTAAAGTGTCGAATTTTACTTTAGCAATACCACATGACCAACAGCATTTCCTTCAATTCCTTGATTGGAAACGTACTTTATTTTATATACATACGTTCCATCTTGAACCATGGTGCCATTGTATGTTCCGTCCCAAATAAATCGTACTTCATTGGATTCAAATAAAACTTCTCCCCATCGATCGAAAATTCTTACATGGAGTTCCTTGATGTTTACAGTACTGGCTGAAAAAACATTGTTATGACGGTTCCCATCAGGTGTAAAAGCATTTGGAACATACAGATAATGTTCTTCCAAAATTTTGATTGGTTTCGTGATCGTGTCTTTACAACCAATTGAATTTGTCGCTATTAAAGTTACCCAATAGTTGCCTGGATTTTCATAGGTGTTGTTTGGATGAACGAGTGTGGAAGCATTTCCATCGCCAAAAACCCATTCATAATCAATTGCCCCAACGCTCAAGTTTTGGAAAGTAATTGGGAGACCATTAAATAAAGGTTGTGTTATGTGTTGAAAATCAGCAATTGGAGAAGTTACGGTTATTTTAATACTTCCTTTTACACGAAAGGTCTGACACTCATCTGAGACTTCCACAGCGTAGGTAGAAGTGGTAGTTGGATTTACCCAAATGCTACTAGTAGTTTCTCCAGATGGAAACCATTTATAATAATAATGACCATAACCACCAGTAGCCAAAACGCTTAATTGGACAGAATCATTCGGACAAATTGTTTTGTCGGGAGAAGGTTGAATTAATAGGGGTGGGCTCGTAATGGTATAAGTTACTTGCGTGCTAGTTGAATCTCCACAATGATCTTTTACAACCACGGTATAAGTCGTAGTAGTTGATGGCGTTATGCTTTGAATGGAATCTGTTCCTAATGCGGTGGTATTTTCATACCATTGATAAGTATATGTGCCACTTCCTCCGGAAGGAGATACAGAAATTGTTTTAGTAATATAGGGACAAATCTCTACGATATTCGGTGAAGGTGTAGCAATTAGTGGTGGGTTTACGGGAACAGTTACGGTTACAGATTTAGTTACCATATCTTCTAAGCAAAAATCAATTACACTTACCGTGTATGTGGTGGTAGTGGTTGGTGAAACTGTAATGATGCTGTCACTACTCCCATTACTCCACAAATAAGTATATGGACCTGAACCACCTGATATAATAGCTTCTAGATCTACACTTTCACCTGGACACTGAAGTGTAATGGGAGCAACATCAAGCGTTAGAGGTTGGACGTCATTAATGGTGAGATTAATTGTTTTTTGGGTTACATTTCCACAGGGATCAACCAAATCAAAGTGTAGATCTATGGTTTCAATCCCTTCAATAATCCCATCTTCGATTGCAGAAAATGTAAATTGTGTGGTTGTTTGTCCCGCTGCAAATGTAACAGAATTTGGAATGGAACTGTAATCTAAACCAGCTGTTGCTGTTCCAGTTACAGAGATAGGAATGGTTAATGTTTGATTTAAGTTATTACCTGAACGTGAAAGTTTAACAAGAGCATCTACGCATCCTTCTGCCATCATGTTTGGGTCTCCATAGGCGTCGTATGACAGTTGATGTTCAATTGTCACGGGTTCTTTGGAGGTTAAACTATTTGCTTCAAGAAAAATTCCAGAGTCAAAAATTCCATCATTTACGTCAGCAATAGCAATAACTAATTTGTATGTTTCTCCACATTGAACTTTAGCAACTGCTTCTAAGGGTTTGGTGAATCCATCGTATTGAATATGTTGTCCGCCACCATTGTAATTAAAAAAGGCACAATTGTTACATTGAGATTGATAGGATGAAACTTGGTATTCGGTTCCATCGTTGACCGTGTTAATGGTTACTGGAGCTCCATTTTGCAATTTCGCCATGTTCATGGTGCCTCCTGGAATACCGGGTCCAGAAATAAAAAATGCAAAAATGTCATTGAAATCTGAACCAACCCATTCTCTGTATTCTTCCGAACCAAAAACGTATTTGAATCGAACGGTATCAGCGTAGGGGATAAATCTAAATTCTAAGATTGCGGCATTCGTCGTAACATTTGCTCCCAAAATATTATTCAAGGGACCATATCCCGGACGATTATTATCGACACCAGCGCTTGGAGAATTGTTCGGGCCATGAGGGCCACTTCCATTGTTTAAAATGGTCCCGGTTGTCATTACAATCCCTTCATTTATTCCGAGATTTGTTCCATTTGCTGTAAATTTCCCAATGGCATTTTGATCTCCATTGTAGCTTACGCTGATTAGCTGAACGCCAGGCCCTAACAAGGTGTTTTGAACGAGTGAATTGGGAGAAGTACCTGCACTCGTTATCAGCTGACCGAATGTCAGAATAGGAAAAACAAGCAATGTGAATAAAAGTAGCTTCATCTCATTTATATGAACGTAAATTATATAATTTAGTTGTTTCAGCGTTTCAAGAATGGCAATATATTGATTAAACAGAACAAGATAAGGATTAATCGGTTAAAGCGTAAACTATTATCGTTTCTTTAACAATTAATACACTTTTAATCTAGCCCTTGCATGTTGCAAAGGGTGTAATATGCTCCCTTTTTGGTAATGAGCTCATCGTGACTACCTTGCTCCACAATTTCTCCTTTGTTCAAAACAACGATAATATCCGCGTTGCGAATGGTGCTCAATCGGTGGGCAATGATGAGCGAAGTGCGGTCTTTCATCAAGTTTTCCAAGGCATCTTGAACCAATTTTTCACTTTCTGTATCTAAGGCTGATGTTGCTTCATCCAAAATTAAAATCGGTGAGTTTTTCAAAACTGCTCGCGCGATACTCAAACGCTGTTTTTGTCCGCCTGATAATTTATTTCCTCTTTCACCAATGTTGGTATCATATCCTTCATCCATTCTGATGATAAACTCATGGGCATTGGCAACTTTCGCTGCGTTCATAATTTCTTCATCCGTTTTATCGGTCATTCCAAAGGCAATGTTGTTTCGAATGGAATCGTTGAAAAGAATGGACTCTTGAGTTACCATCCCAATTTGATTGCGTAAATCGGTAATCGAAATGTTTTTAATGGGTGTTTCGTCAAACAAAATTTCACCTTCTTGCACGTCGTAAAAACGGGGCATTAAATCCGCGATGGTTGATTTTCCACTTCCTGATTCTCCAACCAACGCAACTGTTTTTCCATAAGGAATAAACAAATTGATGTTTTTCAAAACCAAGGCATCTTTGTATTTAAAACGGATGTTTTTGTAGGTTATTCCTTTTGAAAGCGCTGGTAACACAACTGGATTTTCTGCTTCGTAAATGTGTTCGTCCGCGTTGATGATTTCGCTGATACGATCTTGGGAAGCTTTCGCTTTATTCAAATTCGCGATGCTGGAAGCAATTCCTTGAATTGGTCTCAATAATTGAGAAAAAACCAAGATAAATCCGATGAATTTCTCGCCTGTCATTCCAGAATCTGCTTTGGCATCTAAAATCATGGATCCGCCAAACCAAACGATTCCAAGCATTACGGCTGCACCTAAAAATTCATTCAATGGTCCAGATAAATCTTTTTTTCTGAATGTAGATGTGATTAATTGTTGATGTCGTAGATTTATTTTCCGAAAAGATTCTGATACATACGGAATCGCATTGAAGGCTTTGATGATTCTAATTCCGCCCAAATTCTCTTCCATGGAAGAAAATAAAACGCCCATTTGTTTTTGTCCAGCGCTTGCCGTTCTTTTCAAACTTTTACCAATCCTGGAAATGACAAATGCCGAAATCGGAAGCAACACAAAAGAAATGATTGTCAATTGTGGACTCCAATAAATCAACGCAGCCAAATTAATGATGATGGCGATTGGTTCTCTAAAAATCAATTCCAACATGCTGACAACCGCGATTTCAATTTCACCCACATCGCTGTTCATGCGCGCCATTAAATCGCCTTTTTTCTCTTCAGAATAAAACGCCAAAGGCAAATGCATCGCTTTGTCAAACATTTTATCTCTTAAATCACGCACCACCGCCATGCGCAAATGCGACTGATGATAGATGGCAAAATAGCGAAATAAATTTTTAAAGAAAAACGCTAATAGCACCGAGATACAAACCAATAACAACGCTTGTCGGGCATCGTGTGCCACCATGGTTTGCATCGTATATTGATACATTTCTGCACAATAATTGAAAAAATTGGCGATGCCACTTTTCAGTTCTGGCTTGATGAGTTCAGCTGCTACAATATTTTCATCTTTCGGGAAAATCAATTGCAAAAACGGAATAAACAACACCAAGGAGATGAGGTTGAATATGACGTATAACAAGTTGAAGATGATCACCAATATGGCTTTAATCTTGTAGGAAAATGTAAGCTTGTAAATTTCTAAAATTGACTTCATAGATGGCGCAAAGTTACATCATTTCTGCGAATAATTTTCCTTGGATTGTCGGTTGATTTACCACGGAGTATTTTGAATGAGCATACTTGTTATTTTTTGCCACGGATGCACGGATTAAAATTTAATAAACGCATTCGAGAAATTACATAGATTAAAAAAGAATGTACACATTCTTTCGTGTAATTATAACAACTCTGCTTTTCAAAATTAAAAATCGTTGTCTTCGCGGAGCCGAAGACAAAAAAAACACCCGCCAATTAAATGACGGGTGTTTCAGATGATATAGAGTATATTTCTTGTTTACTTTTTCACGGCTTTAACTACAGCTGCAAAAGCTTCTGGGTGATTCATTGCTAAATCAGCTAAAACCTTGCGGTTTAATTCCATGCCACTTTTGTTTAATTCGCCCATGAACTGAGAATAGCTCATTCCGTGTTGACGAGCACCAGCGTTAATACGCGTGATCCACAACGAGCGGAAGTTTCTTTTCTTTTGTTTACGACCTGTGTAGGCGTATAGCAATCCTTTTTCGACAGCGTTTTTAGCAACTGTCCATACATTTTTTCTTCTTCCAAAGTAACCTTTGGCAAGCTTCATAAAGTTCTTTCTGCGAGCTCTTGAAGCAACGTGATTTACCGATCTTGGCATATTTTTGTGTTTTTTAATAAAGAGTGCTTCTCTATTTCAGAAGGCTTGATTTACTCGTTTACTGGGTTAAACTATTGAACCTGGCTTGAAATTCTTAAGACAAAAGTCTTATTTCATGCACAATTGCAATTTGATATTCATCTCATCTGATTTGTGAACCAATCCAGCGTGAGTCAAATTTCTCTTTTGCTTTTTCGTTTTCTTCGTAAGAATGTGGCTTTTGAAAGCGTGTTTTCTTTTGATTTTACCGCTTCCAGTGATCGTGAATCTCTTCTTTGCACTGGATTTAGTTTTCATTTTTGGCATTTCTCTACGTTTTTAAGTGTTAACTCTATATCAACATTTTTGCAAAAGTACAGTTTAATTCTGTACCATCATATTTATTTCTTTTTCGGGTTGATCATGATGATCATGCGTTTACCTTCTAATTTCGGCATGGACTCTAGCGTTCCAATGTCGCTTAGTTCTTGTGCGAATTTCAAAAGAAGAATTTCTCCACGGTCTTTAAAAACAATGGTTCTACCTCTAAAGAAAACGTAAGCTTTCACTTTACTTCCTTCTTCTAAGAACTTTTTAGCGTGTGCTAATTTAAAATTGAAGTCATGGTCGTCGGTATTTGGACCGAAACGAATTTCTTTGATGACAATTTTACTTTGTTTCGCCTTCAGTTCTTTTTGCTTTCTTTTTTGGTTGTAAAGAAACTTCTTGTAATCCAATATCTTACAAACAGGAGGAACGGCATTCGGCGAAATCTCCACCAAATCCATCTCTTGTTCTTCAGCTAATTTAATCGCATCCGCAGTTGCCAAAACTTGTGGCTCTTCTCCTTCAATGACTAAACGTACTTCTCGCGAAGTAATTTTGTTGTTAATTCTGTGCAGCTCAGCTTCCTGACGCGGTGCAAATCTTCTTCTAGGTTCTTTTCTCATTCAATTACTTAAGCATTTGTTGCTAGTTCTTTTTCTATGGCGGTTTCAATAATCTTGGCAAATGATTCGATGCTCATCGAGCCTAAATCACCGTGACCTCTCTGACGAACAGATACTTCGTTGTTTTCTGCCTCTTTTTCCCCAACTATCAACATAAAAGGGATTTTTTGCAACTCAGCGTCTCGGATTTTCTTGCCAATTTTCTCATTTCGATCGTCAACGAATCCGCGAATATCGGAATTATTTAGCAAATCTGAAACTTTTTCTGCGAACTCATTATATTTATCACTAATAGGAAGGATGATCATTTGATCTGTAGCCAGCCACAGTGGGAAGTCTCCAGCACAATGCTCTAGCAAAACAGCTACGAATCTTTCCATCGAACCAAATGGTGCACGGTGAATCATCACTGGTCGGTGTTTTTGATTATCACTTCCAGTATATTCCAATTCGAAACGTTCTGGCAAATTATAATCTACTTGAATCGTTCCCAATTGCCATTCTCTTCCCAAAGCATCTTCCACCATGAAGTCCAATTTGGGGCCGTAAAAAGCTGCTTCTCCGTATTCTACAATGGTTGGCAATCCTTTTTCAGCTGCTGCCTCGATGATTGCGTTTTCCGCTTTTTCCCAGTTTTCATCGCTGCCGATGTATTTTTCTGGCGTGTTTTTGTCTCTCAAAGAAATTTGCGCTTTGAAATTGTCAAAGTGTAAGGTCTTGAAAATATACAACACCAAGTCGATTACTTTTTTGAACTCGTCTTTCACTTGCTCTTGCATGCAGAAAATGTGTGCATCATCTTGCGTAAATCCACGAACGCGGGTTAAACCGTGCAACTCGCCACTTTGTTCGTAACGATAAACCGTTCCAAATTCAGCAAAACGAGCTGGTAAATCTTTGTAAGATCTTGGTTTTGATTTGAAGATCTCGCAGTGATGCGGACAGTTCATCGGCTTCAACAAAAACTCTTCATTCACATCCGGCGTGCGGATTGGCTGAAATGAATCTGCACCATATTTCTCGTAGTGACCAGAAGTGACGTACAATTCTTTACTACCGATGTGCGGTGTAATTACTTGTTCGTAACCGGATTTACGTTGTGCTTTTTTCAAGAAATTTTCCAATCGCTCACGCAAAGCCGCGCCTTTTGGCAACCACAAAGGTAAACCTTGTCCGACACGTTGTGAGAAGGTGAACAATTCCAATTCCTTCCCTAATTTACGGTGATCTCGACGTTTTGCTTCTTCTAATTTTTCCAAATGTTCGGTTAAATCAGATGCTTTTGGGAATGTAATTCCGTAAATACGCGTTAATTGTTTGTTTTTTTCATCGCCTCTCCAGTACGCACCCGCAATCGATAACAATTTAATTGCTTTGATTGGCGACGTATTCGGAATATGCGGTCCGCGACAAAGGTCTGTGAAATTTCCTTGGGTATAGAACGTGATGTTTCCATCTTCTAAACCTTCGATTAGTTCCAGTTTGTAAGGATCTTGTTTTTCTGTAAAATAGGCAAGAGCATCAGCTTTGGAAACTTCTTTTCGCTCGAACGTCAATTTCTGTTTGGCCAATTCTCTCATTTTTTGCTCCACTTTCTCCAGATCTTTTTCCACGATGTTGTAGTCCATAAAATCTACATCGTAGTAAAAACCGTTGGTGATTGGAGGTCCAATAGCCAATTTGACACCCGGATAAATGGATTCCAACGCTTCAGCCAACAAGTGAGCAGAAGAGTGCCACATCGTCGATTTCCCTTCAGCATCGTTCCAGGTCAGTAAACTCAAGGTGCAATCGCCAGGAAGCGTTCGGGTAGCATCTACTACCTCGTTATTTACTTTCGCTGCAAGAACATTTCTCGCTAATCCTTCAGAAATACTCAAAGCCACATCCATTGCTGAACTGCCCTTTGGGAATTCCTTCACCGATCCATCCGGAAGAGTTACTTTTATCATTGTTATCAAATTTGAGTGCAAAGGTAGTTGTTAATTCATTAAAGTTAAAGAGTTGAGGTGATTTTCTTTGGCATTGGTGTGTAGAAAAAGTTTTAGGGGAGGCCTTTTCGATAAACGAGTGTTTTGGCAGGGAAATGACTAATTGCTTACTGGAGAATTGGCAAGGAAATTGTCGGACTGAACAAAAGAATAATATTGATAATCAGACATCAAGACAGATTATCTTACGCTTGTCTAAATTGCTATCTCACGAAGTTGGAAAAGGGTTTTCGCGCTCGAACTTATTCAACATGCGAAAATTTTATCTTGAATATTCGAGTGTCCAGTCACTGACTGGACACTTAACCTGGACACATATTTGTGAATTACTCGTTATTGAAAATAAGGATAAGCGCAGTTTTTATGAGAAGGAAACGGTGAGTTCGTCATGGTCGATAAGAGAATTGAAAAGACAAATAAACAGTTCGCTTTATGAAAGACTTATTTTGTCATCTGGAAAGAATAACAAAGCAAAAGTCATGGAACTAGCTCAAAAAGGACAGGAAATTTCTCGTGCAGAAGACATTCTGAAAGACCCGTATGATTTCGAATTTCTAGGTATTTCAGAAAACAAACCTGTGCTTGAAAAAGACCTGGAAGCAAGGTTAATTCGGCATATTGAAGATTTCCTTCTCGAACTAGGTAAAGGATTTATGTTTGTCGGTTCTCAACAAAGAATTATCATCAACAACAATCATTATTATGTTGATATGGTTTTTTATAATAAAATTTTGAGATGCTATATTTTGATAGAACTGAAAACGACCAAATTAAATATCAGTGATGGCGGACAACTAAATACGTATCTTAACTACTTTAAAACAGAAATAAACGACGAAAATGATAATCCACCAATAGGAATTATACTTTGTGCTGAAAAGGATGAAATTACAGCTGAATACATTTTAGGTGGATTCGAGAATAATCTGTTTGCATCAAAATGTACCATGATACTTCCTGATAAACAAAAGTTAATTGAGGAAGTTGAAAACGTTTTCAATAATTAAAAGTATAGTTACATTTTTAAAACCTGAGTTCGATTGCAAAATTGAGGTTTATATTTCAATTAATTCGTAGTTGACAACAAATTGACGGTTCACTCAACATCGTAAATCCGGAGAAGTATAAACTTTTAAAAAACCCAAGATGAAGGCAATTGAAAAACAAATAATTGAACAGCAACTAGAAGAAAAAGCGAAAATATTAAAAGGATTGGAGATAGTCTATGAAAGATTAATAGCGTTTAAAAAGCTTAAAAACAGTGAACTTGTTATTTTGCGGGATAATAAAATTGTAAAAATAAAGCCTGAGGATTTGAGTACAAGTCCGAATGAATAGCGCATAAATGTTTCATTAGCTGCGAAATAACAAAAAAAGCGCCAGTCTCTCAACCAGCGCTTTTCATTTTATCTTGTGATTATTTTGTGAGAAACACTTATTTCACTGCAACTGCATCTAAAATAGCTTCCACCAAACTTTCATTTACATTGCCGTATTTTGCATCGTAGTCAGCTGATGCCAATTCGATTACGTGTTGTGCTTCTTCTTTTCCGTAAACGTGTGTTACTTCAACATTTTTCGCTCCTCCATCCAAGTCTTTGTACGTTAAGAAAAAGTGGCGCACTCTGTCGATAACCATTTTCGGCATTTCTGAAATGTCGTTGAAATTTCCATAAGCTTGATCGTTTTTCAAAACTGCGATGATTTTGTCATCCGCTTCGCCGCCGTCAATCATTCTTAAACCACCGATTACTTTTGCTTCGCAAAGGATGTTGTTGTGCAAGAAACCTCTTTCGCTCAATACGCAAATATCCAAAGGATCATTGTCGCCAACGATGTTCGTTCGATTGGTTTTCTCGTTTGCAAATGCTGCAACGCGATCATCACACAATGTTTTTGGAACGAATCCGTACAAACAAGGCATGTTGTTGGATAATTTTTGAGGTCTGTCAACCATCGGTAAACCAGACGTTTTGTCGATTTCGTATTTGATGGTATCTGCAGGAATAATTTCGATGTACGCGTTCACAATCTCAGGAGATTTTTCTCCCAATTCAACACCGTGCCAAGGATGAGAAACAAATCGCTTGCTCATCAAATCAACTATTTTTTTAACTTCTTCTTTCATTTCTATGGAATGCTATATAAAACAAAAAGAAAAAACAAGTAGCTCATTTTTTCCTTTTTAATCGCACAAAGATACGGATTCCCTATTAATTACAACATATTAAAACTTTGGAGGGATTAAAATTATTTTTCGGTGAAATTGAATAATTTACAAAATTCCTCCTCCTTAATCCTCGTTAGCTTCGCTGCATGCTTCGCAAGTTAAAGGAGGAAACTTGATTCATCTTACCTTTTAGAAGTTTCTTAAGTGATAGATTATCAGTTAGTTATAGTTTTTTGAAATGAGAATTAGACTTCCCTCTTGGGAGAGGGAGTAACTTCGTTGCTGCCTTCGGCGGTGAGGGAGAGGATTTACAGCGCACTGATTTAAGTTAGTTACAAGATTCCTCCTCCTTAGTCCTCCTCCAAAGGAGGAAACTTGATTAACTTTACCCTTAAATCTTTTTAAAATAAAGATAATCACCTAGTTGTAATTTTTTTGAAATGAGAATTAGACTTCCCTCTTTGGAGAGGGAATGAGGGAGAGGATTTTCAATTAGCTGAATTTGATTTAGTTACAAAATTCCTCCTCCTTAGTCCTCGTTAGCTTCGCTGCATGCTTCGCAAGTCAAAGGAGGAAACCGAATTTCCACTTTCGGCTATATTTCCGTTCTAGGAACAACTTTACTGAAAAACAAGTATTTAATCTGCAATCTGCAATCTGCCAATCTGTAAATCTGCCATCTGCTAATCTGCCATCTGCCAATCTGCCATTTCACCTAAAGTTTCTCTAACACAACAGCCTTCTCTACAAACCCAACATTTTCCCACGTTTTTACTTTGTTTTTATAGACCATTAAAGTTGGCAAAGCGTTCACATTCATTTGCATTGCCAATTCACTGTTTTCGTCCGCATCGATGCGTAAAACAAGTACCTTGTCTTTCATCTCTTCAGCGATTTCTTTTAAATAAGGCTCCATTTTCTTGCAAGGTTTACACCAAACGGCATAGAAATCAACTAAAACTACTTTATCAGTATCTACCATTTTTTCAAAATCCTGCATGGTCATTCCTGTGTTTTTGGAAGAACCAGCTTCTTTGGTTTCTGGCATTTTTTCTGAACGCCATTTCATCATTCCGCCGTCCATTTCAACGATGTCTGTAAAACCTTCTTGTTTTAAAAAGTTGGCAGCAGCTTTACTTCTTCCGCCACTCAAACAATAAATGAATATGGGTTTTGATTTATCCAATTCAGCAACTTGTTTTCCAAAATCATCGCCATTCCAATTGATGTTGGTCGCGTTTTTAAGATGTCCATCTGCGTATTCTTGTGGCGTACGAACATCTATTAAAATTGCTTCGGGCGATTTTTCTAATTTTTCTGAAAATTCTTGTGGTTTTACAGAAACAAATCCTTCAGTTGATTGTCCAATACAAGAACTGACGAAAATCGTTGCGAAGAAGAAGAGGATTGAGTGAATTTTATTCATGGTGATTTCTTATTTTTAAGTTTTCTAAAATTACGGATAATAATCAAATTGATTTCAAGGAGTTTTTAGATTTTACCTTTCAAACTCATCCAGCCGCCACCGTTGTGAACTTCGGTAAACCCTTTTGATAACAAGGTACTCTTTGCAGATGCACTTCTCATTCCAGATGCACAGCAGGTAATGACGGGTTTGTCCTTTTTTATTTTTCCGATTTGAGACGATAACTCGTTCAACGGAATGTTGGTTGAACCTTTGATATGTCCGCCTTGAAATTCTGGTTTTGTACGAACGTCAATGATTTGACCGCCGTTTTTAAGCAGCTCCTTGAAATCTACTTTCGGACCGATTCCGAATAACTTTTTGAAAAAACGCATGGATTAAAATTTTAAAATGAATACTGTAAACAATCGTTTTACAAAGAACTGTTTACTTCGAGCCAACCGCCACCGTTTTCGCAGGATACGCCGTGACTTTTTAAAAATCCAGCCGCTTGACCGCTTCTTCCGCCGCTCGCACAGCATAAAATGATTTCACCATCGATGGACTTGATTTCATCTAATCTAGCTTCGACTTCGTTTAATGGAATGTTGATGCTTCCTGCAACGTGACCGCCCATAAATTCTGCTGGTGTTCTCACGTCGATTATTGTTTTTGTTGACATACTTATTGATTTGTTGAATTGTTTTTATCTGTTTTTTCTTCCTTCTTAAAAGAGCTAAAAAGTAAACCGCCCATCATTGCGCCATACAACGTGCTATTGAAAGGTTTGGATGTGATGGCACAACTTCCGCTGGCGCAACCTATAAAATGGTAATAAAGGTAACCCGCGATACTACCTAGAATTATTCCGATGAGGGTCCATTTATTTTTAAATATCCACTGCTTTGCCATGTTGCTTTTAATTGTGATACAAAGATAGGGAGTTGGGATTGTTTTTACCGTAACTTACGTTACACAAGGTGATAAAGTTTTCTGTTTTTAGTGATGAACATATATGGTCCAAATCTATGCCGCATTTTTTGTAATGTCAATGAAGCGTAACAAATTAAAAAAGAAAATTATGTTTGAAATCAGTTTTATTGTATATTTGTATTATGTTAATTACCAGACAAGACATATTGTTTTTACAGAATTTATCGACTACAAAAGAACTTGTTTCAGTTGATAAAATTCCTAGTGTATTTAAGGATGACTTTAAAATCTTCTTTTTTGGTAAAACATTTCTAAAAAAGGAGGATTTATTATTTGCATATCCTCACGATGTTAAAGATTGGATTCGTTTCATGTTTAACAAGTATAATGGCTAATAGTTATGTTGCCAATTTATCTGTCAAATTTCAACAAAAAATTCCAAGAAATAATTGGAGTGAAACATTCAGATTATCTTTAATCAATGACTATTCCTTTTATTCGTCAAGAGTAGAAGATGCCAAACTTCAATATGGAGATACGATCCGATTTCTTAACAATGAAACGATTCGAGGCGTAAATTTTAATTCCTTAATGGGAGTTTCTGACCATCAAATAATTTTGAAGGGTTTATTGGATAATTTACAAGAATTTAATTTTACAGAAAAAAGCATAAAAAATATTCACGCTTCATTAATGGCAAATCCTTTAGCGTGGGAGACAGAATTTAAACCCAGACTTGTTGGAGAATATAGAAATGTTCTGACTGTTGGAGCTAGAGAACCTTATTTTGAAAATAAAGAATACGCTCCACATTATAATTTAGAAATAATTATGTCCTCGTTTATCGATTCGTTTACTTCAAAGTTAAATGATGTGGATAATGAAATCGAACAAAAGCACTTACTTACAAGAATTGCTTATTTTCACAATAAATTTTTAAATGTCATTCACCCTTTCGCTGATGGAAATGGCAGAGTTTGCAGAATAATTATTGGAGCAATTTTAATGAAGCATAATAGTCCTCCTATTTTCCCTGAGATAGTTACACATGAAGAGCAGTTTGAATATATCAGCACAATTGTGAAGTGTGAACAAAATAAAAGTGATGAATTATTAGTGCAGTATTTTGCGAAAGGTATGACAGATTATCTGTTAAAGAGATTAGAGGAGTGAAAACTACGCTTAAATTTTTTGAGCAAGAAGATGCTAAAATAAAATCGCTTATCAATGACTGAAAGTGGGAGAGAAGCGTGTTAAAATTAGAGATTTTGACCGCCATAAAAACCTTGAGAAGATTAAAAGAAAATTTTCAAAAATAATGTCGAGATATTAAAATTAAATAAAATGAGAAACACATTAATTTTCAGAGACATAGATTTTTCTGATCAAGTGTCAGCTGATTTTATAGTTGACATTAGTAAGTTAATGAAATCTCAAGAGTTACCGAATAAACACATTTTACATTCCGAAGGTTCCATTTGCAATTATTTTTTCATTATTCATACCGGTTTGGCGAGAGCTTATTATTACAAAGAGGCAAAAGATATAACAGCACATTTTGCTATTGAAAATAGTACTATCACAGCTATTGATAGTTTTATTCAAAGAAAAAAAAGTCGGTATAATATCGAATTGTTAGAAGATACGACCTTGTCATTTATTGTTTATGACGATTTGAAAAAGTTGCTAGACGAAAAACCTCACTATGAAAAATTTGCGCGTATTTTTTTAGAGAATATATACATCGATATTGCCGAGCGAATTGAAGATTTGCTTTTTCACTCAGCCAAAGAGCGATATACTAAACTAATTCAAAAATTCCCATCACTTCTTCAAAGGGTAAACTTAGGACATATTGCGTCTTATATTGGTATTACGCAAGAAACTTTAAGTAGAATCCGTTCTGAAAAATAAAGTTCGATTTTGATATTTATCAAAAAGATTGAGAATCCTTAATGGTAAATTTGTCAAAAAAACGATGGATAATTTGGTGTTTGAAAGTGCAACGATTCTTGTTGAAAAAATAAAATCACGAGAATTAACGGTTGTAGAATTGGTAACTGCTTTTTTAAATCAGATTGAGAAACATAATCCAAAAATTAATGCGATTATTGATCTCAGAAAAAGAGAAGCTATTCTAGATGAGGCCAAGCAAAAGGATTTAGATGTTCAACAAGGAAATCATCTTGGTTTACTTCACGGATTGCCACTGACAATAAAAGATAGTTTTTTTGTGAAAGGATTAATCAATTCGAATGGAGATCCGCTGTTAAGAAATTATGTTGCCACGGAAGATGCTGAATTGGTTACGAAACTGAAAGAAGCTGGCGCGATCATTATCGGTAAAACCAATACTCCGCTTTATTGCATTGATTGGCAAAGTACCAATTTTTGGAACGGTCAAACCAACAATCCGTATGACATTTCAAGAGTTGCAGGAGGAAGTTCAGGCGGGTCAGCTGCATCTGTAGCATCCGGTTTTAGTCCATTGGAATTAGGAGCCGATGCAGGTGGTTCAATCAGAGTTCCCGCTCATTTTAATGGTATTTGTGGATTACGTCCCACAGAAAATTTCCTTTCAAACAGAGGTCATTTAAAAGTGAGTAATAAACCTCAAGGTAGAAGACATGTTGTAACTCCTGGACCATTTGCCAAAAATGTGACGGATCTAATGTTAATGATGGAAGTTTTAGGTAACAATTCAAGAAACGAATTTCCAGAATTAGGTCCCTATAATTTTGAAGATAGTAACTGGGATCATCAATCGATGAAAATTGCTTATTCTGAAACAATTAACGACACAGAAGTTGATTTTGAATATTTGGAAATATTCAATGATTTCATCAACAAAATTAAGAATGAATCTCATCATTTAACGAATGATAATCCGGTTTACAATGAGCAAAAGGCCTATTTGGAATACGGAAAAATTATGGGATTTGAAATGGGTGTTAATAGTCCGAAAGTTCCACTGTTATCCAGTTTTATGTATCTCTTCATTCGACTGAAATACCGAGATCATTTGTGGGCTAAAGGAATGTCATTGGGTCAACGCTTGTCCAACGTAAATTATGGAAAAGCAATTGATTACAAAGATTCTATTTCAAAAACGTACAACGATTTCTTGACAAAATATGACATTTGGGTTACTCCAGTTTGTTCATTTGAAGCTTACAAACATCAAAATGCAGGAATACCATTTTTAGTGAATAATAAGAAAGTTGGTTACACGAAAGCACTTGCTTCTTTTAATTTTACAACTGCATTTTCAGGGCATCCAATTGCTGTGATTCCGATTGGAATCAAGAAAAACGGAATGCCAGTTGGAATACAAATTCACTCCAAAAAATGGACAGATAAAAAACTTCTAGAAATCGCAAAATATCTTGAAGGGTTTACAAAAGGTTTTACGTCGCCTGTTTTGGATCTTTAAATTCAAAGGATTTCCTCACGTAAAAAACTCCTTCTCATACATTCTTCATTTAATCTAAGATTTAGTTTAAATTTGCAACATGGCTATAAAAACGAGGGTTGCAATTTTAGGGTCAACGGGATCAATTGGTACACAAGCATTGGAAGTTATTGAATCTTACCCAAATTTATTTGACTTACAGGTAATTACTGCAAACAGAAATGCAGAACTCTTAATTTCTCAAGCCAAGAAATTTCAACCAAACACGGTTGTTATCGCAGACGAAAGTTTATTTCATCAAGTAAAAACGGCGTTACAAGACGAAGACATTCACGTTTACACAGGAGAAGCATCGCTTTCGCAAGTGGTTACTTCGACAGAAGTTGACATCGTATTAACTGCAATGGTCGGTTACGCAGGTTTAAAACCAACTTTAGCAGCCATCGAAGCGAAGAAGAATATCGCTTTGGCAAACAAAGAAACCTTGGTGGTTGCTGGGGAATTGGTAACCAAATTAGCTGCTCAAAATGGCGTGAACATTTACCCAGTTGACTCTGAACATTCGGCGATTTTCCAATGTTTAGCTGGTGAATTTCACAATAAAATTGAAAAAATTTACCTCACAGCTTCTGGCGGACCGTTTCGTGGTTGGAAGAAAGAACAATTAGAAAAAGTTACGGTTGCACAAGCTTTGAATCATCCGAATTGGGTGATGGGCGCAAAAATAACGATAGATTCCGCGAGTTTGATGAATAAAGGATTAGAGGTTATTGAAGCAAAATGGTTGTTCAACTTAAAACCAAATCAAATTGACACCATCGTTCATCCACAATCCATCGTTCACTCGTTGGTGCAATTTGATGATGGAAGCATGAAAGCCCAAATGGGTTTACCAGATATGAAGTTGCCGATACAGTATGCATTGACGTACCCCAATCGTTTCCCAACTAATTTCCCTCGCTTTAACTTCATGGATTATCCTAATTTGACATTCGAAAAACCAGATCGAGATACATTCTTAAATCTTGGATTGGCGTATGACGCAATGGAGATGGGTGGCACTGCAGCTTGTGCACTGAACGCTTCGAATGAAATAACCGTTCAAGCATTCTTAGACAAGAAAATTTCATTTTTACAAATTGCTGAAATCAATCAAGCAGTTTTAAAAAGCACCGAGATTATTCAATCCCCAACGTATGATGATTATGTTGCCATAGATGAACTGGCGAGAAGAAACGCATTGGAGATGATTAAATAGGTTGCTCAAAAAAAATAGGAATGCGCATTAGACACATTCCTATTCAATATAGCTTTGAGATTTAGATTAATCGTTCAGTTTCAATACAGCCATGAAAGCTTCTTGAGGAACTTCTACTCGACCAACTTGTCGCATTCGTTTCTTACCTTCTTTTTGTTTCTCCAACAATTTACGTTTTCGAGAAATATCTCCACCGTAACATTTTGCAGTAACGTCCTTTCTCAATGCTTTGATGGTTTCACGCGCAATAATTTTTGCACCAATTGCTGCTTGAATCGGAATCTCAAATTGTTGTCTTGGGATCAATTCTTTCAATTTGATGCAGATTTTTTTACCTAAATCGTATGCATTGCTTCGGTGAACCAAGGCTGAAAGTGCATCCAATTGTTCGCCGTTCAACATCAAGTCCATGCGAACTAAATCTGAATTTCGATATCCAATTGGGTGATAATCAAACGATGCATAACCACGAGAAACAGATTTTAAGCGATCGTAGAAATCAAAAACAATTTCCGCCAAAGGCATCTCGAACGTAATCTCAACGCGATCTTGTGTCAAGTAAACTTGATTTTTCATTTCACCGCGTTTCTCAATACACAAGTTGATAATCTGTCCGATATACTCCGATTTCGTAATAATTTGCGCCTTGATGTATGGTTCCTCAATGCGGTCCATCCCAGAAGGGTCTGGCAACTCAGAAGGATTGTTTACAATGATTGCTTTTTCTGGATCACGCTTGAGGTATGTGAAGTATGAAACGTTTGGTACGGTTGTAATCACCGTCATGTTAAACTCGCGCTCTAAACGTTCTTGGATGATTTCCATGTGCAACATTCCTAAGAAACCACAACGGAATCCAAAACCAAGGGCAGCAGAAGATTCGGGTTCAAAAACCAACGATGAATCATTCAATTGCAATTTTTCCATGGAATACCTCAATTCTTCGTAATCGTCTGTTTCAACAGGATAAATTCCGGCAAAAACCATGGGTTTCACGTCCTCAAAACCTTTAATTGGCGTCTCACAAGGATTTGCCATCAAGGTGATGGTATCCCCAACTTTCACTTCATTTGCTTGCTTAATTCCTGAGATAATATACCCCACATCGCCCGTTCTCACTTCGTTTTTAGGAACTAAATCCATTTTCAAAATTCCAATTTCATCGGCATTGTAAGTTCGTCCTGTATTGAAGAATTTTACGCGATCTCCTTTTCGAAGCACACCATTTTTAATTCGGAAATAAGCAATAATTCCTCTAAATGGATTGAATACTGAATCAAAAATCATCGCTTGAAGCGGCGCATCTTCGTTCCCTGAAGGAGCTTTAATTCGCTCAATTACAGCCGCTAAAATTTCCATCACTCCCAAGCCAGTTTTACCACTTGCGGGAATGATGTCATTCAAATCACATCCGATTAAATCGACAATTTGATCAGATACTTCCTCTGGATTTGCGCCGGGAAGGTCCATTTTATTTAAAATTGGAATGATCTCTAAGTCGTGTTCTAAAGCTAGATATAAGTTCGAAATTGTTTGAGCTTGAATTCCTTGAGAAGCATCGACAATCAACAAAGCACCTTCACAAGCTGCAATGGATCGTGAAACTTCATACGAGAAATCTACGTGTCCAGGGGTGTCAATTAAGTTTAAAACATACTCCTCACCTTTGTATTTATAGTTCATTTGAATGGCGTGAGATTTGATGGTGATCCCACGTTCACGCTCTAAATCCATACTATCCAAAGCTTGATTCTGCATGTCGCGATCCGAAATCGTTCCAGTAGTTTGCAGCAAGCGGTCGGCCAAGGTACTTTTTCCATGGTCAATATGGGCGATAATACAGAAATTTCGAATGTTTTTCATATACATTTAAGGACTTATATTTTGATCAAATAGATTGCAAAAATACGGTAAAAGATCGGGAATTCAACAAATAAAAATCAAAGCATTAAAAAAGCCAGATTATCGAATAACCTGGCTTTGTATGGATTTAGTTAAATCCGAATAAAGCTCGAATTATTTCTTGGCTTTTGCAATTAAATCGTTTGCAATTTTGGTGTATGCCCCATCAACGTTTGGCATTTTCAAAACTTGTTCAGCAGTTGCAATTGCACCTTTTTTGTCGTTCAATTCGTATTGAATGTTCGCTTTCAACATCAACGTCCAGTATGCATTTGGATTCATTTCAACGGCTTTATTTGCCCATTCCAATGCTTTTTTCAAGTCTTTCTTATTCTCATAGTAATACCCGGCAGCTTGGTGAAATGGACGAGCATCTTTGCTCATGGTCTTTTCGATGTTTGCTGTTAATTCCGCATCGTAATCAAGGGAAACATCAAACGAAACAACGGTGTTTTCCCAAATCAATTGGATGGACGTTTGATCTAATTTCATGTTTGCGAAATCAATGGTAAAGGTTTCTGTTTTCTCCATTTTATTCATTGGAGTAACTTTGAAACGCATCAAATCTTCTTTCTCAGAATAACCATTTGTTCCCGACAAGTTAGCTACTTTGTTTAGAATCAACGTCCACTCTGTTTTTCCAGGGATTGCAAAAAACGAATAACTGCCAGCTGGAACTAAGTTGCCTGCAATTTTAACGTCAGAATTAAAGGTCATTTTCGTTGCACTATTCGCACCAGTTCTCCACATTTTATCGAAAGGAACAACCTCTCCAAAAACAACCCGACCAGACGCACTCGGACGGTTATACTCCACTGTAATGTCAGAAATACCAACGGTTTGTTTCACCATTGCGGATGGACTTTTTGCTGGAAATTTAATTTGTTGCGCATTTAGTTGGGATGAAAACCCTATGATTAACGCGAAAACTCCTACTAGTAATTTTTTCATTTTTAATAATTTGATGTAATATAATTTGGGTGAAAATAAACATTATAAATGATAAACATTTAAAAAGCACCAGAATTAGCAAGGATTTAACCTTCTATAAACATTCTCACCACCTCAATTCGTCGGTCGGTAACTTCTTCAATAACAAAGCGGAATCCTGTTATTTTAAGTTCGTCCCCTTTCAAGGGAATCATTTCTAAGTGATGAATAATTAATCCGCCCAATGTATCGTAATCTTCCGATTCCTCCAGTTCAAAATTATATGCTTCATTCAATTGATCAATTTCAAATCGAGCTGCAAAGAGGTATTCATTTTCACTTATTTTCTCTTCAATCCATTGATCTGTGTCATGTTCATCTTCTATGTCGCCAAATATCTCTTCAATCACATCTTCAATGGTGACCAATCCAGCAGTTCCTCCATATTCATCCACAACAACGGCAATGTTCGCTGATTTTTTGGTGAAAAGTTCGAGTAATTCCTTTCCTGGAATTGCAGAAGGGACAAATTCAATTGGGCGCATAATATCCACTATCTTCTGAGGAGATTTAAATAGTT
This sequence comes from uncultured Chryseobacterium sp., assembly GCA_964488745.1. Taxonomy (GTDB): domain Bacteria; phylum Bacteroidota; class Bacteroidia; order Flavobacteriales_D; family Crocinitomicaceae; genus JAQVCM01. The sequence continues at coordinate 25,687 of CAZAVP010000016.1, read as the reverse complement.
CAAATGAGTGAACATATCCAATGATGTTATCGATGTTTTCTCGATATACTAAAATTTTGGAAATACCGGTTTCGATGAATAAGCGCTTCAAAGAATCGATGCTTTCTTCTACATCGATGCAAATGATTTCCGGGCGCGGAACCATGCAGTCTCGACCTCGAATTTTCGAAAAATCCAACGCATTTTGAAGTATCTGCATTTCATTTTCAAAGTCTTCTATGTCGCTCGAATGTTCATTCAAGTCTTGTAAATAATGCTCTAAATCGATGGTTGAAAAAACGCGTTCTTCATTTCCATTTCCAACTCTCCACATTCTAAAAAACAAAGTGCTAAAAAACAGCATGACGGATGTTGGAATGAAAAGAATCCAATAAGAAATAAAGGATGGAATGGCCAGAGATTTTAGAAATCGATTGGGATTTAATTGAAAAATGGATTTTGGAGAAAATTCAACCACAATCAAAACGATGATGGTTGCAAAAAACATTTGAATGAGTAGAATAATAGAATCGTTCTCAATAGACCAAGAGAGGATTAGTGGTTTAAGTAAACGGGCAAAAGAGAGGGTAAATAAAATCAATGAAATGTTATTTCCCAGTGATAAGGCAGCAATGAAACTTTCTTCTTTCTTGAAAAAATAGCCTACAATTCGCCCGTTGATAGACCCTGAGGCTCGATCAAGCTCAATTTTTAATCGGTTGGAAGAAACAAATGCGATTTCTACACCTGAAAAAAAGGCAGATAAAAGCAACGTGATACAAATAATAATCAGGTCTGAAGAATCCATTTACAAAACTTGCAAGTCGAAAGTTACGAATAAATTTTAACTAGGGGAGTTTACAAGTCAAAAAATCATCCATCTTGATACACTTTATTTTAAAGATGCCTAAAATAAATGGTTTCTTCAAATCAAAGCTTCTGTCTATTTGTAACGATAGTAGGTGTGAATGGCGTGAAAAGAAAAGATTCTTTTACGCTTTTTTAAGTTCGTTTAGAAATCTTTCTAAGTTGACATTTTTGACTAAATCTTCACCACCAATTGCCAAAATAGATTTACATCTATTTCTATCTAACCACAACGCAAAATTAGATGCCGCAACAGATAACGTTCCGTTGATGTCTATTTTACTAATTCCTCTTTGTTTTCCTTCGAAGATAGACAACCATTCATTCTGAGCTTTTCCAATTCCGTGGTTTTCGTGGAAAAGTAATAATCCATCAATTTGATCTAAATGGATGTCATTTTTGGAATCGTACTTAATTCCTTCAATACCCATACTTTCAGCCCAAGAAGACATTTCTTTGCCGAAAGCATTATCTTCAAAGTATAATTGTGTTATGTTCATTTGTTTGTTGTGAATTCTATAATATCCTCAAAAATGGATGACAAAAGTAAGATTAAGATTTCAATTATTTACTTAAATCTGTTAAATCTTTCCATTAAGCGAGTTTTTTTATTTATACCCTAATATTTTTAAATAATCATTTGCTGTTTGTTCTTCGGAAAAAACACTGGTTTCAATTTGACCATTTTCATCTCGTTGAATGAGCACGTGTTTGGGTTCTGGAATCAAACAATGTTTTAATCCTCCAAATCCTCCAATGGTTTCTTGGTATGCTCCCGTGTTAAAAAAGCCAATGTATAAAGTTTTGTTTTTATTGAATTTTGGCAAATAGATTGCATTCGAATGTTGTTCAGAGTTGTAATAGTCATCACTATCACAGGTTAATCCTCCGAGTAAAATGCGCTCATAATCATCGTTCCATCGATTGATTGGCAACATGATGAAGCGTTGATTAATTGCCCAAGTGTCTGGTAAGTTCGTCATAAATGAAGAATCAATCATGTTCCATTTTTCTCGGTCATTTTGTTGTTTCTGGTGAATGACACTGAAAATGGCTCCACCACTTTCGCCTACTGTAAACGATCCGAATTCTGTGAAAATATGCGGCTCTGGAATTTCATTGTCCATACACATTCTTTTCACTTGGGTGAGAATTTCTTTGACCATGTAAGCGTAATCAAAATCAAATGCCAACGATTTTTTAATCGGGAATCCGCCGCCGATGTTCAAAGAGTCTAAGGTTGGACAAACTTTTTTTAAATCGCAATAGATTCGAAGCAATTTGGTTAATTCATTCCAATAATAGGAGGTATCGTTGATGCCTGTATTGATGAAAAAGTGTAACATTTTTACATTAATCCGAGGATTGTCATGTAAAATTGCTTTGTAAAAGGGCAGGATTTCACGGTAACGAATGCCTAAACGAGAAGTATAAAACTCAAATTTTGGCTCTTCTTCCGACGCAATTCGAATTCCGATGTTAATTTCCCCTTCTGTTGCATCTAACAAATCTTGTACTTCTTGAATGTTGTCGATGATGGTGATTACCTTCAAATCCGTTTCTCGCATCATCCTCGCAATGTTATCGATGTATTGCTTTGGCTTGTATCCGTTGCAAGTGATGAAACGCGTATTCGAAAGTTTTCCTGCTTTGTACAAATTCAATACAATGTCGATGTCAAAAGCAGAAGATGTCTCAATGTGAATGTCATTTTTCAATGCTTCATCCAAAACAAATGAAAAATGAGAGCTCTTGGTACAATAGGAATAAAAGTAATTTCCGTTGTATCCAATGTTGTTCATCGCTTCTCTAAACCAACCTTTTGCACGCTGAATGTTGTGGGATATTTGCGGCAAATAATTGAATTTCATCGGTGTACCATATTTTTCAATTAGTTCCATCAAATCAATTCCATGAAAAATAAGGTTGTCATTTTTCAAGTTAAACTCATCTTGTGGAAAATCAAAAGTTTGATCTATTAAGTCGATGTATTTCGTTCTCATTTATATTGTTGAATTGGGTGCAAAGTTCTTTCAAATAATCGAATTTTGAAAGAAAGTAACTAAGATTGTGATAATTTACCAATATATTAACTTTTGGGTCAACAAAATCAAGTGGAATACCCTGTTCTTGAATGCTTGATTTTCAAAATAATGGGTTGAAATAAAGCTTATTTAGAACGCATAAATATAGCCGAAAAAAACACAAATTAAAAGGAGAATGATTACCTTTGCAAGGTGAAAAGGGTGTTTACCATATTACTTCTTACTGTTTACTTATTCTCTTCTACAGAATTGAATCAGTTGCTGAAATTACCCTTATTATATGAACATTTTAAAGAACATCACGCAGAAAACAATTCCTTGTCCATGCTTGATTTTATCCTCATGCACTATTCGAGTAATCACATAGATAAAAGCCATCAGGATAAGGACATGAAATTGCCTTTTAAATCTCCAAACAGTTGTTTCAGCGCATCCATCATGGCCTTTGTTCCACAACCAATTGAGTTTACCCAAAAAACAATTTTTGTAGAAAAAGAACCGCTCAATAATTATACCTACAAAGAATTCTCATCTTCTTACCTTTCTAGTATTTGGCAGCCACCAAAACTTGTTTTATCTTAAATTAAATTAGGTTCAACTGATTGAACTACTTGTATTTATTTGGGTAAAACAATTTTATTATGTTAACAAAAGTAATCGTTTTTTCTATTAAGAATAAGTTCATTGTTGGTTTATTCGTGCTCGGTTTAATTGGACTGGGCGCATACGAAACAACGAAATTACCGATTGATGCCGTTCCAGACATCACGGACAATCAGGTGCAAATCATCACTGTGGCACCATCATTTGGTGCTACGGATATTGAGCGCTTAATCACCTTTCCCATTGAACAAGCGAATAGCAACATCAGTGGAATGAAGCAAATCCGAAGTTTTTCTCGCTTTGGATTGTCTTTGGTGACAGTTGTTTTCGATGATAATACCGATATTTATTGGGCAAGACAGCAAATTGCGGAACGCCTGCAAACAGTTCAAACTGAAATCCCTGCGGGAATTGGAAATCCAGAACTCGGACCGATTACAACAGGATTGGGAGAAATCTATCAATACGTTGTTCGTCCTAAAAAAGGATATGAAGATCAATATGATGAAACCGAATTGCGTACCATTCAAGATTGGATTGTTCGCCGACAACTTCTCGGTGTAAAAGGTGTTGCAGAGGTAAGTAGTTTTGGAGGAAAACTCAAGCAATTTGAAGTGGAGGTTCATCCTGCAAAATTAGCCGCCCATCAGATCAGCATCAACGACGTTTTTGATGCATTAGAAAACAACAATCAAAATACAGGTGGCGCGTACATTGAAAAAAATGAATCGGTTTTGTTCATTCGAAGTGAGGGTTTGATTGGAAACATCCAGGACATTGAAAACATTGCAATCAAACAAACGAATCAGGGAACGCCACTTTTCATTCGAGATGTGGCTCAAGTGAAAATGGGGCACGCAACCAGATTCGGCGCAATGACTTATAACGACGAAGGCGAAGTTGCAGGAGCGGTAGTCATGATGTTAAAGGGGGCAAACAGCAGTGAAGTCATTCAAAATGTAAAAGACAAAGTTGAAAGTATCCAAGAAATGTTGCCCGAAGGCGTGGTAATTGAACCTTTCTTAGATCGAAGTAAAATGGTCAACAATGCCATTCGAACAGTAGAGACCAATTTGTTGGAAGGCGCTTTGATTGTGGTAATTATCTTGGTTATTTTCTTGGGAAATATTCGTGCTGGATTATTGGTCGCCTCGGTTATTCCACTTTCCTTGTTGTTTGCCATCATTTTGATGAATTCGTTTGGCGTAAGTGGAAACTTGATGAGTTTAGGTGCTTTGGATTTCGGATTGATTGTTGATGGCTCAGTAATCATTGTAGAGGCCGTCATGTTTCAAGTGGCTCTGAAAATGCACAAGCATTCTTCGGGTCTCATTTCGCAAAATGAAATGGACTTGGAGGTGCAAAGTTCTGCCAGTAAAATGATGAACAGTGCCGTTTTTGGTCAAATCATCATCTTGATTGTTTATTTGCCGATTTTCACCCTGCAAGGAATTGAAGGTAAAATGTTCAAGCCAATGGCGCAAACGGTTGCCTTTGCTTTATTAGGAGCATTTATTTTATCTTTGACTTACATCCCGATGATGAGTTCCTTGGTACTGAGCAAAAAAGGACACCAGCAAAACATCTCTGATAAAATGATGGAACGATTAAGTTCTTTCTATCAAAAATACCTCCTGAAAGCAATGCACCATCCAAAGAAAATAATCGGAACAATTGTGCTTTTATTTGCTTTTGCCATGTTCTTGATGTCTCGCTTGGGTGGAGAGTTTATCCCTGCTTTAGAAGAAGGTGACTTTGCGGTAGAAGCGAGAATCATGACGGGAAGTAATTTGACAACCACCATTGAAACCACACAAAAAGCAGCAAAAATACTCTTGGATAAATTTCCAGAAATAACCAAAATAGTTACAAAAATTGGAAGCGGAGAAATACCAACAGACCCCATGCCAATGGAAGCAAGTGACTTGATGGTGATTTTGAAAGACAAAAGGGAATGGACATCCGCAACATCATTCTCTGAATTAGCCGAAAAGATGACCGCAGAATTGAATCACATTCCAGGGCTTTTTATCGGATTTCAGTTCCCAGTTCAAATGCGTTTCAACGAGTTGATGACAGGTGCACGTCAAGATGTAGTTTGTAAAATCTACGGCGAAGACTTGGACACCTTGAGTCATTACGCTCACCTCTTGGGAAATATCGCTCAAAAAGTAGAAGGAACCAAAGATTTATTCGTAGAACCGATTGAAGGTGCACCGCAGATTGTGATTGACTATAATCGAGCCGCTTTAGCGCAATACGGACTCTCAGTTTCGACCATCAATAAAATCGTCAATACCGCTTTCGCAGGACAAAGCGCTGGGATGGTTTTTGAACAAGAAAGAAGGTTTAATTTGGTGGTAAAACTCGATCAAAACGCTAAAAAGAACTTACAAGACGTTCAAAACATGCTAATTCCGATTAAAGACGGATTGGAAATCCCTTTGAATCAATTGGCAAGCGTAAACATTGTGGACGGACCCAATCAGATTCAGCGCGAAGATGCGAAACGAAGAATCATCGTTGGATTTAATGTGCAAGGACGAGACGTGAAATCAATCGTCAATGAATTGCAAGATCGAACCAACCAAGAAATCAAATTACCTCCGGGATACAGCGTAACGTATGGCGGTGCGTTTGAAAATTTGGAAGAAGCAACTTCCAGGTTGCTGATTGCCGTGCCAATTGCCCTCGCGTTGATTTTCATTCTTTTGTATTTTGCTTTCGGATCTATTAAACAAGGTTTATTGATTTACACCGCAATCCCGTTGTCAACCATTGGTGGAATTTACTTCCTTTCGATGCGCGATCTGCCATTCAGTATCAGTGCTGGAATTGGATTCATCGCACTCTTTGGTGTGGCAGTTTTAAACGGAATTGTTTTAATTGCAGAATTCAATCGCTTGCGAAAAAATGGTATGACCGATTTAAATCGAGTTGTTTTAATCGGAACGAAATCTCGCCTGCGACCTGTTTTAATGACCGCAGCCGTGGCTTCTTTAGGTTTCCTTCCGATGGCTTTGAGCAATGGTGCCGGAGCGGAAGTACAACGTCCGTTAGCGACCGTGGTGATTGGTGGATTGTTAATCGCAACGTTCTTAACCTTGTTTCTACTTCCTATTTTATACCTCATTTTTGAAAAACCAAGTAAAATGAAGAAGCTAAAAACCTCCTCCAGCTTGATTATCCTTTTTGTTTTGTTGAGTGTTTCTCCTTTGAATTCACAAACGAAAATAGATGTTCAAGCAGCGGTAGACACGGCACTCAAACACAGCTATTTGATGAAAAACGAACAGTTGATGGCGGAGTATCAGAAAAAACTGATACAAGCTACTTGGAACATCGATCAAACGGATGTTTCCTTTGGTTTCGGACAAATGAATAGCAGTTACAACGACAATCAAATTGGTGTGTCGCAATCATTTCAATTTCCGTCGGTGTATGTGAAACAAAAAAAGCAACAAGAAGATACCTGGAAAAAGGCAGTTTTAGGAATTGATTTGAAGAAATCTCAAATTCAAAAAGATGTCAGCAGGTTGTTTTACGTGATTTTAATCCTTCAGGAGAAAGAGAAATTGCTGATGGAAACCAGTCAAGTTTACACCCAATTTTTGGAAAAAAGCACCGCTCGATTTGAAGAAGGTGAAAGCTCTATTTTGGAGAAGATAACTGCTGAAAATCAGCAAAGTGAAATTCAAATTCAATTGAGCGATTTACAACGAGATTTGGAAATCGCCCAGTTACAATTTCAAATGCAATTGAACGTTTCAGCGGAATACCTTCCCAATTCAGCGAGTTTGAAATTTACTCCAACTGCGTTGATGGATAGCGCTGAGATTCAAAATCATCCTTTGTTGCAAATTTTGAAGCAAGAACAAGACTTGGCAAAAACAGCGATTCAATTGGAAAATGCAAGACGCTTGCCCAACATCAATTTAGGCTATTTCAATACCACCATGAAAGGCGTTGGCGCGGATGATATGCTGTACTCTAATCAACGTTTTAGTTCGGGTCAAATTGGTATTGGTATTCCCTTGTTTTTTGGTTCACAACAAGCAAAAGTAAACGCTGCGAAAGTGATGGAAAAAATAACAGAAAATCAATATAAATTGCAAGAACAACAATTGACCAATCAGTTTAAGAGTACCTTGGCGCAATATCAAAAACAACAAAGAATTGTGGCACAATTTGAAGAAAAAGCATTGCAAAATGCCGATTTGATATTTGAAACCGCCAACCAACAATTTCAAAATGGATCCATCAATTATTTAGAGTGGACCATGGTTGTCAATCAAGCCGTATCGCTTAAAACCAATTATTTGGATGCGATACAAAACTTGAACGACAGCCTGATAGAACTAGATTACCTTATTTCAAAATAAACGACATGAAACAAATTAGCATCATCATATTGACCTTGGGTTTATTTGCTTGCCAAGGAGAAAAAGCTTCTGAAGCAACTGATAACACAACAGAAAAGAAGATAAACACCGTTCAACTCACTCCAGAACAGGCGAAAGAAACCGAAATTCAATTGGGAGAATTAGAAAATAAAGAAATTTCAACCATCGTTCACCTCAAAGGTAAAATGATGCCTTCTCCTGAAAATCAAGTTTCCATCAGCATGCCTTTAGGCGGATATTTAAAATCGACCAAATTAATCCCTGGGATGAAAGTCACCAAAGGACAAGTTTTAGCCGTGATGGAAGATCAACAATACGTGCAACTTCAACAAGAATATTTGACCAAAATAGCTCAAATGAAATATGCGCAAGCGGAATTAAATCGCCAAAAGAAATTGAACGAAACCCAAGCAAGCAGCGACAAAGTTTTGCAAGAAGCACAAATGCAATTTACTTCAAACTCCATTTCCATCAAGGCTTTGGCTGAACAACTGAAATTGATTGGAATTTCTCCTCAAAGACTTTCGGAAAATACCATTTCAAAAAGCATTAGCATTCTCTCTCCGATTACAGGATTTGTTTCACATGTGAATGTGAATGTGGGACAATACGTCAATCCTACCGATGTGCTATTTGAACTCATCAATCCCAATCAATTACTATTAAAATTAACCGTCTTTGATGTCGATTTGAAAAATTTGAGCGTTGGACAACAAGTGTCGGCTTATACCAACAATTCAAAAAACGTGAAGCACATCGGAAAAGTTCAATCAATTAATTATCAATTGGATGCCGATGGTTCTACTGGTGTTTTCTGTAGCTTAAATCCGAACGGATCGGAATTGGCTCCAGGCATGTTTATGAATGCCGACATTGAATTAAAAAAGCACGAAACCGCTGTACTTCCTGAAATTGCCATTTTGGATTTTGAAGGGAAAAAAGTTGTTTATATTGTGAAAGGAAATAATCAATATCAGTTACATGAAGTGCAACTTGGCAGTTTTGAAAATGGATTCGTTGAAATTTTAAATGCAGAAACCTTGAGGAAACAGCCAATTGTTACCAAAGGAGCCTATCAGTTGTTGATGGAAATGAAGAAGGATTCTGAATAAAAAGCATTGGGTTGAAACTCTATTTTTGACCCTTGTTTTTTTAGTGTTTTTGAGGGACTTATCCTGCATTATTTTTTAATTCAGACTGATCCTTTTCTTTGTAATCGATTGCTTGTTTCACTGCGTTTATAATCCCAGCTTTATCGTATCCGCACTCAGCATGTAACTGCTCTTGCGTTCCGTGGTGAACGTATTTGTCAGGAATTCCCAAACGAATAACCTCAGATTTGTATTTGTGATCGGCCATGAATTCCAAAATGGCACTACCCATTCCACCCATCAAGCAACCGTCTTCAATTGTGATGATTTTGTCAAATTTTGTGAACACTTCGTGTAACATTAATTCATCCAATGGTTTCACGAAACGTAAATCGTAATGGGCAACAGAAATTCCATTTTTAGCTAAATCAGCAATGGCTTCTTGTGCTGTGTTTCCAACGTGTCCTAAAGATAAAATGGCAACATCAGAACCAGCAGTTATTTTTCTTCCTGTTCCAACTTTGATGGCTTTCATGGTTGTTTTCCATTCCGTCATTACCCCATTTCCTCTCGGATAACGAATTGTAAATGGCCCCATGTTTTCTTGCTGAGCAGTGAACATCAAATCGCGCAATTCAGCTTCGTTCATTGGGGAAGACACAATCATGTTTGGAATCGAACGCATGTAGGAAATGTCATAAGCTCCGTGATGTGTCGCACCGTCAGCCCCAACAAATCCTGCGCGATCCAAGCAAAAAACAACGTTTAAATTTTGAATCGCAACATCGTGTAACACTTGATCGTAAGCGCGCTGCATGAAGGAAGAGTAAATGTTGCAAAAGGGAACCAAGCCTTGCGTGGCTAATCCCGCAGAAAAAGTGACCGCGTGTTGTTCGGCAATTCCAACGTCAAAAGAGCGCTTTGGCATCGCTTCCATCATGATGTTGAGCGAACAGCCAGAAGGCATCGCAGGTGTAACACCCATTATTTTTTCATTTTTCTCCGCTAACTCCACGATGGTATGTCCAAAAACATCTTGGTATTTCGGTGGCTCTGGTGACTTGGGTACGATTTTAACAATTTCCCCCGTTTCTTTATTGAAAATTCCAGGTGCGTGCCATTTGGTTGGGTTTCCTTCTTCCGAAAATTTATACCCTTTTCCTTTCGTGGTTACACAATGCAATAATTTTGGACCAGGAATGTCTTTTAGGTCTTCCATGATTTTTGCCAAAGCAATTACATCGTGTCCGTCCACAGGACCGAAATATCTAAAATTTAACGATTCAAATAAATTACTTTGTTTCAATAAACTTCCTTTCAGGGCAGTTGAGATTTTGGAGGCCACGGTTTGTGCATCTGGTCCGAATTTAGAAATCTTCCCTAGTAATTTCCAAACCTCATCTTTTACCTTGTTGTAAGTGTGCGAAGTGGTGATGTCCGTTAAATACTCTTTCAAAGCACCAACGTTTGGATCGATTGACATGCAATTGTCATTCAAAACAACTAATAAATTCACATCTTTCTCAAACCCAGCATGGTTCATGCCTTCGAATGCCAAGCCAGCTGTCATCGCTCCATCGCCAATTACTGCAATGTGTTGACGGTTTTTTTCTCCTTTGTAATCACTCGCAACGGCCATGCCGAGTGCAGCGGAAATGGAAGTGGAAGAGTGACCAACCCCAAAAGCATCGTATTCACTTTCGGAACGTTTTGGGAAACCAGAAATTCCGCCTTTCAAACGATTGGTGTGAAAAACGTCCCTTCTGCCAGTTAGTATTTTATGTCCATAAGCTTGATGACCAACGTCCCAGACCAATTGGTCGTCGGGTGTATTGAAAACATAGTGTAAAGCGACGGTTAATTCAACGACTCCCAAGCTCGCACCGAAGTGACTGTTTCCGATTTCAGAAATCACGTCCACAATGTATTGACGTAATTCGTCAGACACTTGAGGTAAATCCTCAAAAGAAAATTTTTCACGAAGGTCTTTTGGAAATTCGATTTGTTTTAAAAAAGGTCCAGCTTTATAGTCTCCCATGTTTCAATATAATAGGCAAAGTTATTCTTTTCAAAGATGCATAACAAAAAAAAGGATTGTTTATTTTGTTTTATAGGGGATATTTACGAACATAAGAATCTAGATGTAAATTATTCCCACGAAGCACCAGTGTAAATCTGGTATTCAAAATTTCCTTGTAACCTACTTAATTGGAAGGTTACACGCATTTTCTTATTCATGTATTTTTTAGGATCTTTGTAAACCTCTTTTATTAAGTGATCTTCAAATTCAATTCGCATCGCAGAAGTGTAACCCCCTAATTTGGGCTCACCTACAATTAAATAATTCAAGGATTCAGTTTCTACCAAACCTTGAAAGGTGGTTTGAAATTCCGCTTCTTGATTTAAAATTCGAAATATTTTATCGGTTGTAAGCGTCAACAAATCAACTGCTTTATAAGCAACGTTCTCTAATTCTTCTTCGTAGTTTGCTCTTTTCTCTTTGGTGTAGGTCGCTTGACCGTTATCGTCATAATAGGAAATTCTTTCAACAAATTTCACTTCAGCTAGGTTGGTTTTATCTTCAAACAATTCAATCGTTACCAAAGGTTTCTTTTGATTCAAATAATAAATGATTCTTCCTGCGTTTTCAGTTGGTTTACCAGAAAAAAATTCTTCTACTTTTAGAATCTTGTTTTCTTGCGAAAGGTAGGCAACCAATTTTTCACTTTCACCGGTCTCTTTGCTGTAATAAAGCGAATTTGCAACTGCATCTGAAATGGCAATTTGTTCATCAATATTCTTCATTGCCTTTTCCCAAGTTGATTTATTTAATCCATTCTCCATTGTTTCAGGATTCTCATTTTCTTTCATTTCATTTTTACAAGCACTAAATGCAATTGAAAGGATGATGGACAAAGAATAGAAACGGAATTTACTCATAAACCTGGAATTAAATCTTTTTTCTTAAAAATGGATATAACGCTGTAAAAATAAGCGAAATTACGGAGAAATCAAAGATTTTAGAAAAGGTTTTCGCGTGGCAGTGGTATAAAAGAGTTCAAAAAATAAGCCTGAAAAGAGTATAAATGAAACAATTGATCAGATTGTTAAGAGGTAGACACTCTTTTCAGGCTTTTGCAAGCTAAATAATAAAACCAGAAAGATAAAAATACTGTGAATTTTCTTTCTTGGCAATTAGACGTTTAATTATAATAAAAGGTTGGTCGTCGATAAAAAATATTTTTATAAAGGAATTATTTCAGGTTTTGACTTTCTATTTCTGCATCTACCGTTTCCAATTCTTTGTAAAATTCTTCTCCGTATGCCCGAATAAGCGGTTCTTTTAAAAATTGATAAACTTTCACATTCAAGGCTTCACCCAAAGTGCAGGCGGGAGAACAGATGCTCCATTCATTGTAGTTTAAAGCTTCAAATTCTGCAAATTTCGCGGTGCGAATTGGATATAAATGACATGAAATTGGCTTCTTGAAATTCGTTACACCTGCTTTGTGCGCTTGTTCGATGGCACATTTGGTAATGCCTTTTTCATCAAAAAAAACAAAAGCACATTCTTTTTCGTTCACCAAGGTGGTGACCATCTCGTTGTCCCAATCCATGTAAAAGACACCCGTTTCTTCCACCGCTGCAATTCCTTCGGGACGCATAAATGGTTTGATTTTTTCCAAATCTTCTTCTAGAATAGAAACTTCTTCAGCAGTTATCGGTGCACCTGAATCGCCTTCGACGCAACAAGCACCTTTGCAAGCGTTGAGATCACAAACGAACTTTTTAGAGAAAATTTCAAGGGAAATGACTTTGTCATCAATTTCAATCAACATGTCTTTTTTTGGCAAAGATAAGGTAAATCTGTGAAAGTGCTTTTTAGGGAGAAATTCAGGGCAGGGCAAACGCATTTAACTTCCAAATTGGTTTATGTCATGGTTTTTAAACAAAAACACATGCCACAAACAACTCATCTCAGTTTGCAATCAAGCGGTGGATGAATCCACCGCTTAATAAAATTATCTTTTCTAAAATTTAGACTTACAAAATTTTAAATGCGTTTGCCCTGAAATTCAGGGTTTATTTTATTTTGCGCTGCTAGGCCTCGAAAAAAAAATTAAAACCTCCAGTATAAAATTAACGCACTTTCTTTTTATTTTGGCTAGATTAAGGTGGAAGTTTTAAACACTCTAGTTTTGGTTGGAATTAATTTTTCACTGATTAAAATCAAATGCTTACGCAAAACCTGGAAATCAAAAAGAATAACGGATACTGATAAAAACGAGAATCTTTTAATAGGAGAAAAAGGGCTTTTCGCTTGATGAAAAACAAGATTGAGCATCACAGCAAAAATAAATACGGAGAATAAGCGTGTTAAAAACAAGATTTGTTATAACTTAACAGTCTAAAACTATGATAAATGAATAAAACTTTCCAAATTAAATTAATGCTCTTTCTTACGAGCATTCTGTTCTCTTTCTCCTTTTCGCAGGCTCAATCTTCCAATTTCTGGACTCCTACAGCTGAAAATGATTTGGTTATTTCTGGGTCTAGAATAATTAACCCAAGTAAATATTTAACTTTAAGACTAGCTATTTCGGAATTAAAGGTCACCTTATCCAATGCACAATTGAAATCCGATGGTGCTGCTCCAGTTCGTATTAGTTTACCGCATCCTGATGGTAAATTGTATGAATACCACGTATATTTGAATACGACCATGTCTCCAGGTTTGGCTGCTCAATTTCCTGAAATACGATCCTACGATGCAATTGCTTTGGATCAATCTGGGAGAACGGTAAAATTGGATGTTACTCCACAAGGTTTTCACGCCATGATTCTTTCTCCAACGGAATCCACCATTTACATAGATCCCTATTCGTTTGGAAGCGGTGATGTCGAAAACTACCAAGTGTACTATAAAAAAGATTTTAAATCCACGAAAGTTTTCCAATGTGACGTGGAGTCTGTGACTTCTTTAGAATTTGACAATTCGGTAATCGCTCCTAAATCTTTTGGTTCTTGTGAATTGAGAACTTACCGTTTGGCATTGTCAGCAACTGCTGAATACACCACTTTTCACGGCGGAACCGTTGCATTAGCGCAGGCGGCGCAGGTGACTACCATGAATCGTGTCAATGGAATATACGAACGAGACATGGCGATAACTTTGGTTATCATTCCAAATAATCAACTTTTAATTTTTACAAACGCGGGTTCTGACCCTTTTTCGAATGGAAATCCAGGCTCAATGATTAATCAAAATGTAACGACTACAAACAACACGATTGGAAGTGCAAATTACGACATTGGACACGTTTTTGGAACCAATAGCGGCGGATTGGCAGGATTAGGAGTTGTGTGTTCATCTGGTAAAGCGAGGGGTGTAACGGGTAGCGGTGCTCCGATTGGAGATCCTTTTGATATTGATTATGTAGCACATGAAATGGGGCATCAATTTGGAGGAAACCATACGTTTAACAATTCTTGCAATAACAATAGAAATAGCGCAACTGCAGTAGAACCAGGAAGTGGATCCACCATCATGGCGTATGCTGGAATTTGTGCACCGAATGTAGCAAGCAACAGCGATGATCACTTTCACGGTCAAACCTTGCAAGAGATTGGCGCTTTTATTACAGGAGGTGGACATAACTGCCCTGTAAAAACGCCTTTAACCAATACAGCACCAGTTATTTCAAGTACTGCAGGCAATGTCACCATCCCAGCAAACACGCCTTTTGCATTGACAGCGATTGCGTCAGACGCGGATGGGAACACACTTACCTATTGTTGGGAGCAAATGGATAGAGAAATATCAACACAATCTCCAGTTTCGTCTTCTACACAAGGACCAAATTTTAGGTCTTTGACGCCAAGTGCGAGTTCGACCCGTTATTTTCCGAGCATTTCAAGTATTTTAAACAATGGACCATTTACGTGGGAAGTTTTGCCTTCTGTAAATAGAACCATGAAGTTTAGAGTAACCGTGAGAGACAATGCCGTTGGTGGAGGATGCAATGACCACGAAGATTTAGTCTTAACCACCACCACATCCGCTGGACCGTTTATTGTGGATTACCCATCTGCAGGTGGAATTATTTGGCAAGAAGGAACCAATAAAACGGTTGTTTGGCAAGTAGCAAACACGGATGTAGCACCCGTTTCGTGTTCAAATGTTAGCATCATGCTTTCTATAGATGGCGGCCTTACTTTTACTACCTTGGTGGCGAGCACTCCCAACGATGGAAGTGAAAGCATTACCGTTCCAAATACACTTACCACTACTGCGCTCATCATGGTTATTTCAGAAAACGGAACTTTCTTTGATATTTCAGATCAAGTGTTTACAATTAGTGATCAACCAGGTTGTGACATGGCAGATCAACCAACGATTGCAGGTAATTTAACGGTTTGTGAGAATGGATTCACTACCTTAAGTATCGCAACAGGAAATTTAAACGATGCTGCTGAATGGAAATGGTATGCTAATGCTTGTGACGGTGTATTAATTGGTTCTGGAACCTCCGTTACGGTGAACACATCTGGTTTCTATTATGTTCGCGGTGAAGGAGGATGTGTTGTGAATGCCCCTTGTAAAAGTATCTTTGTTCAAAATTCAAACATCATTACTACTGTTACAAGAACAGGGAATTCGTTTAAAGCAAATCAATCGAGTTCCACATATCAATGGTTAAAATGCCCAGAAATGACGCCCATATCAGGAGCAAACACACAAGTCTTCACACCTTCTGAGGACGGCAGTTATGCAGTGGAGATAACCAAAGCTGGTTGTGCAGATACCTCGGAATGTGTCGTTTTAAATACCCTTGGATTAGAAGCTGTTTCAAGTTTAGAAATGAACTTATATCCGAATCCTGTTTCAACTGTTTTGACACTTGATTTTGGACAAGAAGTTTACTTAGACCATGTATTCTTAACAGATGCTTTGGGTCGAATTATTTATGAGAATGCTACTTTTAAAGCATCCTTGATACAGCTTGATTTGTCCAAAGAATCGAACGGAATTTATTTCTTAAGTTTACAGGAAAATCAAGAAACCAAAGTTTTAAAAGTCATCAAACAATAATTAATAAAAGAAGAGAAGGAGCTCATCGGTTTCTTCTCTTTGTAACCGCCTTCTTATTTGAATGAAAAACACGCTCCTTATTCTCTTCATTGTTTTATCTTCCCTAATACATGCTCAAAAGTATGTCTTTTATAAAACCGGAAGACCTCAAACTTTTGAATACAACAATTCAGAAAAAATTGTTGCTAAAAATTGGAAAATCGATTACAAGTATATCGCTTTTGATGGAAATGACATGTTGTTACTAGACAGTATCAATGCGATAAATATGCAAACGGACGAACAATTAAAGGCCAAAAAAGGAGTCAAGTGGCAAGATGATTTTCTAATGGAAGTAGGAGTAACGCTTGAAAAGACGAATCAAATTCGAAAACGCATTGAAAAAGAAATTGTGACTTTAAATAATGGTAGTGAGAAATTCATTCACTTTGAACAGAGCTGTCTCAAAAACCATTACAAAGCATACGTGGTTGCTCCCATCCTTGAAAAAGGCGAACGAAAAATGTATGTCTTACAAATTTATTACGCAAACCTTAAAAAACAGACTTTCAAGCTGAAAGAAGAAAAACAAAGACCCTTGCATTTCAGTTATCCTGAAAATGGAATTGAATGAACACGATAGGGTAAAATGATTCTATTTTTACGGAGTTTGTTTTTGATTCTGATTCATTTCGTTGAAAGCGCAACTCGCACAATTCGACTTTTTAGAAAAGAAAGCACGATAAAGTCGCACACCTAAATAAGTGAGTGCAGACAAAAGCGCAACGGTAACTAAAAATGTTTGCATGACTAGGAGAAAATGATGTATGTTATGTAACTAGCAATATACGCAATAATTCCCATATAAACCAATTGAATCAGTGGCCATTTCCAAGAATTAGTCTCTCTTTTAACAACTGCAATGGTTGCCATGCATTGCATTGCGTACACATAGAATACCATCAATGACAATCCTGCTGCCAAAGAGTAAACGGGGGTTCCGTCTGGCCATTTTTCAGCGCGCATCTTAGCAAGTAAGCCTACATTTTCTTCACCATCATCATTGACGCTATAAATCGTTGCCATCGAGCCAACGAAGACTTCTCTAGCAGCGAATGAAGTAAGCAATGAAATTCCAATCTTCCAATCGTATCCCAACGGTCGAATAAGTGGTTCAATCGATTTTCCAAGAATACCCATGTAGGAATTTTCGAGTTCAGCTGAGGCTACTTGATGATTATAAATACTTTGTAAGGAATCATTGTCTGAATCTGGAACTTCAATTCTCTGAACGGCTGTTTCAATGCGATCTCCAGGTCCGTAACTTGCCATTGCCCAAAGTAGAATCGAAATGGCTAAAATTACTTTACCAGCGTCTAATATGAAAATTTTAACTTTGTCAAATAAGCTGATAAATACATTGCCCCATCGCGGAGAACGAAATTCTGGAAGCTCTAGCATGAGTACACTTGATTCTTTGGATTTGATGATAAACTTCATCACAACAGCAACCAACAAAGCGGAAACAATTCCCAAAGAATAAAGTCCAAAAAGCACCAATCCTTGTAAATTTAAAAACCCAAATACAGTTTCTTTTGGAATTACCAAAGCAATCAGTAGGGTAAACACTGGAATTCTAGCACTACAACTAACCAAAGGAGCTACCATGATGGTAATCATTCGTTCTTTCCAATTGGAGATGGTTCGAGCAGCCATCACGCCAGGAATGGCACAAGCAGCACTAGACATCAAAGGAACCACACTTTTTCCATTTAAACCAAAAGGACGCATGAGTCGATCCATGATGAAAACCACGCGTGACATGTAGCCCGTTTCTTCTAAAATACCTAAGCATAAAAACAGCAAAGCAATTTGAGGTATGAAAATAATGACACCTCCTAATCCAGGAACGATACCTTGCGACAATAAATCTGTGAAAATTCCAGGTGGAAGTTCATTTTGAAGCCAAGAGCTAAAAGTGCCAAAAACAGTATCAATCATTTCCATGGGGTATTCTGCAATTGAAAAAATCAATTGGAAAAGTGCCAAAAGAATGAGTAAAAAGATGAAATAACCGAAAAACCGATGAACTAAAATTTTATCCAACCATTCGTACCTTTTCGGCCTTACTTTATCTGGATTAATTTGAATGATTTCTTTCATCAAATTGGTGATGAATTCGAAACGCTTGGAAGTTTCTATTGATTGTCCTTCCTGATCAAAACTCGATTTTAATTCGTAATTTGGAATCACAGGAAAGTGATTGGCTGTTGAGAATTTTGTTTCTAAAATTTTCTTTAAGTCCTTAATTCCCGCACCCAACCTTGCGTTTGTGTCAACGACAGGAACACCTGGGAATCTTCTTGCAAATGCAGCCTTATCAAATACTTTTCCAGCTCGATAGGCCATGTCCGACATGTTTAGAACCAACAATACCGGAATTTTTAAATCGTAAACTTGGGTGAATAAGAGCAAGTTTCGTTCTAAATTAGAAGAATCCACCACTACCATTACTGCCTCTGGATGATCTGGGTGTTTAGAATCATTTAAAACATCGAAAACAATTTTTTCATCTGTAGAACGTGGATAAATACTGTAAGTCCCTGGTAAATCAATGATTTCAACCGATTGGTCTCCAATTTTGACTCGTCCCACTTTTTTGTCAACTGTCACACCTGGAAAATTACCAATGTGTTGATTCAGACCAGTTAATCGATTAAAGATGGATGTTTTTCCAGTATTTGGATTACCAACCAGTGCAATTTTTTTGAAACTCATAACGAGTAAAAGTAATAAGATTTACTGAATTAGTTTATTCAACTTCTACTAATTTAGCTTCGTCTAAGCGCAATGATAGAACATAACCCCCGATATTTACAGCAATTGGATCACCAAAGGGAGCCTTGAATAGCACCTCAACTTCTTGTCCATCATACAGTCCCATTTCTAAAAGTTTGGAGGAGATTTCGGATTTTAAAAGTTTGGTAACTTTTACCTTTTTACCTTTTAATGTGTTTGCTAAAGTAACCATGTTGCTGTTGTTTGATGTGACACAAAATTACAACACAAACACTTAAAAATCCATACCACAAAAAGGGTATTTATGCGAATTCTAATTAATTTTAAGTCAAGATAATCAGTTAGTTAATGAGTCAGTCTTCAAAAAGAATCAGATTTAAGCATTAGGTCCAAGCATTAGGTTAAAACGATGAAATCGAAGGCTTGTCAGAAATAAATGAAATAAAAATAAATATTTTTAAGCAAAACAAAACTCTTTTCAAGAAAAACCCTATATTTGCACTCGCTAATCAGTCGAGATTGGTTTGATAACATAATTGCCCGGGTGGCGGAATTGGTAGACGCGCTGGATTCAAAATCCAGTACTGCAAGGTGTGCGGGTTCGATTCCCGCCCCGGGTACTCAGAGGAGCGCTTCCAGCTCTAAAGATTAAAGGTCTTGATTTTCTTTGGAAAGTCAAGACTTTTTTGTTTGTTGAAACTGGACTTTCTTGATGTTAAAAAACAGGAAAAATAAGCCCGTTCGCTGAACATTTATGCTGAGTTTATTGAAGTACCGAGTAAATCAACAAAAATTGCGTTTACCGAACCGTTGAACCATCAAAAAGCGAAGAAGAACTTGAAAAATTCATCGTATTTTTTGAGCTCGTTTTGGTCAATATGAAGGTTATTGGATAAGTTAAAGGAAACAGAAGCAACGTACAACAAACAATTTAAGGATGTTGATGATGCACTTAACTACCTTTTACAAAAAGATAACAAATTAAAAATCATACCGTTCCAATGTCTTTTTCAGTCGTTGTTTTACATCATCCACCAACCATTGCGGTTCAATGATTTTCAATTCTGCTCCGAACGACATTAATTCCATAATTAAATCATACGTGATGTAAACATCTATTCTTACCCGAAATTCGTGTTCATTATCAACCAACACTTTTTGGGATTCGTGCAAGGGCAGGGATTTGATGTATTTCCCTTGAAAAGGAGTGAAAGACAGAATAATTTCCTTGTATTTTTCGTCTTCGGGAATGATAATTCCAAAGGAATAATTGTAATAACTGTTGACGTTAAAATTCGTTGGAAAAAGAAATTTCTTAGTCGTAATTTTCAAATCGGTCATTCGGTCAAGGGAAAATGTTTTCAGTTTACCGTCTTTCAAATCTTTTGACAAAATATACCACCTGTTTTTAAATTCTTTTAATGCATAAGGTTCCACTTGACGGTTACTTGGCGTATCTTCCCAGTATTTTTGATACGTAAAATTTACTCCTACCTTGTTTTTGATAGCGTGAAGTAATCACTAAGAACTCTTAAAATTTTTAAGCCTCAGGAGAGGATGTTAAAATTCTTAACCCAACTTGCAGGCCTCAACCTGATAAGTTTCTGCAAAACAAAGTTTCATTATTTTCAAACTCGGTTTTGGGCACTACAAATTTTTTGACCCTAAATGGTGTTGATTTGCTTTCATTTCCTTTTATTTTTGACAAAGGTAGAGAGTGACTACGTCAAAATATGTCGCCTTGAAATGTTGTTTATTTTTCAATTCAAAAATCCCTCAAAATCTTCAAAGAAAAATTCCCGTCAGTTATTATTGTGTATTTGATGGCGTTGTAATTGCTTCGGTAAGCATATAAAACCCAAAAAGTAACAGAAAATTAATTCCTACTATTTCCCGAACGGGAATTTTTAGAAGTTCCCAATACCTATTTGTGTCAACAAATAACATTTGTTACCGTCAAATAATATTATTCGACAGAAACAAACAAAATCATTTCTTAGTAACCAACGATATTGTTTGATAATAACAAATAATGTTTATATTTGTACTAAATCAATGAAACAATGTTATCACAAGACCTAATAGCGGAAGTACTTGACCATCAAAATCAAACATGGTTGAAGCGGAACGAAGGTGTAATCCGAGAAAAATTACCCGAAATCAAAATACACCAAGGTTTTGCAAATATCATTACAGGTGTTCGACGTTGCGGAAAGAGTACGTTAATGCGTCAAATGTTAGCAAACGTTAGCGGAAAATCGCTGTTTTTCAATTTTGAAGACCCCCGATTAACAGGTTTTGAAACCGATGATTTCAGGAGATTAGACAAAGAAATAGCTAAACGAAACGTCAAGAATTTATTTTTTGATGAGGTACAAATGCTTGAAAATTGGGAATTATACGTTCGACAAAAATTAGATGAAGCGTTTAATGTTACGGTTACAGGTTCTAACGCCTCGTTGCTAAGTAAGGAATTAGGAACAAAGTTGACAGGTCGTCATTTATCGTATGAATTATTTCCGTTTTCGTATTCGGAATATCTTCTTTTGGAAAAACAAAAAGACACATCGAAAACATTTTCAGCATACCTCGAAGAGGGTGGTTTCCCCGATTTTATAAAAACGAAAAATCCTGCTGTGTTACACCATCTTTTAGACGACATCTTGATGCGTGATATCGCGGTGCGTTATGGTGTTCGTGACAGTAAATCGTTACGGCGCTTAGCGGTTTATTTAATCTCAAATATCGGGAAACCAATATCGGCAGGCAAACTGACCCAAACTTTGGGGATAAAAGCACCAAGTACAATCTTAGAATACTTTTCGTACATGGAAGATGCTTATTTGGTTCAATTTATACCGAAATTCAGCTATTCGTTAAAAGTACAAATACGTAATCCAAAAAAGGTCTATGCCATAGATTTGGGCGTTTTTGCACATAATTCCGTGATTTTTTCCAAAGATATGGGCAGGAAATTGGAAAATTTGGTATTTCTGCATTACCGAAGATTAGGAAAAGAAATCTATTATTTTCACGAAAAAACAGAATGTGATTTTGTTATCTTTCATAAAGGAAAAATAGAAGAAGTTGTTCAAGTGTGTTACGATGTTAATGAGGGAAATTTAGAACGGGAAATCAACGGGTTGGTTTCGGCTATGGAATTTTTTAATTTAAGCGAGGGAAAAATAATAACGTTTAACCAAACAGACGATTATCACGTCAATGGAAAAAATATAAAATTAATTCCTTATCGGGAAATGTAGTGAAACGCTCCTGTTTTCAAGAATAGATGCATCTAAAAATCCCTCAGAATCCTCAAAGAAAAAGATTTTGTGATGGTTATTACATATTTGATGGCGCTGTAATTGACTCGGTAAGAATAGAAAAGCCAAAAAGTAACAAGATACCAAATTCTTCCTGTTCAGATTGTCGAAATTATTTGCTTAATCCCCAGAATATTCAGTTGACCCGGTTTTTCCTTTAAACAGCTTATCCGAAATGGTATTTTTACGAATTCTACTAATCATAACCGCTCATATATTCACCAATAGTTGTGTTTTTTGGTGAATTTTAGTTCAAACTGCTTTTATTTTAGTACATAATGAGTCATTTCCATAGAATGGTCATCCCTATCGCTGGCGCACGAATCCTTTCGTGTGCCAAAATTAGATTTGGATTATGGACATTTTGATATTGTAATCCAAGACACACGATTCGTGCGCCAGCTGTGTGTCTCAGACTATTTTTCTAAATATTCCTTCATTTCTCCTGTGCTGTAATTAGCAGTGGTTTTTAGGTCTCCATTTGGATAATAATACTTCCATTCTCCGGTTTTTATTCCGTTTTGAAACTGACCAATGGAAGATTGGTTTCCGTTTTCATAATAGGTTTCCCATTTGCCGTGTTCTTTTCCGTTTTGGTAGTTGATAAGCGATTTTAGCTGACCATTTTCATAATAAATTCGCCATTCACCATTTTTTTTATTGTGTTCATTTCGTGCCCCAACTGATTTTACTGCTCCGTTTGCAAAATGAGTGGTATCGGCTGTTTGTGCTATGCCCGCTGTTACGAACATAGAAAAAAGAAGTGTTTTAAGGTGTTTCATGATTTTAAAAATTAAATGGTAACAAGTTTCCATTTATTATATTTACTGCTTTGCTTGTCCTTTTTCTAAATACTGCAGAATTTCTTTCAACGGAATGCTGAACACACCCACTTGGTTTTCTTGATAAGCAGACTTCCAACGCACGTAACCAAATTCATAATCCGGCATTGGGTTCTTCTTTTTTATTAAAGAGATTAAACAGACTCATATTGTTATATTTTATTGCTTTTCTAAAAGCTCATTCAAATTTCGCCAACTGATGAAATTACCGAAAGAAGTCAGAAAATTTTCATCTCCGCCGTAAATCACGTTTAAATATTCGGTAGGTGTGCCGTTTAGCTTTTGCCAATAATTGAGATTATCCAAAAAATGATTATTTCTTGTTTTTGCGGATTTTATTTCAAATGGATATAAAGACATTCCTTTCTCTAAAATGATGTCAATTTCTTTTTTGTCTTTGCTCTGCCAAAAATAAAGCGGAGGCTTTATTCCGTTATTGTAATAGAATTTAGAGATTTCATTGATACTAAAATTTTCAAACAAACCACCTTTCAAGTAATGGCTTTGCAGTTGTTCCGGCGACTGTATGCCTAAGAGTGAACAGGCAAGTCCTGTGTCGTAAAAGTAGATTTTTGGGGATTTGGTAATTTGTTTGTTAAAGTTTTTATGGTGTGGCTTGTATAAATAAATAATGTAACTTGCCTCAAGTACAGACAACCATGCTTTTACCGTATTCGGACTTATTCCTGTGTCATTTGCCAGTGATTGCAAATTAACGACCTGTCCGATTCGCCCTGCACACAATTGTATAAATTGCATAAACGAACGTATATTCTCGATGTTTTTTATCTGTCTTACATCTCGTTCTATATAGGTACTGATATAAAATGGATAGAAATCGGCAGGTGCAATGTCTTTGTCATAAATTCGGGGATAACCTCCTTTAAATATCAGGTCTTCGACGGTATTAAAATCAAATCCGTCTGCTTTAAGTTCGCTATACGAAAAGGGCATAAGCGTAAACAATGCCGTTCTGCCTGCCAAAGATTGGGATATACTTTCCAATAACTGGAAATTTTGGGAACCCGACAATACAAATTGAATATCTTGCGAATCAACTATTTGCTGAATATACGAAAACAAATGCGGTACTTGCTGTACTTCGTCAATAACTGCACCGTGAGGGAAATTACTTAGAAATCCTCTTGGGTCGTCTTGTGCCAAATTTCGGTTGTCTAAATCTTCCAAATTAACATAAGGCAAGTCGCCACAAGCGGATTTCAGCAAAGTCGTTTTGCCTGTTTGTCTTGCTCCTGTAACGGTAATTACGGGATATTTATCTATTTTTATCGACTGTATAAAAAATGAATGACGATTTTCTGCCTCTGGCAGGTGTTATCAACCTGTCCGGCTAATTTAAATCGGAAAATACAAGTTTGTGGTTGGCGAAAACACCAACCACAGGCAGAAATTTTGTTTTCATTATTATTCCAATCTCTAAATGTTTATCAAATATAATCGGAACATGTTCTGTGAACTAATTTTTTGGGTTTAAAACGAAATAAAATATAGCGAACGGCTATTTCAAAGCCACCACGCACACGACTTGCTTTTGTTAATGTGGGAAAGTTCATGTCGTAGCTCAATCCGATGAGCCATTACTGGTAATCGATTCCGACTGTAATGTAAGCTACATCGAATGTACGGTGCCAAATTCCAGCATAAACGGCGCCGTATTTTGCTAAACGGTTAATCAATGTATATTTTAATCGCCAACATTTGCACTTAATCCGATTTACTGGACTCTCTTAATATTTATTGCTTTTACCCAAACCTCTTTCTCACATTCTTCACAAGAATGAGACGCTTCACCAGTGTGTAAATCCTCAACGTTCCCGCAAAAAGCACAAGCATATATTCCGGCTTCTGAAATAATCACAGTTGATTTTTTGAAAAGATCTGGCAGAATGGGCAAACCATATTTCACTTCCTCGTCTGGATAAAAGAAAATGCTCAAATTTCCAGAGGTTTCGATGATAGCCGTTTCGATTTGACCTAAATGAGATATGCTTTTTTGCCTCATTTCCGCAAAAAATTCATCGTGAGCCATGTTTGCTTTTCTGAATTTGGTAATTGAAAACTCTCCGTTTCGAATTAGACAAGTAGGCTTACCTTCCACAATTGTTTCAAATTTTTCATTTTTTGCCATGAAATAAGTGGTAAGTCTGTATGCGCCAATAATGATTGCAAAAACAGCTAATGGAACCATCATCCCAACTTCCTTATAAAACATGGGGTCGCCAGCTGCCGAACCCAATCCGATGATGACTACCAATTCAAATACAGAAAGTTGCTTGATTCCTCTTTTACCCATCAATCGGATGCCTATCAAAATGATGAAATACATGCAAACAGTTCGAACGAGAATTTCCAATAAGAAACTAACATCTTCCTCACCAATCAAAAATTTTTCCCAATCGATACTAAAAAGCATGGTTCTATATTTTAATGTTACCGACCAATAAACGGATCGAAACTAATTTAAAACTAAATTTTTATAAGTTGTAGGAAAGGTGAAATAGGATAAGAATTTTTAACAAATTCAAAAATGGAGGAAGGGATAGAAAACAAAAAAGGGCTACGTTTCCGTAACCCTTACTCTTGCTCTTCCTCTTGGGCTCGAACCAAGGACCCTCTGATTAACAGTCAGATGCTCTAACCAA
>CAZAVP010000015.1:0-71610 GCA_964488745.1 uncultured Chryseobacterium sp. | reverse complement strand
ACTATATTCCTCAAACCAACAAGAAAATGTTTGAATTTATCTCCGAAACTTCAGTTTTAAATAGCTTATTCCTCCAAGTTCGAAACTATGGTTTCTCTCCTGGGGGAATGACAGCTAAATCGAAGCTAAGTCGGGACATCGGCAAGATTTTACCTGATAATAACTTAAAACCTTCCGCAGTGGCAGAGAAAAAAGTACAGCAAAAAAAAAGTCCAATCTTTCGATTGGACTTTTTTTTTGTGACCTCGTCAAGATTCAGATGTCTTATACAGTTTAAAGCGTTTGAGAGTAGTTTTAATTATACTCTCACGGAAATGTCAGTCATTTTCAGACCCGCCCAAACATTTCCGTTAAGAAAATTTGCAGATGGTTTTAAAACTTGCAACATCTCACGCATCATTTTGATCTGATCCTTTAGAAAATGATTTTCATCTTTCAATTGAGAAACTAAAGCATCTTTCCAAGGATTAGAATCATTATACACTTGTGGTTCCTCTTTATTGAATTTCATTTCGCCAATTCCATTTATTAACCAATCTTCTGGGACTGAAAAGACATTACATATCTGTTTTAATGTTGATTTCCTTGGTTGCGAACTTCCATTTTCCATTCTAGAAACAGATGTAATTGTCGAATTAACTGCGCTTGCAAATTCTAATTGACTAAGGTTTAATGAGTTTCTCAATTCCTTAATTCTTTCATTAACAGTTGTCTTCATATTTAAACATTTAATTGTTGATAACTTGTACTACTTGTGTTGCCAAACTTGTACAACTTATATGTACGTTTGCATTATCAAATAATCATTATTGAATATCTGATAATACAAATGTAATTAAAAAGGTATCATTTAAAAACTTTTAACAAAAATTTATATGGAAAAACAAATATTTGAATCACCGCAAACAACTCTAAAAAACAGAGTTAAAGCCTTGCAAACTCTTATTTGGCAAGCAAAACCAAACTTTAAATTGGTCGATTTTCAGCAGTATGTAATAGAGTGTAACCCAAAATACAGTACGCCAGAGGGGTTTGAGTTTATGCGAAAAGTATGGTATAAACAAACGAGTTCCGTAGAACTAACTGAAATTATGGAGCAAATGGAAAATAATATTAAGCAGCTATGAGTAGAGATAGATACAAGTACCGAATCCATTACCTACTTCGCCAGTTGTCGGTAAACGATTATGAAATCGCAATGGCTTCGATGCCAGAATTTTTGAATATTTCAAAATCAACATGGAAACGATTGATTTATCTAAGATTAGAAGATCATTATGAAATTGACTTTTGTCAGCAAGTGAGATTGGCGAATTTCTTTCAAATCAAACCATTTGAATTGTATTCAAAAGAAATACAAGAGAGATACAAGGATCTAATAAAAAAACAAGACGAGTTTTTAACCCAATAAAATTGAGCAATGAGCAAAAAAATAGCAATAGGAAATGAAGTCATTTTAAAACAGTTCGTTGAAAATGGCACTTACTTCACACCCGAACACAATGCAGGTTATACGGGTTATGAATACAAAAAAATACAAACAATTGTAACGGGAATTGATGACAAATTCCTAATCACTAAAAAAGGAAAGTTTCACAAAAACTTATTGCTGGAGGTGATCGACAACCAACTATCGCTATTCGATTAACTAAAAAAAAGGGAAATCATGATAAAAATAATTTTTGAAACACCATTTAAAGGCGCTAGGACAAGGGTTTCTTGCGTCAATGCGCTTCCATCAGCAGTAAGGATTTGCAACGAGGAATATACTAACCGACGAGGAATGTGTGTTACACAGGGGTATCCAATTCCGTGCAAAATGGAATTCATTTTTGACGATTTCACGAATCAGATCCAGGAAGTGAAAACATTGATTTTTGAAGGTGATAAATTAATACAAAGCAAGAATGAGCGAGATCATAAAAATCATTAGAGAAACTAAAATGCCAACCAATCCCAGGAACAAAAGTGAAGTCAAGTTCTTTTATTCCAATACGGATGCAAACGGCAAAGCGATTCATTTAGAGATCAATGAAGAAACTGCAATCAAAGAGATTGAAGATAACAATTTGGAGTACAAAGGTTCGATTGTCAAGGATTTTGAAAATCAGGTATTTGTTACAACTTACTATTAAAGCTATGAAATTAGACATAAATAACTATCCTGGATCTAAAGGAGGATCGGGAGTCCATCAATGGATAATAAATCACATTCCTGAAAGTGAATTTTTCGTGGAAGGTTTTGCAGGAAGCGGAAAAATTGGAAAGGAACTTCTTAAAAATGGCTCTACTGCAGTTGTCATTTTTTGTGAAAAGTATCAACCAGTTTTTGAGCAGTTAAGAGAATCAGTAGATCTACCCAATTCGAGATTTAAATTCATTGATACCGTTGAATTTTATTCAGATAGATTAAATAAGGGATATCCAGTCTCTGACTTTACCTTCTACTTTGATCCTCCCTACTTAAAGTCTTCAAGAAAAGACAAACGAAATATTTACGGAAGCGAATGGAGTGTATCAGATCACATACATTTTTTAGACTTAGTTTCTAAATTAAACCGAGCTGGTGCAACAATTATAATAAGTCATTACGATGATGACTTATATCGCACCTTTTTAGAAGACTGGAAAACCTCTACAATGAAAACAATGACACGCGGCGGAGTGGCGGAAGAAAAAATTTGGATGAATTATGATATCACAGAACGAAAATTAGCTGTAAATACTTTTGTCGGAAAAAACAACACAGATCGCCAAAGGATCAAGCGAAGAAAAGAAAGCTATTTATCCAAGTTCAAAAAAATGCCGTTTCATGAAAGCCAGGCTATACTCGAGTATATACAAAAAGGACTGCAAGATCCCGCATAAAAAAAACACTGCGAGCTGATGTAGCTATTTGTTACTTCGCTGGCCAACGTAGATATATATGAAATTAAAAGAACAATATAAAACCCATCAAGAAATTTTCAACAAAGGATTTCGCTTTGATCCGGAGGAAGAAACATTCTTCACATCGGACAAAAAGAAATTCTTTTATCCAGAGGATGAAAATTACAAAGATTGGAAGATCCAGGAGTTTGACAAAAACAAGTACCTGGATGAACGATTGAAAGAACTTGGATTGGAAGCCAGTCCAAAATTAGAACTAATAGACAAGGAAAACATTCGTTTTGAATCGGAGATTTTTACTGCAAATAAGTTTGGAGATATTGAGATTCTGCAATATAATTTGAAGCGTGAAATTTCGACTTACAACGATGAAACAAAAACAAGTGGAGTACGGGAAACAAAGGAAAAATATAACGTTCAAAAGCGTTTAAATCCCATTTACGAAAACATTTGTGCAGGAAAATACGACTTTTCAGAAGCGAAAAACACACCATTTTGGCATCCTGATTTGATTCGTATGTACGAAACAAAGGAAGTGCAGGAAATCGTTTACATCACGGAAGGACAATTCAAAGCGTTCAAAGCCTCACAGGATGGAATCCCAACGATTGGATTTACGTCAATATCCCATTTCAAGGATAAGAAATTTAACACCATTCACCCCGAAGTTATCGACTTTCTGAAAGCGGTGCAGGCTAAAAAAGTGGTAATTCTTTGGGATGGAGATTGTCGAGACGTATCAACGAAAGCAATCAAGGATCAAATTGATTTGGCGGATCGTCCTGGTATGTTTTATTTCTTTGCCAATAAAATTGCTGAATTGATTTATGATTTTTATCCAATCAAAAAGCAAATGCAGATCTATTTCGGGACCATTAGAACGGCAGATTTAGACAAAGAACCAAAGGGAATTGATGATTTATTGATTTCGCACAAAGCGCATCAAAAACAAATTGTTTCCGATTTTTTGGAAGTTGGCGAAATGCCATCCAAGTACATTGAATGGATCAACATATCCAACGATGATGGAAAGAAGAAAATGCGGAAATATTTCAACCTGCATTCTGTTGTATCTTTTTACGGTTTTCACCAGGACAAAATCAAAGGATCTAACTTCATTTTTCAAGGGAGCAATTACAGAGTAGAAAAGAACCTGCCAATTATCGAAATTCCGAAGGATCTAAAAACATATAAGAGAATCGGCGTTGATTATTACCAGCTTCAAATGAAACCAGTTGCAAAGTCTGGAATTTCAACCATTGACAGAATGTTTGAGGAAGTTCTTGCACCTTGGTCGCTTCCTGCAATAAAATCAGATCACGGAAAAGATGCAGACCGGCACGTTGAAAGATATAAGGGTTTTACCAACGAAGCTTCACACGTAGAATATCAGCAAGTTGTTGAGGGTTATTGGAATCTGTATGCAAATATTCAGCACGAACCGCAAAAAGGCGAATTTCCACACATTGCGATGTTATTGAAACACTTGTTTGATGAACATTACGACAATGAAATGATATTGGATTACTTTTCAGTTTTATATCGGTTTCCATGGCAAAAACTGCCCGTTGTTTGTTTGGTTTCAAAACTGCAATCGACTGGAAAGTCAACGTTTATCTATTTGATGAAATTGGTTTTCAAACAAAACATGGCAATCATTTCAAACAATGACCTGGTAGGTGATTTCAACTCGCACTGGACTTCGAAACTGGTTGTTGCATCAGAGGAAACACTTTTGGAAAAAGCGGACGGTTACGAAAAAATCAAATCGTTATCAACTGCAAAGGAGATCATGCGAAATGAAAAAAACAAAACGGCGGCGTCCATTCCGTGTATGGTTCACTTTGTTTTCTGTTCGAATCACGAAGATAATTTCATCAAAATTGATGATTATGATTCCAGGTTGTGGATTCGCAAAGTGAAAAGTATCACGCAAAATATCAAAAAGTTTGATCAGAAAATTGAAGATGAGATCCCATATTTTGTTGATTTCATCATGACCCGTGAAATTAAATATGAAGATGTAGGAGAACGATTATATTTTCATCCAAGAGATTTCAGAACGGATGCATTTGAAAACGTGGTAAAAAATTCGCAGCCGTCCATTATCAAAAATTTGAAAATTGAGATTGAAGAATATTTCTTGAAAAACGAATCGGAACACCAGTTGAACATTGATTCCAAAAACTTGAAAATGTATTTCGGAGTTAAATGCGATGATTATTATTTGTCGCAGATCCTGAAAGAATATTTAAAAGCGGAAAAATCAAAAAACTCATCGACGTTTAGTTTTGTGTTTAATAACCCAACCAAGGCAGGAGAAGCGGAAAAGATTAGTGGGAAAGGTAGATATTTTACGTTTATGAGAAGTGATTTTTTGGAAGAGTAAATAATTTAATAAATCAAAACCATGAAAGAAAAAAAATATTTTTCAAAAGAAGAGGAGAGATATATTAATAAAGGATGTATTTCCTTGTTTAATATCATAGCGTTGATATTGTTGTTAACGTTGTTTTCCTGCAATCCAAACCAGGAACCAGTGAAATACAAATACACAAAGAAAGTGATAATTGCAAAGCGCATTAGTGATAGATCGTTTTTAGTAGCTTTCAATGATGGTGAATATGCAAATATCGGTTTCGGTTGGTATAGCTGTGTGAAAGTTGGCGATACAGTTGTTTTTAAACATCTTGAAGGTCAACGAGCTTTAGCTTATACTATTATAAACCCATGTAAAAATTAAGCTATGAATAAAACAAAATTCAAAGACTATTTAGATCTATCCATCAATGAACGGGTCTGCGTAAAATCACACATTGATACAACTGTGTATGGTTTTTACGAGTTGTACCCAATTTGTCAATTAAACACAGTTGTTTTTGATATTCTGCGAGATTTTCCAAGTAGAGATTTAACACTGGCTAATTTTATACATTCTTAATTATTGAACAGCTATGAAAATTCATTATTTAAAAATCGAACAAAAGTACCTGGACGAAGTAACAGCGAAAAGAAAAACTTTTGAAGTTCGAAAAAATGACAGAGACTTTAAAATTAATGATGTTGTTTATTTATGCGGCTTAGATCCTGAAAGCAAAAAACTAAATGGAAAGATAGTAAAAGTGATTATTACCTATATTTTGGATGATTTTAAGCCTTTGAATGAATTTTGTGTATTTTCATTTGTCATTTTGCAAAGGAGAAGTAACAAGAGAAAAAAACGCATTTCAAATGCTTTGGATGCTGGTTTTAGGCTCGTTGTAAACATCAATTAATCATCACTTTTTTTATTTTACAAAAAACGTATTTTTATAATGCGTTTTTTTTGCTTTAAACTTTTACTTATTAAATTATTTTCAAAAGGTTAAAAAAGTTGTTGACATTTGTTGACTTTCTTCTATATCCTTAGAGTATCTAAGAAACCATTGTCAACAACATTGAAAAAAAGTTGTTGACAGTTGTTGATAGTTGATGACAATCGTTTTTTAGGTATCTCAAAAAGTCATCAAGTTGTCAACAACAATCATCAACTTTTGAATGGACTTGATGACAAGCAAACGAAGAGCCATCTAAGGAAAGCGACAAAAGTCAACAAATGTCAACAAGATTTCCAAGTCTTAGCGAAAATAAAATTTTCTGAAAAATCATTTTTTCAAGATGAAAATAAATTGTTGCTTTTATCGTAACTAATCGACTACTTTTTGAGCCTTAAAAATCCGATTTTTAGCCAACAATGATAGCACCGTGAAAACAACTTGAAAACAATCTAATTTCGTGCTGTAATCAATACGAAAACACGCAAAATGTATAAAGTAACATCTTCACAAGTAGGTTTCAGAGTAAACGAATTAGAAAAATCCGCCATTAACGAAAGTATGGCAGTACTCCAGAAAGAAAATGAAACAACTTTCGGAAGTGTTAAAGACTACGTTTTGCAATTGATTACAAAATGTAATCGACTTGAAAGCGACTTGTTAACATTGAAAACAGTACCAATTGAGACCATTGAAAAGGTTGAAACCGTAGATTTCGACACGAAACCGAATCGCTTTCAGGTTGATTTCACAGATAACATCGAGGTTCAGAAGCAATTGCAGAAAATCATTGAAAACGAAAGTTTACCAATTGAAAGCGACACGGAAACGGTTGTTTGCATTGCATTAACAAAAGCGTTAACCGAATTAGAACCGCAGACAATAGAGGTTGAAAAATTGGTAACTGCTGAACTTCCTGAACATTCTGTATTGTTGCAGATCTCTGAAAAACAAAACATCATTCTCCAAACCGTAGCAGAAAGAAGATTTGAAAACAGGGAAGATAAAGAACTGCAAACTGTTGAGCAAACAGCAACATCTTTGATTTTTAATAAATGCACATTATTCAATTGGGGCGGTGGCTTCCCAACTGGCTTGAATTTATCTGATTTTAAAAAATAGAAAACTAAAAAAGAAGGACGGGAAAGATTTGATTTGTTTGCGCTCATCATCCATGAAGATCTTCCCGTCCAATGATTTTATAAACAAACAATAATTTAAAAAGAACAAAATGGCAAGAACAAAATATTTCCTTAAACTAAAATGCGATTCGTCAAAACTAACAGCAGAAACATTGTTACCTGGTGTGGACGAAATGGCTGTCCAAGAAATTTCAGAGTTGATTGATTCTGAAAGCGAATTTCACAAGGATTTGTTGATCCTCCAGTCGGGAGTTTATTCTCCCAATGTTTTTACAGATGCCATCAGCAAAATTTCTGAAATAGAAACTGAGCTTTCTGAGGGGAGGGCGTTTCAGGCTCGCGAGGCCCTCAGAGACCTGCTTAATATTGTTGTAAGTGGTTCTATTGAATATGTGCCGATCCTTGAATCGACGGGAACAGTTTGCGCTATTGAAATTTTGAAAGTATTGAATGCAATTAAACATTTAAGCATCCCCAAAACACATTTGTCATCACTGGACCTTGTTGATATCACGGATATTGCTTTTCTTGATTCTTCAAGCGGTGATTTGCACATGAATCAGTCGTTTTATAGTTTAATTTCTGAAATAGGGAGTATTGATGCAAAAGGCTCATCAGTATCTGGAAATTGTGTCATAATTGACTTAGAAACATTTGTTTCATGGGCGAAAGAAAATTCAAACATTGATTTATAATTTAATCACATAGTAACATGACACCCACCCAAATAGATAAATACATCGAAAACGAGGAAAAACTTGAACAAATGGAATCCGATTTAAAAACCATGATTGCATTTGCGAAAACCGTTTTCGGAATGCTTGAAATTGGAGACATCAGCCAGTTCACTTTGAGTGATCTCCCTGCGATGATCCCCACAATTATGTTGAAGTTTCAAATGGGTGAAATTGACCCAAGTCAGTTGAATATTCCCGACTTCAAAGCATTAATGACACGTTATGAATATCTCGTAAAAGATCAACCTAAAAACCTATGTTAGAAAATATTTCCCTTTTCGACGTTTTAGCAGCTCCGACAGAATCCAAAACTGTTTCCTCCTCCTTTCAAGAGCCAGTCAACCTTTCAGATTTTTCGGAAAAGGTTGATTTCGCTCCTGAAATTGAAGAAGTGGAAGAGGTTGAAGAGATTGATGACTACGATGCAGAACTTGAGGCGAAAAAGCTTATAAATCTCTTCGATGTTGGAAATTCACTTTTACTTTCACCGTTGGCGTTTTGGAAGCTCGAAAAGAACCGTGGAGGTAAAGAAGCGTTAAACGCTATGAAGCCTGCATACATGAAACGTATGCAAGGGAAAGAATTAACTGAACAGGAAGAAAAACTTTGCGCTTCATTTGACACCTATAAAGCAGATATGATGTTGATTAATGGTGAAATACCATTTTCAAAACAGCAAAAGGATCAACTTATGGAGTTAGCAATTCCATATTGCGAAAAATCCCGAATAAAAACAAATGACAACCTTGCATTTTGGGTCTTATTGGCAGGGATGGAGATTGGAAAAGTTACTAAAATTTTAAGAGCTTAATTATGACAGTAGGAATATTCTTTTTAATGTATTTTTTGCTATCGTATTCCTTAGTGGTTACGGTTGCAATGTATCGCAAGCAATTGATGAAACTTGCATTGACAGCCATGGAAGCGGCAAAAAAACTAACGTCAAAAAAGAAAGGAATTTCATTAGATGATAGTGAATATTATCACAGCGAATCTGAAACTTTGAAAAATGAAATACTAGAATTAAAAGATAAAAACGACAATTTGATTAGGTATAATTTACAACTAAAATCACGGGTTGATTTTTACAAAAACAAGTATAAAGAAGCTTTGCAAAATCAGAAGTAAGTAAACAAATAAAAATAATCATCATCATGACGGAGTTATCAGCGTACGATCAATTCAGAATAACAGAAATTGAGATTGAACAACAAAATGTAAAAGATCGCATGGAGCGCTTCAATAAAAAAACAAAATCGAGATGCCTTGAAGTGGCTGGTCATTTTGAACCAAAAACGGTTGAAGAATTATTGGTAACCGCAAGGAAACTTTATACGTTCTACAATGAGAACAAATAAAATCAACCTAATTGTGGGAACTCGTGGAACGGGAAAAACGGATTTTGTGAAAAACTTAATTGCAAGTCAACGCTCCAATTTTCAAAAACAATTGGTTGTTGATACGTTTGATTCATTTGTTTGGCGCAATTTAAAAACGCATTTGCATCCTGAATATGAAGAATTGCAGGTTGCCGTTTTACCTTCTGAAATGTTTGTTCGTTGGAAAAAAGGGATTTACCGTATTTTCTCATCCGACACAGATCAGATGTTTGATGATATTGATCGTTTACTTTTCGATGCTCATTTGGTTTTGGAGGACGCGACAAAATACGTTGGATCTACTTTGACCGAAACAATGAAAAAGTTTCTCCTGGATTCAAAGCAAAAAAATTTAGATGTAACGTTGATCTTTCATTCACTTGTTTCTGTTCCTCCTGGACTGGTAAGAATTGCGGATACATTAACGCTTTTCAAAACCAATGAAGGTGATGTCTCAAAATCAAAATATCCGTGGGCAGAAATTCCCATCATGATGGCGCGATTACGAAAAGATAAAAACCGATTTGCAAACCTTACCATTGCTTTAAATTAATCACATGATAACCTGCTCAAAATCTCAACTGGCATTGATGTATCAAATTTCACCTGGGAAGCTTCGCACGTTGATGAATGATACTTTTTTCACAGAATTGGAAGCCGTTGGATATCATAAACGTGCAATATTACTTTCTCCCCTGGTGATTGAGAAATTTACAGAATGCTTTGGCGAACCGATTGACCACTTAAATAAAAAACAAGCATGAGAAAATATACTGACTTTTTAATATTTATGTCTTGCATAGCGATTTGGGTTTTCGCGTTGTTGATAATGCTTTCCTCTTGCTCACCTATCAAGCGACTGGAGCGAATGCAAAAAAGACACCCAACACTCTTTGATCGTAAAAATGACACTATTATCATCATGGACACGGTTAAAATTGAGATACCAGGACAAACTTTATCAGCTTCAAAATCGCTCAATGACTTTTTGAACCATGACACAATTTCATTGAAAGGTGAAGGACTTGAAACAAAAGTGTATTTATATAATGACACCGTTTTTGTAAAAACAAATCTAGATCCGATAATTAAGGAGGTAGTCAGAACGATTGAAGTTCCTTATATTAAGTATGCAATTCCTAATCTTCCACGTGATCGGTTGAGGTGGCTCAAAACTTTTACGCCTTGGTTTTTAATCTTAGCACTTTCAGTTTACATATACTTTAAGATTATAGACAAACCTCCAGAACAAAATAAAAAGATCTAATATTATTAAACCCGTCAAAATTGGCGGGTTTTTTTGTTTAAAAACATTTTGAAGTCTATCAATAAACGACTAAAAACGACAAACTCACACCGATAAGTCCACACTCTAACGAAGTCTAACAACGTGAAAACAAATTGATTTCATATTTGCATCCATACTAAAAGACACAAAAAAGTAAAAGAATGAAAAACCCTGTAATTGTATTATTAATCGTTGTTGTTGTCCTGGTGTTAGGCTTAGGTTTTTACACCTACTGGATCAACAGAACACCAGCAAGTCCAAAAGGACAGCCAGTTCCTTCTATCGAAGCTGCTGAAACCGAAGTTTAATCACGTAAAGTAAAAAAAAATGAACGTAGAAAATTCAATAAAAGAATCATTGGCAGCGAACGCCGATAAACTGCAAGTAAACGGAATGAAAACAATTTCTTTCGGAAAACAGAACAGAACTCAATCATTCATTGATGAAACGGCGAAAGCCATGTCATTAGGTTGGGGAATCAAAAACGAAACAGATAAAAACGTGTTTATTGCGTTTGTACCTGCTTTTGACGGTTACAATCCAACACAATTCGGAAGTCTTGCGGATATTCGCAATTACATGGGTGCTGATTGTATTTTTGGTGACGGAGTAGTTTTCACAAAAGAAGATTCGGAAGGAGTTTCAAGAAACGTAACGATCTCTTCTTTGGATTCGAAACGTAAAATTCAAGAATTTGTAAAATATGCGGGACAATCTCCTTTGCGTTTTACAAAATTCTCAATGAACTCTGCGAAAAACGACGGATCAAAAGAAGATTCAAATTATAACAACCGTATGAAATCATTCTGGTTCACACCGTTTGAAGACACTGTGGCAGTTGATTTGGACCTTAGACCAATTCGTCAAGGAGGTAACAACTTCAACACGGACATGATGGATATCAACTTCTTGACACAAGGAGGAGGATTCAAAGCGATCATGAGTAACGAAAACGGTTTTGTTATCCAAGTTAATGCAGGAACGACTTTGACTATCACGTCATTCATCGGTGCTCAAAAATCAGAAGCGCAAGAGTTCTTCAGAACGATTTCCACAGCGGATGACATCATGGCGCCAGCTTTGAGACAGTTGAGTTAATATCAATAGAGAAAGATATAAAAGTCCGTGCCATGGCGGTACGGACTTTTTTTTTAATTAAAAACCACTAAAACCAAAAAAATGGCAAAAGATAAAGACAAGGACCCAGTTGCTCAAGCTTCGCTTTGGGGCGGAATCGCCTCATCCGTAGCGAGTTTAGCAGGTACTGGAGTAAATGCCGCAGGAATGTTTAATTCAGATATTCGAAATTCAAACGTCGCTATTGCGGAAGCAAATGCAAGGGCCGCTGAGGCGAATGCGAAATCATCTTCATCTAGCGATAAGATTTTTGGCATGGATAAGAAATATGTGTACATCGGTGGGGGCGTTTTGGCTCTTATTGTTTTGGCACTAGTATTCACTAAAAAATAACGGCAAGATGTCAAAATTACAAGATGAATTGAGAGCAATAGATGCGGAAATTAAGTCACGGCAAGCACAAGCTTCGCAGTTACGAGTGAACGCATCAGAATGGGAAGCACAGTCAAAAGCAATTTGCAAAGGGACTAAAAGTTCAAAGCAAAAATGCGAAAACGACAACGCTATGAAGGCGAGTAAAGCCGCAGGATATTTCAAACAAGCCGCATCGCTTGATGATATTTCAGACTTGCAAGCAACAAAAGCAGGCATTCAGAAATTAATTGAAGCAGAAGCAACTGCCCAGGTGAAACTTGCCGAACAGGGGAAGGACACAACTTCCCTACGCATAGTAGCAGAAGGAACAGCTTCAGCTGATTTGGAGTCCGCTCGAATTACATCAGCAGCTCAGGCTGAAAGCATGTTAAGAACTGCCGATGCCAACGCAGAAACCAATAAAACCAGAAACATGATTTTCATTATCATTGGTGTTGTGGTTGCATTGTCGATTGGTGTAGCAATCTTTTTGAAAATCAAAAAGGGGAAATCTAAATCTAAATCCAAGAAATAATGCCAGACTTCAAACAAGATTTCCTGAACGACATGAAAATGCCGACAGGACGAACACTCAACCCAGTAAGTGAAAAGATTGTAGTAAAGGCGCTGACTAATGGGCAAATCACCATTCCACAACAAGTTGAATTGCAACGCTTAAAAACCGCCGACCTGAGTAATCTAGCAAGTAGCGTAAAAAACGCTGCTGAATCTTCACCAATCCAAGAAGATCAAACGGTTGTTGCAACTCCCAAAAGAAACGGAACGCCTTGCACAGATTGTGACGGTGCAAACCCCTGCGAAGATTGCGACGAACCAACACATGACCAGAAAAGCGCATGGATTGACATCAATATCCCAAATCAAGGAGATCCGACGGTTGCGCAAACACTTGCATTGGAAGAGGCAAAAAGAAAGAAAACAATGGTTTACGCTGCAATTATACTTGCAATCATGATCCTGTTGATTTTCGCAGTGAAGTTTTTTAAGAAAAAGAAATAGTCATGGAATTACAGTTAAACACAATGTCATCCCTGGACCCGAATGCAATTATATTGCTTGTCATGGGGTTGTTGATTGTTGGCGCTGGAATTGTTTTGATCGCTAAAATCGCAAAATAATGAAAGCAATTCAATCATTTTACACATCACTAAATCCAACGGCTCGATTAATTTTTCTCGCGCTTGTTGGCATTGGCTTGTATCTTCTTATCGCGAAGGTTTATAAGTTGATGAATCCCGACAACCGAACATCAGGAACGTACGGAGCTTTGACGGGTGCAAGTTCTTCGGCAAATGTTGCTTTAAATGATACCGCAGGAGCTAAATATCAAGCACCAAATACGGATGCACAAATTAGAAATCTGATTGACTTGATATTTGATAAGTTGCAAGGATCCAATGTTTACGTATATCCCGAGGTTGTGAACCGTTTGGCAAATCTAAGCGTTCCGGACTTGAGAAAAGCCGCAGGATATTGGGGTGAAAAATACGCACAAGGCGAAGGACAGAATTTGTATCAATTCATCAATTCAGAGTGGCACGCTGGTAAATACAATCCTGCATTAGGTGCATTAAAGAAAACAGGCTATTACGGCAATTAAATAATCAATCTTATGGCGAAATATATACCTGAAAACGGCAACGATTGGATGAAATGGATTGGAACGCTTATAATTGGCGCAATCCTTTCAGGAATCATTTCGTATTACGTTACGGATTTTTTAAACAAATCAAAACATACAGAAGCATGATCATTGAAATTTTAGCATTAATGTCCGCACCGTTTGCGCTTGTTTTAGGTTGGTTTTTCGGTGGCAAGCGTAAAGCAAACGCAGATAGCGTTTCTATTGAAATCTCAAATTTGAGAGCAGTGGTTGACGAATATAAAGAACTCTTTGAGCAAATGAAGTCGGACTTAAAAGAAGCAAAAGAAGAGTACAGGGAACACTTGAAAATATGTTTAAGCAAATAGATATAAAAGCCAAATTACTACTGATTGGATTGGTAGCAATTGCATTGATTTACATTGTAAATAAACGGCTCTTAAAAGTAAAATTTGACAGTATGGGAAATAGAATCATCAATGAAAGCGAAATAAAAACAGCATTTCAAAAAGTATCTTTACAATACGGCGCTGAATACGCTCGCAAAGTGGAGCAACTTTTCAGAAAAGAAACGGCACATTTTAAAAGCGGACAATTTTTGAAAACGCTTTCACCAGGAATGGAAATAGCAGGCGGAACAAATTCTACAAAAACGGTTTTCCCGTTTGGTTGGTCAAGCTTGCAACGTTTCGTTTCATCTAATCCAAAGTACGCAGGAAACTATTACGTTTCTAAAATGAATGAAAACGGTACTGGATTCGCAAAAACCTTTATCGGATTTCCATCCATGGAAGCAAGCGCGATGTTTGTTGCTTGGTTTATTAAAAATGTCAGAAACAACCGTTTTGGATATTGGTATTCAATGAACGAAAGCAGTGCATTGAGTTACGAAAGCAACATGAAATTAATCACACCTAGATACGTATAATCATGGCAAAAAAGAAGTTTAAATCAAAAAAAGAGCAGTATATCACTTACGGTATTTATGCGCTCGCAATTGGCGTTGTTGTGTTTCTTCTTTGGAAATACATCTTAAAAGATAAAGTAAGTTCACCGACTGAAACAATTTCAACACCTGGATCAAATGTTACCACACCAGGACCATCAGCACCAACCAAACCAAATGCACCCGTTTACACAAATGAAACGGTTTTTTCTACAAAGAACGGATCTACTAAAATTGACCGTGTGCAATGGATGCAGAACGCTTATAACAAGTATGCAAGAAATCGCAAACTGTTCGGAAAATCTCCTGACTGGCCAACCATTTCAGAGGATGGAAAATATGGAAGCAAAACGGAAGCAGCGATGTATCGCTTAATGAGTAAAAAAGCAGTTTCCTGGAGCGCAGTAAAAACAAGAACTGATTATTTACAAGGGCAATTGAATCCGACTGGTTTTGATTACGGTAATTAAATTTTAAAAGTAAAATTATGGCAACAAAAAAAACGGCAACAAAGAAAAAGCCAACTAGCAGACAGTTAACAGCTATCGAAAGAAAAGCACTTAAAGAAAACTTGTATAAATACATAAATAGAGTTGACACGCTCTCTGAAAATAAAAACATTAATGTGCAAGTGCGAAGCAATTTGAAGAAATTTAAAAAGGATTTAAGCACATTATCTCGAAGTCTAACAAAATTTTAAACGGTCATGGCAACAAAAAAAATTGACACCACAGCCGAATTAAAGGCTGAAATGAAAAAAAACGGAGTTCGTTTACCACACGGTTACACCGTAGTAAAACGCAAACCTCGCAAAACAGCGGTAAAAAAAACAACCGTAGCGAAAAAACGCACCACTCCAGTGAAGAAAAAAACAACTGTGAAAAGTGGCAAAATGACACCTGCACAAAAGAAATTTGCATTTAATTCAAAGCGTGCTGCCTTAATGGTGAAGCAAGGACATGCAAAAAACTTGAAAGATGCGTGGAAACAAATCAAAAATTAATTTTTTTAAAACCAAATCAATGAAGAAAAAATCAAACATTGCCGTGATCGTAGTAGTAGTAATTGCAATCGCAGTAGCAGCTTACTTTTTATTTTTCAGAAAGTCAAAAGCAAGTTCAAACGTTTTAGCCGAAACGAGTTCAGAGATCCCCGAAGCAGTTCAAAAACTGTCACGTGATTTTTCAGACGGTGAAAGCTTGCGCCATGGAGGAAGCATTTACGACATGTATTCCGGTGAATGGTCAATGAGAAAAGGATAAACCTTACAAAAAAACAATTAAACCCGTTCGAATCGTTCGGGTTTTTTTTATTCAATTAAGATTATGAAAAAGCAATATGTCATTTTAATTATTTCACTGGTGATCCTAGTGATAATTTTATATAAACAATTTATGGAGGATCTTATTTTCCCCGTAAAAGGGCGAATCTCGTCTAAGTACGGTAATAGAATACATCCAGTTACGGGCGCAAAGTCATTTCACAACGGAATTGACATTGCGGCCCCAACGGGAACTGCAATCATTTCACCTGCAGATGGCACGGTTGAAAGTGTTTGGTTTGATTCTTTAAACGGCAACGCTATCAAAATAAAGCATTCGAATCACACAACAGGTTATGCGCATTTGTCAAAAACAAATGTAACGGCAGGACAAAAAGTCAAACAAGGCGACAAAATCGGAGAGGTTGGATCTACTGGTGGATCTACTGGTCCGCATTTACATCTAACCGTTCGAAATTCAAGCGGACAAATAGTCGACCCTTTATCTGTGTTGGTTTGATTTATTTCTATATTTACGGTATTAATTAATCAATTTATTATTATGAAAAAAATGTTTTTTGTTGCGTTTATGCTGTTTTTAGTAAGTAGTTGCGCAAATCGTTTAGGAGATTTATCCATGCTTTCAAACCGAAATTATGACCGTTCACAGGAGTATGTTTTACTTCAAAGAGATGTGAAAGCAAAGGTTAAAACCAAAAAAGATGATATTATCGAAAGATTGGTAGACAAAGCAACATCTTCCGTTAATGGTGGTGAGTATGTTTCAAATGCTACGCTTTGGGTATCGCCATCAGGAAAGAAAATGAAAATTTCGGGTGATGTTTGGGGAATTAAACCAATTGAAACCGTAAAGCCTGGCACAACTGCGGTTAACGTCACATCATCCGTCACTAAGGTTAACGAATTCCTTGTAAATGATACTGTGAGCTTCAAATCAAGCGGTAAATTGGTTCAGGGAAAGATAATTGGTATCAATGCAAACGGTGCTGTTGTTGAATTTGTAAATCCATTAAAAAAGG
This sequence comes from uncultured Chryseobacterium sp., assembly GCA_964488745.1. Classification (GTDB taxonomy): domain Bacteria; phylum Bacteroidota; class Bacteroidia; order Flavobacteriales_D; family Crocinitomicaceae; genus JAQVCM01. Next base: position 54,499 of record CAZAVP010000015.1, on the reverse strand, counting down.
TTGCAAATAAAGAAATACCGTTTGACAAATTAACGAAAATCGAAATTTAACGGGTCCTAATCCATTTCAAAAGCGTAATAATTCAATTTGTTACGCTTTTTTTCGTTCTCTAAATTCGTTCTCCAGGCGTGCGAAGCTCTGACCTAAATAATATAATTCAGTCGTTTTGACCGATGAATGTCCTAACATTTTTGATACCGTTTCCCTACTCCATCCGTTTGCATCCATCATGGTTGCAAATGTTTTTCGAGCCGTATGCGTGGTGATTCGCTTGTCAATGTTACATATTAGCGCGATTTCTTTCAGCATTCTGTTATATGTTTCATTGGCATAGCGTGGCATTTGGTTTTCATACTTCGCCAAAAGTCTCAAAACGATGTCATTTTCAATGGGCAACCAAAAAGATTGTCCATTTTTTCCACGATTACCAGTTATAACCGTTCCAAATGTTTCTGTTTTGATTTCCCATTCACTCCACAGATCGCAATAACTCAAGCCCGTGTAACATTGGAAAATAAATAGATCTTTGATCCTGGTTAAATATTCAGATGAAAATAAAGTAGTTCGAACCGTTTCCAATTCATCGGAAGTGAGATAAACGGGAGATTGAAGTTTATCTTTGGATCCATCAAATTGTAATAGTTCACTTTTAAGTGAATTTCCTTTTTTTTGATACCATTTGCAACACATTTTGAAAAACAAAACGTTTCTATTTGCGGTTGTGATGTTTTTGGTTCGTGCCTGGAGCGTAAACCAGTCGATAAATTCAGAACACACCAGGAGCGAAAAACATTCAGGAGAATATTCCGTCTTAGTGGCTTTGGAAAATTTCAATAAGTTTTTATACTTTATTTCATGATTTCGGATTGTTCCCGAAGAACTTTCACACGCATCAATGTATTTGCGTACAACGTCAATCAGTTTTATCGCCTTGGTTGGCTTTTCGCTCAATGAATTGATTAATTCCTTTGCAGTAATTTGTTCATCCGTATAAATTGCTTTTTTCTTAATCCGAAATCGCACCGCATCCATCATTGATTCAATCAATTTGTTTTGATTTTTGTCTTTGCTGGAGTAACTCTGATTTTTTTGATTCCAGAAAACCTTGTCAATTTTTTCTTTCAATGAAAATTCGCAGATAGATCCGTTCAAAGAAACACGGCAATATAACACGTGAGATTTTATTTTGTCGTTATTGGAGCGCAGAAAGAATGAGATTGTAACCATGTTGAAAGCTATTTTATAATTCATTTCGTTAGTGAGAGTAATTAAGTGTTAAACACACTCTCACGAAAACGCAACAAAAAGGTTATAAAAAAAGCCCCTATTTCAGGGGCTTTCTGCTTTAAACTGTTATTTTGGTGACCTCGTCAAGATTCAAACTTGAAACCTCTACAGCCGTAATGTAGTGCTCTATTCAGTTGAGCTACGAAGCCTTTTGCGGTAACAAAGATACTGATTTTTTCTTAGTCTGCAATTATTTTTAAAATTTTATTCAATTTCCGCACTAATTCCTCGATCGAGCAAAGCGGTGCACATGGGTTCTAAAGTCTCGTATGTACCTCTTTTTACTTGACTTTTACCCTTGTAATGAATTATATACGTACATTGAGTTGCTTGCTCTACTTCGTGTTTACATACTTGAATCAAAGAATCAATTACATGATCGAAAGTATTCACATCGTCGTTGTAAACAATCAAATCTTGTTGTCCAACCAATGCTTCTACCCTACTTTCTAAAACTTCTGTTTCTATTTCTACCATTTTTATTTGCTAAATGCTTTACAAAATTAAGGCTTTTTGTTTAGTTTGCAAAATAAAGTTTGTTAGAGAGTTATTTACTTGGAGTAAGTAAATAACTTAATTAAATTATTTGTTTATTTATCGCTTCGAGTAAGATTCGTTTTTAAAGCTGAAAATTTTTTCTTTTTAAAGTTTCCTTCCTTTTTTATGGCGCTTGTTTATGCGCTTCGCTGTTGAGCCATGGGCTCACTCTCGTTCGGTTACATTGCCTAAAAAACGAAGCCAAAAAACGCTAGACTACGTAATGAAAGCTAAAATTGTCATTGATTTATCCTACGAACGACAAACTATCTGCGATGCTTCCTTCGGAGGTCGCAAAAGCTCAAACAGTATCGTTCTTCTACTTGATTTTCTCTGATGACAATTTCTTGACGCTTTCATTCCGAATGTCGGATTATTTCTCAAACTTGAAATCATTTCTAAAATTTAGATAGGTCGAATTTTAATAAAAACTGGAAAATTCCCATAAAACTAAATCAAAAACTTTATGCTTATTTCACATTTCAACTCTCTTTACTCAATAAAAAAAAAGCTTACTTTAGATACAAAATTTCAGCTATGAAAAACAAAATCTTAACTGCCAGTCAAATCAAGGAAAATGATCGATATACGATTGAAAATTTAGGAATTAAATCCATTGAATTAATGGAAAAAGCTGCGATTCAGTTTGTTCATGCGATCATTCCTTTCATTCATGGAAAACCTAACATTCATATCTTTTGCGGAACGGGAAATAACGGCGGTGATGGTTTTGCGGTGGCGCGATTGCTGAAAGAGAAGAGCTTGGCTGTTTCGGTTTATTATTTTTCTGGAGATGGGGAACCTTCTGCCGATTGTGTCATCAATCAAAAGCGATTTGCTGATTTTAAAATCTTGGAGCAAGAATCGGATTTCCCCGCTTTACAACCTGATGATGTGGTGATTGATGCTTTGCTTGGCGCTGGCTTGAATCGTCCGGTTGACGGACTTTTGAAGGAATTGATTTTGCACATCAACCAAGCTCAAGCTACCGTTTTGTCGATTGATATGCCGTCAGGACTTTCTTGCGATGAATGGTTCGAAAATTCAACTTGTATTCAAGCTCATTTTACTGGAACTTTTGAGCGACCAAAACGTACTTTCTTCATGAAAGAAACTGCAGGATTTGTTGGAAACTGGGAGGTTTTACCGATTGGACTTGATCAGCAATTCATTGATTCTTTGCAGAGTGAAGATTATTACCTAACAGAAGATTTTTTTAAAGAACATCTTTTTCCTAGAGCTCAATTTTCTCACAAGGGAATTTATGGTCATGCGCTGATGATTGCTGGAAGCAAAGGAAAAATGGGTGCTGCAGTTCTTTCTTCCAAAGCGGCAATGCGAAGCGGCGTTGGACTTTTGACGGTTCACATTCCCGAAATCGGATATGATATTATGCAAACTTCAGTGCCAGAAGTAATGTGTGTTACAGATTCTGAAACCAATTTTTCGAGCGAATTAGAATCAGATTTATCGATTTATTCTGCGATTGGCGTCGGTCCAGGAATGGGAAATAACAAAGGAACCAAGCATATTTTAGAACAATTATTTAAACAAGATATTAAACTGGTGCTTGACGCCGATGCGATTAATGTATTGGCTTCCAATCCAGAACTATTAAAAATCATGCCAGCTGAAACCATTTTAACACCGCATCCAAAAGAGTTTGAACGTTTGTGCGGAAGTTCTAAAAATACGTTTGATCGTTTAACTTCACAACGGAATTTTGCCAAAAAGCATCAATGTATTGTGGTTTTAAAAGATGCCATTACATCAATCGCTTTGTCTGATGGACGCGTATTTTTCAACACCACTGGAAATCCAGGAATGGCAACTGCAGGAAGCGGCGACGTTTTGACAGGAATCACCACTGGTCTTTTAGCACAAGGTCACGAACCTGAAATCGCAGCGTTACTAGCGGTCTATTTCCACGGAAAAGCAGGAGACCAAGCGGCTTTGTTGCTAGGCGAAAATCAAATTATTGCTTCGGATATTATTCAACACTTGCGCATTGAGATTAAATAACTGAAATTTTTAGAGACTGAATTAAGAAAAATAATAGTTCAATACAATCTCAGTTGGATAAAAGGATTGTCATAGTTTTTGGTCGGTTTTTACGAAAGCGAATTTAATGACGAGGACTTGATTATCTGCGATGCTGCTGCGCGGTGTTTTGTTTCTTTTTTTGATTAAGCAACTAGCTTTAGCGATCTCTTGGATTCAAATAAAAACAAACAAATTATCCAAAAAAAAAGAAAGTGCAATAACCTTAAGTTCTGAAAAGCGATCTTTATCGAAGCTTAGCACTTAAAAAATGTTTAACTCTTCTTTTCCGATTTCTAAAGCTTAATTCTTTTAGGGTGATTATCTTTGCAAGGAAACGATTTTACATCTTCAAATCAAAATCGTTCTGTCAAAATACAGAAACATGAAATCAAGCGCTAAAAAAGAAGTTCAAATTACGGTAGCACAATGCGTTGCAATGGGAATGAAACACGTCGTTGTTTCTCCTGGTTCTCGCAACGCTCCGATGATTATTGCTCTCAATCAACATCCAGAAATCGAAACCATTGTTATTCCTGACGAACGTTCCGCTGCATTTTATGCGTTGGGAATGGCGCAACAACTGAATGCGCCGGTTGGAATCTTGTGTACTTCTGGTTCGGCCGCGCTGAATTATTATCCTGCCATTGCAGAAGCATTTTACCAACAAATTCCATTGATTGTTTTCACTGCCGACAGACCAAAATCATGGGTCAACCAAGGTGATGGACAAACGATTGATCAAGATAACGTTTTCAAAAATCACATACGATACTCGATTACCATCCCTGAAAGTACCGCTGAGAATTTTGAATGGGTGCTTTCGCGTGAATTGTCAACCGCTTTTCATTACGCAAACGGCAATGTAAAAGGACCTGTTCACATCAACTTGCCATTTTCAGAACCATTGTACGAGCAAGCTGAAGCGACAGTTACAGCAGCTGATTTCAAAATCATTGACGTTTTAGAACCCAATAATGTTTTGTCCATCAGTCAAAAGCAACAATTGGAAAAAATCTGGCTTCAATCGGATAAAAAAATGATTATTTGTGGTCAGCTAAATCCGGATGTTGCCTTATTGACCGCTTTGAAAACGTTAGCTGCTGACCCATCTGTTGCGATTCTAGTTGAAAACACCTCTAATTTAGTTGACTATGGCTTTATTCATTGCATCGACAGAAGTTTGAACTCCATTCAGAAAGAAGAAATAGCAGCTTTTTCTCCTGATTTATTGATTACCATTGGCGGTGCAGTAGTTTCCAAAAGAATCAAATCCTTCTTGCGAAACGCCAACATCGCTCATCATTGGAAAGTTGGATACGACTTTTTGTTCATGGATACCTATCAAAGCATGACGCAATCCATTCCCATGAAAGCCAGTGATTTCATTCACGAAGTGGCACATTTCAAAAGAGACAGCGACGCTACGTTTGGTGCTCGATGGAAACAAATGGATTTTTTAATTCAAGAAAAAGCACAACAATTTTTCGCGCAAAATGCTGCGTATGGCGATTTAAGTGTTTTCCATACTTTATTGGATTACATTCCAGAAAATTCCCATTTGCACATGGCAAATAGTTCTGTCGTGCGTTATTGTCAATTATTTGACCCAATTCGATCGATAAACTATTGGTGTAATCGCGGAACGAGTGGAATTGACGGAAGCACAAGTACAGCTGCAGGAGCCGCATTGATTAAATCAGAAACTTGGCATACCTTAATTACGGGAGATGTCTCATTTTTCTATGACAGCAATGCGCTATGGAATAACATTTTACCACCCAATTTTCGAATCTTCATGATAAACAATGCCGGCGGTGGTATTTTTAAGATTATTCCTGGACCAAACAGCACGGAAGAATTGGAAGATTTTTTCGTTTTTAAACACAATTTTTCGGCAGAGCACATCTGCAAAGGTTTTAAAGTGGATTATTTTAAAGCCGAAAGTCTGGCTGAAATCGAAAGTCAAATGGAAGCGTTTTATACTTTTGAAGAAGATGGAAGAGCAAAAGTGATGGAGATTTTTACGCCTAGTGAATTCAACCACCAACAGTTAGAATCTTTTTTTAAGAAAATTAGCTTGTAATGTTCGTTGTAAACGTTGAAAGAGCAAAGTAGAATTTAATCCCTGTTATAATTCTTTGCATAAAAGTAATTCTCTTTCTACAAAATCTCACTTCACTAAAATATTATCGCTTTCTTTGCGTTTTGGATTTTAGTCTATGAAAGTAACGGTTTTACTCATCTTTTGTTTGCCCTTGGTTTTGTTTAGTCAGACCGGTGGAAATCACACATTTGCCTTGTTGGATTTACCATACAGTGCACGTGCAGCAGGATTGGGTACGAGTTTTATTTCGGTCAAGGATCAAGATTTGAATTTGGGAATCTCAAATCCTTCTTTATACAATTCGAAAATGCACCAACACGTTGGATTCAATCAAGCTTTATTGGTGAGCGGAATCAACTACGGAATGGTGAATTATGCCCGCAGTTTTGGAGAATCTTTAACAGGTGCAGCCTCGTTGAGGTACGTGAGTTACGGAAGACAAGATCGACGTGACAATGCGGGAAATAAACTGGGGACTTTTTCTCCAGGCGAATTTATTTTGGGTGCGGGAATCGGCAAACAATTGAATCCGCAGATTTCTGTAGGTGCAAATGTCAACTTGATTTATTCACAAATGGAAGATTACAACGCCTTCGGCATGTCGTTGGATCTAGCAGGAACGTATGAATTGGAAAGTGCCAATTTATTGGTGACTGCCTTGGTGAAAAATGCTGGCTATCAATTCAAAAGCTACACCAAAGGGAATCGGGCGCCGTTGCCCGCAGAATTTCAAGTCGCCGTTGCACACAAATTAAAACACGCCCCATTTCGATTTTCCTTGTTAATGCACCACCTCAATCAATGGGACATCACCTATTTCGACCCAAACATTCAACCGAAAAAAGATCCTTTGACTGGGGAAGAAATTCCCATTAAGAAACCTGGATTTGGAGAAAAATTAGCGCATCATTTTACCTACCAAGTGGAAGTGTTGATTTCAAAAAACATTCACTTCAGAACGGCTTTTGATTACCACCAACGACAAGAAATGAAAGTAATAAATCGCCCCGGTTTATCTGGATTTTCGTTTGGTGCCGGCGTTTATTTCAACCGTTTTAGCCTCGATTATGGTTTTGTGATTCATTCCGCAGCAGGATACAACAACATGATCACCCTGACGACGAATTTAGACAAATGGAAAAAATAAAATTGAATTGAAATCCATGCAAGCTTCCCCAAAAATCACCATTGCCATTGACGGTTTTTCGTCCTGCGGTAAAAGCACACTTGCCAAAGCTTTGGCAGAGAAATTAGGTTATATTTTCATTGATTCTGGTGCCATGTACCGAGCTGTTGCTTTGTATGCTTCTCAAAATAACTGGATATCATCAACACATTTCAACCAAGATGCTTTAATTCAAAACTTGAAGAACATTCAATTGCATTTTGAACTCAATTCAGAAACGCAAAAGCCAGAAATCTTTTTGAACAACCAAAATGTTGCTTCGGAGATTCGGGAAATTACAGTCAGTTCATTGGTTAGTACAATTGCATCTATCAAAGAAGTTCGAGAAAAACTTGTCGCCGAGCAACGAGAAATGGGTGAAAAAGGTGGCGTAGTGATGGATGGAAGAGACATCGGATCTGTCGTTTTCCCGCAAGCGGAATTGAAATTATTCGTTACCGCCCAACCTGAAATTCGAGCCCAAAGACGTTTTTTAGAGTTGCAAGCCGTCAATCCAAACATCACGTTAAAGGAAGTTGAAAAAAACCTAAGCGAACGCGATGAAATGGATAGTTCCAGAACAGAAAGTCCGTTGATTCAAACGACAGATGCCGTATTGTTGGATAATAGTAATCTAACACCCGAAGAACAACTAGAAGTCGCTTACAAATTGGCATTGAGCAGGTTGAACAATTAGACTAAGTCCTGTTGTAAATCTCCATTCCAGGTACAACGTGCTCAACTTATCCAAAAAGAATTTTTCTACATAAACTCCCAAGCGCTTCCATAAGCTCCTACTTTTTCACAATGCGTCAAAAACACTTGAAAAAATGGGTCATTTCCGAAGGTAACGCTATCGCCCACCACAACCAAATGCTCTTTTGCACGAGTCATCGCCACATTCAGTCGGCGGTAATCTTGTAAAAAACCAATTTTTCTTTCTTCGTTGGAACGCACGAGTGAAATGAAGACGCTTTCACATTCTTGTCCTTGAAAACTGTCAATGGTGGAGACGCGAAGTTCTTTGGAGAATCGCTCTTTTGCCAAGGCAACTTGTCCCGCATACGGCGAAATAAAAGCTGCTTTTTTGAAATCGACTTCCATTTGTTGCATGATTTTCTCAATAACGTCCAACTCTCCGGGATTGATTAAACTACCATTTTCGATGGAAGACTGTTCTTCAAAACCTGTTCCAGCGGTGTCATAAAAATAAAAGTGCTGGCGTGTATTTTCCAAAAATTTTGGTGTTTGCAATTGTCCACCGTAGAAATATGCATTGGGAAAATCGATGATGGATTGGCGCATTCTGTATTGCGTGTTGAGGAAATGTTTTTTCGGATATCTCTCTAAAACGACTTCTAGGAATGACTTATTGAATCCATTGCGAATCGCTTCTTCGGAAATTACAGTGGGCGGTAATTGTTGATGATCGCCAGCCAAAACCACCCGTTGCACGTTACGAATCGCTGCCCAAGCCAAGGGTTCCAGACATTGTCCCGCTTCGTCCATTATCAACGTATCGAATTGTTTTCCGCTTAAAAGCCGGTCGTTTAAACCAATTGGCGTTCCACAAATCACGGCAACTTCGTCTATCCATTTATCAGCATAAAACGCTTGAAGCGTACGAATTTCTTTGCGAATGTTTTTCACTTCCTGCATCAATAATTTGCGTTGATCACGGTCATCTTTGCCAAAGTTTCGTTTGTATTGATGTGCCATTTTACGAAATTCTTCCGCTTGAATGCGCATCTTTTTAATTTGTTTCTGTTCGTTCCCTTGTGCCATTTTTCCTTCCAAAGTAAATGGCAATAAACGGGCATCCACTTTGGTCTGGTTTCCGATTCGCATCAACGGAACACCTGCTCGAATCAATTCCAATGCAATGTGATCGGTTGCTGCATTACTCGGTGCGGTAACCAAAACCCGTTCCCCATTCTTCACCAATTGAACAATGCCTTCCACCAAGGTAGTCGTTTTTCCAGTTCCTGGAGGTCCGTGAACAATCACAATTGGCTCCGAACCATTCATCGCTTCAACTGCGTCGTTTTGACTCTTGTTTAATTTTTCACTTTGAATGGTTGCATGGTGGTGTGGTTCAGGTAAATGCTTGTCGTTGTTTTGATGAATGTAGGCAAAAAAAGGAAAGGCTTCTGCCCGATCGCCTTCGTCCAAGCGTTCTAAAACCGCTGTGACAATTTCTTGGGTTTTGGTATCTGGCGTAAGTTTAATTCCCAAGTTTCCTTCATCAATCCAGCTTGGAAAATCAGGTGCATACAAGCGTAAGTCAATGGTTTTATTTGAAACCGAAAGCAAAATTCCTTTGATGGAAGTTTCGCCTTCACAAAATAATTCAATTGCATTTCCGTCCCTAAAATTATTCACAGATTGACTCGTAGGAACATTTAAAACACATTCCGGGTACTCAGCAAAACCGTAAGTTTTACGGGAAATTCGTACCGGATGAAGCGCCACGCCGTCTTGTTTCAACGCTTTAATTCCACCAGAATCTTTAATGGAATAGCGTTCTTCTTGTGCTTTTTCTTCGAGTTTAAGTTGATTGATTAAAAATTGAATGTGTGAATCGGTAATTGCCATATTTAGAATAAAGAGAGTTGTAAATTCAAAAAAAACAGCTGAAATATACGGATTATATTTCAGCTGGAAGAATTCTAATTCAATTCAACATTTGAACAATCCACTTTAAAAAAGGAATTAATTTGCTTAATTCTCGGTTAACAAACAACGCATCGCTATTTTAGCTATTTTTTTAGTAAATTCACCAAAATTATTTTCCTTGAACAAAGAATATGAAGCTGAGACACCGCAAAATTTTCAAAAAAACCTTACCTGCCATTTTAGACTCCTTGCAATTAGGGAAAACGGAAGAAGCTCGTGAAAATCAATTAAGAACCTTTGCGGATTTAGTCAACATCGTTCGCCCGAAATTTCCCAAGGAAGTCGATTCTGTTTCGATTGAGCCCATTCTAAGTTTTTTAAGAGAAAACAATGACCGAAGAATCGCTTTAGCAGAGCTTTTCAACAATTTAGTTGATTATAAAACCTTTAAAAACATTTTAACAGATGCTGGTATCTTACAAGATGCTAGTTTTAAACAAGAAATCAGGAGAAGAATAATCTCTAAATTTATTCCATTTCAACCGAAACGAGACACCTTAGAATATGTATTAAATCAAGTTTTTTACCTTCAAAAAGACATCATTTGGGTAGAAAAAATTCCCCATTCAGAATTAATACAATTATTTGATTTATTAAAGGTTAAATCGATTTATTGCTCCGTTGACAACAAAACGCCTTTGGATGAATTGCTAAATTCCATGCGCTTGATTACCCAACGAATGAGCGGAAGAGCATTGGAATCGGAAGTCATGAAAATGATTCCCGAATACGATAACCTCGAAAGTCCTTTTGAAGCCTTGGAAAGAGCTTTTGAAGATCTGGAAGTTAGAATTAGAACACAACCTCCCCATTTTATCAAATCAGACGACATCGACTACAAACACCTTCAAGTAGTTCACCTACAGTGTGTTGAATTTGTAGCTAAGGCATATAAAAACAGTTCTAAATTTGGAATTTCCATTCAAGTAAACCAAAGTTTATTAAGAATCAAGCAACAACTTGCTCGTTTAGAATGTTTATGGCTTCTCCTGGTGGTGGATGATAAAATAGAAGAAAAGTCCAATTCTATTCAATTGATTTTAAAGCTAATTCAATACAATTGTATTAAAAATAATGTCACCAAACTCTTTAACGAGAGCACGCAATTGATTGCTTATGAAATCACCCAACATACTGCCAAAACGGGTGAACACTATATCACAAGCGGAGTAAAAGATTATTTCAACATGTTTTACAGTGCCATGCGCGGTGGTGTAATCGTTGGTGTTTTATGTGTCGTTAAATTATTACTTTCCAAAATTCCAGCCAGTGATTTGGGGCATGCGTTGATATACAGCGCCAATTATGCCATTGGTTTTGTAATGATCTATCTGGTTGGCGCCACACTAGCAACCAAACAACCAGCTATGACAGCTGCAGCTTTAATTCAATCAATCGAAAAAGGAAAGGGCGAAAAAAGAGAAGTAAAATACCGTTCATTTGCCGAACTGTTTTCTAGACTTTTCCGTTCTCAATTCATTGCTTTTTTGGGAAATGTTTTGTTGGCATTTCCAGTATCGTTAATAGGTATTTGGCTGATAGACTTCATCTTAAACATCAACATCGCAGAATCTAAGTGGCCTAAATTGTTAACGGATAACAGTCCCATTCATTCACCCGCTATTTTTCATGCTGCTATTGCAGGTGTGTTTTTGTTCCTGGCGGGAATCATTTCTGGAAGTGTATCTAACTCTAATAAACACAATCAATTATACTATCGGATACAGGAACATCCAATTCTGAAAATGAGTTTTGGAAAAGCGCGAACACAACGTTTAGCCAAGTGGTTTGAAAATAAATGGGCAGGTGTTTCTTCCAACATTTGGTTTGGTATTTTCATGGGATCAACCGCCTCTGTAGGAGCTTTTATCGGGTTAGATTTGGATATTCGTCACATTACGTTTGTAAGCGGGAATTTAGCTCTTGGACTATACGGTGCAGAATTTGATGTTACCTCAACCATGCTTTTCTGGGGTATTTTTGGTATTCCCGTGATTGGTTTCATGAACTTTATCGTTAGTTTCTTACTCTCATTGACCCTGGCATTCCGTTCCAGAAGTATCCCGTTATCGGAGTTAAAATTCTTATTCAAAGCAGTTTGGAAATACTTTAAATTGCATCCATTTCTCTTCTTCTTGCCCGTTAAACCGAAGGACATGGGGAAAGAAGTGAAATTACACGCTAAAAGGAAATAGTATTTTAAAAGACACAATTGCTGATGAACAAAAAAGCGCACCTGTTAAAAAGATGCGCTTCCATAAGTTGAATTTTCAAATCGAGAGGCATCCACTTAACTCACCAAGTTCGATTCTTTATCAAATCGTTTGTAAGAAACCGTTACGGCGATTGCAGCCAAAATGGTCATTACCAAAAAGCTGATTGCTAGAAAATTATAATCCAAGGTCCCCGAAATCAAATCTTTGGTTGCCAAAACGATGTTTACCACAGGAATGAATGCCGTTACAAAATTCAAATTAATTCCCGGGAAAAAACCAACCATTGCTGGCAAGATAAACAACATGTTCATTGGTGTAATGATACTTTGTGCTTCCTTAAAACTTTTGGCATAGACCGCAATGGGAATCATTACGCCCGCAAAGAAAATAATCATTGGAATGATTAATAAATACATCATCAACAAGAACTTAGCGGTCAATATTTGCGAGATCACTTCTAAAATTCGAGGTTCTTCTACCATGTTGAATACTTTGATGGAAAGATAAATCCCGACCAAGGTAAAGGATACCGCCATCAAACCTGAAAGCACAATTACTCCCATTTTACCAATCAAGATTTGCAACCTGGAAACGGGTGTTGTCAACAAAGTCTCCAAGGTTCCTCGCTCCTTCTCTCCTGTAAATAAATCAATAGCAGGATACATGCAGCCTACAAACCCGAAAACAATAAACAAATAAGGCAAAAATCCGCCAATCAATTTACCAATGGTTTCTTTGTCGGAGGCAACGTTTTTATATTCAAAATACAAGGGAGTAATTTCCTCTATTTGAATGCCTAATTCTTGGTAACGTTTTTGTTTTTCCATTTCAGAAATCGTATTTAAATACGCTTCTGCACGGTCTTTCATACCCAATTCCGTTGCATTGTAAAACACTTCCATCTTGGCGGACTTTCTTTCCTGTTTTGTTTTTTCAAAATCAACGGGAACAAAAACACCAAATTGCAAGCTGTCTGTGCGAATTAATGCTTTTAAATGGGTTGTATCACTTAACATGATTACCTTTCGAGCTCCAAATTCTTTTGGCAATGTTTTCAATGTGTTGACAAAGTCTGCACCGTCGCTTCCAGCTACCACGCCAATGTTCACCGTTTTGGTTGCAGCATTCTCCGAAAAGCTTTCAGAAACTTTCATAAACAAAGTCATAATTACTGGGAAAACCAATACGGGAATGATGATCATCGTCATCAACGTCCTTTTGTCTCGCAAAGTGTCTAGTAGTTCTTTTTTAAATATTGTACGTATCATGTCTATTTGTTTTCAGTAATTATTCGAATGAATTCTGCCGTTAAATTAGGTGCTTGCATTTGATCTCTAAAAGCTTCCATGGTACCTTCAAAGACCATTTTCCCTTGGTGGATAATCGCCAAATCATCGCAGAGCAAATCCACTTCACTCATGATGTGGCTTGAAAAAATTACTGTCTTTCCTTGGTTTTTACAATCCAAAATCAATTGAATGATGTTTTCCGCAGTTATCACATCCAATCCACTCGTCGGTTCATCAAAAATGATGATTTCTGGATCGTGAATCATGGTTCTACAAATGGACACTTTTTGTTTCATTCCCGTGCTCAACTTTCCAATGCGCTTGTTGGCAAAGTCATTCATGTCCAATAAATCGTACAAATATTTTTTACGTTTTTCAAAATCATCTTTGCTAACACCATATAAGTCGGCAAAGTACTTTATAATTTCATTCGGTGTTAACCGCGCATACAAACCTGTTGAACCAGTCAAAAAACCAATCTGACGCCTTGCTTCTTTCGGATTTTTCACAGCATCTACCCCGCCAATCACAATGGTGCCATCCGTTGGCTTAAAAAGAGTGGAAAGCATTCTCATCGTGGTTGTTTTTCCAGCACCATTGGGTCCTAATAAAGAAAAAATTCTTCCCGGTTGGCACGTAAAGCTGATAGAATCTACCGCAACAGCAACAGATTCAGTCGTAGCAAATTCTTTTTGTTGCTTCTTGGAAAGCTCAAATTCTTTGCGCAAGTTTTTAACTTCAATCATATTTTAAATTAATGAATTTTAAATTAAATCCGGGAAAAATTACATTCCCAAAATGAGTAGCTCAATGTTTTTATATTTTAAATCAAATACTTTTCCGAGCACTTCACTGGTTAAGGTACCGCGATACATGTAAACACCGCTTCTAAATCCGGCATCGTTCTTAATGAAATCTTTGCATCCACCATGATCTCCCATTTCGATGAGGATTGGAGAAAAAATATTAGAGAGCGCAAACGAAGCCGTGCGAGAAACACGCGATGCGATATTCGGAACGCAATAATGGATTACGTCGTGTTTGACAAACGTTGGATTGTTGTGGTTGGTTACGCGAGAAGTTTCAAAACAGCCTCCTTGATCAATGCTGATATCCACAATTACCGAACCCGATTTCATCTCAGAGACCATGGCTTCTGTTACCACACAGGGAGTTCGCCCCAAAGGAGCACGAAGCGCACCAATGACTACATCGGCTCTTTTAATGGATTTCGCTAAAACTTTGGGTTGTAATACGGAAGTAAATATTCGGGTTCCAATGTTATTTTGCAACCTTCTCAAACGAGAAAGGGAATTGTCAAATACTTTCACAGAAGCGCCTAATCCCAAAGCGGCACGAACGGCAAATTCACCTACTGTTCCAGCGCCAATAACCACGATTTCCGAAGGTTGAATGCCTGCAACTCCGCCGAGCATAATTCCTTTTCCTGACTGGAAAGAAGACAACAGCTCAGCAGCGATTAAGACGGAAGTTGTTCCTGCAATTTCACCCATGGTGCGCACCACTGGATAAACTCCTTCTTCATCTTGGATGTAATCCCAAGCAATGGCTGTGATTTTCTTTTGCATCAGTTTTTGCAAAATTGCCTTCGGTTGTACAGACAGTTGTAAAGCAGAAATCAAGGTTTGATTTCCAGGCATCCAATCCACCTCTTCTTCCGATGGTGGCGCCACTTTTAAGATTAAATCACATTGAAAAACCGCTTTGCTTTCGTAACTTATTTCAGCACCAGCTTCACTGTATTCTTGATCAGAAAAATTCGATAATTCACCGCTTTTACTTTCCATCATTACCCGATGACCGTTTGCTACTAACAAGGAAACAGCTTCGGGAACGAGGGCAACCCGTTTTTCTTGAAACGAAATTTCTTTGGGAATTCCGATGTACAGTTTGCCTTTTTTTCTAGCAATTTCCAACATTTCCTCCTTGGGAAGTAGCGAACCTTCCTTGAAAAGACTCTTTAGAATATTAGGATCTGTAACCATTCTTTCTCAAAAATTAAAGATAAACTTCGAAATCATTGTTACGAAGATACGAGCATTTTAGCACTTTAAAAAAAAACGAAAGAATTATTTATTATCTAACTGTTTATAAAGCGTTTAAACCTCAACAATTAAAGCTATCCATTCTTCACGCTCCCTTCCCAAATTCCCAAATCCACCTGTCTGAACTTCTAAATCATGTTCAACCACCTGAGAACGTGCCGTGATTTGATCAAATTAAGTTCCCTCTTGTCACCTTCACCTTTCCAAATGTAGCGTAAAAACACTGTTTTTACTAGAAACGATGGCATTTTCCCAGCGATTAAAATCTGAAAATCGATGAAAACGAATGTATTGAAGGTGAGGACGAAAAGGTCGTTGGTATCGTCTTTATTTGGAGCAAACACGTTGAAAACTTGTACCGTCAACATGTTGTAAATGTAAATATAAACCGTAAATGTATCTACACACGTTGGATTGTTTTGCCATTGGAGGCGGTCTCTATTATTTTCTATAGGGTCTTTTAAACTTTCGGTATCATTCAAAGATTTCATCATTTTCCCAATTTTTATGTACTTTTGCATCTAAAAAAATCAATACTATGTTTGAAAATCTTACTGATAAGTTTGAGAGAGCGTTTAAAGTCTTAAAAGGACAAGGTCAAATAACGGAAATTAACGTCGCAGAGACGTTGAAAGAAGTGAGACGTGCCTTGTTGGATGCGGATGTTAACTTTAAAACAGCAAAAGACTTTACTACCCGAGTAAAGGAAATTGCATTGGGAAGAAATGTATTGACAGCTGTTTCCCCAGGGCAGTTGATGACCAAAATTTGCCACGAAGAATTAGTGGAATTGATGGGGGGCAATGAAGAGGAAATTAACATCAAAGGGAATCCAGGGATTATTTTGATGTCAGGATTACAAGGTTCTGGAAAAACGACTTTTTCTGGAAAATTAGCCAATTACCTCAAAACTAAAAAGGGTAAAAATCCTTTATTGGTGGCTTGTGACGTTTATCGTCCAGCGGCGATTGACCAATTGCACGTGTTGGGCGAACAATTAGGAATTGAGGTTTACTCAAATAAAGAAGAAAAAAATCCTGTTGAAATTGCAAAAGCGGCTGTTATCCATGCAAGAAGCAGAGGGTTCAATGTAGTGATTGTCGATACTGCTGGTCGTTTAGCGATTGATGTGGAAATGATGAATGAGATTGAACGCGTTAAAAATGCAATCAATCCAACAGAAACTTTGTTTGTGGTAGATTCCATGACAGGTCAAGACGCAGTGAACACGGCCAAAGCTTTTAACGATAAAATCAATTTTGACGGAGTTGTTCTTACAAAATTAGACGGAGATACCAGAGGTGGGGCTGCGCTTTCGATTAAAACGATTGTCAACAAACCCATCAAATTTGTTGGTACGGGTGAAAAAATGGATGCCATTGACGTGTTTTACCCAAAACGGATGGCAGATCGAATTCTCGGGATGGGAGATGTTGTTTCGTTGGTGGAACGCGCTCAAGAGCAATTCAATGAAGAAGAGGCTAGAAAACTTCAAAAGAAAATCCAGAAAAATCAATTTGATTTCAATGATTTCTTGGGTCAATTGCAACAAATCAAGAAAATGGGGAACGTTAAAGATTTGTTGGGTATGATGCCAGGAATGGGAAAAGCGCTGAAAGATGTGGACATACAAGACGATGCGTTCAAACACATTGAAGCGATTATTCATTCCATGACGCCAGACGAACGAGTGAATCCGACCTTGTTAAATGGTCAACGTAAAAATAGAATTGCTCTTGGAAGCGGAACTTCTATTCAAGAAGTCAACAAGTTGCTAAAACAATTCGAAGACACTCGTAAAATGATGAAAATGATGAGCAATCCCAAAAACATGATGGGAATGATGAAGCAATTCAAAGGAATGAAAGGCGGAATGCCTGGAATGTAATTCTAAAAACTTCTTTTTACTTTTCTCACTTCATTAATTCATGGAAAACAATCCATACAGAATCTATTAACCTGCTGAACTTTGAGTAAATTAACAAAGTCGCGAATTTTAGGCAATAAGGAACAAAAAAGCGATGAAGACCTTAATTTTCATCGCTTTTTTAAGCTCTTTCTCGTCTTATTCGATAATAAGTGTTAATGTTTGGAATTCTTACCTGTAAAATTCCGCTGTTATTTACTCTAATCCTGCAAACTCAAAAGGTTTGGCGTTTTTAAAATTCATAGATGACTCGCCAGAATAATTCTCATTCTTGTCTAGGTTAAGCTTTCTCACTTTGCCTTTCTCACTGAAATCAATTTTACTAAACTCTACCCACAAAGCATTGGGACTCAACACATTGTCAAAGTAGCAAACTAAGTTCTTTTGATCAGCAACAGTTCTCCATCGCGTCGATGAAATATTGGGTTCTGTGGGTGAAGATATACCCAATGGAACTGAGCAGTTTCTAATAACACTAAAAACACTTGAAATAGCAATTCTCGTATTATCGGTTTTTGGAATTGCGTCAATATAATAAGATGCTCTTACAAACCTATCCGCCGCACGATTGGTTCCGGGCAACATTATTGATCCTGGAATTCCATGCCAATATGAATTGATGGCCAATTGTTGTTCGAAAATAGGCGAATTGGTCATCGTCACAAAAGATTTATCGTGGTGAATCACCAGCTTTCCGTTAATGTATTCGAATATTGCGTTATCACCCGTTTTATCTGAAACCGATAAGTGTACGGGCGCAAATTTATCGGTACCTGGAATATTTGAAGAAACAACAACAAATGTTTCTTTGCGCAATGCCTCCACAGCAGCTTCTACCGTTGCAAAATTATCCAAGACATACTGTAGCCAAAGATGAAATGGATAAACCCGCTGTATTTTTATTTTTTTCAAATTGGGGATAATTAGACTCTACCAACCAAAGTAAATTACCCACAAGCCCCATTTCATTCATTCCGTCTGAGGAGACAATATCCCATGAACTTGTAATGACACTTCCATATTTCGAATTCCATCTTATCGAGCTTGATCCTACCTCTCCATTTCTTTCCATTCCTCTTGGGAATACCCAAAGATTGGCAGGAATATTGTCTTTCCAATCCATGGAACGAGCAGTAATAATTGTCTCATTAAGTCCTTGGTAAACCACTCTTGTGCAAGCAAAAGTTTTGAGTGTGAAAAATAAGCACAAACACAAGGTCGTTATGAATAAATTGATTGATTTTTCATTTCATTTGGTTTTAAGTTAATTCTTGTTCATTTTTTGTTCAATTCTTAATTTTGTAAATATCTCTGCTTGACCCGATCGTTAATGCTTTACCACTTACTACAAATAGTGATTTCGAAGGCATTCATTATCTTAGTAAACACTGACTTTGATAAAAGAAAAAACTGAATAAAATAAATTGCTTTTTTAGTCAATGTGTTCAAGTAAAATTCTTCCATCATCGAATCAGCTAATGAAGACTTATTCAAATCATTCCACAGTAAATATAGTATTTTTTTAACTTCTAAATGATTAATTAGAAAGTGGGGTATGAAAAGGAATTAAATGAATCGGCTTAGTAAACTGTGTTCGATTATTCTATTGAATTTACAACACTGATTATCAGTTCAAAATGAAAAATAGTGAAGATTTACTTTGTTAGCTCTTCAATAAATGACATCCTACTTCGTCATTTTAAATAAAAATAGCCCATTATTTTATTTAAAACTTCTCGTAATCTATTCATTCATTGAAACATAAAGCTCATTTTGCAATCGAACTCAGCTTAGTAAAAATTAGAGGCTTGAAAAGAAATAATTCAATACGACACAACGTATAAGTCTCCAAAGGTGCTGAAAAACAATAACCGTTCATTGAATATCGAATAGCTCAACAAATACCTTGACTTCTAGAAAAAAAAAGATTGAAAAAAATCCCAATAGACAATAAGTCTATTGGGATTCAATCTAACGAAATTTCACCTAAATCTTGGATGAGGTGAAATTTAACGGTTAATTTTTAACCACCCTGAATTCACTAAAGGTGTTTTCAGCGATTACTTTAACAATATACAAAGAAGCGGGCATTTCTGACATATCTATGGATACTTCATTTGTATTTGTAACGATGTTTTTGAGCAGCCTTCCTGTCACATCATATACCTGAATACCAGTGATGTTTTGGGTGTAAGTTACTATCAAAGCATTCGTCACAGGATTCGGATATAGGTTTAAGTTTGAAACGTCTAATGATTTTACATCTAATGTAGTCACATCAAAGCATTCACTAGTTACCTCACAACCATTTTTAATAATCTGAACAGCGTATTTTCCAATTACGGTAGGTTTGTATGATTGACTTGTCGCTCCAGTAATTGGAGAGAAAGCACCATCACATGTTCCCCATTGATAGGAAGTTGCACCTGCTTCATCAGAACTTAAATCGTCACCTGTACGCGTAATTGTTGTGACGGGAGAAGCGTTAACTGTTAAGATAAGCGTTTCTGTATCACAACCTACAACGGAAGTGTAAGTTCCAGAAGTGGTGTAAGTTGTTCCGTTGACAGCCCAAGTGTATGTATCACAAACCGTCTCTGTCGTTGTGTTTGTTGTACTTGATGTAATGGTTAAGACTAGCTCTTCTACAACACAACCAACAATTTCTGTATAAGTACCCGAGGTAGTGTACGTTGTACCATTAACAGCCCAAGTATATGTATCACAAGAAACTTCGGTAGTTGTATTGGTAGAAGTTGGCGTAATAGTTAATATCAACTCTTCCGTATGACATCCAGTTACAACCGTGTATGTTCCCGAAGTGGTGTACGTTGTACCATTAACAGCCCAAGTGTATGTATCACAAGCTGTTTCTGTGGTTGTGTTTGTTGTACTTGGTGTAATGGTTAATACCAACTCTTCCGTATGGCAACCTGAAACAGAGGTGTACGTTCCAGAAGCGGTATAAACTGTGCCGTTTACCGCCCATGTATAAGTGTCACAAGAGGTTTCCGTTGTTGTGTTTGTTGTACCAGCATTTACGGTAACGTTTGTTGTTGCAGTTGCAGCACATAAAGTGGATGCATTCGTTGCAGAAACGGTATAAGTTAAAGTACCTGCAGTTGCTGATTTAACGTAAACTGTAGGTGCATTTGTACCACCAACATACGCAATTGTTCCAGCAGCATCTGTATATAGATTAGTTGCTGGCGACCAAGTAATGTTCGTAGATTTTGCACCTTGGATCGTTACATTATCTAATGCCCAGAAAAATTCCCAAGAGCCGTTATATTTGAATCTTACCTGCACATTTGCTTGATTAAGAGCAGCAGCAGGCAAGGAAATTGTTTTCTGTGCAAAAGCTGTAGAACTTCCATCATCATTTATATACGTTGCTAAATCAGTCCAAGATGTACCATCTACCGAATATTGAACTTTAGCTGTTGAACTTGTGTACTGATTAAAATACTGATAGAAATCGACCGTTGCATTAACATAATTCAAAGTAGAAAAGCTTGGAGAAACTAAATATGTTTCTGTGGTTCCACCTAATCCTTGAGCATCGCTATCGGTCATATAATATTGAGATGCATCATTACTGCTGTTTCCATCGTATCCATCGGCACGTAAAGTCCAAGCTGCCGCAGCAGGTGTTCCTCCAGTCGATAAATTAATTGTTGTCCAACTATTTGTGGCCCCATTAAAATCTTCACTTAAAATTGTAACATTATTAACATTGCCACCAGTTGCAGAAAGCATTTGGATCGAATCAACACATACGGTAGGTGTTGCCGGTGTAATTGTCAAAGCAGATGGTAATTCATTTACTGTTACAGTGAAGTCAACTGTTGTTGCACATAATGTTCCTGCAGTTTGAGTAGCTGTCAATGTGTAAGTTGTTGTAACAGTTGGGTTAAATACATAACCTGAAACTGCATCACCACTAACACCCGATGCAGGTGACCATGTATAGGTGTCATAATCTGTAGATCCAGTTGTTACTGTAACGGTTGGAGATGATTGTCCACTACAAATCACTTCTGAAGTAGCACTTAACGTAAGTGCAGGTGGTGCTGTAACTGTCGCAACAACGGGAACTCTAACGCCATAACAAGCTGTTTCACCTTGTAGTGTGATATTTAATCTGTTTTTAGAAAGCGTTCCCGTTGTGGTGGTTCCGCTATAACTATTTTTCCACAATACATTGTCGTTTACTGTCGTAGTGTAGTAGGTTCGAGAGTTATTAATGGAATTAGCACCATCGTATTTCACATCAATTATAATGTCAGAAACGCCATCCCACACAAACGGAGTGCTAAATGGAATTGTTTGCCATCCACTAGCTGTATGCGTGTAAGTAACAGGGCCATACACATTGGTAAAAGCAGTTGAAATGAATGCATTGGATGCGAATGAACCTGAAGGTGAATTCCCAATATTAACTGTAAAATTAGCATTGGTAGGAGCATCTCCAAGAGTTGCAATGTTATATGCCATAGAAGTAATGTTACCAGCACTCAAACCGGCACTCATTAATTCTGCCGCAGTATAAATTGTTTGACTCCAATAGTTTGGCCATCTGTTGCAAAAAGCAGTCGGTTGATCTATTGCCCCTGTTAAAGTACTTGCTTTGCCAACAGTGACATATCCTGGTGAAACAATGCTTGAGCTTGCATAATAAGTTGTCGATGTTGCAATGCTTGGAGATGTAAAACTAGTTCCTGTTCCTAAAACAACTCCCCCAATTGGATCTGCGTACCAACTAACTATTGCTCCCGTACTTGGTGTTGCGTTCAAAGTTACAGTACCTGTTCCACAACGAGTTGCTGGAGTAGAAGCTGTAATTGAACTAAAGAAGTTTATTTGAACGGGTGTTGAAGAACCTGTAGCTGGACCTGTAGCACACGTCACATCTACTATGTAATAGCTTTCATCAATTGGCGTAGTAGTCAACGTTGGATTTGTCTCACCAGTTATTGCGGTATAGGTTACACCATCTGTTGAACTTTTCCATTGATAGCTAACACCAGTACCAACTGTTGAGTTTTGGGATTCAACAGTAATACTTTCACCCAAACAAATGGTTGTTGCAGATGCGATTGTATTTCCTGGAACAGGTGTTCCACTACATACATTTGATTCAGCAAAAGAGAGAAATCCAGTATAATTAGCTTCTGTAATAGCATTTATTGATTCTGTTGTGTTTGGAGTACCAGCTGCATAAGTTGCGACACTTCCAAATGAACTCGTATAGACTCCTGCGGCTGATGGCGCTTGAACAGGTATGTCTGTTAAACCAATTAATGCATCTCCTAAACGTACTTGAATATCCGTAAAATTCCCCGAAATCACACTTGTTTCCCATCTTCTATCTGATGACAAGTTGATGACCGCTGGATCAGCAATTCCTGCATTAGCGTCAAACGATTCCGCTTTCATCACTGAAGCAACCGTAGTTGTTGGCGCTAAAGAAATTGGAGAGTATGCTGATTTTCCAACTGGGAAATTGATGAATGAGGTATTGTTATTTGCAATTGTTCTTGCAAAGGGTCCTTTTATCATGTTTGTAACGCTTGGGGTACCAGCTAAAGTTCCAGTTACTGTACCAGTTCCCAACGTCAACAAATTCGTATTTGTTGTATTAATGATTCCTGAAGTCATCGTTAATGTTCCACTTATGGATAAAGGAAGGTCGAGAGTCACTCCTACAACATTGGTATTATTAACAGTAAATGAAGAAAGATTTGCTGTTACTGTGGTAGTTGAATTTTTAAATACACCAGAACCAGAGATAGTTTGTGGATCTGTTGATGCAGTTTCAGATCCATCCATAAAGTTCGATAGTACAAGTGAAGCGGTGGGACTAAAATTACCGTTGTTGGTTATGTTTCCTGCAACATAAGTAGTGCCAAACACAACGTCAGAACCACTAGCAATCATCACATCACCACTAAAACCTAACGCATAAGATGTTGTTACGTGTCTATTTGTTCCTACCAATGTATTAACATCTAAATTTCCAAATAAGATTCTGCGACTGCTTGCCCATGTATTGATTCTAAAACCATTTGTAGCATTTCCTCCAGCATCGGTAGATATGCCATTGCCTATTTTTAAAGTGTGTGTCTTAGCAACATTAACATGCGCAGTACTGTTCAAATAAGCAATTGTATTTGTGGCAGCGGTTGCGGCGTGTGGATCAACTACGGTCAATACACCTCCAGTCAAGTTAATCAAGTCTGAGTTCAATTGAACAATGGCCGTTCCACTTGCTACTGAGTTTGCAACAATACCAGCATCATTTCCATCCACTATGATATCGCCACCCGATTGATTAAAAGTAGAAGCAGTATTATGCAACATGTTTCCATTTATATTTAATGTTCCATTTGATACTGTTAAAGTTCCATTGTTTATAAATGAATTGTTATTCATCGTACAACCAACAGTAAGATCACCTGAATCAACAGTTAAAGTTCCGCCAGCATGGATGTTAAGGTTATTAGATACATTTCCAACAGAGTTCACAGTTACATTATGACCAGTGGCAATGACGATTGCATCCGCACAAGTTGGAACTGTTCCCCTATTCCAAGTTGTAGGGTTGTTCCAATCTCCTGAAGAAGTAGAAGCAAAAGAAATATCAGAGTCCTCAATGCCGATGTATAGAGGACCAGCAAGTAAATCCGCTTGGGAAACCAATGTTCTCTGAGCACCAGGTGTTGTTGTTCCGTTTTGGTGTGTTCCGCTGATTGAAGCGCTTGAACCCAAAATTCGAGAATTTCCATTTAGAGGGGGATATGAATTTTGGGCAATTATTGCAAGTGTATATGAACTTGCAAAAACTGGAGTTCCTTCATTTGAAACTGCCCAACTACCATCATATCTATTGGTAATGGTATAGCCTGCGTCAACGACAGAAAGTCCAGTAGTCATTGTGGAAGCATCAGTGTAAGTAACGGCCAATTCTCCTGCAACTGCACCCGTAGAATTTGTACGTGAGATGTACATTGCCCTGTTTTGTCCAGCAACATCAATGAAAGGATATCTACTAGTTGTATTGGTGGGGTCAGTTCCTGCATTGATCGCAGATCCTGTGGATGTAGCTGTCCACCATCTGGAGAATTTTCCTCCTGGTAAAAACCCAGTTCCAACTGGTGCAGTCAAGGTATTTCCTACTGCATTATTTCCAAAGGTTAATTTATTAGAACCCAAGTTAATTTTAGCTCCAGTAAGATTTAAGTTATACACAATTTTTACGTCATTTACCAACCAATTGATGTTTGGAATAGCTGTACTGGTGTTGTTACAAATTAAGTTTCGAATAACACCAGTATTAAAAGTTCCCGTTCCAGAAACAGTTTGAACAGTAGTTCCATTCAAAGTTAAGTTTCCACTTGAGGTGTTTCCAACGGATAAATCAATGGTTCCATTGTTAATAATATTTCCCGCAACTGTTACTGTTTTACCAGTTGTTCCGCTAAATACATTCAATACACCGCCGTTATTAACGGTTAAATCACCTCCGATAGCAAATGTTGTAGGCGTCGTTCCATAAGTAAGTGTACCGTTTACAGTTACGTTTTTATTCGCTTGATTAGTTGCGTTGATAGTAACAACATCACCTGTAGAAATTACAATGTTATCAAGAAAAGTTGGCACTGCATTCGCATCCCAAGTAGTGGCCGAATTCCAGTTTCCTGTTGCAATGGAAACAAAGTTGCCAGGCATGGAAGAAACCAAGGAGATGTTGTCAATTTGTGCTGGTGGCTGAATTCCTCCACCCCCGTCATTCTTCCAATGAAAAATCAATCGGAAGGTAGTTCCTGCCAGCGTTGTTGGGAGGTATAGCGATGTAGTTTGAACAGTACCTTGTACGGTCCCATTTGCCACAAAGGTTGCTCCTGCAATTCCTGCTGGGATACTTGTTGTGCCACTTCCAGGATATGCATTTGAAGCTGAAGGTGTCACGGTTGTGGGAGCGATGAAAACTTGCCATATATCCCATGAGGTTTCTCCGTTAGCAATCCAATTAAAATCCAATTTAATTTTAACTTCTCCAGCAGGTATGGTAACATCTCTCCAAAAGAAATTAGAAGATATACTACTGTTTGAGTAACTTGGCGTAGTTCCATCATCTGAAATGAAAGCTGCATTTCCCGTAATAACGCCATTACTTAATGGTGCAACAATCCAAGGATTATTTGTCGAATTGGATACTGTCCATCCATTTGCAGCAAATGTACTGCCATTTTCAAATCCACCATCGCCGGTTGGAGAAATTAGGGTGGTTTGTCCCATTGTGTCAATAAATGCAAACATTGTGAAACAAAGAATTAAAAAAGAAGTTTTGCTTCTTCTTAAGAAATTGGTTCCAATAATTTGACGTGTCTTTTTTTCATTCGGATCTTCATAAGTAGAGGGCCAAATGGAATTTTTGTTTTCCATCATAATATCATTAGTTAATTTATATCTACAAATGTATATTATTTTTCACTCTTTTTTAACAAAACTTTTAAAATGTTGATAACTAATTAATGACTGTTAATATCTTTTGAAAAAAAATCACAATGACTGGTTAAACGGTAATTTTACTTGACAAGTGTTGATTTATAGCGTGCCAAATCTTATTCATACATCAAGATTAATTCAAATTATTTGTGTAGATCAACTCTCCAAACGAGATTTCTTATTTGAATTAAAGACTTTTAAAGAGTTTTGATTTGCTGATTTTTAAAACAAAACTAAATATAACATATACATATATATATATATATGTATGTGAGGCGATTAGCACCTAAAAAGGAGTTAGAATCAATCTTTTAATCCATTGGCGATGCTGAAACAAAAGGAATGGGACACAATTCAGAGTTCAAAAAGGAGAACCTTGAAGAGAATCATTAAATAAATTACAGTTAGAACATAATAAAATAGCGATCAAACTGGAGAAAGAGCGGTGTTTTTCAGCTACCTATTTCAATCTTTTTCTTTTCCAACTGTTCAGTCGGGGCAACAGATTACTAGTTTGTAAAATTTAAATACGGCATTCGAGTTTAGAGATTACCAAACTCTCTGTGTTAGTTTCGGTACTAAATTTCGGATTAATTAACGAATACATTACTTAAACTGCCACATTATGCTCTCTCAAAGCATCATTCAAGGATGTTTTTAAATCGGTAGACGCTTTACGCTTACCAATAATCAATGCACAAGGAACTTGAAATTCTCCCGCAGGAAAAGATTTGGTATAAGAACCAGGAATCACAACGCTTCTTTCGGGTACAAACCCTTTCATCTCAACGGGTTGATCACCTGTAACGTCAATGATTTTTGTTGACATCGTCAACACCACATTTGCACCTAAAACTGCTTCTTTACCAATGCGAACACCTTCCACTACGATGCAACGAGAACCGATGAAAGCTCCATCTTCGATGATTACAGGCGCTGCTTGCAAAGGCTCTAAAACACCGCCAATTCCAACACCACCACTCAAATGAACATGTTTTCCGATTTGAGCACAAGATCCAACGGTTGCCCAAGTGTCCACCATCGTTCCCTCGTCCACATAAGCACCGATATTTACATACGAAGGCATTAAAATGACCCCTGCGGAAATGTAGGCACCATAACGTGCAACTGCTGGCGGAACAACGCGAACACCCAGTTCTTTGTAATTGGTCTTCAAAGCCATTTTATCGTGAAATTCAAACGGACCAACCTCAAAAACTTCCATTTGACGAATTGGAAAATACATCACCACTGCTTTTTTTACCCATTCGTTGACAATCCATTCGCCATTTTCATGAGGTTCAGCAACACGCAAAATTCCTTTGTCGATGTCTTCAATCACATGTGCAATCACCTCTTGTGTGTGTTGTTCTTTCAGCAATTCTCTGTTTTCCCAAGCTTTTTCTACCGTTGATCTCATATTTTCGTTTTCAATGTTGCGGTAAAGATATGTATCCTAATTTAGATTTGTGGAAATGTGGGTGTTTTTTTAAACGCAGAGAATCGCAATGGGAAGGCGCAGAGAGCGCTAAGGAGAACGGGAAGGTAGAACCTGCTTTTTTTTTCCTTCGCGTCCTCCGCGGTTAATCAGTTGCATAAACGTGAAGTTGTGGATAAGTTGTTTTCGTTTTCAATGTTGTGGTAAAGATATGTATCCTAATTTAGATTTGTGGAAATATGGGTGTTTTTTAAACGCAGAGAATCGCAATGGGGAGGCGCAGAGAGCGCTAAGGAGAACGGGAAGGTAGAACGTGCTTTTTATTTTCCTTCGCGTCCTCCGCGGTTAATCAGTTGCATAAACGTGAAGTTGTGGATAAGTTGTTTTCGTTTTCAATGTTGTGGTAAAGATATGTATCCTAATTTAGATTTGTGGAAATATGGGTATTTTTTAAACGCAGAGAATCGCAATGGGAAGGCGCAGAGAGCGCTAAGGAGAATGGGAAGGTAGAGCGTACTTTTTTATTTTCCTTCGCGTCCTCCGCGGTTAATCAGTTGCATAAGCGTGAAGTTGTGGATAAGTTGTGAAAAGAAAGTCCATTCTGTTGGTTTGCCTTTGAAATAATCCTTAAATTTGTATTTTCCCAAAAGAAATGGTGACTAAAGATTTACAAACGACAGTTAAAAATATTTTTTCGGCTTATCTCGAACAAAATGGGCACAGAAAAACACCCGAACGGTTTGCCATACTTGCTGAAATTTATGATTACGAAGGGCATTTTGATGTAGAATCACTTTATGTGAAAATGAAAAATCAAAATTACCGCGTTTCTAGAGCGACTTTGTACAACACCATTGAATTATTATTGGCTTGTAACTTGGTTCGAAAACACCAATTTGGAAAAAACATTGCACAATTCGAAAAATCCCATGGATCGAAGCAACACGACCACGTGATTGTAACCGACACAGGAGAAGTAATCGAATTTTGTGATCCGCGAATTCAAAACATCAAAGCAACCATCGAGGAAGTTTTTGGTATCAAAATCCAACATCATTCGCTCTATTTTTATGGGGTTCGAAATGAAGATTCAATCGAAGAAGATCCAATCCAGTGAGTTTAAAACATTCCATAATTCAACAAAACGGTGGTGCTATTTTAACCATTGAAGGAAAAATTTGTTCTCCAGAAGATTCTGACGAGTTAATTGCCGTTTTATACGATGTGATTGAAAAGAAAATTCAGTTTTTAATTATTGATATTGAAAAGTTAGATTACATCACGAGTTCAGGATTAAATTTCTTTATTCGTTGCTTAACTCGTATTCGTACAATAGGAAGTGAATTGATCATATCCGGCTTACACGGAAATGTTGAAAAACTATTTAACATTTCAAAATTAAATGAAATATTCACCTTTAGTGTTTCAACAGAAGAAGCACTAAAAAGATTAAATGCAAAAAAAGCATGAACGTAGATGTATTATTAGGCCTACAATGGGGCGACGAAGGAAAAGGAAAGATTGTTGACGTTTTAACACCTCAATATGACATTATTGCTCGTTTTCAAGGTGGACCAAACGCTGGACACACATTAGAGTTTGAAGGAATTAAGCACGTTTTACACACGATTCCTTCTGGGATTTTCAGAAAAGACGTTTTAAACTTGATTGGAAACGGCGTGGTAATTGACCCAGTGGTTTTTCAAAAAGAAATTGAAAAACTAACTCCTTTCAACCTAGATATCAAAAAAACCTTATTGATTTCCAAAAAAGCGCATTTGATTTTGCCTTCTCACCGTTTGTTGGACGCTGCGTCTGAAACTGCCAAAGGAAAAAATAAAATCGGTTCAACGCTGAAAGGAATCGGTCCTGCATACATGGACAAAACAGGTCGCAACGGATTAAGGGTAGGAGATATTTTATCCGACAACTTCCTAGAGAAATACAACACCTTGGTTGAAAAGCACAGAGGAATGTTGGATCACTACGAAGGTTTTGAATACAACATCGAAGAATTAGAAGCATCGTTCTTCGAAGGAATTGAACTTTTGCGTTCTTTAACTTGTGTGGATAGCGAACAATACATCAACGATGCTTTGAAAGCTGGTAAGAAAATATTGGCAGAGGGCGCACAAGGAACCATGTTGGACATCGATTTTGGAACATACCCATTCGTTACTTCCTCCAATACCGTAACCGCCGGAACGTGTACTGGTTTGGGAATTGCGCCAACGAAAATTGGAAACGTAATCGGTATTTTTAAAGCATATTGTACACGTGTAGGAAGCGGTCCATTTCCTACAGAATTAATGGATGCAGACGGTGATCAAATTCGAGTTGATGGAAACGAATTTGGATCTACCACGGGAAGACCGAGAAGGTGTGGTTGGATTGATTTACCAGCGATGAGGTATGCCATTATGGTGAATGGCGTGACTGAAATGTCCATGATGAAAGCAGATGTATTGAGTAATTTTGATGAAATCAAAGTTTGTACGCACTACATGATTAAAGGAGAAAAAGTGGAAACATTGCCTTTTGACATCATTGATGATGAAATCAGACCCGTTTACGAATCTTTACCAGGATGGAAAAAAGATTTGACTGGATTATCTGATTATGCCAACGCGCCACAGGCGTTGAAAGATTATGTCACTTATTTGGAACGTGTTTTGGAGGTGCCTATTACGGTAGTTTCTGTTGGACCAGATAGAAAGCAAACATTGATCAATAAAGCCTAAAATTGAAAATTAATTCTAAAATATATCAAATTGCGCTCATGGTGAGCGCAATTTTTTTGTTTTCAAATACGGTTTGGAGTCAAAAAGATATTTTAGAACTTTTACCCGGTTCTTACAAATTGATTTACAATGAAAAAACCGGTGCACAGAAGTTAGTTGGTGGCGGTGTAAATTTCAAATACCAAGGCAATACCATGTATTGTGACTCCGCTTATTTCTATGCAAAAAAAAACGAAGTACGCGCATACGGAAAAGTGCATATCAATAAAAATGATACCATTAATCTATTTTGCGATTCACTGCACTACAATGGAAACACCAAAAAAGCCAAACTGTGGGGAAATGTACGTGTTCGTGATAATGAGTATAAATTGGTTACCGATACATTGGAATACGATGCCAAAAAAGGTCAAGGTATTTATCGCCATGGCGGACGCGTGGAAAGTATCTTAAAGAATGAAGTATTGACTAGCAAAACCGGTTATTTCTATCCTGAGTCAAAAAACTTTTTCTTCAGCGGGCGAGTTAATTACCAAAGCGATAGCTTGCGCATGACTACCGATACTTTGCAATATCAGTATGCTGAGAAGAAAGTTTATTTTTACGGGCCTACGGATATTTTTACGCAGGGTTCTGTCATGAAATGTGAAAAAGGTTGGTTTCATACCGAAAATGAGGTTGGTTTACTGGAAAAAAATGCATCTATTACAAAAGATAGTAAGATTATTACCGGAAACAGTTTATTCGTAGATTCGCAAAAAGGCATATCCGTCGGAAAAGGAAATGTTATTTACCGTGATACGGCATCGCCGATGAGTTTTATAGGCGAATATGCTTATCTCTCAGATAACGATAAATCAGGTTATTTGACTGGAAAAGCATTGGCAGAATACCGCATGAAAAAAGATACAATCTATATTCACGCTGATACCTTGTTCAGTTTTCAAGATAGTTTAAATGAATTGAAAACCGTTTTAGGCCATTATGATGTTCGAATTTATAGCCGTGATTTTCAGGGAAAATGCGACAGTTTAAGTTATGATAAAATAAACGACAAAATGGAACTCTATCGTGCACCGATTGTTTGGAGTTCGAATGCTGAATTAAAAGGTGATTTCATGGAAGTTTTCCTGAAGGACAGTGTAATTGATTATGTCCAAATTACGAATAAATCTACGGCAGTTTTACAAGTTGATTCAGGCGGATATTACAATCAAATTGGTGGTAAGAACATGAAGGCGTATTTCAAAGAAAATGAATTGTATCGCGTGAAAGTAGAACAAAATGCTCAGACGATTTACTT
This sequence comes from uncultured Chryseobacterium sp., assembly GCA_964488745.1. Taxonomy (GTDB): domain Bacteria; phylum Bacteroidota; class Bacteroidia; order Flavobacteriales_D; family Crocinitomicaceae; genus JAQVCM01. The sequence goes on along the minus strand of CAZAVP010000015.1, from coordinate 23,196 downwards.
CCCGCAAGACACTTTGGAAAACGATACCTTGGTAGAAATTAAACGTTCAGGAATGGCTCGTTTATATGCAAGTGATTTAGTAATTTACCTCGACAGCGGAGAAGTTTCTAAAGTGGTTTATGTCGGAATGCCTGATGGGGTTTTGTATCCCATGAATCAAATAAACAAGGAAGAACAATTTGTGCAAGGATTTTCTTGGAATCCGATTTTGCGTCCACGAAGCGTGGAAGATTTATTGTCACCAAAACGAGAATAATTTTTTAGCTCTTTAAAATCCAATCTTTCATCAATTCTAAAATCTGAGGAGAAAACGTTTCTTCCAATTGACCATATTCAGCAATCTTTCCAGTGTTTGTTGTTTGAAAAAGATGATTCATGTTTGGCATTTCAACGATTTTGAAATTCTTATTTCCGCCTTCATTTAATGCTTTTTCAATGCCTTCTAAATTTGGTTTGGATGCAACTTGCAAATCTTTATCTCCATTGATTGCCAAAACGCGACATTTGGTCTGTTCCAAAGCAATTTGCGGATTAAAACTGATGAAATAACGAAACCAAGGCGTAACCATTTGATTTACGGCGACTCTAATCTCACTTTCCGACATGGTAGTGTCCGTTGTCTGAAACAATTTTATCAATTTATTCTTTGCATCAAAATTGTCCGGTGTATTCAATAAAATCTCAAATGCTTGTCGGTTATTGGCTAATTGTGTGTCAACAACCGAGTCTTTTTCTCCTTGAGATCTAGCGATATCTTTCATCTGTTGCAACATCAAATCCCGAATAAAAATTCCAGGTCCAGCAAGGAGTACAATGAAATCCAGCGTGGTGTCTTTTGCTGCAACCATCGGAGCAATCATTCCGCCTTCGCTGTGGCCAATGATTCCGATTTTGGCTTTATCAATTCCTTTTTGTTGCTTTAAAAATGCGATGCCTGCTTCCACGTCTGTTGCGAAATCGGCAGTTGTTGCTTGATTAAAATCTCCAGTCGATTTCCCAACGCCGCGATCATCAAAGCGCAACACAGCAATTCCATTTTTGGTCAAGTAATCTGCAATTACTAGAAATGGTTTGTGTCCCAAAATTTCTTCGTTTCGGTCTTGTGGACCCGAACCACTTACTAAAATCACCGCAGGAAAAGGACCCTTTCCTTTGGGTTTAGTCAACGTTCCTGATAACTTTACCCTGGCTGAGGTATTGTAAAAAGTAACTTCTTCTGCTACATATTTTATTTTTCCTAGCTCCTCTTGTGGACGTTTTGGTTTCTCATACGTGTCTGATTTCATTCGAGCTAAATTTAAATCATAGGTTTTTCCACCTTGCGTAAATTTTCCTTTCAGCGTGTCTTGAAGTGATTTTCCTCGATACGTCATTCCAAGTGCTGGTAAATCGATTAAAATTCCTTCGTCATCTATTTTCACTTCATTAATTGGAATTCCAAAAGCACCTTGTTGCGGACTGTCAAGACTTCCTTTATATGCATCTTTGTCCTTCGTGATGTGGAAAACAACTGGCAATGTCACGCCAGAAACTTCTAATTGACCAAGCCAGTGGCCTTCGTATTTTTGCGCTTGAATAAAGGGCGTAAATCCTAAAACTAGAAAACTGAATAATAAGAAAGTTCCTTTCATCGGACTTTGATTTTGAATTTGAAGTATTAAAAATAGAGATTTTCATCAAATAAACCACGAATTCAGTAAATTTGTTTCCAAAACGAATTTCATGGACGGAACAAATCGAAAAAACATCAAAATAGGATCAGAAGTAAAAATCGTCCTCAAAGAAGATCAAAAAACAGGTTATTTAACAGAAGGCACAGTAACTGCAATTCTGACGAAATCCCCAAATCACCCGCATGGAATTAAAGTAAGGCTGGAAACGGGTGAAGTTGGGAGAGTGAAGGAGGTCGTTGAAGAATAATGAAGTTGATAATTTTGCTTTTTACGCAACGTCTTTATCAATAAACTTTTTAATTTCTTTCAATTCCATTTTTTTAGCTTCTTTCTCTTCTTCAATATCAAAATCATTCTGAATTCCAAGCCAGAACTTGGCAGAATTTCCAAAATATTTACTCAAACGAAGCGCTGTATCAGCTGTAATTCGTCTGTTTCCTTTGACTATTTCAGATATTCTAGTTTGAGGAATCTTTAAATCTTTCGAAAGTCGGTATGCAGAAATATCAAGTGGTACCAAAAATTCGGAACTCAATATTTCTCCAGGATGAATATTTGCTAATTTTTCCATTTTATTCTGTTTTTTAATGATAATCAACTATTTCTACTTCACTTGCATTTCCATTATTCCAAATAAAAATGATGCGCCATTGCTTATTGATCCGAATGCTATAAAATTCACTAAGATTTCCATGTAATTTTTCTAGTCGGTTTGAAGGAGGAATTCTTAAATCATTTATATCCTGCGAGTTATTTAATATTCGTAATTTTCGACGTCCAATTTCTTGTATTTCTAACGGAAATTTTCTTGAACGATTTCCGTTTCTTTCGAACCAAATGATATAATCATACTGTTGAACGTTACTAACGTCAAAGATGTGTTTTTATTTGGATATATGAAATTTATATTTTGAAAAAATATAAGGTGCAAAATACTATAAGTTAATATGTCAAATTTATTTCCAATTGTGTCTTCTCTGTGTCCTCCTGCGGTAAAATAACACGCTCTCATTTCTTCCGTCATTTCTCCCATAATTCACTTCGGATAACACAAAAAATACTTCGTCACTGGATTCGCCAAGGTAGAAATATTCAAATTATCTGAAGCCAAAGAAGCATCAATTACTTCGCCATTTTTCATCAGTAAATTGATGTTTTGCTCTTTTTGATTGTAGGCGTTGTTGACCAAAATATCGGAGTACACAAAGAAATCAGCTTCTTCGTCCGTCAATCCTAAATTCATTTTAACGCGTTCTTTTTCGGCAATAATTCTGCTTTCATCAAACGGCTCTTTTGAAATTTCAATCTTGAATAACTTTCGATTTACCAATCTTTTCGCCAAAGTTGAAAGCACTTTGTCAGAACTTTTTTGCCATACTTTAATCGCTCCAAAAATATCTGCATCATCCAATTCCGCAAAGGTTTCCAGGTTAATCGGATTGTTTCTGAAATCTTCTGTGGTGATGTTATTGGTCAAGAAATATTCCAACGCTGGACTAGCAAATAACTTCTCTCCTTGCTGGAATAGTATTTTAGCTCTTCTTAAAATGTGAATCAACATGTATTCTGCGGATACAACGGTTTTATGAAGATAGACTTGCCAATACATGAATCGACGAGCTACTAAGAACTTTTCAACCGAATAAATCGCCTTTTCTTCAATCACCAATTGTCCGTTGTGAACATTTAACATTTCAATGATGCGATCCGATCCAATTTGACCTTCGGTTACGCCGGTATAGAAACTATCTCTGTTTAAATAATCCATTCGGTCGATGTCTATCTGACTAGAAACCAACTGATAGAGAAACGGTTTTTTGGTATATTTATTTTGAAAAATTTCCAAGGTTAAATCCAATTTTCCATCAAATTCCTTGCTCAAGCATTCCATGAAGAAACTCGAAATTTGTTCGTGACTAACTTCACTTACGATGTCATATTCCAAGGCGTGACTGAACGGTCCGTGACCGATGTCGTGCAATAAAATTGCGGCTAAAACTGCGCGCTCTTCCTCTTGACTAATGTCGTGTCCTTTTCTTCGAATCACAGTGATAGCAAGCGACATCAAGTGCATCGCGCCCAGAACATGGTGAAAACGCGTGTGCAAAGCTCCGGGATAAACAAGTTGAGATAAACCCAATTGAGAAATGCGTCGCAGTCGTTGGAAAAACCGGTGTTCGATTAAATCAAAAATAAACTCATCCGGTACGGCAATAAAGCCATACACGGGGTCGTTAAAAATTTTCTTCTTGTTATTTTGAATGAGAATTGGGCGCAAATGAATATCTTTAAGGATAATAAAAATCAAATTTAATAAAATACAGCCAATGCAAGCTAAAATACTTTGGGCAGACGATGAAATCGACATTTTACAACCACACATTCTTTTTTTAGAATCGAAAGGATATGAGGTTACTACTGTAAATAACGGTGCAGAAGCGGTAGAAAAAAGTCGTGACTCGAATTTTGACATCATCTTTTTGGATGAAAATATGCCCGGTATTTCTGGACTAGAAGCATTGACCCGTATCAAAGAAGACAAACCACAAGTTCCGGTGGTGATGATTACCAAAAGTGAAGAAGAATCCATCATGGAGGAAGCCATTGGTGGAAAAATTGCGGACTATTTGATCAAACCAGTAAATCCAAACCAAATCTTGCTTTGCTTGAAAAAGAATTTGGAACATGGAAAATTGATTTCACAAAAAACGAATTCCAATTATCAGCAAGAATTTAGGCAATTAGGCAACGCTTTAAACGGACGTTTGGACATTGATGAATGGATGGATTTATATAAGAAACTCATTTATTGGGAATTGGAATTGGATAAAATTGAAGATCAAGGAATGTCTGAAGTTCTATTCGCTCAGAAAAAAGAAGCCAACGCCTTGTTTGCCAAATACATCGAACGCAATTATTTAGACTGGATTAACGGCGATGAAGATGCGCCACAAATGATACACACCGTTATTCGTGACAAAGTTGCACCTTTGATGACCAAAGGAAAAGTGACGCTCGTGGTCATAGATAACTTACGTTACGATCAATGGATGGTTCTGAAACCCATCATGGCGAAATATTTTACCGTTGAAAGTGAGGAAATGATTTTGAGTATTCTGCCAACGGCTACGCATTATGCTAGAAACGCCTTGTTTGCAGGACTGATGCCTTCTGAAATTCAAAAGAAATTCCCGAAACTTTGGGTAACTGAGGAAGATGAAGGCGGAAAAAACATGCATGAGAAAGAATTTTTGGAATCCAATTTAAATCGCTTGGGTAAAAAAGGAAAACTATCGTATCACAAAATCACCAACAACGAATCGGGAAAAAAATTACTCGACAATTTTAGCCAATTAAACGATAACGACTTGAACGTCATTGTTTACAACTTCGTAGACATGCTCTCACATGCAAGAACGGAAATGGAAATGATTCGCGAATTGGTGGACGATGAGGCAGCGTACCGCTCAATTACCGTTTCGTGGTTTGAACACGGACCATTGCAAGAAATTTTCAAAAAAATTGCGGACAGCGGAAATCAAGTGGTGATTACAACCGACCACGGAACGGTCAAAGTAACCAATCCGATAAAAATTGTCGGTGAACGCAATACGAATACCAACCTGAGATACAAAGTCGGACGAAATTTAACCTACAAAGAAAAAGAAGTTTTCACGGTTAAAAAACCCGAAGAAGCATTCTTGCCAAAAGGATCAATTTCAGATGAATATGTTTTTACGAAAGAAAATGATTACTTCGTTTATCCTAACAATTACAACCATTTCGTGAAATATTATGGCGAAACATTCCAACACGGCGGAATTTCTTTGGAAGAATTATGCATTCCTTTCGTAATTTTGAAGTCAAAATAGATTCATGAAGTTATATCCAATGGAACACATTGTTCATCAGGTCGAGGATTTACGAGCAGTTGCTGTATCACTTTTAGAAGGTTTAAATGGGCGAAAAATAATTGCTTTCGATGGGGCGATGGGCGCTGGTAAAACCACTTTGGTTCAAATGATTTTGAAAGCAATGGGCGTAGCGGAAGTGCACGGATCTCCGACCTATTCCTTAGTAAATGAATACGATAGTCCCATATATGGAAAGATCTTTCATTTTGACTTATACCGCTTAAACTCCGAAGAAGAAGCTTATGACATTGGAATAGAAGAAATGATTTATTCCGAGAATATCTGTTTCATCGAATGGCCAACACACATTGCTCACTTGTTACCTGAAGATACACTTTGGATAAAAATCAGATTGAACGACAGTTTGGATCGGGTGATTACGTGGGTAGATAATCCGTGAAAAACAAAAAAAATCGAATTTTGCGTGTTATAAGCGTAAAAATCAGTTTAAGGTAAGCTCCTGAAAGTACAATTCACAATTAAATCGTGTTTCATTTTAACGAATCAAGGTTACGTGCCCCACATCCACTTTTCGCTTATCACTTGAAGTAAGTTTAAATTCAATTCGCCATATATAAATCCCATCTTGTATTATACTGTCCATGTTTCCATATAGAAAAAATTACTCCCAAAAAAAGCCTTCAGATTTCTCCAAAGGCTTTTAAGGTTTTTCAGGTGGAATTTCTATCCGCACTTGGAATGTCCACAACTTTTACAATTCAAACAACCCTCTTCGTAAACCAAAGAAGATTCACTGCAATTGGGACAAATGCTATTTTGCGGCTTTGTTCCGTCTGGGATGAATCTTTTTAAAGAACGAACAACCCCATTCTTCCAAGTATTCAATGTTTCTTCACTCAAATGAAGGTTATCCACCATGTCAACCACTGAACTCAAGGGCATTCCGTGGCGCAATACTCCAGAAATTAATTTCGCATAGTTCCAATATTCTTCGTTGAATGTACGCGACAAGCCTTCGATGGTCGTTTTGTAACCGTAACTATCTTCGTATTGAAAATCGTATCTTGTTTTTCCGTCTTCTGACTTGTTTTTAAGTACCCAACCTTTTTTAACTTCTGAAAGAATCGAGAATGACTCACGAGCAGCACCTGTGAAAATTTCATAAGGTCTTCCATCCAGCAAACCAATTACCGCAATCCATCTTTCACTTTCGTTGTTGAATTGAATGATTTCAGCATCTAATTTAATGGGTCGTTTCGGTGCATTCGTTTCGATGAATTGTGATGAATTTTCCAACTCATTTTTGCTGTTATCGTCATTTGAAACCAAAACTCCACTTCTTGACCCATCTCTATACACTGTGATTCCTTTGCATCCGCTTTCCCAACCAGTCAAGTATATTTTACTGACCAATTCTTCAGTAGCATCGTTTGGAACGTTTACTGTTACACTGATGGAGTGATCAATCCATTTTTGAACGGCACCTTGTAAACGAACTTTTTCTAACCAATCTACATCATTCGCAGTTGCACCGTAATAAGGAGATTTTGCAATGATTTTATTCAATTCTTCTTCGTTCATTTTAGAAACTGCATCCACATCGTAACCATTGATTTTCATCCAAGTCACAAATTTGTGGTGGAACACGTGGAACTCTTCCCAAGAGTCGCCTACTTCATCTACGAAATCAACGCGAACGTTTTTATCATTTGGATTAATTTTTCTTCTTCGTTTATAGGAAACCATGAAAACAGGCTCAATTCCAGATGAAGTTTGAGACATCAAACTTGTTGTACCTGTTGGTGCGATGGTCAACAAAGCAATGTTTCTTCTCCCGTATTTCACCATGTTATCATACAGCACAGGATCTGCTTCTTTGATGCGCTTGATCATTGGATTTCTTTCTTCTCTCAGAGCATCATAAATAGGGAAACTTCCTCTGTCTTTTGCCATCATTACAGAAGATTCATAAGCCGCTAAGCAAAATATTTTGTGGATTTCTGTTGAAAATTCCGTCGCTTCTTTGGTACCGTATTTTAATCCCATAGCCGCCAACATGTCTCCTTCAGCTGTTATTCCAACGCCTGTTCTTCTTCCTTGAATGGATTTTGACTTGATTTTTTGCCACATCGTCAATTCGGTTCTTTTTACCTCAAGACTTTCTGGGTCAGAATCAATTTTCGCGATGATTCCATCCACTTTTTCAATCTCTAAATCAACAATGTCATCCATGATGCGCTGTGCGATGATCACGTGTTTTTTGAATTTCTCAAAATTAAAACTCGCTTCAGGCGTAAATGGATTTTCTACGTAAGAATATAAATTTACAGCCAATAATCGACAACTGTCGTATGGACATAATGGGATTTCACCACATGGATTGGTGGAAGTTGTTTTAAACCCTAAATCCGCATAAGAATCTGGAATGGATTCATTGATAATCGTGTCCCAAAATAAAATCCCTGGTTCTGCTGATTTCCAAGCGTTGTGAATAATTTTATTCCACAATTCAGCGGCATCCACCGTATTGGTATAATCTGGGTGTTTTGCATCCAACGGATATTGTTGCTCGTATTTTGTATTTGCTTTCACAGCTCGCATGAAAGCATCGTCAATTCGCACTGAAACATTTGCACCCGTCACTTTCGTTCCATCCATTTTTGCATCGATGAAATGTTCAGCATCTGGATGTTTGATAGAGATAGAAAGCATCAGGGCACCTCTACGTCCATCTTGGGCAACCTCTCTGGTTGAATTAGAATACCTTTCCATAAAAGAAGGGACGCCTGTAGAAGATAAAGCACTGTTGTTTACCGGACTTCCTTTGGGACGAATGTGAGACAAATCATGTCCAACTCCGCCTCTACGTTTCATCAACTGAACTTGTTCTTCATCAATTTTCATGATTCCACCATAGGAATCAGAATTGCCTTCGTTTCCAATTACAAAACAGTTCGACAAAGAGGAAACTTGGAAATCATTTCCAATTCCTGTCATCGGACCGCCTTGTGGTATGATGTATTTGAATTTGGCTAAAACATCGTAAATCTCGTCTTCACTATACGAATTTGGGTATGTTTTCTCAATTCTAGCAATTTCTTTCGCCATTCTACGGTGCATCATGTCTGGATTCGATTCATAAATGTTGCCATCCGTATCCTTCAAAGCATATTTGTTAACCCAAACTTTTGCAGCTAATTCATCTCCCTCAAAATACTTAATTGACGCTTCAACAGCTTCTTCGTATTCGAATGTTTGCATGGGAGCTTTTGAAATTTCTTCTTTCATTAACAACTCTTTTCTTTTTTCATTGACTGAAACTAAAATGTCCTCCATTGTGGCTAGAATTTAATATAATTTATAGTGAAGTCGATGTGACTTTAATTCTTAGAATTTGAGTGCAAGATAGCGACATATTCACCATTTTAATTTGATTTAAATTCAATTTATTTATGAACATCTTGCAATCGATTGACTCATCAAGCGTTTAACAGTTGACATCTTTTTTTATTAACAATCGGAAAAAATTGGAAAAAAAGTAGTATATGTATTTCGACGAATCTGTTGAGATTTTTTTAAATCATTTTGTCTGTGTTTAATTTTACAAAAGTTCAACTAATTATGCTTAAATTTGAATGACCATTTTTCTTTGTATTATGTAATCAGATGGAAAGTAATGAATTAGATTTTATGGTGTTTTATGATGGTGATTGCGGTTTTTGCAACAGCGTTGTACAATTTATACTGAAACATGAAAAACACGACAAGATGCTTTTCTCTGCACTTCAATCGGATTTTGCAAACGATTTTTTGAAAAGACATCATTTACCACTACCCGATTACAGTACACTTTATGTATGGTCAAATAGAAAACTACTAAAAAAATCCTCCGCTGCTCTTGAGATTTCTTCGCACCTAAATATGCCTTGGTCGTGGTTGAAAATTTTCAAATTTACACCTCTTTTTTTACGCGATAAGGTTTATGATTTGATTGCAAGAAATCGAAAAAAAATAAAAAAAGAAGCTTGTTATTTACCTTCTCCAGAGCAAAGAAAAAGATTTTTGTAAGACCTCAAAGTTTCAAAAAGAAATAAAAAAGGAAAGTTTGCAATAAGATAGTACCATCAATCAAATAATATTGCAAAGACTTTTTTTGAAATTTCGGACTCCAATGAATCAGTAAAAAAGTAATGGTTGCGAGCAACACAGAAGCAAAAATAAATTCTATCCTTTTGTAAATAAAAAATGAAGTAAGGACATACAAAACCAAAAGTATTTTTGAAATTCGCAGTGACTTTTTAACGCCTAATCTTTTTGGAACTGTTTTCATATCGTCTTCTATCATGCCAAACACATCAAAAGGGATTGTAATCGCAAGAAAGAAAAATAATTGCATGATCAACAACCCACTTATTCGATGAATGTCGTTCAACTGGTTTAAATCATTGTACTGATTAAAATGAAGTAAAAGGTAAATGCTTCCTGTCAAAACCCAAATCAAGGCAATCATCGGTAATTTAAGGTAAGGGACATTTCTCAAAGAATTGAATCCAAACATCTTAAACTTATATAATAAAGTGAGTAAACCCACTGCGAAGTAGTAAACCTGCACATCCCAAGGCAACAATAAAAAGAAAACACCACTTATGGTAAAACTAATTGCCACTAAAAAGAATTTTAGTGATTTAAAATCAGAAAGGTAATCCGTGAAAGTTTTGTAATCCCGGAATAGATTATAGGTTGCCAAGGTTGCCAAAAATGTAAATCCATAAACTGCGAAAGGATAGTGATATTGCATTAAAATCGAGAAAAAAAGCAAGATTGAAACCGAACAAAATGCAATAAAAAAATTGTACTTTATTAAAATTAAATTAATTACATTGGAATCTTTTGTTGCCATAACCGAATCAAAAACTTCTCTTTCTCTTAAATACCTACAAAATTAAACATTCAGTTCTAATGATTTAAACTCATTTTCATATTTTATGAGCTGACCTGAATTTCAAATAAAATTAGATTTCGCATTAGTCCTCTTAAATGGATGTAAAAATGTACTTTTGCAACATGATGCGCATTGATATTCTTACCATTTTGCCCGAACTTTTAGAAAGTCCGTTTGCGGCTTCCATAATGAAGCGAGCACAAGATAAAAATTTGGTTGAAATTCATTTTCATAACATCCGAGATTATGCCACCAACAAACACAAAAACGTTGATGATTATCAATATGGCGGTGGCGCAGGCATGGTGATGAGTATTGAACCCATTGCTGCATTGATCGAAAAATTGAAAGCAGAACGAACCTACGATGAAATCATCTACATGACACCTGATGGTGAAATATTAGAACAAGCTCATTGCAATCAATTTTCGCTTCTTGATAACATCTTGATTTTATGCGGCCATTATAAAGGAGTTGACGAACGGGTGCGAGAAATGTACATTACGAAAGAAATTTCAATTGGATCTTATGTTCTCTCTGGAGGAGAATTAGCCGCTGCAGTATTGACTGATGCCATTGTGCGTTTGTTGCCAGGAGTTCTAAATGATGAAACGTCTGCTTTAACGGACAGTTTTCAAGACCATTTGCTTTCGCCTCCAGTTTATACGCGACCTCCCGAATTTAAAGGGATGAAAGTTCCAGAAGTATTGCTTTCAGGCGATTTTAACAAGATTGAAGCGTTTCGAGAAAAACAAGCATTGGAAAGAACCAAATTAAGAAGACCAGATCTTTTAAACGAAGAATAAAATCAAACCATGGAACACATCATTGAAACCTTAAAAGAAGGCGGAACAATCTTATACCCTTCGGACACCATTTGGGCTTTGGGTTGTGACGCAACCAACGAACTAGCTTGTCAAAAACTCATTGCTTTAAAAAATAGACCTGAAGACAAAAGTTTCATCATTTTGGTGGATGGTTTTCAAATGATTGAAAAACACATTCCTGATTTTCCAGATGTCTGTTATGACTTGGTTGATTTTGCAGTCAAACCATTGACCGTTATCTATCCTCACGCCAAAAGACTTGCACCTTCAATTTTAGCTGCTGATGGTTCAGTGGGTATTCGGGTTACCAAAGACCCCATTTGCCTCCAATTAATTCGCGCCATGCGTCGCCCCTTGGTTTCTACGTCGGCAAATATTTCGGGTGAAGCAAATCCAACTTGTTTTGACGATGTAAATCAAAAATTAAAAGAAGGTGTTGATGCGATTGTCATGGAACGCTTGACAGAAAAAAACCATACTGTTTCTCAAATCATCAAAATCGGGGTGGATTATTCTGTTCAAATCATTCGTCCGTGAGCGAGTTCAATTGGTTTGAAAGGTCAAAATGTAAATTCAAATTCTAAAAATTATTCAATTCTATTATCTTTGTCTTATGCATACAAAATTGATTACCGTTTTTACCCTTGCCTTTGCAAGTATTAGCATCTCTCAAACAGAAATACTGAACGAAGATTTTCAAGCTGGATTTCCCTCCAATTGGGAAGTCATCGATGTAGATCAACAAATTCCAAATGCACAAGTAAGTGAATATACGAGCGCCTGGATTTCAAAAGCTGATCCAGACAGTGCGGCGAATTTGACAGTTAGTTCGACTTCCTATTACGAACCAGTTGGAACAGCAAATAAATGGTTAATCACCCCTCCAATTACACTGGGAACCTATGGGAATTACCTGAAATTCAAAGCCAAATCATTTGATCCGTCTTATCCTGATAATTATAAAGTTTTAATTTCCACAGGCAATCAAATTGCTGACTTTGTTGATACCGTTTCACTTATTATTCAAGAAACGCCTTATTGGATTGAACGCGATTTTTTATTAGATTCTTCTTTCAATGGACAAACTGTTTACCTTGCGTTTGTCAATACCACGAATGATGGCTACGCTTTGTATTTGGATGATATAATCGTTCGAAAAGAAGATCCTCTTGCAATAAACAACCTTGAATTAACTGCTATTCAGTTATATCCAAATCCTGTAAATGACGTATTAAACATTCAAAGCGATCAAACAACTCTGGAGTATCAAATTGTGACTACCGATGGGAAACAAATACAGCAGTCGAGATTGGAAGGCATTCAACAAGTTGATGTTAGTTTATTAAAAGAAGGTGTTTATTTCATCCGTCTGCATGCAAACAATCAGTGGCGTACACAGAAATTCATCAAGAAATAAAAACATAAAACCTTACTTTTAAACGGAGCATTAATATTCCAATTTGTTATTTTTAAGTACTTTATAAATCTCAACATTCATGGAGTCTTGAAGTTCTTTTTTGATTTTACTGCCTTCAATTCTTGAAACGGAATTGTATTGATAACGTCCTTCTTTCCATTTATAAATGCATTCCAAACGGTTTTCATATTCATCAAAAAATTGCAAAACCAAATCGTATTTACCAGCAGGAGATTTTAATTTCCCAACTAAATTTCCCACAAAAGTATTTACCAAAACCAATTTGCCATTTTCACGCGTGTAAACCATTGTTCTTCTAACCGGCCAATCGTGAACACCTGCACGAATTACAACCATAAATGCATTTTCTAGCGCAATGCCTTCCGCATACGTTTCAAAGTGAAAAAACTTAGGGTCACAAGCGGGTTCCGTGGCATTGTTTAAATTTTCTTGCTCTTCTTTACAAATATTTAATTCTCTTAATAGCCCTGGAATCTTATCATTTGCAAAAGAAGTTTCATCAAATAAAATTTCAATGTTTTTATCAAGATTTACTGGATTGGAAGATGCTGAAACAACATCTGTTGATTCATCGCTAACAGTAGAATCTGTTTCCGTTTTGCAAGAAAAAAGAAAAAGCACGGAAAGAAAAAGAAAAATGTATTTCATACTATATTAATAATATTTCACTATTTTAACTAACGGATTTAAAAAACTTGGTTACTCATTTCGTATGCTTTTTCAAATTCATCCTTTACAATACCTGTACGAATTTTTTTTGTTTCAAACCAATCAATCATCGATTCGGTAGGCATGTTTCCTGTCAATTCATCAACCGCCATCGGACATCCGCCAAACCCTTTAATTGCACCATCAAATCGGATACATCCACTGGAATAAGCAGCTTCTAACAACGCAGATACTTTGTCAACTGTGGTATGCATGTGTGCTCCAAACTCCACTTCCGTTAACCTTGGAATCACGGTCGAAAATAAGGAGGAAACCAATTGTGGAGTGGCACAACCAATGGTATCAGACAAAGCTAAAACTTTAACTCCCAAATCTTTGTGTAGCTTTTCAGACCATTTCATTACAATCTCTGGACTCCACTCGTCCCCGTACGGATTTCCAAACCCCATGGAGAGATAAACCACCAATGTTTTGTTCTTTTTCTCGGTCAGATTTTGAATCATTTCTAATTTTTTCCACGATTCTTCAATAGTTGCATTGGTATTGCGTAATTGAAATGTTTCTGAAATTGAAAAAGGATAACCTAGATAATTGATTTGATCAAAACCAACAGCTTGCTCCGCTCCTCTTTCATTAGCAATTATTGCCAAAAGTTTTGTTTTTGTGTTGGATAAATCCAATCCATTCAAAACCATTTCGGTATCTCTTAATTGCGGAATTGCTTTTGGAGATACGAAACTCCCAAAATCCAACGTGTCAAAATTGCATTTTAACAACTGATTTAAGTAATCGATTTTGGTTTCAGTAGGAATGAATGATTCAATTCCCTGCATGGCGTCACGCGGACACTCAATAATTTTTACGTGATTCATACGTGTAAAAGTACAATTATTTCACACGTAAAAGCCCATAATTAAGAAAATTTAAACCTTCAACTTTTTTAAAATAGCCTGGTTAATTTCTTTGATTAATTTCGGACCTTCGTAGATAAAACCAGTATATAATTGAATTAAATCCGCACCTGCTTCTAATTTCTCCAGGGCATCTTGAGCGGAGTGAATTCCACCTATTCCAATGATTGGGAATGCTTTATTTGATTTTTGAGCTAAATAACGAATTACTTCAGTGGATCTTTCTTTCACAGGTACTCCTGAAAGTCCACCCATTCCAATCTCTTCAACTCTATCCGATTTTGTTTTTAAATTATCTCGTGAAATGGTTGTGTTTGTGGCAATAACTCCGTCAATTTTAGTTGCTTGAACAATTTCAATAATGTCATCCAATTGTTCGTTTGTTAAATCAGGTGCAATTTTCAATAAAACTGGTTTTTGCTTCGGTTTTAATGCATTTTCTTTCATCAAAGCAGACAGCAGATTCATCAACGGCTCTTTCTCTTGCAAAGCTCGTAGGTTAGGTGTGTTTGGAGAAGATACATTGACCACAAAATAATCAACTACCTCATACAATTCGTGAAAACAAATTAAGTAATCTTGGAGTGCGTCTTCATTGGCTGTAGCTTTGTTTTTTCCAATGTTTCCCCCAATGATAATTTGACCACTTCTATTTCTCAATCTCTCTGCAGCCGCAACAACGCCTTCGTTGTTAAAACCCATTCGGTTAATAATTGCTTTGTCATCTGGAAGTCTAAATAACCTCGGCTTTTCGTTTCCCGGTTGACCAATTGGAGTCAAAGTTCCAATTTCAATAAAACCAAATCCACAATAATCCAAGTCTTGGAACATTTTCGCATCTTTATCAAATCCGGCTCCGAGTCCAACGGGATTTTTAAATTTGATTCCAAAAACCTTTTTTTCTAAATTCGCATCTTCCAAACAAAATAACTTTCTCCAAACAGATTTCATACCTGGGATACCAAGACAAAAGCGAATTACTTTCGCAGTTACGTAATGTGCTTTTTCAGGATTAAACAAGAACAACAGAGAGCGGATAATCGAATACATACTTATTTTTTGGGCAAATGTATAAACAAAAAAGCGAGGAATAATATTCCTCGCCATATAATTTAAAATCCAATGGATTAGAATTTAGATCTAACTGTTTTGTATTTTCTCACTTTATAACGCGCGTTTTTATTGGTGTAGGTGATGTTTTTTGAAATTGTTATATTTAGAAAGAAGTAAGCATCCATGTCTGTTTTATCACCTCTCTGCTCTCCAGCCGCAAACCAACTAGGATTGTTAGGCGATCGATTGCTCAACGCCGCTGCAGTAGGTGAAACTTGTGTTGACAACGCTACAGGATCGTAATAAACACCACTAACATCATCAATGTAATCACTAAATGTTTTTATATAACTCGCTTCAATCCCGATTCTCCACATTTGTGAAATTGCCATTCTGAATCCTAAACCAGCTGGAATGGTTGCTGTAATAGGTAAATATTCTTTCGGTCCATTTTCTAAACCTTGACCTTCCGTACTCAATGGTCTAAGATTAACCCAAGAACCGTTAAAATTAGCTTGTGGATTAAAGTATGCGATTCCAACACCCCCAAACACATAAAATTGCTCGCTGTGGTATTTCATTCCTTTATTTCCCTTGATGTTGTATCTTTTTCCTACTTTTTCATTGGCAAAAATAATCCATTCTACCCGTTGATTTAAATTTACAATGGGTGATCGAAAACTCAAATTGCGTTCTTTACGGATTGGTTCCTCTGTCAAAGCGTCATCTCCCTTCAACAATCCAACATTTAACAAGGTAGTAGTTGCAAAGCGAGGATGGAAACGGTAACGGTAACCAATTCCTAAATTGATGTTTGTTGATGGAAAATTTATATCTGCCAAACTATGGTCCTTTCCTACCATGTCTCGACCTCCAAGATCACCAAGAAACTGAGTTGCTCCAGCTTGAAACACGATCTCTTTTTTATTCTTAGACCATTCTTTTTGAGAATTAAAATTGGAAGACTGACTCAATCCAATAAAAACAAAGCAAAATAGAGTAAAGGTTAGAAAAAACTTCATAAATATTCTTTAAATTATGATTTGTTAAATAAATAATAACGGGGCAAAATTACAAAAATTTACTGCAAATTCAAATTCAATTCCCTAATCCTTTTAAATTCAATCACAAAAAAAATAAAAAATCCCTAAAACCATCCAATTAATAAGGTATTCCGTGCAATATTAAATTATAAACAATTGTGGATAAGTTTATTAAAACACTTACTTCCTAACGTGATAAGCAAAGTCTTAAATCGTGTTTTTCACCAAAGTTTCTTCCACAAAATGACGGATGATTAAACAAAATGTATTCTTAATTTAATCAGTGCTCGAAAGCATTTCACCTTCGCATTGTTTTCTGTTATTTGAAGCGTATCTCCGATTTCTTTAAATGATTTTTTTTCGAAAAAACGCATCTCAATAATCCTCAGTGTATCGGTCTTTAAAGTAGACAATGCCTTTAAAAGATTTTGTTTGTGAATTTCCAAAAACTCTTCTTCTTTTTCATCTAAAAGATCTTGAAGAATAACCGTGTCAATGTTGACAGTATTCCTTGCTTTTCGATCTCTAAAAGACTGATTTAATTCACTTTTCGCAATGCGATACAGCCATGATCCAAAAGGAATTCCCCGATGCTCAAATTTATGAATGTTATTTAATGCTTTCATAAATACTTGAGAAGTTACATCCAAAGCCATATCCGTGTCGTCCACGCGTTGGTGAACGTATCTAAAAATAGCTGGATGATACTTTTTGTACAATGGCGCAAAATTTTCAGGATTTTCCTTTGCCTGTTGAACCCAAATCATTTCTTCTTGGATACGATCTGTGGTGTGATGGTACATTGGATTGATTCTCATGATTTCTGGTTTTTTCCCATATTTTAAAGCTTGCAGGTTTTAAAGTATGCATTGTTACTATTGGCTTTTAATACATAAAACGTACCATTTTAACAAAAATTATAAAATAAGAAGCTATTTTTTAAGGAAAGCCATGAAAGAACTAATGAAAACTACCGTAATTGAGCTGATTGGCATTAAAATAGCGGCCACTAACGGTGTTAAATTTCCTGAGATTGCAAAACTTAATCCAACAACATTGTAGGAAAGTGAAAAGATCAAACAAGCAGCTAAAATGGATTTGGAATAGGCAGAGGTTCTCAAGAACCCGTTCAAATTCCATAGTTTTTCCGATTCAATAATCGCATCCGAAGAAGGTGAAAAACGGAAAACATCTTCTGATACTGCAATGCCTACATTCGCAGCACCCAACGCTCCTGAGTCATTCAAACCATCCCCAACCATCAAAACCGATTTGCCATTTTCTCTTAACTTCAAGATGTATTCCAATTTATCTTTGGGAGTTTGTTCAAAAATCAACTGACTATTCTCAGGCAATATATTCAACATCAAATCTCTATCTTTATCTTTGTCGCCGGAAAGAACGTGAATAGTATATGAATTTAGAGAATTCATCATTTCATTCATGCGTTGACGTAATTGAGAAGTAAAAACAAATTTCCCTGTTTTACCTAGAACGCGAATATACGTTGCGCTTTCATTGACGTCTTCTGGTCGTAAATTGACAAACGAAGCACTTCCAACTTGAATCGTTTCTCCTTCAATTTGTCCCGAAATCCCTTTACCAGAAATTTCATCAAAATTGGAAATTTCATGCTCAGCAAAAACACCTAAACTCTTAAAATGAATAACAATTGCTCTTGATAACGGGTGTGTTGATGAATTCGACATCGCACAAATCAATTCCTTTTCACGTTGAGTCAAAACATCGCCAATGTATTCCACTTTCAATCCAGCACTGGAAGTGAGCGTACCCGTTTTATCAAAAACCACATCCGTAACCGAGTTGAGTCGTTCAATCACCGCAGTATTTTTCAAATACAACCCTTTTCGACCCAAAACACGCATGATGTTTCCGTATGTAAACGGAGCAGAAAGTGCCAATGCACAAGGACAAGCAACAATCAAAATGGCAACCACAATATGCGTTATTCGCAAAGGATTCACAAAAGCCCAACCAATTGAGGCCAAAGTGGCAATAATTAAAATGATTATCAAGAAGTAATGTGCTATTTTATCTTGAAACGCAAAACGAGTACTGTTTTCTTTGTTTGACTTTACTTCATTCCACATTTGCGTTAGGTGACTTCGATTGCTCTCTTTATGAACAGACATTTGAACCCGCTGTCCAATCAATCGACCTCCAGCATAAATAAAATCGCCTTTCTTTTTGTAAATTGGCTTGGACTCACCCGTCACAAAACTGTAATCAATTTTTGCCGTTTGCGCTTCCAAGATACTGTCACAAGGAACCACTTCCTCATTTCGAATCAGCATGATGTCTCCCACTTGAAGGTCTTCAATTTCAACGATGGACTCTTCTCCTGCTGTTAACTTGGTAATAGCAACTGGAAAATAAGCGGTATAATCCCGTTCAAATGACATGGATTGATACGTTTTATTCTGAAACCATTTTCCGATTAACAAGAAAAAAATAAAACCTGCAAAAGAATCCATATATCCAGCACCTTCTCCAATTAAAATGCTGTAAACACTTTGTAAATACAAGGCAATGATTCCGATTGTAATGGGAACATCTAAATTCAAACTTTTATACCTTAATGCTTTGTACGCCGAGATAAAATAATCCCTTGCTGAAAACAACAATACAGGAATGGATACCGCCAAAGACAAATAAGACGTAAAATTTCTAAAATAAGCATTATCCTCTCCCACTCCCGCGTAATCCGGCACACTCCACAGCATGATGCTTCCGAAGGCAAAAGCAGCAATTCCTATTTTGTACAAGAAGATTTTATCTATTTTCTTCTCACTTTGATCGCGATTGCCAAAATTAGGCGGGTATCCGATTTTACTTAGAAAAAATGCTAATTCTGAAAGCGATAATTGCTGATGATAAAAACTAATGACCGCTTCTCTTTTTGCAAAATTCACGTGACAACCCGTGACACTTCTCTGAATTTTTGGTAAATTTTCGAGTAAATAAATACACGAAGAACAATGGATCTCAGGTAAAAAAAGAGTGATTCTGGTTAAATCACCTTCTTCAAAATCAATGAACTTTTGACGGATGGAAGCTACGTCTAAAAAGGCGTATTTATGTTCTGCCTCTTTCATTGGTTTAACACCTGCATTTGTTTCAAAAGCATAAAAATCTCCCAGATTATTATCTTTCAAAAGTTGATACACACTTCTACATCCATTACAGCAGAATACTTTATCATCTAAAAAGTATCCTTTTCCAATTACTTCATCACCACAGTGAAAACAAGGTTTATCCATTTAAATAGTACTCGAAAATTTTTTGTCTAATATTTCACCTGCTTTTAAATCTTGATCAAAAGCCATACAACAATTTCGGACGAATGGAATTCCAATGTTTGTGACCGTTACTCTATCACCCTCAACCGTTACCAATCCATCTGCAATCATTTCGGACAAATCTAATTTAATCTTTTCATGAATGTCCCGATAAGGAGAATCTGTGATAAAAGTAGTTTCGAAATGACACATCAAATCTAAAATGTATTTCCGAATCTCTAATTCTAGTTCATTTAATAGATGCCCTTTAACAACAGCTAAATTACCTTCATCAATAATCTTCATATAGGTTTCTACCGTTTTATCATTCTGAGCAAAACCAAACCAGCTGTCTGAGATTGCGGACATTCCGAGACCTAATAAAAATGAAGTATTTTGAGTCGTATATCCCATAAAATTACGATGCAACTTTTTCGTGGTAAATGCAATTGCCAAATCATCCTGAGGTAACGCAAAATGATCCATTCCAATTTCAATATAACCCGCATTTTCTAATGCATTTTTAGCTGTTTCGTACAGTTGACGTTTTACAGCATTTTGGGGTAAGTCAGACTCATCAAATCCCCGTTGACCATTTCCTTTAATCCACGGAACGTGCGCGTAACTGTATAGTGCGATGCGATCTGGCATCAACTTCAAGGTGTTTTCAACGGTGTTTTGAATGTCTTGTAAAGTTTGTTTGGGTAAACCGAAAATTAAGTCATGACTAACAGACTTATAGCCCATTCTTCTCGCCTCATGGTGAACTTTTTCTACTTGTTCAAATGGCTGAATTCGATTAATTGCTTGCTGTACAGTAGGACTATAATCTTGAATCCCTAAACTCAGTCTTCTAAACCCGAAATCAAACAACTTTTGCAAATGCTCAAAAGAAGTATTATTTGGATGTGCTTCAAAACTTAGTTCAACCATTTGTGGATCAACGTTTGACGAATCAAAAATCGCTTCTAACAATCGAATTAATTGTTGGGTCGCAAAAAAGGTGGGTGTTCCTCCACCAAAGTGTAATTCACGAATAATTTTTGGTCGTAGAAACTTCGATTTATACATCTCCCATTCTTTAATAACAGCATCTATATAAGGAATTTCAACCGCATGATTTTTAGTAATGCGCTTATGGCAACCACAAAAAGTACACAGACTTTCACAAAAAGGCAAATGAATATAGAGTGAAATATCATCTGAATGAAAAAAAACATCATTTTTTTCTATAGTCGTTAACCAAATGGTATCCTCCAAAGGATCGTTTTTCCAAAAAGGAACTGTTGGATATGAGGTGTACCGAGGTCCTGCAACATTATACTTTTCGACAATTGATTTATTCATCTTTTTTTCATTTTCAGCGAAATTAAGCTTTTATAAAAGCCTTTAAAATGACGAATGTCATTTTAATCAATTATCCGATCATTTTAACCTGAAATTGGGTTTTGCTTGTCCTTTTTTATCACTAAAACCGTAGAAAGCTCAACATCTTTCTCTTTTTACCATTCAACACACTAAAAAAAACAAAAATCAAGAAACTGTTTATCAATTAATTAGTAACGACAACCCTGTGAAAAATAAGATTTTTTTAACAAAAAAAAGAATTACTGCCAACCCTTCAAAAATAAAGACGTTATTATTTAAAACAAAAACTTCTATCTTATGAAAAAAGCCTTATCTAATAACCTTGTTAGAACATTAACATTTTTATTTTTAGTTAATGTTTTATTTGCTTCTAATCTTTTTTCACAATCAACCGAGCGCATCCATAATTCTCACACTCATGAACATACTTATTCACATCCCATGAGTTTGGTAGGATTTTCCAGAAATGAAGTAGAGCACTTTATTTTAGAAAATTACAACTACAATGACATACTAGGGGATTTAAAAATCACCAAACAGTATAGAGCGAATGATGCAATGCAAACATTTGTGTACAAGATCATCTCTTCCTTTTACAAAAGCATATATGAAGGCGTAGCATCTGGATCCATCACGCATTCGGATCAAATTGTTGTTTTATATAATCAAACTACTAGCTCCCTAAAAGATCAGTTAGCCAATGAAGTTTTTCCTGAAAATGAAACCTTTACGCCCAAAGTATTAAATGGCCCCTGTGTAAACATGAATTTTGAAGATGGTAATTTGAATGGGTGGGATTTAATTCAAGGTTCAGTTGATGGATCTATTCCTTACAGTTTTGTTGGTGGAGTTCCAGCAGGTCCAGGTCCGTCTCATTTGATTGTGACGGGTGGTAACGATCCTGTCATTGCCGCAATTCCCCGAGTGAATCCAGATGGAGGAACTTTTTCATGTCGTTTAGGAAATGGTACCACTACTGGTAGCGGTGCTGCCCGAATGAGACAGAGTTTTATGGTTACACCTACAAACTCCATTTTAACGTATAGCTATGCCGTAGTTTTCCAAGATCCAGGTCATGCGCTCAGAGAACAACCGTACTTTTCAGTTCGGGTTTTTGATGAGTCAGGAAATAACATAGAATGTGGTACATACAGTGTAATTGCAGGAGCAAATGCCGCTGCAAACGGCTTTATTCAACAAGGAAGTATATTGTATAAAAATTGGGAGACTGTTTTTTCTCCTTTAAATGCATACATTGGGCAGAATGTTACTGTTGAATTTACAACAGGTGACTGTAGTCAATCAGGGCACTACGGATATGCGTACGTGGACGCAAGTTGCAACACATTTGACATCACTACTTCTACTGGCGATACCGTTTTATGCGTTGGTGACAACATGACCCTTTATGCTCCAGCTGGTGGCGCAAGCTATTTATGGAATAATGGGGCAACCACAAGTTCAATTAATATCAATCAACCTGGGACGTATCAAGTAGACGTCATCCCTTTTCAAGGAAGTTTATGTGCAATATCTATTGAAATTGAAATCGTAAGTATTCCTGTTCCCGTATCTAATTTTCAATATACGCCAGTATGCTTAGGTGAACCAACTGTTTTTACCGACATCTCTACGATTGATCCTTCTAGTTCAATTGATTCGTGGGCTTGGAATTTTGGCGGAACAAACACTTCTACGCTACAAAACCCTTCATTTACCTTCGCTACTTCTGGCACACACAACGTGTCGTTAACCACCACTTCACCAGGCGGTTGTTCACATACAGAAACACTCCCCATTCATGTGATGCCGTTGCCAATCGTAAATTTTACCGTTCCAAACTTGTGTGATGGAACTCCATCTACTTTTACAAATAACTCCACCATTAGTGCGCCATCAACACTCCATTCTTTTGCTTGGGATGTGGATAATAATGGCAGTGTTGATTATACAACTTCCAACATCACCCATCCATTTCCACACGGAAACTATACTTCAAAATTAATTGTAACATCTGATTTTGGTTGTGTGGATAGCCTGACACAAAACTTTACGGTATTCCCTGTGCCAGTTGCTAATTTTTCAGCTACAACTGTAT
>CAZAVP010000014.1:0-74561 GCA_964488745.1 uncultured Chryseobacterium sp. | reverse complement strand
TGGAGGGACTCGAACCCCCGACCTGCTGATTACAAATCAGCTGCTCTAGCCAACTGAGCTACACCGGCACATTAAAAATTTGGTATTTATAATTTTAAAGAACGATATCAATGTTTTCCCGTTTGGGTTTGCAAATGTATGAAAGTATTCTTTACTGGCAAAAGCTTTTTGCATTTTTTTTTGTGTTTTTTTTGACAAAAAAAATGGACGGCAAAAACCGCCCACTACAAGGTTCTCATATTCAACTAGATGAGTTGTTTTTCTTTGTGCTTAACAATTTGCTTGCGAAGCGCTTCAACTACTAAATCTCCTGCTTCTTCAAACGTTTTGCATTGTTTTTTAGCGAACAACTCCTTTCCAGGTATTAATATTTTAATCTCCGTGATCTTATTTTCTTTTTCGTCGTTTTTATCTACTCTCAAAAATACTTCGCTTGATATAATTTGATCGAAGTACAATGTCAATTTTGATACCTTTTCTTTCAAATGGTTTACTAGTTTTTGATCAACTGTAAAGTTAACTGCATTAATCTTGATATCCATCTTTCTTGTTTTTGTGCCCACGCGGGTGAGCTTGTGAATAAATATTATTTAACTGCGCGAACGAATTGTGGGTATAAACTTGTGTTGCAGATAAACTTGCATGCCCTAATATGTCTTTCAATACCTCTAATCCTGCGCCATTGTTTAACATGTGCGTTGCAAAGGTGTGTCTTAATACATGAGGGCTCTTTACATCCAAATTTGTTACGTTAGCAAGATAAGAATTTATTTTTCGATATACAAGCTTCGAATACAATTTGTTTCCTTTAATCGTTACGAAGAAACTGGTCTCCTTTGGAAACATTTCAGTTTTCTGATTTCGATACAGCTCAATGAGCTCCCCTAATGCTTTACTAATTGGAATGACGCGCTCTTTGTTTCTCTTTCCCACTACTTTAATGCTCGAATTATTGACGTCATTTTCTCTCAAGCCAATTAATTCAGACAATCGAATTCCAGTTTGATAAAACATTTCTACCATCAATAAATCTCGCGTACCTTCAAAGTCATTCGAAAAGTAATTGAGTGCCCTGTTAGAATTCATTTCACTTTGCTTTGCAAAGGACGGCAAACGCTTTTCAGATTTTGGCCCTTTAACCTTTAACATTGGATCCACCTCTATGAAACTGTTTTTAACTAACCATTTAAAAAAGGTTCTCAAAGTGGATAACTTTCGATTAACAGACCGGTTGGTTGCTTTGTTTTCAATTAAATGAACAATCCAACCTCGAATTAGCTGGTGGTTGACTTCTTTCAAGGAAATCATTGAGTCAATCATTGCAAACTCGACAAATTGCATTAAATCTTTCGTGTAGGCGGCTATCGTATGTTCCGAAAAACGCTTTTCGGAAACTAAGTAAGATTCAAATTCTTTAAAAACAGAAAAAGGAGCCATATAGACTCCTTTTACGTATTTTTCAAACAAAAGTTACTAGATTTCCGCAGAAATCATTCTTGCCTTGTAGGCAGCTTTGATTCTTGCTTGACGACCAATGACAGATGGCTTGATGAACTCTTTACGAGCTCTCAATTCCCTCATTACATTCGTCTTATCGAATTTTTTCTTGTATTTTTTAAGCGCTCTTTCGATGTTTTCGCCTTCTTTTACTGGTATAATTAACATATCTTGGTTATTAAATTTCTTATAATCGGACTGCAAAGATACTTCCAATTTTTTAATTAACAAACTTATTTTAATAATTCTCTTGAAATTACTAATTTTTGTATTTCTGAAGTTCCTTCGCCGATTGTGCAAAGTTTTGCATCTCTGTAAAATTTCTCCACTGGGAAGTCTTTGGTATATCCGTAGCCGCCAAAAATTTGAACCGCTTCATCAGCAACACGCACTGCAACCTCCGATGCGTAATATTTTGCAATTGCAGATTCTTTCGTTAAGTTTTTCTTGTTGTTTTTTAAGTATGCAGCTTGGAAAAGCAATAACTCTGCCGCCTCAATCTGCGTAGCCATATCGGCCAACTTGAAAGAAATGGCTTGGAATTGAGCAATTGGTTTCCCAAATTGTTCTCTTTCCTTAGCGTATTTTACAGATGCTTCAAATGCACCTTTTGCAATGCCAAGTGCCAAAGCGCCGATTGAAATTCTTCCACCATCCAAAATTTGCATGGCTTGTTGGAATCCTTTTCCTTTTTCTCCTATCAAGTTTTCAGCTGGAATACGACAATTGTCGAAAATCAACTCACACGTTTCCGATGCACGCATCCCCATTTTATTTTCTTTTTTTCCTGCAGAAAATCCAGGAGTTCCTTTTTCAACGATGAAGGCTGACATTCCTTTTGAATCTCCTTTCTCTCCAGTGCGAGCAATAACCACTGCAACATCTCCCGAAGCACCATGCGTAATGAAGTTTTTAGAACCATTCAATACCCATTCATTTCCTTCAAGTACTGCAGTCGTGTTCATGCCACCAGCGTCAGAACCTGTTCCTGTTTCTGTCAATCCCCAAGCGCCAATAAACTCAGCACTTGCCAATTTTGGAAGGTATTTTCTTTTCTGCTCTTCCGAACCGTGATAGTAAATATGCCCCGTACAAAGTGAGTTATGAGCTGCAACAGACAAGCCAATTGAACCACACACTTTAGCTATCTCGGAAACTACCGTTATGTATTCATCATAACCAAATCCTGACCCTCCATATTCCTCGGGAATGAACACGCCCATTAAACCTAGTTCACCCAGTTTCTTAAATACGTGTACTGGGAATTCTTGGGATTCATCCCAAACCATAAAATTAGGACGTATTTCTTTTTCAGCAAAATCTCGCACCATTTGAGCGATCATTTTTTGATTTTCATTCATTTCAAAATTCATTTCTATGTATATTGGATATTGATAATTGATTAGTAGCGCACTAAATTAGTAATATTTTCGCTATACGAGTGTAATTTTTCTTCTCCATTTAAAAAATCCAAAGAGACTAAAAAGTTAAAACCAGCAACTTCACCACCACACTTTCTAATTAATTCCGCTGCTGCTGCTGCCGATCCACCCGTTGCTAACAAGTCATCGTGAATCAGAACTCGTTCGCCCGGCTTGACTGCGTCTGTATGCATCTCGATTGTTGAACTGCCGTATTCTAAATCGTATGAGTACGAAACTTTATCATAAGGCAATTTTCCAACTTTCCGTATCAAGATAAAAGGAAGTCCTAATCGAACAGCCAATGGATATCCTAATAAGAAGCCTCTGCTTTCGATTCCCGCAATTTTATCCAATTTTTGATCTTTAAACATGGAAACCAAATACTGAATTATTTCTTCAGATAATGTAGGATTCATCATAATTGGAGTAATGTCTTTAAAGATAATCCCTGGTTTGGGAAAGTCTGGAATATCTCTAATTGCAGTTTTAATTTTACTTTCTATCATTTGCTATTGAATAAATTGAATTTCAAAACCAACTTTAATAAGTGATTTTATACAAACACGACAAAGTTAAGCAAGTGTTTGTAAATCCATGTAAGAAATTGATTGAAGTGAAAAATCTTTTTATTGGATTAAACCATCATTCTTCGACCATGACATAGGGTTTGATTTTTTCAAAAACTTCATTCGTGATTAGAACGGATTTTTTCAGGTCTTCTATTCTTTGGTATTTTCCTAGTTGAGTTCTTAACTTCACAATCGAATTCGCAATGTTATAACTAAAATAAGGATGCCTTCTTAACTCTTCGAAACTAACGACATTGATATCAAAGGGGATGACGTGTTTTTTATCAACGTAAATGAATGGCCTAATTTGGGTTAGTTTCTCTTGATCAAACTTCCACATTCCCAACAATTGTTCTTCATCGATAAAACCTTGTAATTCGTTTCTTTTCTCAATTATCTTTTCAGCATAGAATTTTCCAAGTCCTTTTACGTTCATTAACTCTTCCATCGAAGCCGTGTTAAGTTCTACTTTTTCACGCGTAAGCGGTTGTGTAGATTCCTGAGTTGCCGTTTTATATTCCGGCAGCGGTTTTTCAGGATATATTAGGAAATCTTTGATGTTTTCAAAAAATTCATCCGAAATAACGAATACTTTTTTCAAATCCGCATCCGTATAAAAACCATTCTTTTGGAATTTCATCAAGACCCCTACTTGCTTTTCACTTAACCCTAATTTCATCCATTCTGCTTCCGAATACTGATTTGGATCAAACCTGGATAAAGGTTTTTGGTAACGTGATTTCTTTTGACAACTAACTTTCTCTTTCTTCTTGTATTCAAATTTTTTAAACTCCTCTTTTTGTTCCGCTGTCTGATGAAACTCAAAATCTTTTGAAGGGTTTAATAAAAAATATATTCTAGGAATTAAAACCAAGATCAACATTACCCCTGTGAAAATGAGTATTGCTCGGCGAGATCTTTTTGAAAAGTCAAATGGGTTTTCCATAATTCATTTTCTCTTTGTTTAATCCTGGGCACCTGATTTTTTAACGCTTAATAATTGAAAACTAAAATAAACTACATGAACGATCGTTAAAACCAAAGAAGTGACAAATAATCCTGTATCTGACTGACCTTCTGGCATCGTGTAGTGATGCAACCAGGCAACAACACCTAAACCTGCCGCCAAACCGAGACCAGTCCAATACAAAGGTCTCAATCCTTTCGAGCTTTTAAACTCATTGCCTAACTTACTCTTTTTGGCTCCATAAAACATGTAAACATCCACGCCCACCATCATCCAAATAATTAACCGCAACCAAGTGTCTAAGGGTAAGAAAACCATCATAAACAAACAGGCTAAAATTCCTAAAATAGGAACCAAAGGAACGAAAGGTGTTTTGAAAGAACGTGGAATATCTGGTTGAGTTTTTCGCAACACAATGATTCCCACACAGACCAATACAAAAGCCAAGAGTGTTCCGATACTCGTCATTTCACCTACCACACGTGCAGGAATAAATGCAGCAAATAAACTGACAAACAACATGAATAGCAAGCTCGATTTAAAAGGTGTTTTAAATCGTTTGTGCACTGCGGAAAATGCTTTGGGTAAAAGTCCATCTTTAGACATCGAGAAAAAGACCCTGGATTGCCCCATTAACAAAACCATGATGACAGAAGAGTAACCAAACAAAATGGATAAAATAATTGCTTTGTTAAGCCACGGATAAGCAGGAACAATCACACCGTCTGGACCTGCGGTTCCCATGTGTTCAATTGCCACAGCCACTGGAGCAATCCCCGCTGAACCTTGGAATTCTGTATAGTGAGCAACCCCCGTCATTACATGGGCAAATAAAATATATAAAAGCGTGCAAATTGCCAATGAAACCAAAATCCCAATCGGCATATCTCTTTTAGGGTTTTTTGCTTCTTGAGCAGCAGTAGAAACGGCATCAAAACCAATGTAAGCGAAGAAAATAATTCCTGCCGCACGTATGATTCCACTCATCCCAAAATGACCGAATTGTCCGTCGTTTTCAGGGATGTATGGTGTGTAATTATCTGCATTAATGAATCCCCATCCTAAAATGACAAATATCAAAACAATTGCCACCTTCATGATTACAATGATCGCATTAAACTTGGCAGATTCTTTTGTTCCTCTAACCAACAACAAAGACATCATCACAATGATCGCAACAGCTGGAAGGTTCACAATTCCGCCTTCTTCAAAGGGAGAAAGTGTTAAAGCAGTGGGAAGGTGCATTCCAAAATCTTCTAAAATCACCACTAAATACCTCGACCAACTGATCGAAACCGTGGCCGCACCAACGGCATATTCCAACACTAAATCCCATCCAATTATCCATGCAATAAATTCTCCCATCGTTGCATAGGAATAGGTATATGCGCTTCCTGCAATTGGAATCATCGAAGCAAATTCGGCATAACAAAGTCCTGCAAAAGCACACGCTAATGCTGCAATGACAAAAGAAATGGTCACAGCTGGACCTGCATTTTCCCCTGCTGCGATACCGGTTATTGAGAATAATCCCGCGCCAATAATTGCACCTATACCCAGCGCTACCAGCGATCTTGCGCTTAAAGTTCTTGCCAATCCATCGTTGTCTTCTGAGGCTTCTCGTTGAAGCGCAGTAATAGATTTTCTAATCCAAAGATTTGCCATTGAATGATCTTAAAATTTATATTTTAATTCGTGTAAGGATTTCAAATATAAATAAGTTTAAAAGAAAATGACAAATTTATCTCTGTTTTATTCATTTAATACTTGAATAGAAATCGAAATGGGACTGTGATTTCCACAAGCAATGTCCATGGGATAGATAAAATAAATTAGCTATCTCTCTTGAAAACGAATAAATCCTTCATTTGGGTTAAAAGGAAAGACCGACTATAATGTAATTCAAAATTATTTTAATAATAGCGCAAGCGTATCTTTCAATTCCAATGGATGATACGCTAATTCTCTTCTCGATTTCGTTAAATCAAAACCTGTTTTTGGAGGTCTTTGAGCTGCTTGACTCAAAGTTGAAGAGCTAATTGCTTTGATTTTTTCAGTAGAAACCCCTAAATAGTTAGCAATTTCGATTACCAAATCATAAATGGGGTACAAAGTTGGTCCTGAAAGATGATAGATTCCTGTTTTATTTCTTTTTACAATCTCCAAACATCCCCAAGCCAAATCATCCGCCCAAGTAGGCATCCTAAATTGATCGTTGACAATGGTCATTTCTTTTCCATTCTTCAAGGAGTCAATGGCCCATAAAACAATGTTAGATCGAGACAAATTATTTCCTTCTCCGTAAACAATGATGGTTCTGGCAATAGACCAATTCCTGTATTCATCTTTCAACAAAATATTTTCTGCATCTACCTTGGATTTCGCATATACACTCAGAGGGTTCACCGCATCTGTTTCTTTGTAATTTCCTTGTTCACCGTCAAACACAAAGTCAGTGGACAACAGTTGAAAATGTGCTTCAAATTGTTTGCTCGCTTGAAACAATAATTGGGTTGCATGAACATTGACTTCGTGGCATTCTTCTGGATGATCTTCACAATAATCTACATTGGTGATTGCAGCAGTATGAATAACGTGAGTCGGATAAAACGAATTGAAAACTTGGTTTATTTCTAATTTATTACTAACATCCATCGCAAGGTAGTTTGTTTCTGGGCAAGCTGGGTTCCTATTTTCTCCTTTCGAAGTAGCAACAAACTCCCAATTTCTATCTAAACATAACTTGACTAATTTTTGCCCCAACAACCCGTTAGATCCGGTAATTACTATTCTCATTATACAACGTAAATTTTAAATCTCCCAAATGGAAGTTTTGCGTTTCTTTTGCAGTTTAAAAAAATGTTTGTGCTCTAAAATCCAAGCCATTGGAAGGTAAATTAGAAGTGAAGAACCCAGTGTTACAAAGGAAGCGTAAATAAACGCCAGTCGCACTTTAGATGAACGAATTCCAAGTTTACGAGCAAACCAAGAACACACACCGTAAGACCTCATCTCGAAAAAGAAGATGATTTTTTGAATCAATTTCAACGCTCTATTATTCGCCATTTTCTAAAATCTTTACTCCAATTTTACAATTCAAGCATTTTTTATAGTGACAAATTTCGTTCTTTAATTCCAATAAACCTTGAGAATCGAAGGCTGATTTCACATTCACCCCCAAATTTGTCCAAGATTGTATGATGGCATTGTGTTCCGCAGGCATATCAGAGAGTAAGTCAATTGCTTTGTCTTTATAACTTTCATCATTTTGATAGTCTCCATACCAAAAAAGCAAGGGGACAATTGCATTCATTAATAGCAGGTTTTGAAATGCCTTGGTCAATATTTCGTTTCCAGACTGATCTTTTAACTGAAAGAAAATTCTCAATTCTCGTATGGATTTTTCAAAAAAAGAGAAATCATTTTGTGTTTCATTAATCAACAATGAAAACTGTTCAATCCGAATTTCTGGAAATCCAGTAGGTCTTAATCCTTTCTTTTTCCAAGAAGATTTTTTCATGGATTCAAATCGGTATTTTAATCGGTAAAATTTCCATTCGTCTTGCAAAGACTTAAATTGCTCATGGTCTATCTGTTCAAGGAATCCTGCAGCGCCCATCAACAATGCTTTGGAGCTCGAGTCTTTTTCTCTCCAAATTTTTTGGATGGGCATCCGCTGTGTGAGTTCCACAAATGGCATCGCATTAATTTTTGCACCAAAAGCCTGTGCCAGAATCTCATATTGAAGTTGTTGAAGGTTTCTTCCCAAAAGTTGGAACCGTTTTTCAATCAATGCTGATTTTCTGGCTAAACGCATTACCAAAGCTTGTTCAATTTGCATGCTTACAAAAAATGAATCGATGGAATTTAGTAAGGTTTGACATGGAATCCAGGTAGTTTGTTTTATCAAGCTTTCATAACTGGACCAATGTTTTTTGTCAAGCAACGGCTTTAGTTCTAAGGTTGGGACTTCTTCACCTTGAATTATCACTGGTTTGTCATAGATATAAACAACGTGTAAAATAACATTGTTATATGCCTCATCCTTTTGATGTTGATGCGTATACCAATCTGAAGATTTAATGTGAATCTCGATGTTACCATTCCATTTGATACCATCTAGTTCAATGCTTCCATTAAAAAAATCGGGGCCACTTTCACGGTTGTGCCAACCCGTTTTGTGGATGATTAACGGCTTTCCGTCAATTGTATATAAGTAATCAGATGGAAAACGTTTCGTTAACCATATCTGGTGTAAATAATCTTCTTTCATTTTTCAGTGAATTGTTTTATTTTAAAAACTTAACCGTGGTAAATCAAGTTTTCCTATTAAAAATACGAAAAATATTCGAGGAGCGTACGCATTTGAAAATTTAAGCTCTTATAATTATTCCAAAAACATTAAAATCTTTACTTTTGTTTCATTATACATCTTTACACTAAAATAATTCGTCAATGCCGTACAATGTTACATGGCATACGATAGTTAAGATATAATATACATGAACAAAACTACACTACTCCGCATGAAAATTTATTCATTTGTTTTTTTTAGAATTCCTACCTTAATAACGATTGTTGTTTTTTCTTTGATCTTATTATTCACTCAAAACACCACCGCTCAAACATTTCCCAATCCAACCACCCTTTCCACAGGTCAAGGAACTCCTGGTTCAACAGATCCGTTGTGGTTGGCATCTACTTTTTGGTATGCAAGTAATCCTCCCAACCCAATGGGCTTGACATACATTTCTACCTTAATCAACAACTCTTGCGCACCAGGTGCTTGGGTTGACCCGACTTCTTTGCCAGCACCTATGAATAATGGGAACTGGATTACGGGATCAGATGGTACTTGTGCAACGAATACCAATGATGGGTATCGATATTTCCGCTTGACATTAGATTTACCAGCCGATTGCAATGGATTCAGCGTTACAGTAGCAAATAATTATGTGTTAGACTTGATTGGATATGCTGATAATAGCATACAAGATGTATTTATAAATGGAAATTCAACAGGAATTAGCGGTGGTGGATTTAGCCCAGGAAGTCAGTTAAACATTCATTTAGTAGGTCCTTGGAATGTAGGTGTTAATTACGTAGATGTTTTGGTTTACAATGCACCTTCTCAAGGCGGAGGCTCAAATCCTTACGGCTTATTCTTGGTTGCTGATGCCACAACCAGTGCCACGTTAGATACCGATGGTGACGGAATAACCAATAATCTTGATTTATGTCCATGTACTCCTGGTTCTAACCCTTTTGGTTGTGTAGATCCTGTCATTAACAATTGCGACATCGATGCCATTCGGACTGCTTTTTTAAATGCAGGTTGTATTGAATTGCCTCAATGTACTTCTGGTTGTAGCATGTATTTTTTAAATCCTACTTCCATGACTGGAAGTCAAGCACAAAATTTCGCCCAGACATTAGGTGCTAATTTGATTTCAATACAATCCGCACAAGAAAATCAATGCATGCTTGATGAATTGGTACGACTAAATCAAACGGGAGTAATTTGGATTGGATTGAACGATGAGGCAGTGGAAGGTCAATTTGTTTGGTACGATCAATCACCCGTTACTTACACCAACTGGGCTGCAGGTGAACCTAACAATTCAGGAAATGAAGACTGTGTTCAGATATACCCGGGAGGAGCAAATCCAGGTAGATGGAACGATTTGAGCTGTACAAGTAACAACGCCAAATCCATTATTGAAGTAAATTTATGCCCTGTTATTAACGCTGGAAATGACATCACGATATGTGTGGGAGAGTCTGTAAATCTTTTGTCTACTGCTACCATTCTGGGGTCTTCACCTTATACCTATGAATGGAATAACGGCGTAACAACATTAAATAATTCCGTTACCCCAACGGCAACGGACACGTTCAGTATTGTTACCATTGATCGCTATTCCTGTACCATGTCAGACACCGTAATTGTTAATGTGAATGACTTACCCATTGTCGATGCCGGACCAGATGTGGTGGTTTGTCCAGAAGAAACCGTCACACTTTCAGGTTCTGGAGCAAATAATTACGCTTGGACAAACGGAGTAACAGATGGTTTAGCGTTTACTCCTAGTTCAGCTTCAGTTGAATACGTGGTTACAGGAACGGACCTAAACAATTGCGTGCAAACAGATACGGTGAACGTTTCTGTGGAATTAGTTGGTTGCCCAAATTTCCCCAATGATTTCACATGTGACATCGACGCCATTCGTCAAGCATTTACGTCTGCTGGTTGTGTTGAATTGGTGGGTTGTGTTAGCGAATGCAGCATGTATTTCTTGAATGAGCAAGCTTTATCGGGAAGTGACGCTCAAGCTTTTGCTCAAACATTGGGCGCTAACCTAATTTCCATTCAAACACCAGAAGAAAACAATTGCATTGTATCTTCCTTGGTAAACTTAGGTTTAAATACAGTCAACGATGTAATCTGGATTGGTTTAAACGACGAAGCGGTTGAAGGTACGTTTGTATGGTATGATCAATCACCCGTGGTTTACACCAATTGGGCGGCGGGTGAACCAAATAATTCAGGAGGAAATGAAGATTGCGTTCAAATTTATCCCGATGGGATGTGGAATGATTTACCCTGTGGAATCGGAAATGCAAAATCAATTATCGAAGTAAACTTATGCCCTGTAATAAATGCAGGTGCAGATCGCATTATCTGTAGAGGAGAAACAGTGAACTTAAATTCTTCCAATACTATTTATGGTTCAAATCCATACACATATCAGTGGAGCGATGGAACACAAACGCAGACTACAAGTGTTTCCCCAACACAGACAACTAATTACACCATCACCACAACTGATCGATATGAATGTACAACCAGCGATTCGCTTAAGGTAACTGTTAACCCATTGCCACAAGCAGCTTTTACCACCAACGATGAATGTTTTGGAACCACAGCAAATTTTATGAATCAATCAACGGTTTCTAGTGGAACAATCAATCAATGGAACTGGAATTTTGGCGATGGAAATACTGGGAATACAGAAAATGCAACACATACATACAGTAACAGCAATACCTATTCTGTATCTTTAACAGTAACATCTTCTGAGGGATGCAAAGACTCTCTACAACAAGACATTACAATTTATCCAATTCCCCCGATACCACTCCTTACCAACAACAGTCCCGTTGAATGTCCAGGCGACATTGTCCAAATATCTGCAAACAACATGGCGGGAGCAACTTATAGTTGGTCCGGTCCTCAAGGATTTACGAGCGATGAAAGTGGTTTTTCTTTCCCTGCGGATTTTGGCAACCAAGGAATCTATGATGTGTATGTAACTGTAAACAATTGTCCTTCGGCTATTGCAAGCACTTTGGTTCAAATTTTAGGTTCCTACAATCCATCTACTCAAGAGTTTCCGAACGTAATTACGCCAAATAATGATGGTGTGAATGATTTTTGGGATATCGAGCAGTATTTTACTTCTTGTCTCCAATATCAGATAATCATTTGGAATCGTTGGGGAAACATTGTTTACGAACAAAAGACTGGCGAAAAACCTTTTGAAGGCAAAGACAAGTCGGGCAATGATTTGGCGGATGGAGTTTATTTCTACAAACTGACGTATGGAGATTCTGAAACGAATGGAACATTGACCATTTTGAGATAAGTGTTAACGCTTGTTTAACAGGATTTTTTTCTCTGCTGCCCGTGGGATTTATATCTTTGTAAAAACGAATTTAAACCAGCATGGGAATTTCAATCAACATGGCAGATTTGAAAAACGGCTCAACGCAAGTGAAAGCTCAGAAAGATATCGTGGATCCAAATCGAATTACGTTAACTTCAGCGGAAGTGGAAAAAATGATGACCCTGAGGGATTTATCAGAATCTAAAGAAACTTCCGAAGAAGACAACTTGGAAAAACAAACTGTTTAACTGCTTTGTCTCACCATTACTTGACGGCTTCAACAATTTTTTGTTGCAAGATTGCTAATTCCATTCCACCACTTTGTCTCCACAAAATTTCTCCGCTTTGAAATAAGACAAAAGTAGGAACTCCGCGTACTTTAAATTTTGCAGCAACTGCTTGATTTTTATCGACATCTATTTTCAAGATGCGAATTTGATCGCCCATTTTATCTTTCAATTGATCTAAAATTGGAATCATCGCTTGGCAAGGCCCGCACCAAGTGGCAAAAAAATCAACCAAGGTAGGTGTTTCGGACTGAATAATTTCTTGAAATTTACTCATCTTTATTCGTTGAAAAAGAATTAAACTTTAGCTTCAATATTTACAATTAAAAACTCGGAGCACTTATCGTTCTATATTGCTTTAAATCAACCTTCATGTCTTTCGGGTATTTCACGTTATAACCAAAATCAAATGATTTTGATTCGCCTGGCTGCAATGTGATTTCCCATTTCACTTCACCAGTCAAAGAATTAAGCACACCACCCGAAATTACTTCTTGTTGAACAATAATTTGATCGTTTTTAGAAACTGGAAGTTGGTCGTAAGCATTGACAGTAATTGGAGTTGAATGATTATTTCTAATTGTCGTTTCATACAAGAATGTCTCTCTTTGAGTATTACCAATTACTTTACGAGAACTCATTTCTTTTTTCAATTTACGCAAGACAACCACTTTGTTATCTCTTCCAAAAGAAAGAGAAAGCGTATCGCTCACAATTCGGGTGTCAATTTCAGAATTTCCAATGTATGCTCCGTTTAAATATATGCTAGATGGTCCAGAGATCAAATCCAATTCTTGCCAATTTACCATGTGGGCCATGATGAAAGCACCATTATCCATTTTGGGTACAGCAAAATGCGTAAAAGTAGCTTGTAAATTTACATCTTTGATATCTACAGAATAAGGTTTACCATCTGAAGGACAAGAAAATTTGTTTTTAATTTCAAATTCCGTAGTAAATGTATTGACTTCAATTTGTTTGAAACTAATTGCTTGATTTTCATAATACCCTTCTTGAAATGCATCGTTTCTAGATTCCTTTTCTTTTTTGTTCTTAGAGATAGACTCACTAGTAGCAGTTTGACCATAGTTTGAAATTTTGGCTTGAGGTCTATAAACAGGTGCCACATTCACATACCAAGGCACTAGGTTGGGTTGGGTCGCCGACATTTTGGGATCAGCTGTTGAGAGTAATAAGTCCACTTCATTCCAGTCGTTGCCCGTGTTGTTGTATAATCTTGCTTTGTATTTTAAATTTACTTTCTCGTTCAATTCTTTCGCAGACAAATCATAAGCCGCTTCCCAACCACAATTTCCAACGATATAAGATAATTCACAAGAAGCAATTACAGCATTTGGAACATCAATCAAAACAATCAATTGGTTGCTGCGTTGATTTTCATTGAAATTCAATTCAGCCAGTTGTGATTTCACTTTGGAAAGCTGTTGATTAAGCTCGACTTTTTCTTTGTTTAATTTGCTGATGTTTTTGTTGACTTCTAGGGTTTTAACACGGTAAAAATCCACTCCTTCTTTCAGCTGTGTCACGGTAAGTACCACATTATTTCCTTTGATGTTTTGGTTTGAATTTAAAAAATTAAGTTGTGCTTGTAAGGCTATCAATTCATCGTTGTTGAGTTGTACTTGATCCGTTAACATATTCATGGAGTCTTTCAATCGGATGATTCTTGCATTCTGTATTTCAATGGATTTAAAATCCAATTCTGAAGATACTGAAATCAAGCGATACGATTTATTTGAGGCAAATTGAATGCTTTGAGGATCTACATGCGTAGAAATTCCTGTAAATATTAATTGATTTCTTCCTTCTACTAATTTGATGTCTTTCTGGTGTATCATTTCACCAGATGAAGGGTAAAGTTTTACTTTCGAAATTGGTACATCAAGGCGAATTGTATTGATTTTCTGAGTAGTTCCAATAAATGGAATTAATAGTAAGGTAAAAAGAAATATTTTCATGAGTTTTGGATTTACTTCAAATTTACACTTAAAACTCAAATAGATAACGATATTATCTAAAAAAGTAGCACTTTTAAAGTTCAATTATAAAGTTCCACTACTTCAAATACAAATCAAATACTTACTTTCGTACAAGATGCGCATTGCGATAAATACCCGGTTTTTACTTTCAAGAAAAATGGAAGGATTTGGTTGGTTTACTTACGAAGTAACCAAGCGCTTGGTTGAAAAACATCCTGAGCACACATTTATTTTACTTTTTGACCGTCCGTTTGATCCGAAATTTGTTTTTGGAGAAAATGTGATTCCAGTAGTACTCAATCCGCCTGCTCGACATCCAATTTTGTTTTACATCTGGTTCGAGTTTTCTGTGTACAACGCTTTGAAAAAATACGAAGTAGATGTCTTCTTTTCACCGGATGGTTATTTGAGTTTACGCTCAAACATACCACAAATCGGTGTAATTCACGACTTGAACTTTGAACAACATCCCGAAGATGTTCCTTTTGTTCCAAGAACCTATTTGAAATATTTCTTCCCGAAATTTGCTCAGAAGGCACGAAAAATCATCACCGTTTCGGAATACTCAAAGCAAGATATAGCGTCCAGATATCACATCGATCCTTCCAAAATAGTCGTTGCTTGGAATGGTGTTTCACCGCTCTTTGTTCCAATTGCGGAAACAGAGAAATCAGCTATTCGAGAAGAATTTTCAAATAGCAAACCCTACTTTATCTTTGTTGGCGCTTTGCATCCGCGCAAAAACATCAAACGTTTATTGCACGCATTTGATCAATTCTCAAACGGGGGTGGAATTGAAAATTTAATCATCGTAGGAGAAAACCTTTGGAAAAAAGACAACACTTATTTGAATGGAATCTCAGTAGAAACGGCTTCCAAAATTCATTTTACAGGACATTTATCCTTGGAAAAACTTACGAAAGTAATGGCCAGTGCCAATTGTTTGACCTACGTGCCCTATTTCGAAGGCTTCGGAATTCCGTTGGTTGAAGCCATGCAGTCAGGTGTTCCCGTGATTGCAGGAAACCTCACTTCACTTCCTGAAGTTTGTGGTGAGGCGGCTTTGTACGTCAATCCGCTGGACGTATCAGAAATTGCAAATGCGATGAAAGAAATCAGTGAAAATGAAACTTTAAGAGAATCTTTGATTTCAAAAGGAATGGTAAGAAGCAAATTATTCACTTGGAATCAAACAGCTGAAAACATTTGGAAGGAAATTACGAACTTGATTTAATCTCAAAATCTGGAGAAGAAATTTATACCGCACTCAAATCCAAAAATGACCCTTTCGTAAAACGAAAATCTGTAGTACACAAATCGGAACTTTTTAAAAATGAAAGTCAGTCGTTATGCTGAAATGACGAAAGTTAGCTGCAAGTTGGGTTGAGTTCGAATGAGTAAGTTGCTATTAAGTTTTCATTTGCTTCTACTTTAGCCAAAGAATGAAAATCTTCTACCCAAAAAGCGCTCTCAAAACCTCATCAATTCTTCCGCATTGTACGAGTTCAATCTTAAAATTCTTCTGATCGATGCCTTTATTGAATTTTGAAATGATAATCTTCTCGAAGCCTAATTTCTCTGCTTCGTAAATGCGTTGGTCAATTCTGTTTACCGGTCTAATTTCTCCTGAAAGTCCAACTTCCGCTGACATACAATAGTTTTTTGGTATTGGTAAAT
This sequence comes from uncultured Chryseobacterium sp., assembly GCA_964488745.1. Taxonomy (GTDB): domain Bacteria; phylum Bacteroidota; class Bacteroidia; order Flavobacteriales_D; family Crocinitomicaceae; genus JAQVCM01. The sequence goes on along the minus strand of CAZAVP010000014.1, from coordinate 58,473 downwards.
CGGCATTTGACGATAAGACTGCTGCTACAACTGCCAAATCGATAGCGGGGTCATCTACGCGAATTCCGCCTGCGATGTTCAAGAAAACATCTTTTGCTCCGAGTTTAAATCCGCATCGTTTTTCCATTACCGCCAACAACATGTTCAACCTGCGACCATCAAAACCAGTTGAAGATCTTTGCGGTGTTCCATAAGCTGCTGTACTTACAAGTGCTTGAACTTCAATCAATATTGGACGCATCCCTTCCAGAGTGGAAGCAATGGAAATTCCACTTAATGTTGCATCGGTATTGGTAATCAAGATTTCTGAAGGATTTTCGACTTGACGTAAACCAGTTCCTAACATTTCGTAAATACCTAATTCATTGGTACTTCCAAAACGATTTTTGATGGTTCGCAACAGGCGATACACGTGATTTCGATCTCCTTCAAATTGCAAAACAACATCCACCATGTGTTCCAATACTTTTGGACCTGCCAAAACACCTTCTTTGGTAATATGACCGATTAAAAATACAGGAACATCGGTTTGTTTGGCGTATCGCAACAGTTCAGCAGTACATTCACGCACTTGCGAAATGCTTCCCGGCGAACTTTCAATTTGATTGCTGTATAAGGTTTGGATGGAATCAATGACCAGTAATTTTGGTTGAATCTCTTCGGCTTGCATGAAAATATTTTGCAAATTGGTTTCTGTCAGAATAAAACATTCTTGGTTGACCAATCCAATTCGCTCGGCACGCATCTTTATTTGCTGATCGCTTTCTTCGCCCGAAACGTATAAAATTCGAAGATTTTTTTCCATCACGGCCAATTGCAACATCAAGGTTGATTTCCCAATTCCTGGTTCGCCTCCGAATAAAATCAATGATCCTGGAACCATTCCGTTTCCTAAAACGCGGTTCAATTCCGCATCGTGTAACAAAACACGTTCTTGACCTCTGTTTTCAATGTCTTGAATCGGTTGTGGTTTAGCAGTTCTCCCCGTATTGGTAGAAAACGCAACCACTTGTGACAGATTTTTCTCGACAATTTCTTCCACAAACGTGTTCCACTCCGAACAAGAAGGACATTTACCCAGCCATTTTGGAGTTTGATACCCACAATTTTGACAAAAGAAAGCAGATTTTATTTTAGCCATGAAACAAAAGTAAGGATTTTTGACGGTAAATTTAAGGTCTAAGAATTGCTTTTGAGTGTGTTTGATCGCTTTTGAATAAATCATTCTCGCAGTATTTGCTTTTTAAGCAAAATAGTTGCCAGTATGATTCCAATTGATAAAGACAAGAATTTACTTCATCAAATCATCAACGCTTAAATGGACATCGATTACATCCAGAAAATGTTCATTTCTAACAGCTCCATAATTTGTGATCAAGGTATTGAATACTGTTTTTTTGGTTTTGGTACTTTCAATGAATTCTTGTTTTCTTGTTCTCAATTTGGCTGCATATTCTTTAGTCATTTTAAATTCTGCATTGTAGAGTTTACATTCACACAGGTTTATGCTGTCGTCTTTTCTGTCAATTATCAAATCAATTTGAAATCCTTTTTCAGGGTTTTCATCCGCTTTACTGCTGAACGAATAATGTTCGGTGTAAATGCCAGAGATCCCAAGTGCATTTTTGATTTCAGCCATGTGCCGTTGACATATATTTTCAAATGCGTAACCTGTCCATATCTTATACTGTTGTGATTGATGCAATGAAGTCCAAATCGTTTTTCCTTTCTTCTTATTCTTAGCGATGAATTTGTGGTAAAAAATCGAATATTCATCTAATAATCGGTAGAGAGCACCTCTTTTACTTTTGCCATACGGCACAACTTCTTCCACAAATCCAGAAGTTATTAAATCGTCTATCGCTCTCGTGTATGGTCCACCTTCTTTTACCTTAGATTTGACTATTATTTGTTTTCTTGACAAACCACTTTGCGCTGTTGCCAATGTTGCAACGATGGCTTCGTGATAAACAAAAACGCATGCCACAAACAACTCATCTCAGTTTGCAATCAAGCGGTGGATGAATCCACCGCTTAATAAAATTATCTTTTCTAAAATTTAGACTTGCAAAATTTTAAATGCGTTTGCCCTGAAAAGTATAATCCATCATTTCTAAAATTTCAATTGGATTGTTACCTTTACCTTATGGAAGAATTAGATCAATTAATGGATTTAAAATCTTCACCGGAATTGGTGCAGAAATTAAAAGAATATAGCATTGCAAAATCATACAGATCAGGCGATGTTGTATTGAACGAAAATGCTTATATCAATGCCATTCCAATCGTGACCCATGGAAGTATCAAAGTCATTCGGTTGGACGAAAATGGAAGAGAAATCTTGCTCTATTATATCAAAAGTGGAGAGAGTTGCATCATGTCTTTCCTCGGAGGCTTGCATCAAGAAACCAGCAAGATTAAAGCGGTTGTTGAAGAAGATGCTGAAATCCTTTTTCTTCCGATTGAGAAGGTTTCTTTGCTTATTAAAGATTATCCGAAATGGTTGGATTACATTTTTAAATTATACCACAAGCGTTTTGAAGAATTATTGGAAATCATTAATGCCATCGCATTTAAAAAAGTAGATGATCGTTTGTTGACGCTTTTAAAAAAGAAAGAAGCGTTGATGGACAGTAAAGTTATTCTGATTACGCACGAACAATTGGCGAATGAACTGGGAACAGCTCGCGTTGTGGTTTCAAGGTTATTGAAACAATTAGAAGAAAATAGTGTTCTAGAATTGGGAAGAAATAAAATAACGCTTATGTAACCTATGTTACGGGAAGCATCATTAAAATAGTCTATTTTTGTTTTTGTATTTAATCTGTTAAGATGATGCGTTTTAAAGAATATATAAAAGGCTGGAACATGATGCGCTTATTCCGATTGGCGTTAGGAGTTATTATTGTAATTCAAGGAATTAAATCCAACGATTGGATGTTTATTTTATTAGGTGCAGCATTTGCAGCTATGCCTTTGTTTAACGTAGGATGCTGCACAAATGGAGCGTGTGAACCCGACCCGGAAAACAAATTCGGAGCTTGCCAAAAATGAGGTTAAATTCGAAGAAATAAAATAGCAATGTTCCCCGACGTTAAATCCATTACAATGCGAATTTACTTATGAAACATACCATACAGATATCCGCACTACTAACAAGTTTACTGTTAGCGGGTTGCACACAAAGTATTGTTGAAAAAACTCCAGATCTTCAAGCCATCACCGAAGGGGAAAAAGAAGAAAAATTCGCGCATGGAGATTCTATTTCCAATATGGCTCAAACTACTTTAATTCAAAATGTTTCTAAAGCAATGAAAGTTGGCGGATCTGTTTACGCAGTGGAATTCTGCAACATTCAGGCTGTTCCTTTGATGGATTCTATTTCAAAAGCAAACCAAGTAAAAATAGAACGGATGACAGATAAAAACCGTAATCCTAACCATGCTTTGAAAACAGAAAATGATAAATCTGCTTGGTCAAAATTTAAAAATGCGTTCTTTAAACCAGAAAAGCCTGTTCCTTTTGTGGTGGAAGAAAATCAAAACTTGATCTATTACAAACCCATTTCGATTGGTATGACGACTTGTTTAAAATGTCATGGCGCTATTAATGAAGACATCGATGTTGCCACTGCGGAGAAAATCAAAGAGAAATATCCGAATGATTTGGCTACAAATTATAAAATGGGAGATTTTAGGGGGATGTGGAAGGTAACTTTTAAGAGGTGAGCTCTTGCAAGCTGCCACAGAAACCACGGAGAATGGTGACTGGTGCTGAGCTTCTCCAGAAAAGATAATACGCTGAATAAGTAGTTCCTGAGGTCAACCAATTAATCCATTAAAACTCCTTGTTTTTTCAATACATTTTTAACCCAGATTGCAAAGATTGCCAAGTAAACGAAGCAAAGCGCTCCAATTACAAACGAAGTTTGAATTCCGGTTATGTCACTCAATTTCCCTTGTAAAGGTGGAATAATTGCACCTCCTAAAATCATCATAATCAAAAACGCGGATCCTTGCGCTTGGTACTTTCCTAAACCAGCTAGTGAAAGCGAGAAGATGCAGGGCCACATGATGGAACAAAATAAACCAGCACTTAGGAAAGCATATATTGAAATAATTCCTGTGTTTTCCATACCAAGCATTTCGTAAATGGAATCTAAATCGGCAGTCGGAATCAAACCAATCGCCGTCGCAATCACACCTAACACACCAAAAATGAATAAGGTTTTTGCAGGTTTGTTTTGGCCAACGAAGAAACCAATAATCTGAATGATCACACAAATAATATAGGCATAAAGCGATTTAATTTCGTGATTTGCCAATGCGGTGAATCCGAGGATTACCGCAAAGCCGATTATTGGTAAAGCGGCCGTTAATATTTTCTTCCAAAGATCCGATAAGTCAAAAACGTACACGGCACTCGCCCATCTTCCCATCATCAAACTTCCCCAATAGAGAGCAACAAACGGCGCAATTTCGGAGGATGCATATCCCCCAAATTCAGGTTGTCGCAGTAACTCACCGAGATTACTGCCCACGGCAACCTCTACGCCGACATAAATGAAAATTGCCAGCATGCCAAGAATCAATTGTGGGTACTTCATGGCGCCCCAACCATTGCTGTTTCGTTTTGAAAGCGATAATGCCGTGAATAAACCTCCAACCACTACCACCAATCCCATCGAGAACCAAATCATTCTTTTGTTCTCCAAGGGTGTTTTTAAATCGCGGATATCTTGTTCCAATACAAATTTGGCATCACTCGTTCCTAACAACTTTTTGGTTTTCATCAATTGATTTTCTAAAACCACAATTTGTTTGGCTTCTTCGCTGCGGTAACTGCTGAAAACGGGGGCAAAACAACCAATTAATAAACCTGTAATAATCATTAAGGTTGCCAGCGATTTGTTGGAATTTTCCATACCGTGACTCAGTCTTGAGGTATTTACTTCTGTTGATTCTTGGGTGTTTTTTCCATCTGGAAGTTTTTTAGAAAAGTGAAAAAGCGCTGCAATTCCAAGGAAAAGCAACCCGACAAAAACATACAAAATAATGACTTTATTCATGCTCAAGGAATGAATCATTTCGTCGGTCATGTTGGTAGATCCAAATAAGGCAAACGCAACAACCAAAGGTCCAATCGTTGTTCCCAAACTGTTTACGCCACCACCCAGACTCACGCGGTTGGACCCCGTTTTCTCATCGCCCAAAGCAATCATAAATGGGTTAGCAGACGTTTGTTGCAAGGAGAACCCCAAGGCAACAATGAATAGGCCGAAAAGCATTCCTGTAAAAACGTTGTAATACAAGGATGCGATCATCGCTACTGCTCCCAAAGCGGAAAAAAGCAATCCGTAAACGATGCTTTTCTTATAACCCCATTTCAAAACGGGATCTTGTCCGCGACGAACTCCTATGGCATACAAGGCCAGTGCTCCAATGTAATACGCAAAGTAAAAAGCGAAATCAATAAGTTGACTTTGAAATTGATCTAAATGGAAATAATGCTTGCAAAAAGGAATGAATACACTGTTTCCAGCAGCGATAAATCCCCAAAAAAAGAAAACGGTAATGATGGTTGAAAGTGCAGCGTAATTCGTTTTTGTAGGATTCATAAAATCGTTTTTAAGACAATACAAGTTTACTATTTATTCTTTCAATTAGTAAAATTAATGCGAAAATATATTCAGAAACTATTTAGTTGTTTAGAATTGCTTCAGAGTAAACTCACCCTTTTAATCCAAGAATAGCTAACAAATAACTTTCGTTCCATCCAGCTTTAAGTCTTTTCCTTGTCGCTTTTAACATGTTGATTATTACGTAGATAACTTTAGGTTGAAAAATTTGAGCTTGCCCTGTGCTTTTAATCTACTCTCAATAAGTGAGTTACAAAACGATTAAATTAGCGGTCAAAAGTATAAATAAATTCGGATGTGAGTATGATGTCTTTGGGGAGATTTCAAGTCTCAAACATTCAAAATCATCCAAAAGCAAGAGTTAATCTTGAGTCTTTAACAAAAGAGAATAGTTTTTGCTTTACTTTATGTGCTTATTCATTTTAATTCGTTAATATTGTCTTAACTTACTGCTTACTTGTATCTACTACTACAAATCTAATACAAAAGAGCGATTTTATTTACTTTAATAACCCCTTGATAATGAAAAAGATGTTACTCAGCCGAAAATTAAAGTTTGTCTATAAATTTACCTTTTTACTTTTTACTTTTTACTTTTTACTTTTTACTAACATAACAGATAATAATGTTTTTGGGCAGACGTTTACGAACAGTACTCCACAAAATCTTACAAATAATAACGCTACAACAATCACTTCATGTCCATCACCAACAGCTACGGGAGTTAATTCTGTTTATTTTGATGTTTCTGGAATTGGTACATTAACAAATGATGGAACTAAGGAATTAAAAGAGATCCGAATTACATTAAATGGTGGAAATAGAGCGGTTAATAATACTAATATGCGATGTTATTTAAAAGCCCCGAACAGCTCCTCTTGTATATTGTTGTATGATGGTTCTGGAAGTAATACTAGTACTACAAACACTGTTACCTCAAATTATGTTTTTAAAAACGGTTCAGACAACTGTTTAGATGTTGGTAATATTTATCCTAAAAATTATACTTTCCAAGATATAAATAGTGCTCCGTCAGCTTTTGCTCCAGATAATGGCGTAGAACTAAGAAATGCTTTTAATGGCATAAATGCGAATGGACAATGGACTCTTATTTTTTGCAGTAAATCTTATACCTCTAAAAACAGGCATGATTTTGTGAGTGCTAGTTTAGTATTTGGCTCCAATTCTTTTGGTTATGAGGACAACACGAGTGAAAGTGGTTTATGCGCTGGTGCTATTCCTGCGGTTCAATGGTATGGAGATCCATCCTGTTATAATAATAAAGCAGGAAAAACATCAGCCGACCAAGGAGCAGATAATAATGTGTATCCAGGGAATAACCCCGGAGGAAATTGCGACTGGAATAATGCTAATAATTATACTACATACATAAAGTTCACGCCAACAAAAACACCAGTAACACTGACGGTTCAAGGGAACGGTGATACTTTTAAGCGATTGCAAACAATTGTCTTAAAACCTAACAATACGAGTATAAACCCTTGCACGAGTGGTTCACCTGTTTCATGGAGTGTTGTTAGTTGCCCTCGTGATAATATTTACACAATAAATATTGGAACACATCTAAGTCAAACACATACATTTCCAGTAACAATAGGAGATGACTATTATCTTGTTGTTGACGGGTCGGGAGTAGATGCAAATACGAATTATACACTTACTGGAGATATCGGAGTTCAATCGGGACTCCCAATCTCGCTTCTCACTTTCGATGCAACTCCCAATTCACAAGGCGTTGCTTTAAACTGGTCCACTGCATCCGAAAGAAACAACGATTATTTTACCATTTCTCGTTCTTCTGACATGGAAAATTGGGAAGCAATTGGCACGGTAAGAGGAAATGGAAATAGCAATTATCAACTGGATTATGAATTTATAGATATTGCACCAATCGATGGTGTTTCTTACTATCAATTGAAACAAACCGATTACAACGGAGAAAATGAATCCTTTGATCCAGTGAGTGTTTATGTTAATGCCCAAAACTTAAATAATTCGATGGTGGTTTATCCCAATCCAACCGATGCGGGTTTTGATATAAAGGTAAATGCACAAAGAGCAAACCTTGTACAAATTTCGATTCACAACACCACAGGAAAGGCGGTTATACTTCAAAATACGCAACTGGAAAAAGGAATGAATGTCGTTTCGATGAAAAACGAAAGACTGGATCAAGGCGTTTACCTTGTCCAAATTCAGTTCGAAGATGGGTCCACTTGCATGACCAAGCTCGTGGTGGAATAAAAAAGACTTAGAGCAAGTGTTTTGGAGTTGTCAGCCTTCAAAAAGCATTTCGCGCAACTTGATTCGCCAAACTAATAATAACCCTAAACCATATCGTACGCAGTAACAAAAACAGGGTTTTCATTCGTTGCCTCAACGGATTTGGATTTTAATTGAACAACATCCACGGGAGAAACACCAATCAGTTTGTTTAACATCCCCCATTGGACGTGATTTTTAACCTGCAGATAAAGAGGGTTTTTAACATCTGTCCACCAAAGAAGTAAATTCACCCCTTGATCAGCAAGCATGCTTTCAAACAATTCCGTCAAAATTTTCGCATCGTTATTTTTTGTCCATACAATTTCAGGGACTAAAAATTGATGCTTTTTAGGTCGAAGTAATTTTCTCAAAAAAGGAATGTACGGAATCATTTTTGTCAAAACTCCCCCCATTTTACCTGGTAACCTCACAATTTCCCAATTGACAAATACGGCTCTTGCACATCCAATTATTTCGTTTTCACTGTTTTGAAGCATGTAAAAAGGAGGTTTGGAACAATGCGTTTCAAAATAATATTGATTTTCGCCATAAAATTCACGGACAATGGGTGCAATTACATTCCAATCCAAACAAACAGCTAAACGATTTGATTTTTTTGGTTTCAATCGACTAAAACTCTGCGTAGCTAATTGAGCAATGGTTTGAAATCCAAAATTCTCACTCATCCATTTACTTTTATTGTTTTGAGGATCGATGTAAGCATACAATGACTTAACGGGTGGATAACTGGTGTTTCCAGCCAAAACTTGCTGAAAAAAAGAATGTAATTCATCCTTCAATAAACCGTTTTTACGTCGATGACTGCTTTCTTTTTCAGCACCTTGAAAATTAGACTGAAAAGCGAAATACCGAATGTACCAATGTACTCCTCGTCTGCAAAATGTAACATTACCCAAGGTTCTATCATAACGTTCAACGGATAAAAACAAAGGATTGTCGGCTTCGAGAATCCGTGAAGACGTATCCAGATGTTTATACTTTGCACCCTTCGTTCCCAAAACAGTGTTGTTTAATAACGCAAGAATTCCTGAAGTAACTTCAGTTCGTATTTTAAAAATCGGACTTAGCTTAAACATATATTTCAAATGGATTGAGGGGATTAAGATAAAGATTATATCGGTTTCAAGATCTAGAAAATCCGCTTATTTGGTTTATTCTTGAAATCCATCTCTTAAAATCCATCCTTCTTTACAGTCAATTGTTATTTTATGTATAATGATTGACTTTAAGCATTCATGAATGCAAAAGATGACTTCATTTTTCGTAGCTTTGCAACATGATTTTGTATAATGTTACAGTTAATATTGATGCTTCCGAACACCAGAATTGGTTAAAATGGATGCGTGAAGAACACATTCCCGCAGTAATGAATACGGGTTGTTTCATTGAAAGTCGTTTATCTAGAATTCAAGGTGAGGAAGAAGGCGGCATTACTTTCTCCATCCTGTATGTTTCTCCTTCGCAGGAAACATACGACGTCTATCTACAAGAACATGCACAGCGCTTACAAAGTGAACACAGTTTACGTTTTAACGGGAAGTTTGCTGCTTTCCGAACGGTGTTAAATGTTATTGAGGAATTCAAAAATGTCCGTTAAAGCCAAAAAACACCTCGGACAACATTTCTTAATCGATAAGAATGTCAGCAAACGCATTGCCGATCAATTTCAAGCGCATCGCGGGTGCCATAAAGTATTGGAAATTGGCCCTGGAATGGGCGCTTTAACAACCTACCTTCTTGAAAAGCAAGAAAATGAAGTTTGGGTCATGGACGTTGATAAAGAGTCGATTGTTTACCTTCACCAACATTTTCCACAATTGGAAGACCGCATTTTGGAAGCCGATTTCTTGAAAGACAATTTAGCAACTCACTTTGGCACCGAACCGTTTGCTGTAGTAGGAAATTTCCCCTACAACATTTCTTCCCAAATATTATTTCGTTGTTTAGAATATAGAAACCAAATTCCTGAAATTATGGGAATGTTTCAACGCGAAGTTGCTTGGAGAATTGCCGAAAAACCGGGGTCAAAAGCATATGGAATTATCAGTGTGCTCTTGCAAGCTTTTTACAACATTGAATACTGCTTTACAGTAGATGAAAACGTTTTCAATCCACCACCCAAGGTAAAATCAGGCGTAATTCGTCTGACACGTAACGACCGAGATCAATTGGCTTGTGATGAGAAAAAATTCATTCAAGTAGTGAAATTGTGCTTCAACCAACGCCGAAAAATGATCCGCAATTCTGTAAAGACCTTGTTGGGAGATCGACCTTTTGAACACCGGTTTTTAACCATGCGGCCAGAACAATTATCGGTAGACGATTTTATCGAATTGACCTTGAGTGTGGAAGAAGCGTTGAAAAATTAACCCCGAGTGGATTTATAGATTTTCTAAAATCTGAAAAAAGAGGTCTTTCTTCGCGGGACTTATGGGAACCTCCGAACCATCTTTCATCACCACGGAACCGCCGTTTTTCTTGTCGAAACGATCTACAAAGTCCAAATTAATTAAATGAGATTGTTGAACTCGTAAGAAATTATGGGCGGATAACAACGTTTCGTAGTCCTTTAAAGTTTTAGAAACCAAAATTCTTTTTCCATCAAATAAAAAGAAAGAAGTGTAGTTACGATCTGATTCACAGCGGACAATGTTTTCTAAATCAACTACATGAACACTTTCTTGGGTTTTCAAAACCAACCTTCTTTTTTGTGTCGGTTGCATGTTGCTATGCAACGCTTCAAATTGACTATTTTCCTTTTTGTGCCCAATACTTTCTATGGCACGAATAACCGTATTTCTTAACTCCTCTGGATCAATTGGCTTTAAAATATAGTCTAAAGCGCTGAATTTTATCGCTTTAACTGCAAATTCTTCGTGAGCTGTTATGAATACTACTTCAAATTTCTTGTCTTTGATTTGTTTTAATAAATCAAACCCAGTTCCATCTGGCATTTGAATATCTAGAAACACAATCTCTGGATTAATTGCTTCAATCGCTTTAATACCCGATTCAACACTTTCACCGATAGGAAAAGTTTCAACTCCCAAATCGAATGACTCTATCATCTTGGCAATCAGCTCTCTTGTTCTTTGTTCGTCGTCTATAATTACTACTTTCATGTACTTGTAATTTATGAGTTCATGCGATATGGTATCGAAATTAACACTTTTGTCCCAGATTGTTCGACTTTATTATAATCTTCTACTAATAAAAATCCTTCAGATCGGTATTTTTTGTTTAAATTATCTATTCTTTCTTTGGTTATTTTCATCGCCATGCTCTTATGCTCGCGACCTTTATTGTTTTTCTCCGCACTTTTGCGACCAATTCCGTTATCGGTTACAGATATAAAAAACATGCTGTTTTCTTGATAAAAACGAACGTGAATGAATCCATCGGTTCGCAAATGAAGTTGACCGTGTTCAATGGCATTTTCAACAAAAGGTTGTGTTATCATGGGAGGAATGACAACATCATTAACTGAGGTGTTATTATCTAGTTCTATTTCATAATCAAAGCGTTCCCCAAATCGCAATTTTTGGATACTCAAATACTTATCCAATATGTCAATCTCCGTTTCCAACAAAATGAATTCTTTCGATGAGTTTTCTAAAATCAAACGCATGAGTTTCGAAAAATTTACCAAAAACTTCGACGAATTTTTCGTGTCATTTTCATAAATGTAACTTTGGATTACGGACATGGCATTGAATACAAAATGTGGATTCATTTGTGCTCGCAACAAGGTTTGATTCATTTCGGATTGCTGTTGGAGCTGACGGATGTTGGTTTGATTCCAACGATAAAAGACAATGATGCCTCCCAAAAATACAATTAAAACGAGCCCAAACAACATGTAGGCTTGCATGTTATTTTTCAATTGTACGTTTTCCAATTGAATGGAAGTCAGTTGTTTTTCTTGTTTTTGACGCTGAATAGAATCAGCTTGAATAGAAATATATTGTTCTCGCTGTTCCGTTCGATATAGTTCATTTAATTCAGCAATTTTGGCACTCGATTCGATTGTTTTGGCACTGTCTGAATAGTCTGCATATTTTCGTAAGTATTCATGTGATAAACGATAATTTCCAGTCTTTTCATATACTTCTGAAATTGCTCGATACGTGTCGTAAATAACACCTTTAAAGCCAAATTTAGAGCGGATATCTGCTGATCTATTCAAATAATTAAGTGCATTTTGATGTTTTCCTTGTTTGTAAAAAACAATTCCTACGTTGTGATAGACTGTTGCAATTTCCGCTTGATTTCCACTAGATTCAAAATAAACCAATGATTTGTTGTAATTACTCAATGCCTTTGGATAATCTTCTATTTCTTGATAAATATCCCCTAAATTATTATAAACCATCCCCAAACCATCAAAGTCTTTCAACGTCATCAATGTTTTCAACGCATTGTTTTGGAAGGTGATTGCCCTTTTGTATTTTTTCTCTTTCAAGTAAATCCCTCCGATATTCAGTTGTGCTATGGATTTCAAGCGATTATCTCGAATTCGGGTCGCATTTTCCAACGCCTGTTGAAAATACAGCATGGCTTCATTGTAATTCAAAATAGACATTTGAGAAATTCCTAAAGCCAAAGAGTACTCGATGATTTTGGGAATGTAATTAGCCTCTGTAGCCAATTGCAATGCAATCAAGTTTTTCGAAACACTTAACTCCACTTGACCAAAATAATTATAAACAGTGGCCTGTAAATTGAATGCAGTAGCCATCACCGTTTTTTGAGCAGACCTTCTGGCAAATTGAATCGCTTCATCCACAAAATACATGGCGCTGTCTTTGTCATTTTCATTCATTTTTGAAAGTGCCAAAAGTCTGTAAATTTTCGAAATTTCTTTGTTTTCTCGAGTTTTTCGTTTGTCTTTCAGAAGTCTTCTTAGAATGTGATTACTACTCGAAAAATCTAATTTATACTGGTAAAATTCGGCCATCCGAATGTCTACTTCATAGCGAATTTGTGCAGGAGATAATTGATTCAGGCTGGCAGAAAGTGCTTGGATTTTATTAAAATAGATATCTTTTGCACCATTTATTTTATCGATTTCAGCATCAAATAACTGAGCTAAAAACTGAACAGAATCATTTTCTTGTCTGGCTAAATCCAATAAGATATACCTGATAGAGTCTGCTTTATGAATGTCGGTTGATTGATAATTAGTTCCTTTTTGATATGCGTTCCAGAACAAAGAGGTTGATGAGACGATGTCTGGATAGATTTTTACTTGAGAATAAGTATTCGTTACTGTAAACACAAATATCCAAATCAGAGTATGTAACAAGTAATTTTTTAGCCGCATAGAATGTACTAATTTACAGTTTTTCTGAAGATTAATTGCATTTGAACTAAATCTGGTTTAAAATGAAAGCAAAAAAGGAGTTCTGATCATCTCAAAACTCCTTTTCAACTTTTAATATAGTTTCTATTTACGCTTTTTCCAAAGCAATCTTAGAATCACCTTCCTCCACCAAATCAACAATCAATGCATCGCCGTTTAATGTCGCAAACTGAATGTCAGCCGCTAAAACTTCCGCGCTTACATACGCTTGATTCTTCGCAATTGCTGCTTGAATTTCAGCGGAACAATCAATTTTCAAGTTGATTTTATCGGTTACTTCCAAGCCTGAATCTTTTCGCAAGTTTTGAACACGGTTGATCAATTCTCTTGCAATTCCTTCTTGTTTTAATTCTTCGCTCAACGTAATGTCCAACGCAACTGTAATTCCGTTTTCGGAACTCACCAACCATCCTGGAATGTCTTGCGCTGCGATTTCGAAGTCTGCTAAATCTAGTTCGATTTCCGTTCCGTCAACTTCACCTTTCCAACCTGAACTAGCCTCAATTTTGGCGATGCCTTCTTGGTCGAATTTGGCAACCAAAGCGGCAATGGACTTCATTTGCTTGCCGTATTTTGGTCCAATGGTTTTGAAGTTCGCCTTGATGCTTTTTACCAGCATGCTGTTTCCTTCATTCAACAATTCCAATTCTTTTACGTTTACTTCTGACAAAATCAATTCGGAAACGTGTTGGATGTTTTTCGCAAATTCAGCACTCAAAGCGGGTACCATGATTTTCTGCAAAGGCTGACGAACTCTCAAACGCTCTTTCTTTCTCAATCCAAGAACTAAAGAAGAAACGCGTTGCGCGATGTCCATTTGGGCTTCTAATTCCTTGTTGATAATCGCCTCATTGGCTTTCGGGAAATCAACTAAGTGAACCGAAGTTGTATCAAAACGTTTGGTCACCTGATTTAAATCGCTAAACAATTGATCCATAAAGAATGGTGCAATTGGCGAACTGATAATTGCAACGGTTTCCAAACACGTATATAATGTTTGGTATGCAGAAATTTTATCTTCAGAATCTTCTGATTTCCAAAATCTTCTTCGACATAAACGCACGTACCAGTTGGAAAGTTGATCGTTTACAAATTCTTGAATCAATCGACCTGCTTTGGTTGGTTCGTAAGTTTCAAATGCTTCGTCAACATTTTGAACCAAGGTATTCAGTTTAGACAAAACCCAACGGTCGATTTCTGGTCGATTTGCAATTTTCATATCCGCTTCCGAATAGTTGAAACCATCGATGTTTGCATACAAAGTGAAGAAAGAATACGTGTTGTAAAGTGTTCCGAAAAACTTGCGTTGAACTTCCGTAATTCCGTCTAAATCAAATTTTAAATTATCCCACGGTTGCGCATTCGTAATCATATACCAACGCGTAGCATCCGGACCGTATTTATCCAAAGTGGTAAATGGATCGACCGTATTACCTAAACGCTTGGACATTTTCTGTCCGTTTTTGTCGAGTACTAATCCGTTTGAAATAACATTTTTGTAAGCCACAGAATCGAAAACCATCGTAGAAATGGCGTGCAGCGTATAAAACCAACCGCGCGTTTGATCTACACCTTCCGCAATAAAATCACCTGGGAAACTTTCGTTTTTGTCAATCAAATCTTTGTTTTCAAACGGATAATGCCATTGTGCATACGGCATCGCACCCGAATCAAACCAAACGTCAATCAAATCTGCTTCGCGCTTCATCGGTTTACCAGTTGAAGAAACCAAAGTGATTTTATCCACGTAGTTTTTGTGTAAATCAACCAACGAATAATTTTCATCCGACATGTCGCCCACCACAAAATTTGCCAATGGATTTTCTGTCATTACGCCAGCTTTCACTGCTTTTTCACATTCATTTTTCAATTCTTCGATGGAAGAAATGATGCGATGTTCGTCGTTTTCTTCGGTCGTCCAAATTGGAATTGGAATTCCCCAATAACGAGAACGAGAAAGGTTCCAATCGTTGACATTTTCCAACCATTTTCCGAAACGACCAGTTCCCGTAGATTCTGGTTTCCAGTTGATGGTGTTGTTCAATTTTAGCATGCGTTCTTTCATGTTTGAAGCGCGAATGAACCAAGAATCTAGCGGATAATACAAAATCGGTTTGTCTGTTCTCCAGCAATGTGGGTAACTGTGTTCGTATTTTTCAACCTTAAAGGCTTTGTTTTCTTTTTTTAATTTGATGGAAATCTGAACATCAGCTGATTTCTCAGGTGCAGTTCCTTCGTCGTAATATTCATTTTTGACATACATTCCAGCAAATTCACCCATTTCAGGACGGAATTTACCTTGTAAATCAACCAGTGGAACTGCTTTCCCAGTTTCGTCCAAAACCAACATTCCAGGAATTCCAGATTCTGCAGCAACTTTCGCATCATCCGCACCAAAAGTAGGAGCGATGTGCACAATTCCAGTTCCATCTTCGGTCGTTACGAAATCTCCTGAAATTACATGAAACGCTTTCTCTGGATTTTCGTGTGGCAAAGCATAGGGAAGCAATTGTTCGTATTTGATTCCAACCAAGTCTTTTCCGGTGCATTCACCTAAAATGAAATAAGGAATGTTTTTGTCTCCCGCAGTATACGTGTTCAATTCTTCAGCAGTTTCTACCGCTGTGTAATTTTTTGAAAATTGTTTTCCGACCAAGTTTTTAGCCAAAATAACATTAATCGCATCAAAAGTGTATGGATTAAACGATTGAACCAAAACATATTCAATTTTCGGCCCAACAGCCAGCGCGGTATTGGATGGCAAAGTCCAAGGAGTAGTCGTCCATGCCAAGAAGTAGATTGAAGCTTGTAAATTATCAGTTTGCCAATCTGCAATCTGCAATTTGCAATCTGCAATTCTGAATTGAGCAACAACCGTCGTGTCCATCACATCGCGGTAACATCCCGGCTGATTCAATTCGTGCGACGAAAGTCCAGTTCCAGCTTTTGGGGAATAGGGTTGAATGGTGTATCCTTTGTACATCAAGTCTTTGTTGTACAATTGACCCAACAACCACCAAACGGATTCCATGTATTTGGATTCGTAGGTAATGTATGGATTTTCCATGTCCACCCAATAGCCCATTTGTTTGGTGAGGTCGTTCCAAATATCGGTATAGCGCATCACTGCAGCTTTACAAGCGTCGTTGTATGCTTCAACCGTAATTTTCTTTCCAATATCTTCTTTGGTGATTCCCAACTCTTTTTCAACGCCCAATTCAACCGGCAAACCGTGGGTATCCCAACCGGCTTTGCGTTTTACTTGGAAACCTTTCAACGTTTTATAGCGACAAAAAATATCTTTGATTGAGCGCGCCATCACGTGGTGAATTCCCGGCAAACCGTTTGCAGATGGCGGTCCTTCAAAAAACACGAAAGGTTTATTTCCTTCACGAGAAGTAATGGATTGTTCGAAAATATTTTCGGCATCCCATTTCTCCATCACGTTTTTGGCAACTTCTGGTAGATTTAATCCTTTGTAATCTTGATATTTTGAGCTCATTGCTGAATTTTTGTTGAATCGAGTGCAAAGATAGTAGTATTTTTAGAAGAATTATGGGTTAAAAGGCTAACAAACATCAATCGAATTCATTTTGATTTTTGTATTGTTTGTTAAACAGATTCCCCTTAATTTATTACGCAATATGCAACGGAGAGTATTCTTTTATAAGTTTTTCAAATAAAACTTTTCTTACAGATTCAATTTTATCTGGCTCTTGTAAAGCGATGTAAAGCTTTAAATGGGTTGGTTCTTTTATTTTTTCTAAGATATCCGAAGTTAGATCTATTTTGGAAAAATCTTCTGTTTCTCCTATAATAAATATTGAGTGAATATCTTTAAAATCTCTAATTACAGGACAGTAGAAAAATATTCCACAATATCCTTTTAAATCAGATAAAGTTACCTTTTCGATATTGTAAAATTGATATGGTTTGTCTTCAATGAATAAGTCTACTATAGATTTAATTTCAACTGTTTCTGCTCCTGAATTTTATTCATTGAGGAGTTTTTTAATTTCTTGATCCATTGTCGTTTATTTTAAGAGTTACTTATATAAAATGTCAATTGATGGAGAAGTCAAGTTTAGAAAAAATAAAAGCTAGCTTTTGCTGAGCTAAAATATCTCCAACAATTGTTAGTTTTCTTTGCGTAGACAAAAATCCCTCATAATCTATATTGTCTAACATGATCTTACCTTCTTTTGGTAATGCATTGTAAGCGTAATCTATCAATTTTGTTATCGCTTCTTTCAAATTGTTTTTTACTGATTCACTTTTAGCTACAGTGAGGTACTCAGAGAAGCCGCCAATAGCGGAAATTGAAAGCTCTATAATTCTCTTTTCTGTTATGCTTGTATTTTGTTTATCTCGCAGCAGTTCAAGTAAATTACTATAAACTGAGTCCGCCATATTATATGCTACTATAGCCTTCGTATCTTTTAACTCTTCTACATGTTTTTTATAATATGCCTCAGTTTCTTTTTGTTTGTCTTCCATCTCATTTATTTTACTATGAAAAAGATCTTTCACACCCTGAAAAGTGAGAAAAGCAAACAGTGCGAAACCAACTCCAATGAAAGCAAGAAGTATAGACATATTATTGTCAGAATAATTATTAAACTTTTCTGAAGCTTCTTGTTCTGGATTTGAAGTGGTGACAATCCTAGAATTTAACTCATGTGCCAGATCTTGATTGGTAAAGTATAGGCAAACAACCGAAAGTATGAGCAATACTATTAGTACGCTGTGGATAATCGAAGTATAATGTTTCATATTGATAAAAAATGATTTTATTGAGATACGATTGAATAGTCGTCAACTACCAATTTAAAATTGTGTTTTTATGTTTATTGTAAAAGTCCTTTATTTGCATCCAAAGATTATCATTACTTAAGTCGTAGGAGGAATATGTTTTTAGCAAGTTGTCAACTTGAATTATGTACTTTAAAGTTGATTCTGGGATATTATCTCCATAATGTTTAGTTTTAAGCGATACTATTTCCCAAAAATTATTATACATAGATTGCATTTCAGATCTTCGACTATTTAAGAGTTGTTGTTTAAGAGCCATCCCTTGTTGTAGATATGGAGAAGAAGTAGGTTTATACATTGGCAGGTTTTCATAAGGGTTTCTACGAGTTTCTGTTTTTGTCCTTTCTAGTTTGTAAAATTTACCATCTATCTGACCATCATAAAAACCTCTATCATAACCTCCACTTCTCAAAATGTAATCATTTGTTGGCGGATTATCATAGCAATTACACCCTTTTGTAAATCCATCTTTGTATCCAAAAGAATAGTTGTCTTGCGAATTTGCATGTCCAAAGCAAAAGATTAAAGTAAGAAGTATGAGATATTTCATAGTTGTTATGTGTTGATTCAACGGTAAATATAACTAGTTCATGTTACATAAAGACAGTACTCGATTAAAATTATAGTATTGTGTTATTTACCCGAACGTATCACTTGTTAAATTATGCTATGCAAGCAGCTGATTAACATTTATTTACCTTTCTTGTAAACTCCCATTTTATAGGTGTTGCCTTAAATAATACCATATATACTTAATATGAATATTTAGTTGTTTAGCTATGAAGTTTATTATACCTTGTCCGCCTCTTTCATCAAGCTATCGTACAATCCCTTTACAAAATCTAATGATTCTTGCTGTCCACTAACTTCATCAGCATTTTGCTGCTTGATACCCATTAACGCACTTAATGATGAATATAGTCTTGCAGGCTCTATACCAACAAATTTTAAAAATAAATCTTCAATGTTAGTTATATCTGAGTCTGTAATTCCTGTACTGTTTAGTATCTTGTATGTCATAAAAATTAAATAATCTTTTTTTTCATTACTCAATCGTCTTAAATCACTAATCATTACTTCAGGTTTCGCCGTATTTATATAATCTTGAAACACTCTTGGAGAGATGCGAAATAATTCTACATTCTCATTGAAAATTTGATTTCTTGCATCTTTAAATTGTGATTCGCTTGATCCAACGATTAAAAATAGAACTAGAAAACAAGCGTGCTTTTCGCGGGTTGTAAAACTACTAGCAATCGAGTAGTCTTTTATTTCATTTTTGGTTTTCCCACCTAGTAAAGATGAACTTAATTGATGGCTCTTTGTGGAATTGTGAGGTTTTGAAACGTTCTTTTCCGCAGTACGAAATTTATATTTACTAACTTGAATTAGAACCACCATAAGTGCCAAAATTCCAAGGACAATTAACCCAATAATCACCCAAAGATAGGAGGCGCTTTTGTCTCGATTCCCAGTAAGTCTAGAAAACCAATTTTCGTCTACTGTTGCTATTTGGGAACTTGGAACATCGTAATGAGCAAAATCTATTCTGTCTTTAGCCCAAGGCATATCCGTAACGCCTGAAAGTTGTATCTTTGGTGTGTCTACTTTTTTTCTAGAATTTCTTGCTTTTATTCTTTCAAGAATTTCATCTCTGTTTTCGGTACCAGTTGCTGTGTGAGATTGCGCTAACTGAATCTTGTTTAAACTGACAGGGTGTGTATTAATTCCCTTAATTTCTTTTATACTTTTGTTATTGCCTGAATTTATTTGTCCAGAAATCACAAAACTGAAAAAAGTAAATAGAAGTGAACAGGTTATAATCTTCATCATATTAAATTTTATCTATTGATTTTTTTGTATGGTGTAGTAATCAGCTATTTGTTTTCAAATGTAATCATTATTTAGATCTTAAATTCAAGTAATAAATGCAGATAAGTTATCACCTTCTGTCGCAAGTCCAACATTCACTACACATATCATCTGCTTTTGACCAGCTATATCCAGCTCTAACAGCGTCACTTACACAATCCTTACGCACACTTTTGTAGTGTCCATAAAGAACAGATATAACCACAATTATTATAAAAATTGCACCCCAACTAGTTTCCTTTTTATTGCTTGACATAGTCTATAAATAAAGAATTTCTAAAAAACAAATAACATATAAGACAGTTCCTAAAAGAGTAGTCAGGATATATTACTATCTACATTTCGTTAATCAACCTGAAGATTATCCACCAACAATCTACGGATTTCGTGTAACATTTCAAAATAGTCTATATTTTCCATGTATAGAGCTTTACTTACAAAGCCTCTAAGTGTAACATACCTCTTATAGCAATAGTCTGCTCCATTATTTTCAACTTCACTCCAAGCGTTGATACATATTTGTTGTATCTCATCAGGTTTTAGATAAAAGATAGCAAGCTCCATGATGTCCTTCGCGTCGCCTTTGGAGGTTTTAACCACGCGTTGCAAACCATAAAACTTTAGGTTGTCGTATGCAGATAAGACTTTACCGCTGTTTATATTGTTACAATCAAATTTCTGACGTTGAGCGTAAATTGCACTACCTAAAAAGATAGAAATTACAAGAATTAATAGTTGTGTTTTCATTATTTACCAAGTTTTAAAGTAAGCTTTCCATTCATACATCCATGAAAGAGTATGCTCATTAAAATGTGTCAAAATTTACATATCGAGAAAAGTCGGAAAAGTCTTAAAAGAAACCCTGCTTTAAAATATAAATTTTCAATTTGGTAAATATTTGCGCTTACACCTATTACTTCAAAAACTCCACCATCTTCTCATTCACCACTTCCGCCTGATCAACAGACAAAAAGTGCCCTGCATTGGCGATAATTTCTCCTTTTCCTTTTGGGAGTTGATTGGCTACTTCGACGGTTTTTTCGTCGTTCATGAGGTCTTGGTCGCCGACTAGAACAAGCACAGGCATCTTTAAAGTATTGAGTCGCTTTTTAGAAAATGGCATCATGAGTGGTACGAATTTATTTTCGGATTCTTGCTGGTGTCCTAATTCGTGTTGCTTTAAAAACTCTTTGGAGATGTTGGACACATTGCTCGACATGCTTGATAAGGTTTGCGTTAAATCCTGTTCTTTCGATGTAAGTTTCGTAGCGCCCATTTTCACCAATTCAACATTGGGTTTGATCCAATTTAAGGTTTGGGCAGGGCTCAATAAAATCATTTTCTTTACTCTATTAGGATCTTTCAACGCAAGTTTTGCTGCTAAATATCCGCCCTCGGACGCGCCGATGAGGTGAAAACGTTTTAAATCGAGCGCATAAAGAACTTCGTTGTACCAATCCATCACTTTAGCTGGAGTTTCAATCTCTTGAAGTAAGTTCGATTTTCCGGGTTCTAAAATGTAATCGATTGCAAACACTTGGTAGTTCTTAGATAATGCTTCGATATTCGGATACCACATGGTTGAACTTGCGTTCATGCCGTGAAGTAAAACAACCGGCTCGCCATCTGTAGGTCCGCTTACCGTCACGTGCGTAATTCCTCTTGATGTACCGATGTATAATTCTTTGTACGCTACTTTCCACAACTTCAAGGTTTCGTCGTATGCATCGTAGTATTCTTTATTTGAACCAGATGCATTTAGAATATAGTCAGGGACTTTTAGAAACTTTTCGTACTTGAACGGCTTTTCAGTTTTTCCAGTTGCTTTTTGGTCTTTATATTCGCTCTTGTTTTCATTGCAACGAACGAAGGTTAAAGAAAGAAGAAGAAATAAAATCAGTTTCATAACAGAATTAATTGGTATTGTATATCTATTGCAAGAGCTATTGAAAGTGGTTGTTAAAGAAATTGAAAGTTTAAAATCTTATCCGCCATTACATCGCTCAACTTATAATAACTCTCAACCGTCCAACCAGCAACATGCGGTGATAAAATCACTTTATCGGAAGCCAATAATTTTTGAAACGCTTCTGGAATTTCTCCTTGGAAAAAGTTTTCAAAACTGGATTTTTCAAATTCCAGTACGTCCAATCCAGCGCCTAAAACTTTACCGTTTTCGATGGCTTTGATCAACGCTTCGATGCGCACAATTTTTCCACGGGCAACGTTTAATAGATAGAATGGCTTTTTCATTGAATCCGTAAAAAATTTGTCATCTGCCCAATACATTGTTTCCTCCGTTTGCGGGATGTGAAAACTCAAAACGTCTGCGCGAGCGTAAATTTCCTCCAGCGTCGCTTCTTTGATATTGGGCGTTCCGTAATTGGTTTTGTATTTGTCATACGCCAAAATTTCAACGTCAAATCCGCGCAACACTTTGGCGAAAGCGGAACCGTTATTTCCAAGTCCGATGATGCCAACTATTTTGCCAGTCAACTCAATTCCACGGTTTTCTTCGCGATTCCATTTCCCATTGCGGATTTCGCGATCGGCGGAATTTAATTTATTGAAGAGCGATAACAACATTCCCAAAGCGTGTTCTGCCACAGCGGTGCAATTACCTTCTGGCGCATTAATCAATTGAATCTTGCGGTTTTCGCAATATTTCACGTCGATATTCTCCATTCCTGCACCAGACCGTGCGATGAATTTGATGTTTTTTGCCTCTTTTAAAAGTACTTCATCCACTTTAAATCGCGAACGAATCACCATTCCAACCGCATCTTGAAGCAACATTTGGCATGCAGCATAGGATGATTTTGTTGCATCGATGCATTTATAAGACGCTTGCGTTAAGCGTTCTTCCAAAATTGGATGTACGACATCGATAAAGATTACTTTCACTTATTTAGTCTTTGATGCGTACTGCAGTTCCAGAAATTGCGACCATCAGCATGCTGCCGTTAGAACCTAAATTCGAAAAATTATAGGCAATTCCGATCACACCATTTCCGCCCAAATCTTTTGCTTTTTGAATGATTTCTCTCAAAGCTTCGGTTTTGGCTTGTTCAAAAACTTTCTCATACGAACCAGAACGACCACCAAAAAAATCGCGAATTCCAGCAGAGAAATCTCTGAGCACGTTGGCTCCCAAGATGACTTCCGCGGAAATTACACCCAAGTATTGTTCTACGATTTTATCTTGTAATACAGCTGTTGTTGAAGTTAACATATACGATAATTTAAAGTTTATAAATCAAATAAGAGCATTCCAACGGAGAAATAAATGAATAATCCTAGTACGTCGTTGAGCGTAGTTACGAATGGCCCGGTAGCCAAGGCTGGATCAATTTTGTATTTATTCATAATCAATGGAATCATCGAACCCATAATTGCAGCGAATAAGATAACCACGAAAAGTGCCACACTTACGGTAATTCCAAGACGCAAATCTGAGAATGCGGAAGCGATTCCTAAAATGCATAAAGAGCAAATTAATCCATTCAGTAAACCGATTAAGGTTTCTTTCATTAGCTTGGATGTGATGCTATTAAATTGATTTCCTTTTGCCAAAGATTGAACAACAATTGCCGAAGATTGCACGCCAACATTTCCGCCCATCGCTGTAATTAGCGGAATAAAGAATGCTAAAGCGGGAATTTTTCCGATGCTTATTTCAAATGTTGATATTACTTGGGCGCTGAGCGTACCACCGACCATTCCAATTAAAAGCCACGGTAATCTAGCACGCGACATTCTGAAAACACTGGAATTGGAATCTACTTTTTCAGAAAGTCCAGAAGCCAATTGAAAATCTTTATCAGCTTCCTCCTTGATCAAATCTACAACGTCATCAATCGTAATTCGACCAACCAATTTATTTTGGAAATCCACGACGGGAATTGCTACCAAGTTGTATTTATCCATCACTTTCGCAACCGATTCATCGCTATCAGTTGTTTTAACGGAAATAACATTTTTGGATTTATATAAATCGCTCACCAAGGTTTTGGGTTTGGCAAAAAGTAAACTTTTTAGGGAAAGTACGCCGACCAATTTATTGAGTTCATCAACGACATAAATCGTATATACTTTCTCCACTTCTTCTGCTTGGCGTCGTAATTCAACCAAACAACGATCTACTGGCCAATCCAATCGAGCTTGAATAAACTCTTTTTGCATCAAACCACCGGCAGAATCCTCGTGGTAGTTTAACAAATCGACGATGTCTTCGGCAGCTTCCTCATCGGTCATGAAAGAGATTACCTCTTGGATTTCCTTGTTGGAAAGATCTCCCAAGATATCCGCCGCGTCATCGGAATCTAAGTTTTCTAACTGAACCGCAATTTCTTCAGACGATAAGGATTTCAAGAAACGATCTCGAACATCCTCTTCCAATTCCATCAAAACATCCGCTTGGGTGTCTTCATCGAGGTGGTAATAAACAAATTTCGCTTGTTCGTTTGTCAACTCATCCAAGAGTTCGGCGATATCGGCAAAGTGAAGAACCACGATGTGTTCGTCAATCCAGACTTTATCTTCCGCTTGAACCGCAATTCGCAACTCTTCCAGGAACTCTTTTGTCAATTCAAACTGCATGGTGCAAAGTTAATAATAAAAAAACAGGTGAAGTTTGCGTCATTTCTTTATTTACCTCAGCAGTGGAATAATTTATCAAAATTTTACTTTTCACTTAATTCAAGTTGGGTTAATCTTGTAATATTTCCCTATTCGCACATCACAAAATCTCAATATGCCGATATTGAAATATTGCGATATTACGACTCAATTTAGGTTCAACAATGAGGTTTCACGTGAAGGTTATTTAGAATCTAATGAAATGAAACAAAAAGGCTAGATTTGAAGTACTTAGGTCAACACATCCGCTCGCTGGCTGTCCAATTTCAATAAAATAAACATCATTACACAAAAGGACATCATCGAAGAACCTCCGTAACTAAAAAACGGTAATGGAATACCAATTACAGGCGCCAAACCAATGTCCATTCCGATGTTAATGGCAAAATGATAAAAAATAATCATCGCGACGGAATAAGCATATACGCGAATAAATCGAGAGCGCTGTCTTTCAGCGATAATAACGATTCGGATAAGCATAACCATGAAAAGAATGACGACCGTAATACTTCCAAAAAACCCCCATTCCTCTGCCAAGGGACAAAAAATAAAATCGGTTTCACTTTCTGGTACGTGATTCGCTTCTGCGCTGGACAAACTGGCTTTTTGATACCCTTTCCCAGAAAGTCCACCAGAACCAACCGCTGCCATGGCTCGGTTTCGGTTGTAATCATCTCCATTTGGATCTTCTCTTAAACCAAGAAAAAGTTCTATTCGCTCTTTTTGGTGAGGTGCCAAACTCTCAAAACCTACAAACACCAAAGTTGAAATTCCAGCTGAAAGAATAAATGCAATTAATGCGATGGTTGTTACTTTGTTTCGATCGCGTTTGGCAGAAAACATTCTTAAAATAAAATAACCGATGATGGAAATAACAAATAAAGAAATGATGACTCCATAAAATCCAGAAATTTCTAATCCAGGCCAGGCATCAAAAGTCAATTCATTTTGCGTCATCAAAAGCGTTATCAAAGAAAGAAAAACCACCACAAATAAAATCGGAATGAAGTGACTTCCAACCCACGTGCTTTTAAAGCGCACACCAGGAATCGTATTGATTATTTTTAGAATAATCGGGTCATAAGTTAAGCCTTCGCGGTACATCACAAACAAAAAAGCGGTAAATACTACAAATGAACCTGCATCTGGTTGCATCAAAATAAGGATCATAGGAAATAACAAAATCAGATTCGCTAGCAGTACCGTTTTTACATTTTGTTGATTCATGTTCAAACTGTTGATGTAGCTAGATAACGCGATTGCGGTTCCTACTTTCGCAAATTCAGCCGGTTGAATCCCAAGTGAACCAACTCCCAACCAAGCTCTTGCGCCATTTACTGGCGGCATAAACAACACCACAACTAGTAAAAATATGCAGAACAAATAAATGGGAATGGCAAATTTGCGATAAATACCCGCATCGATAAGAAAAATGAGCATTCCTAAGAAAAAAGACACTCCAACCCATAAAATTTGTTTGCCATACTTTTGGGAAAAATCGAAAATATTTGGATGTTCTTCCTTGAAAGAAACAGAATAAATATTGGCAATTCCCATGATCAACATGATCACAAAAACGGAAAACAATACCCAGTCTAAATTCGCACCAATGGATTTCCCTCGCTTCATTTTATTTTCCTCGTTTTTTAACGTTCATCAAATTCGCTTCCAAAATTCGAGTTTCTTTTGCTTTATCTTTGATCTTTCCAGTCAAATATTTCTCCATGATTAAACTCGCAATCGGTGCTGCCCATGTCCCACCAAAACCTGCATTTTCAACAAAAACAGCAACAGCAATCTTGGGATTGTCCATCGGTGCAAACGTGATAAAAATCGAGTGATCTGCCCCATGTGGATTTTGAGCGGTTCCCGTTTTCCCACAAACGACAATGCTGTCAATTCGAGCTTGACGAGCCGTACCACCGCCTACGTGGACTGCTCTTCGCATTCCCTCAATAATTGGGTCATAATGTTTCGCATCTACCATGGTCATGTGCTTTTTTCGGTATTCAGTCATTGCCCCTTTCCCACCAATTGATTTAACCAAGTGAGGTGTGTAATACCAACCTCGATTTGCAATCAAGGCTGCAATATTTGCCATTTGCAGTGGTGTCGTCTTAACCTCTCCTTGTCCAATAGAAATCGAACGAATGGTTGAGAACGCCCATCGATGATGACCATACGGTCGTGTTTTGGATGGAAATAAATTATCGTAGTAATTCGCATCGGGAATCAATCCACCTCGTTCACCTGGAATGTCAATTCCCAATTTGTCTCCTAGCCCAAAACTGTGCATGTACTCAGCCCAATTATTCAAGCCCAATTCCGCATCTTCATAAATGTTCGATTTTTTTCCTGGCTGAATCACGCGTTTGTTTGAAAAGTAAAAATAAGGGTTGCAAGACATCTGAACCGCTTCCATGATGTTTCGTGCATTGGGATGTGGGTGACATCCAACCAAACTTTTATTACATGGAAAACCCGTATTGGCGGTAATTGCTCCTTCTTGTAAAGCTACGAGTGCTTGCAATAATTTAAAGATAGATCCAGGAGGATATTCCGCTTGCAAAGGTCTTGGATATAACGGTTTGTCGGGATCCATGATTAATCGGGGGTAATTAAGCGAAGTTGCACGTTTACCTACAAATGAATTCGGATCAAAAGTAGGCGAGGAAACCATGGCTAAAATTTCCCCAGTTGCTGGTTCAATCGCTACAATGACACCTCTTTTATTGACCATCAAACTTTCTCCATACGCTTGTAATGCCACATCAACGCTTAATTGCAGGGTAGCACCTTGCTTCGCTGTCGTATCGTATTTTCCATCGGCATACGATTGAATGGCATTGTTCATCGCAGAAGTTACGATGTAATGAACTCCTTTTCTACCTCGTAGGTCTTTTTCGTAAAAACGTTCAATTCCTGTTCGTCCAATGTTATCGCCTGAGCGATAGTAAGAATCCGCATTGATTTCATCGCCATTGACTTCACTTACGTAGCCCAAAATGTTGGCTGCATTTGCATACGGATAACTTCGCATGCTAGTGATTTCTTCATAAAACCCTGGGAAATTTTCTAAATAAGGAGCGATTTGAGCCATTTCTTCCGTGGTCATTTCTTTTACAAATGCATACGATCGAACTTTTTGGTAACGGGGTTGCGTCCTTTTTTTGGTTTTCGGATCGATGTCAAACCCCTCTCCGAGTTTTATCTCTTCAAATCTTGCTTTTACTTGTTCGGGTGTCCAACCAATCAATTTTGCAAAAGCAACCGTATCCAACTGGGTGATGTTTTTTTCAATCATCATCAAATTGTAATAGGTTTTGTTAATTACAATTAGTTTTCCATTTCGATCTTTAACGATTCCTCTGGGCGGAACTATGAGTTTTCTTTTTTCTGCAATCTCTTGTGCACGCAATGTCCAACTCTCATCTATGACTTGCATGTAAAAAAGTCTGGTGGCGTAAATTACCCCAACGAACAAGAAAAAAACGAGAATTACATATTTCCGTACTTCAGTATTCATGAATGAAAATCAAATTAGAAATGTTGAATGAACTTACAAAAGTAATGGAATATCACGAAATCAAGCGCGTTAAAAAGTCCTCGCAAGCTTTCTAACTCAATTTGAAATTGGAACTAATCAATTATCCGCTATTAACTGATTGATAACTAGATATTTGATTTTCAAAAGATCTTTTAATTGAGTCCCGACGTTAAATAAAAAAGCCCCCAATTGGAGGCCCTTATTTCAAATGAACTTATTTATTGAAAAATCACATTTTCAACAGAAACATTTCCATTACTATCAGTGACTTTTAAAATGTAAGAACCCGACTTGATGGTTCCTCTATTTAATTGAATCGAGGTTTCCATAGAAGTTTTTGTAACAACGATTCTTCCTGTTAAATCAATTAATTGAATTCTGTGATTTCCTTCAGAAGTGAAGTTTACATTTAAAACCGCATCCGCTGGATTTGGATACACGTTTTGAATCGTGTTTTGCTCGATGTCATTCACCGATAACTCTGCACAAAAATTGTCAGGAATGTGGGAAATACAAGGGGTGAAAGCATACAAATTAGCTGTTTCAGCTGGTGCGTTGGCTACCTGAAGTGGTGGCTCTGTGCAACCCATTGTTTTAACCAAAAAATCAGTTACAAAATTCATGGTAGTATCCATAAATGCTAATCCTGTTGGTGTGTTCGAGTTGTATGGAACGTGTCCGGCACCATAGAAAGTATAGAAATCGGAATCTATACCAACTGCTTGTGCTTGTTCGTGAACCATTCTGCTTCCATCCAAATAAAGCAATGGAATCCCTGGGTTTACTTGACCTCTATTGTATTTAACAGTTCCATCGGCATCTCCGTGTAGTGAAACCACAGGTACATCTCCTGTTTCCATCCAACCATAACGTGCCAACGCACCACACAAGTTAATGACTCCTGCCACTTTTGAAGAGTAACAAGGATGTCCGCTATTTCCTTCAATGCCACCCAAAGTTGCGATGGCAGCTGGAGTCAAGTAATATTCCAATTCACATGTTTTGTCTAAATATGCAGCATGCAAGGCAGTTATTGCTCCAGCCGAACTTCCACCTACGAAAATTCGGTTGGTATCAATTTTATACGTATTTGTTCCATCTCTACTATCTTTATTAAAAAAGCGAACCGACGCTTTCATATCCTGAACCGCACGAGCCACGGCATCAATTGCTAATAATGAGTCAATTGGAAAACCCAAGCGATAACTGATGGAAGCACAAGCATATCCTTTCAGCGCAAACGCTTTACACATGTATTCCATGTCATAATCCGTTTTGGATCCTCCAACAAAACTTCCGCCATGCGCCATAATAATCAAGGGTCGAGCAGTTTCCGTATCTCCCGTTGGTTCATAAAAGTCTAATTTAAGAATGGTATTTTGACCTAAGGCGCTTACATTTTCTCCATAAACGATGTCACTTGTTTTGGTAAAATTGGTAAATACATCGCTTGCATATCTTCCGCCCGTGCATTGTGCTTGTGAATAGGAAACGCCCATCAAAAGCGTCAGGAGTAGTGTACTAATTTTCTTCATAGTTTTAATTTTATTGGTTAACTTCGTGTTTGTTGATGAATCATTTTTAAAATCCAACCCCTAAATTTAATCTTTATAAATTTAAAAATGGATAAGAAGTTGTGTTAAAAATAAATTTCGCACTTAAAATCGAAAAACACTTGCATATAATTGATTGTTTTACATCCTGAATTCGATGGTAAAATTACGTTTTACAGTCAACTATCTCACATAGTCTTGCTTTTGAACCAGCATGTATTGATCGCTTTCTAATTTAATGTATCCGTAATCGTAGCAAAAGAAATATTGCCCGCCTTTTTGAGTGGTGTAAATGTTGGTGTAGTAATGAAAATTAAAACCTTCTTCTGCCAATGTGATTCCATCAATCGTCTTTTTGCCATCTGGATTTAATTTGGCTAAAATACGCCTGTTTTTTCTCAAAATTCCGTTGATGCGACGGACGTATTGATTGGATTCTACATTGAGTTTATTGTTGTATGAATTGCGACACAAATCAGAACAAAATTTTTGATCCATGCGCCCAAATAGCTTTCCTTCACATTCTAAACAAACTCTTTTTTCCATCGGTAGCTTTCGTTTATGTCTTACAAGGTTAACGTATTCTAACATCAAAAACAAGCTTTATCTGTTAATATTTAGGGTGTTCCCGTTTTGACTTCTCTATTTTATGGAGCAGGCTTGTAAAAAACACACCGTTAAAAATCAAAACTTTAAAATTCTTGTCAAAAAAAATAATCAATGAAAAAATCATTGTAAATTGTTTTAAAAAGGCTCTTTTGCTTCAAATTCAAAAAATTAAGGGTTCAAATGCGAATTTCAAGTTTTCTTAAAGTATTTTTGTGCTCTTTAATGGAGATGAAATCGTATAAACCATATCACGTCTTACTTTTCTTAGTTGCCGTATTACTCATACTTGCTCCTATCGTTTGGTTTGCACCTGCGAATGGTTGGTCAATCGGGAATTTTAAGGTTCGTTTCATGACCTTTGAAAAGTTTTCCAATCCGATTAAAAAAGTCAACAAAGACATTACCACTTTCATTGCGGATGTGGACACGGTTTTAATTGAAGAAGAAATTGAGCCGATTTTTGTGGACACCCTTGAAAAGAAAATCATGGGAATGCCTTCTGGCGGAAAATTGAACTTGGAAAGTGCCACACACATCGCTTTTTCTGAAAATGGATTGAAAAGATTTCATACTTTCTTGACAAAGTTGGAAGGTGTTGCTGGGAATCAGAAGAAACTTCGAATTTTACATTACGGAGATTCTCAGATTGAAGGAGATCGCATGACTGCATACATTCGACAGCGTGTTCAAGAACAATTTGGAGGAAACGGAGCGGGTATGATACCTGCAGTGAATGTTTACAATACGATTTCCTTCATTCAAAGGGTTTCTCCTAACTTTATGCGTTATACTTGTTTTGGAGGAGAAAAAATCAAATCAAAACAATACGGAATCATGAATTCGGTAGGGCGATTTACCCCTGAATACTTGGACTCTACAGAACGAGCAAATGTTACCAGCATCAAAGAAGCTTGGGTAGAAATTGAGCCTTCTAAATCAGCGCACGCGAGAGCTAGAAATTACAACAACGTTCAAATGCATTATACTGGTGCTGTAAAACCGTGTAAAATCAAAGTGTATCACCAAGGAAATTTAATCCGTGATGATAGCTTGATTGCAGATGGGAAACACCATGTTTACCGAATCGAGTTACCTCAAAACGCTGGAAAGCTGAGATTTGAGTTTTCAAGTGCCATCAGTCCGAATATTTTAGGCTTTTCTTTAGAAGGAGATTTAGGCGTTCAAGTGGATAATATTGCCATGCGAGGTTCAAGTGGTACATTTTTTGGAAACATCGACCAAAGTTTAGCTGCTAAAATGTACAACGAAATGAACGTCGAATTAATCATCATGCAATTTGGAGGAAATTCAGTTCCACATTTTAAAGACAGTAGTGGTGTTCGAAATTTTACACGTTATTTTAAAGGGCAATTGCAAACCATTCGCCGTTTGAGACCCAGTGCAGCGATAGTTGTCATTGGTCCCAGCGACATGTCTCGTTACGAAGAAGGAATGTATTTGACGTACCCTTTGCTTCCTTATTGTGTTGATCAAATGCGGAAGTCCGCGATGGAAGTCGAAGCAGGATATTATGATTTGTACGCTGCGATGGGCGGAGAAAATTCGATGCCAGCTTGGGTCGCTAAAGGACTTGCTGCAAATGATTACATTCACTTTAGCAACCGGGGCGCAAGCATCGCCTCACAGCTTTTTTATGATGCCTTTTCTTCAGAATACGCTAAATGGAAAATGCAATGAAAAAAATGATTATGAAACTGATAGCGCTTTTAACTCTTATTATATCTCTCATTTCTTGCGTGTCCCATAGCCAGGAAGATACGCTTGTCAGAAAGAGTGACTCGTTGAATAGTTATAAAAACCGGGTGTTTTTTGGAGTGGTAGATTCCATGTTAACCAGCAAATATCCCTTCATTCATTTTGAACGTAACCATTATAAATTTTACAACGAGAATAGTCCAAACTTTGAAAAACTGTTTTACGACATTCAGCAAATGGTTCAAAAGAAAGATCGAAAATTAAACTTTTATCACATTGGTGGATCGCATTTGCAAGCAGACATTTACACACACGAAATGCGAACCAACTTGCAAACCAATTGGCCAGGTTTACCAGGGGAACGCGGATTAATTTTTCCGTTTGATTTAGCTGGGACAAACAATCCTTGGAACTACAAATTCACTTCTCCCAATAAATGGAAAAGTCATCGAAGTCCAGTTGATCGCCCTGATTCTTTGGATTATGGTTTGTTGGGAGCAGTAATTGAATGTCCAGATTCATTGATTCAGATTCAATTTAAGTATGCAAAAACAGAAGTAAAACCGGGATTTGATCGACTTCGGATTTACCACAACAAAGGTGAATTTCCGTATTCCTTGAATTTTGGAGAAGAAGAAATTTTAGTTTTGAGAAAACAAACCAATACCGATTTAGGATATACCGATGTTTATTTCACAGACGAACTTCAAACTTTCGATGCCACTTTTGCAAGGGATTCCATTCTGGATTATACCTTGCGTATTTTAGGATTCCAGTTGTCAAACAAACGTCCGGGAATTTCTTACAATACCATTGGGGTCAATGGCGCGGGATTGTACACGTATTTGGCCAACAAAGATTTTGAAGAACAATTGAAAGAATTTCCACCAGACTTTTTTGCTTTTGCTGTAGGCACCAACGATGCCAATACCACTTATGCCAATTTCCGTCCAGAAGTTTATCGAGCGAATTTAGATTCGGTGATTCAAATGGTATTACGAGCCAATCCCAACTGCGCTTTGTTGTTGACGGTGACCAACGATGCGTATTACCAAAGAAAATATTTGAATCGAAACGTTGCCCGCGAACGAGAAATGATCATTCAGTTGGCAATGAAATACGAAGCTGCTATTTGGGATTTATACGGAATTATGGGTGAATTGGGATCGTCCAAAACGTGGCACAAAGCAGGATTAATGCGAGGAGATTACATACACTTTACGGCAAACGGTTATCGCTTGATGGGAGACATGGTGTACGAATCTTTCTTGAAATGGTTGGAACAGATGGAATTAAGGCAGCAACAAACGCATAAGCAGTAAAAATGGAACGGATTTATCGAATTTTTTCATTTGAAGCAGATGTTCCATTGATTTTTACGCAATTGGATTTTTGGTTGTTCTTTTTAGTTGTGATGATGCTTTTCTCATTTCTTCACAAAAAGAAAATTGTAAAAAGTTTATTCTTAACCGCAGTCAGTCTCTTTTTCTACTATAAAACTTCTGGATTATCAGTCGTAATTCTGGGATTTTCGTTGGTTTTCAATTATTTTGTTGGAAGACAGATTGCCCACATACAGTTGCAATCCCGACAGAAAATCATGTTGGCATTTGGAGTGATAATCAACCTTTTGATTTTGATTTATTTCAAATATGCGTATTTCTTCACGGAGTCATTCAACGAAATGTTCCAAACGAAATACGAAGTTTTCAATGCTTTGTCTTATTTCAAAGAAGGGTTTACGTCAACTGGCGGAAGCATTGTAGAAAAAATCATTGTTCCAGCGGGAGTTTCCTTTTTCACCTTTACAAGCATCAGTTACATCGTTGATATTTACCGCAAAGAGGTGCTACCCGTAAAAAGTTTTTTTCATTATTCTTTCTTCGTTTCCTTTTTTCCGCACATCATTTTAGGTCCCATCGCTCGTGCAAAAGATTTCATTCCACAAATTGATCAGCCATACTACTTGGATAAAAATGATTTCAGTTGGGCGGTTGCACAAATTGTGAAGGGCTTGGTCAAAAAATTAATTTTGGCTGATTACATAGCCGTTCACTTCATTGATAAAGTAGTTGATTCTCCCGAAGCGTATCCAGGTTTTGTGAGCATTGTTGCCATGTGGGGATATTCTTTACAAATTTATGCTGATTTCTCGGGATATACCGATATTGCAACCGGTTTGGCACGTTTGATGGGCTTTAAGTTGACCAAAAACTTCAATTCCCCCTACAAATCTGTCAGCGTGGCTGACTTTTGGAGGCGTTGGCACATTTCGCTGGGTTCTTGGTTGAAAAACTACCTTTATATTCCACTAGGAGGCAATAAAACGGGCGGTATTGGTTCGTACATGGGCATATTAATCATCTTCATTTTCTTGATTTTCATTACCCAATGGTATGAATTGATATTTGTTTACATCGCTTTAATGGCACTTTACATCATTGGCTTATCGGTTATTCCGAATTTCAAAAAGTACGTCCACCGCGATTTAAACTTATTGATAACGATGATTGTCGGTGGTTTGTGGCACAATCCTGACCAAAATTTTGTGATTTGGGGAGCGATGAACGGGGTGGCTTTGGTCTTTTATAAGTACTGGCGTAAAATCAGTCCGTACGAAAACTCAACGACTCGGATTTCTCATTTTTGGAAGATTTTCATCACCTTCAATTTCATCACCTTTACGCGAATCTGGTTCCGTTTAGTTGGCGATGAAAAACCGATGGAAATGTTGAATCACATTGGAACCAAATTTCAATTTACGATGGAAGCGTTTGGCAAAATGTGTTACTCTTTCTCTAGCGTGCTGATTATCATCGTTGTTGGAATGATGGTGCATTGGTTGCCGGAAAGGATCAAACTCAAAACAACCGCTATTTTCGCCAGAATGAACGTGGCGCTACAAGTTGTTGTTGTTGCAACGATTGTTTTCTTAGCATACCAAATGGTTGCAGATGTCTCGAAACCATTTGTTTATTTTCAGTTTTAGGGATTGAGAAAAATTTTGATGAGGATAGATATTACCTGTTAATAGTTTTATGCAGTTCCCTAAATTTGCAAACTATTGATTTTCATTCTAAAACCGTATTATGACTTGCATCTTTATTCCATTGAGTCCACGGAATACGGTGATTGGATTTGACCATTTTTAAAACTCCTGCTGCACCAATGATGATAAAATCTTTAAATCCAATTGGTTGACCATCGATTTCAGCGTCTATTTTCTCATGTAAATTAGCTGCTCCAGTTTTCAAATCATAAGTCCAAATTCCACCATCTTTCGCAGCAGTCATTACTTTCTCATTTGATACAATTGGAGTTTGATTTGAATGAGTTTCAACCATTTTCTCCCACAATAAACTTTCAGATTTTGCATCGAAAACCATTAAGCGTGATTTGTCAAGTAAGATAATGAGTTCATTTTTATAAATCAACGGATGTGCTCCGTTGTAATTCATTTGTTCATAACAATCTCTACTCGAGGAAGTGAAATCAGTTTTGAAGATTGGTGGATATTTCTTTACGGTTTTTAATGTTTTTCTATCTAAAACCATCAATTGTTCTTTGCCGTTTACGTTTGCCGTAATGTAAATAAAATCTGGCGTAAGCGTTGGTGATGTAATGGCTTTCCAAGCTTTGGAAGCATGAATATTCTTACCGGTTACTTTATCAAACACATAGTAATAACCACTTTGCGAGGCCACATGCACTTCGCTACCTTCCACCACGGGACAGGCGATGACCTCTTTGTCAATCCAAGCCATCCAATTCTCTTTGCCTGTTTTTAAATCAAAAGAAGCGAGAACAAAGTTTTCAGAAGGATTTTTGGGATTATCATAACCGTTGTCGTAAACTACATATACACTTTTCCCATCTGCAGAAGGCGTTGAATAAATTGTTCCTGCCAGCCATTTACTCCATAACATCTTGCCATCTTTTGCGTCGATTGCGTAAAGCGTGCAAGAATATGTGTTGATTAGTAAAACTCCTTCGTGGTAAACGATGGGAGAAATTCCTGATTCACCTAATTCAACTCCCCAAATATTTTTGCCCGTTAGCGCATCCATACAATAAAAGTTGGGAGAATGAAATCCTTGTTGTGTAAAGATTTTATTCTCTGCAATAGTCGGCGTGCCAATTGGTCCAGAATCGCCAAATTTTAGATCATATCCTTTACTATTTACTTTTAAATAACCGGCTTCTGGAATGGTTTTTTTGACTGGTGTCTGATCATGATTAATAACAAATCCTTCTTTGTTTAAATTTCTATTGGCAAGCAGCTTGTCGATGGAGGAAGTTCCACGATATCTGCGCGTTTCCATGGAGGAAGAAAAACCTTTTGTTTGCGTTGCATTAACCAGGCAAACACCATTTTCATATGTGAGATTCACTAAATAATTGGTGCCTTTTTTAAGTAAGAACACACATTTTCCAGAAGCATCTGTTACACTTTGATAAACAGTGTTGTCGTTAACTGATTTTAAATATACTTTTTCACCAACACTCGGCTGATCGGAATAACTTTTCAGTATAAAGGTGAAGAGATGATGGGTTGAGGTTCCACTTGTTTGTGTAATGTTTTGTTGCACAATGGTGTCACCATTTCTAACTTCACGGATGTTTGACTTTTCAAAATAAACAACTTCAGAAAATATCCTATTTTGATAATTTCCGATTTTAAATTTTTGAAAGCCTTCTATTCCAGCAATATCTATTTCGTATTCTTGATTAATTGGAATGTAAAAAAGTGCTATTCCAGAAGCGTTCGTTGTAGATTTATATTTGATTTTATCTTTTTCGGAAACCAGTTCCACACTCTGACCTGAAACTTTCGTGCCGTTTTTTTCTTGAACGATCACAGATACTTTAGCTGTATTGGGCTTGTTCAGCAGTGCGTTTGCGCTTAAGTTGCTGAACTGAATATTTTCTCGGTTAAAATTCGGTTCCACAGCAAAAATACCTGTAGGATCGTAGGTTAAACTTCTGGTAAAAGTTGCTTTATAACCTTCTTTAACTTCAAAACTACTTGCATTTTTCACTTCCAAATAACTGATGTCATAACTTCCTGGATCTGAAATTGTAAAAACAACTTGACCGGTAGAATTTGTAGTTTGTTTCAAAATCAAATCCTCACTTTTAACCGCAATTTCAACATTGGGTAGAGCTTTCCCTTGTGTGTCCTTCAATTTTAGAGTTACAGTTGTTTGAGCGATACTTATGCTTGTGTATATACAAAAACAGAGTAGAATTAGATTTTTCATAGTGAATATTTATTTTATAACTGATAGCTTATAAGGTCGTTACAACAAATCTAATTAATAATTTCATTAATTTGTGGATAGGGCTTTAAAATCAGTAGGACTTAAATTCCAATAACAAATGTAACTTTTAAGTCGGGAGATTTAATACGTGATGCAAAAGATGAGTAAACCAAATCGTAAGATTATTATTTCGTATTGATTATCTGCGTTATAAATTCAATGGAATAATCGAAATCAGGTTATTAGATAAATTTTTGACGTCAACAAATCAATAACAAACGTCTTTCTCCATTTTCTTCTCGCGGAGCTCGATGAATACAAGGTAAAACTTCACTTTCTGGATGATCAACGGCCAAACGCCAAATGTTGCCGATTCCGAGATTGATGATTGGAGCGTTGGGTTTGGTGTGGTAGTGTAAGTCGAAAAAATTTTCAGTTAGAAAAGATTCAAAACCCTCTTCGGATCCACGATACTGTTTTTTAAGTTCTGCCCGAATTTCGGGATTTCGTATTTTTTGTTCGGCATGCGAATTGGGAACAATTTCACTTGCTGCACCATGATAAGTACATAAAAATGTACTCGTTGGAATTGGAGAACGATCTACGTGAAAAGAATACACATCGGTTGGAAAAAACGGATAAATATCGTCTCTTTCGTAGTGTTTGATGATATTGAGTATGGGGGAAGCACCTATTTCTTTTAAAATTCTCAAATCATTCAGTAGAATTTCGCGTGCGAGTTTACCACATTCAGTCAATTCCATCTCCAGAAGATTGGCTTCATCCAATTCAATCATGTTTTCTTTCAATTCAACCAAATTGGCAATTTCCGAAAAATCACCAAGCAAGGTGCGATTCCAGCAAATGGCATTTATTTCTCCCTGAAAAGGCGTCAAAATGAACTCATCCAAATTGGAAACGCGTTGAATTTGTTCAGTGCTTTTGAAAATTATTTCTTTCATCCTAATATGAATAAGCCTGATTTGATGGTGTTTCCAATCTAATAACCTTTTCCCACCAATTCTTATCGATTCTGCATGTACTCCTCGTTTTGTTTCTTCCCTCTTGAATCGCCTTCATAACACTTGTTTTTCGATTTCTTTGCTTTAAACAAGTAAATGTATTTGATATGAAACAAAGTTGGGTAGTACTTACTAGAGAACCAATTGATGCTTGGATTTCCTCCGGTCCATTCGTGAATTCCTAAAATGGGAAGCTGAACTCCGGGAATTAAATATTGTCCTTTTTTGAGGCGAATTCCAAAACCAAGATCGTAGTGAAGTTGTACTTTTAAATCACTGTCAAAACGTTGCGTCATTGGAAGAACTGGCGCTTGATATCCTTGATTTCCTATTAAAACCATGAAATCTGCATTGACTCCCAAACTATGATCTAAAAAAATATTTTTGGTTTTATTCAAGTATTGCAATTTGTGTATCGCTAATCTCGCATGGGCGTAGCCGTTATAAAACTCGCCTTTTCCATAAGTGGTTCCAACCACTTCTCCATTGACTCCAAGGCGATCAATTGCAGTGGTTTCGTATCCACCAAAGAGTTTGAATCCAATTCCGTAATCCACATAATCGATGAATCTACCGAATTTGAATTTGGGATCTTTCATGTTGAAATGCACAAATCCAATCTCAGCAAAAACACCCAATCTCCCTTTGGGATCATGCGTGTATTGGAAATTTCCCAACGAGGAATCTTGGGCAGCTATTGTTTCGTTTTTTAAACGAGTAAACGTGTAAGTTGGTCCAAGCTGGGCTTGAAAACCAAAAGGACGAACCTTGTCGTTTGGATTTTCTGCTTTTCCAAAGTAATCTTTTCTCTTTTTTTTCTGTTTGTATAACTGCTGTCCTTGAACAACTCCAAGAGAAAACATAGCAAATACAAATAAAACAATTAATTTACCCATTGACTAAAGCATTTAATTTTTCCATGATTTCGGGATTATCCCAGTTTTCATGGATGTTTTCTATTTTTAAAATCTGTTTCATCAGCGCATCTTGCCTTTTTCCATTTCGATACGCATCGCTATAACGCGTGTCGCTAAAGGTAACTTGAGAGTATAACGGCATCCATTTGTTTGGGTACAAATTAGCAAATTTCGCTTCGATTTTCTTCTGTAACAAGAAGTTTGGATCACTGGTTAGGTCGCGCATCTCGATGTAATTATCTAATGCTAAATCGATTATCGCATTTCCATCAGGAACGCGTTGTGCAGAGAATCGGTCTAATAATCCGTCCCAATTTCCATTGGCTTCTTCCAACATTTCATTCAAAACGGTGCAATCTTCAAAACCACAATTCATTCCTTGACCGTAAAACGGAACCATCGCATGTGCAGCATCGCCCAACAAGAGAACTTGATCTTTGTGATTCCAAGGTTCACAACGAACGGTCATCAAAGTGGACATTGGATTTTGAGTGTATCTCTCAATCAAATCTGGCATTAAAGGAATCGCATCTGGAAAGGTTTTTTCAAAGAAATCCATCACATCTTCTTCCGTTTTCAACGATTCGAAAGAAACTTCGCCTTTCATCGGAAAGAATAAAGTACAAGTGAAACTGCCATCTAAATTGGGCAAAGCGATCATCATGAATTCACCACGTGGCCAAATATGTAGACAGTTTTTCTCCAATTTATGTGTTCCATCTGCATTTGCTGGAATGTATAGTTCTTTGTATCCGTGATCCAAATATGCTTGTTTATAATTGAAAATCGTGCTTTTCTGCATGCGTGTTCGAATGGCAGAATAGGTTCCGTCGGTTGCGAAAATCTTATCAAAAGTATGCAATTCTTTTTCTCCTGTTTGTGAATTTAGGAAAGAAAGCGTGTTGGTTTCCAAGTTAACATCCAAACATTTGCGATCAAAAAAGAATTCCACATTCTCGTTTTCATCGCTGATATTCATCAAACGTTGGTTCAATTCCCCACGAGAAACGGAATAAATGGCTTGATTCTCTTTCCCATAAGCTTGGTATGTCAACGTGCCGTCCACTGCGTGCATGCATCGTTTGTACATCGGAATGGCAATGTCCATAACCGCTTGTTCTGCATCCGCCAAGCGCACTGCTTTCCAACCACGATCCGAAATCGCCAAATTGATGGATCTTCCAGCAATTAATTTGGCTTTACGTAAATCTTCTCGTCTTTCAAATACCGAAACTTGATACCCTTTTTTGGCCATCAAAATCGCTTGTAAACTTCCTACTAAACCTGCTCCAACTATTGCAACTCTCATCTTATTCTATGTTTTTTACGCCAAGGCGAATGATCCTTTTTTATCCGATTGCTTCTTCCAAATGTTTTCCGAAGTAGTAAACATCTTCAAATGAATTGTACATCGGCACCGGTGCCAAACGAATCACGTTCGGTTCTCTCCAATCGGCAATTACGCCTTTTTCAGTTAAGAAATCAAATAATTTTCGAGCTTCTGCTCCATGAACGAGCATTGAAATTTGCGCACCACGTCTTTTTTGATCTCGAGGCGTGATGATTTCAAACGAACATTTTTCTTTATTTCTTTCTGAAATGTCGTCGATGACGTATTCTAAATATGCTGTTAATTGGTCGCGTTTTTTGCACAAATTTTCCATTCCAACTTCGTCGAAAATATCCAAGGAAGCTAAGTGAGCAGCCATGCCTAAAACGGGTGCGTTGCTCAATTGCCAACCTTCCGCACCTTCCATCGGTTGGAAGCCTTTGGTCATTTGAAAACGGGTTTCTTTATCATGTCCCCACCAACCTGCGAAACGTGGTAAATTTGTATTGTTTGCGTGTTTTTCGTGTACAAAAAGTCCCGCAACTCCGCCTGGTGATGAGTTCAAATATTTATAGGTACACCACGCAGCGAAATCTACGTTCCAGTCGTGTAATTTCAAGTCAATGTTTCCGGCAGCGTGCGCTAAATCAAATCCTGCAATTGCTCCTACTTCGTGTGCTGCCTTAGTAATTCGTTCCATGTCAAATAATTGCCCGGTGTAATAATTCACACCACCAATCATTACCATCGCCAATTCGTCGCCAACTTCTTTGATTTTCGCGATAATATCGTCTTCTTCAATGATGTGTTGACCTTCACGCGGACTGATCTCAACCAAATCATTTTCGAGCGATAAACCGTGAAATTTGATTTGAGATTCCAAGGCATATTGATCGCTTGGAAATGCTTTCGCTTCACACAAAATCTTGGTTCTTTTTCCTTTTGGCTGGTAAAATGAAACCATCAGCAAGTGCAAGTTGGTTGTCAAAGAATGTGTTATTACCACTTCTTTCGGCAAAGCCCCAACAATTTTAGCCGCTTTCTGGGTTAAAAATTCGTGGTACGAAAACCAAGGTCTTTCTGCATGAAAATGTCCTTCAACACCCCATTTTGCCCAATCGTTTAATTCCCGTTGAATATATTCTCCAGTTGATTTTGGTTGTAATCCAAGAGAATTACCCGTAAAATAACGAATCGGAAGTTCTTGAAAATTGGGAATGAAAAATTGTTCTCTGTATTTTTTCAATGGATCTTTTTCATCCATTTCTTGAGCAAAAGCGAGTGTATTTAGGAACTGCATACTGTGAGTCTTGATTTTAACGTTGCTCAAAGATAAACATTCTCAATGAAAATAAATTGAAAATCAAATTATCCGTATATGCTTGAATGAATTTATTGCTGCATAATGAAAAAATAAAAAGATTAACTACTTGTAAACAAAATGAGTACATTTATGCTGTGCAAATCCAATTACTATATCTTATGAAAAAGCAAAACGTATTCATAATTGTAATCTTCTTGTTATCTGGTTATTTTGCTTTCGGACAAGATTATTTATTACAGGAATACACCACTGGGGGAAGTGATGCTATTTACGGTAAACGGAATATGGCAGTTGCCAACAACGGGAATATATATGCTACAGGTTTATACAACGGTACTTTCAAAATACAAGATTCAGTTGTTACTGGAGGCGGGATTTATTTGGCAAAATTCACCAATGACCTTACATTGATTTGGCTTAAAAAAGTAGCTGAAATAATGGGGTCAGATGCAGGTGGAAGCTTGGCCGATCCCAATGTAATGCTAGCTGTAGATAGTGTTGATAATGTTGTCGTAGGATACAGTGCTTGGGGAGGTAGTTATTTGTCGTATGATGACTCTATTGTCATTCAGACAAGCACTGTTGAACTAATTAAATTGGACTCTTCAGGAGTTCGTTTGTGGAGAAAACCTGTAACAGGTAGTTTAAAGTTGGGCGAAAAAGGAGTTGCGGTTGATGGACAAAACAACATTCTTATCACAGGAAAGAACTCCAACAATGATGTTTTCATTGCAAAATACGATCCTTCCGGCAATGAAATCTGGTACAGAACAGCAGGTGTTTCAGGGTCAACTAAAAAAGACGTAGGAACTGTTGTTACAACTGATCAGGAAAACAACGTTTATACCGCAGGAACCTTGTGTTTGGAAGAAGCTGCTGATACGGCATATTTTGGTTCGCATCAAATTGTGTTTCCTGTTCCTTGTTATCAACCTACTTATTTAGCAAAATATGCATCTGACGGAACTTTTCAATGGGTGCGGTATCTGTATAGCTCTGAACACACGGAGTATCAAGCCTACGGTTCGAGTACCATCACTTCCATTGCATGTTTTGAAAACGGAAACATCGCTCTTGTCGGGTATTTCACCAATCAATTGTTGCAGTTTTCCGATGGATTTTCACCCCTTGAAAAAAACGGGGGAACGGTTGGTTTTAGAGCTTCTTTTTTAGCTTTTTATCATCCCAACGGCAATCGTTTGTGGGCAAAAACATTGCACAATACCACCGATGGAGGTACACATGTTGTTGATTTAAGCATCGATTCTGAATCTTCGATCTACTTGCTCAACGAATATTGGGGAACATTGGTAAATGAACATGGAAATGGAAATACCGTCCATGGAAATACGAGTAGTGACTTATTACTTGAACGATATTCTGAAGTTGGAAGTTTAATCTCTTCAATAGGCTTAGGAGGAAAATCTCACGATTTTGGATATGACCTGGTTGCTTCTGGAAACTCGGTATTTACATACAGTTCATCAGGAAGTC
The DNA here is from genome assembly GCA_964488745.1 of uncultured Chryseobacterium sp. Classification (GTDB taxonomy): domain Bacteria; phylum Bacteroidota; class Bacteroidia; order Flavobacteriales_D; family Crocinitomicaceae; genus JAQVCM01. The sequence goes on along the minus strand of CAZAVP010000014.1, from coordinate 15,071 downwards.
AGGGCGGAACACCTTTCTATATGGATGCAGACAGTCTGGTATTTAACAGTGGTTCTTTTAATAATATGGTTCTTTTGAAACTAACGGAAAATTCAGTTTTAGGAGTAGAAGTTCATTCTCAAGATGCTGGAATTGAATTATTTCCCAATCCGAATGATGGAGATTTTATTGTTAAAACACCTTCACTCCAAGGAGAAATAAGCATTTATAGTGTCGCTGGAAAACTTGTTTACGAATTCAAAACACAACATGCAACGCAAATCAATGTGAAGATGGAAAATATACCAAATGGAATTTATTTTCTAAATTTCAAATCTGAGAAATTCAACATGACGAAAAAGGTGGTAAAGAATTGATTTTTATGTTTTTGTGGATACGCAATGCATTGCGTATCCACAAAAACATTGTACAATAAAAAACAGTTTAGAATATTCGCTTTTTGGGACAAGACAGATCTGCAAATCTGTAATCTTCCATCTGCCATTTGTAATTCATTTCACCCACACGATTTAGCAGCAAATACAAACACACCAATCCAAACCAAACCTTTGATGAGAAAAAATAAAAAGCCAGCAATTCCAAGCTTTTTCAGCCACTTCTTTTTGTTGTTTGATACGGGGTTTACTTCCATTTTTTGAATTTTAACATTCAAAAGTAGGAAATCTGAACTTTAAATCAAATCTTGACCAATATCTTTTCGAAAATAAGCTCCTTCGAATTCAATTTTTTCAATCGTTTCGTATGATTTGCGAACTGCATTTTCTGTGTTTCTACCAAATGAAGTAACTGCAAGTACCCGCCCACCTGCTGACAAAACAGCTGGTCCATCGGAACTCGTTCCTGCGTGGAAAATCAAACTTTCAGAAATTCCGTTTAGTCCGTAAATTATTTTACCTGTTTGGTATGCTTCTGGATAACCACCAGAAACCATCATGATGGTCGCAGCGCTTCGGTCTTCAAATTGAACATCTCTTTCAGACAAAGTATGGGTTGCTACACCTTCAAATAAATCCAATAAATCTGATTTCAATCTTGGGATAACCACCTCAGTTTCAGGGTCACCCATTCTACAATTGTATTCAATTACATACGGATCGCCTTTTACATTGATGATTCCAAAAAAGATGAATCCTTTATAAACCAAACCTTCTGCTTTCAATCCTTTTACAGTCGGAACAATGATTTGATTGAGTATTTTATCTTTAAAACTGGTGTCTGCAAATGGAACTGGAGAAACAGCACCCATGCCGCCCGTATTCAATCCCGTGTCGCCATCGCCAATGCGTTTATAATCTTTCGCCTCAGGCAAAACTTTGAAAGAATCCCCATCGGTGATTACAAAAGCAGACATTTCAATTCCTTTTAAAAACTGCTCAATGACTACGCTTGAGCTCGCATCTCCAAATTTTGCGTCAGCCAACATGGCTTTCAGTTCCGCTTTCGCTTCTTTGAGTGAATTTAAAATCAAAACGCCTTTACCAGCTGCCAATCCGTCTGCTTTTAAAACGTATGGCGCTTTCATGCTTTCCAAAAAAGCATATCCTTTTTCCAAGGTGTCTTTGGTAAACGTAGCGTATTTTGCCGTCGGAATTTGGTGACGAACCATGAATTTTTTTGCAAAATCCTTGCTTCCTTCTAATTGAGCCGCTTCTTTTGATGGTCCAATAACAGGAATGTGATTGATGTCTTTATCAGCAACAAAGAAATTGTAAATTCCAGCTACCAAGGGATCTTCAGGACCAACCACAACCATGTCTATTTCATGCTCTAAAACAAACTTTTTGATTGCATCGAAATCCGTTATCTTCAACGCAACGTTGGTTCCAACTGTTTTTGTTCCAGCATTCCCAGGTGCGATGAATAAAGCATCTAATTGAGAACTTTTTGCCATTTTCCATGCCAATGCATGCTCTCTACCACCAGATCCTAATAATAAAACTCTCATTTACGAATGTATATTTCAATTTTCAAATTCCTTCAAGAAGGGTTGAAGCATTTAGTTTTTACAATTTTTCAGAATCGATTCAAACAAGGCTCTTCCGTCCACGTTATTCAATGCTTCGTCAGCACATCTTTCTGGGTGTGGCATCATTCCGAAAACGTTTCTATTCTCGTTGCAAATACCTGCGATGTTGTTCATTGAACCGTTTGGATTGTGTTCCATGTCCACCTGACCTTCTTCAGAAGAATACCTGAAAAGAATTTGATCGTTGTCCATTAATTTCTTGCGAACATCTTCACTTGCGTAGTAACGACCTTCACCGTGCGCGATTGGAATTTGGTATGCTTTTTCCAAATCCAAATCTTTGGTAATTGCTGCATTGTTTGTTGCAGGTTTGATGTGAACGTTTTTACAAATGAACTTCTGATTATCATTGTGTAATAAAGCACCTTCCAATAACCCAGCTTCCGTTAAGATTTGAAAACCGTTGCAAACGCCGAGTACATATCCACCGTTGTTGGCATGTTTGATTACTTCACCCATAATCGGAGAAAGTTTTGCAATTGCGCCAGAACGTAAATAATCACCATACGAAAAGCCACCCGGTAGAACCACAAAATCAACCCCTTTTAAATCAGCGTCTTTATGCCAAAGTCTTTCAACTTGTTGACCCATTAAGGTTTCCAAAACGTAAACCATGTCTTCATCGCAATTTGAACCGGGAAATGTTACAACACCAAATTTCATTTGTAATAATTTTAAGTATTCACTGGAGATTTACTCCTACATTAATCAAGTTGCAAAGGTAATCATTTCAAATCCAAGAACGCTTATCAAATGAAAAATTTAAAGACAGAAAACAGAAAAATTACATAGAACAACATGCGAGCAAAGAGTTGTGTGGATTTGTAGAAAAACGAAAAAGGTAAAAATAAAGCCAAGGAAATAGTAGAAAAACTAAACCACTCGTACTGATTTAAGAACACAATCTCAATTACCCCCAAACCAATTCCGATGAGTAGAAAAATCAGCACGATGGAGGTTAATTTTCGAAAACGAATAGAACTTGCCATGTTTCGAGAGCTCAATCCATACAAACTCAACAAGGCAGCAACGACAAATAGGGCCATTGAACCTAGGAAAATGAGTTGTTTTTGAACGTAATTGACACTCGTTTCGATGAAATTCCAATTAATTTGTTCTTCCTTCCAAATAATCAAAGAGAAACCGTATATCAGCGGGACGATAAATCCAACGACAGACAAAATAATTTCTCTCCACACAAAGGGTCTGATTCTTAAAATCATAAACCAAAGCAAAGGAAAAACAAAAATCAACGAAGGATGAAAACTGGCCGCAATTCCGAAGAAAAAACCGGCATTAAAACCAATGGTTCTTCCGTCCACGTTGTTTTCCAATTTGAATAATTGAAACAGAATTAAAATCAAAAAAGATTGGGCAATGATAACGCCATCTAATTGATAAAAAGAATGGTAAAAACTCATCAACACCACGTATAACAACGAAACGATGTAGCTATTGCGTTCGTGAAAAACATTCGCATTGAATAGATAATTGAGCCCTAAAGCATTGGCAAGAATGATTGCCCCCGAAGCAATGCGCACCCATAAGTACGATGAGATTTTGACACCTCCCCACAAACCTAAGTCAATAAAATCTGAAGTTTCAAAAAAACCACCCTGAAGATTCAATACACCATAATTGAGCAAGTAATAACCTGCAATGATAAATGGTAAAATAACCAAAGCTACAATGTTGTCTCCCGAGAATAATTTAATCATCGCTACAAAGCTACTGAAAGAAAAAGTATATTTTAATATAAAAAAATCCTTTCATCTCGTTTCATCTCCTTGCGTGGATAAAAATTTATAGATTTATTTCTCGAAAATTTGACTTTTCTTACAAATTTGACTTACTTTGCAGGACTAAAAATAATAATTATGAAATCTTCAGGTGTTTTTTATAATATTGGATATTACACAGATCTTTTCCTTGCTGCGATTTATGATAACATTGGCAATGTTTTCAATTACGCTTGCATTGTACTTGGGTTTATTGGGCTTTTTTATTGGTTAAATTTCCAAAAGAAAGATACGGAGAGAGCGAAAAAGGATCCAAACAGAATTATCTAATTAGCGAAAATCGCATTTGAAGGTTGTCATTGACAGCCTTTTTTTAATTCAAAAAATGAGCAAAACGGCTATTATCACCGCTGGTGGAGTTGGAAAACGGATGGAATCTACTATTCCAAAACAATTTCTCCTGTTAAAAGGGAAGCCGTTGCTGTGTTGGACAATTCAACGATTTTACAAAGTGGACTCCAACATCCAAATCCTCGTTTCTTTACCCAAAGAATGGATGCAGTTTTGGAAAGATCTTTGTCAAGAAAACCAATTTGACATCCCACATCAATTGGTTGAAGGCGGAGAAGAACGATTTCACTCGATTCAAAATGCATTGAAATTTGCTCAAGGCGACGTCATTGCAATCCACGACGGTGTGCGTCCATTGGTTTCTTCCGATTTAATTCAAAAAGGATTTGAAACAGCTGCATTAAAAGGATCAGCTGTACCAGTTGTTGAACTGAAAGAATCGATTCGCGAAATAACTGCATTGGATTCGAAAGCAGTTCCTAGAAATAATTATCGCATTGTACAAACGCCACAAACGTTCCGAAAGGATATCCTTTTAAAAGCCTATCAGCAAGATTATAATCAAACAATAACCGATGACGCTTGTTTGGTTGAAAGCATCGGAATTCAAATAGAACTGATTGATGGAGAATCACAAAATCTTAAAGTGACCGATCAAATAGATTTCGCTTTGACGGAATTGCTGATGAAATAAAATATTGATTTTCTGACAACGGTTGTTTTCGCTAAGATCACATCCAAAAGCAGCGAAACCAATCTGCAATCTGCTAATTTGCCATCTGTCATCTGCAATCTGCCAGCTACTAATCTGCCATCTCAAAGTTGTCCATCTGAATGATAATACCCTTCTTTGTAAATTTTGACTTTCAATAAAATGCCGTCACGGTCGTAAACATATAGTTTTCCATTGTACAAACGGCTGTTTTTAAAATCGCCATCTTGCCAAATTTCATCGTCCAAATTATACACTTTATTGTATCCGTTGGGTTGAAACTTCCCTCCTTTTACAATTGGATTTTGAATTTTGACACTAACATCTTTGGTGTTCTTGATATTTACCTCTGGCACTTTGATGTTTTCAATTTCTTTTAATTCTCTGTTTTTCACCGTTCCATTGGCATCAAACTCCAGGATTTCTCGTAAATCTCCATTGGGATAATATCGAATTGCTTTTCCAGTTGGCACTCCTTCTAATGCCGTGTATTCAAATTCTGTTTTTCCGTTGCTATAATAATAGGCTACTTTCCCATTCTCTTTTCCGTTTTTGTAAATCGATTCGTATGCAAGTTGTCCGTTGCTGTGGTATCGCAGAATGGTATCTGCATATTTTCCACTGATAAAGGAACCTTTTTCGGACAACTTTCCGTTGGAATGAAACATTTGATAGTGTCCATTCGGTCGGTTGTTGTGATATTGCCCTATTAATCTGGGCGTTACACCATCCTTGTGGTATTTAATCCACGTGTTTTCACGACGCCCATTTCGGTATTCACCTTCCTCAATTTTTCCGTTTGACGGATAACCTTCTTCTGGCTTATCTTTTCCATAGACAATCCACTTGCCTTGCTTTTTTCCGTCCGCGCTTTTTTGATTAATGGGATCTGCCTGACGGGATTCACCAGCAATGACACTCGCATTTGGGAATAGGAATGTCCAGAGTAGTAGAAATGAAAATACAAATTTCAACATATAATAATTAGATTTGAAACACAAGGTACAAATAATGAAACATAAATAAAAGCCGTGTTTTTTATTGCTTGTTATTTCCTTTTCATTTCCGTGTTGAGGATGAATATCCGCTCATTTATGCCATCATCGACACATTCACTTTATCCAGCATGACTTTCACCATGGTTTCAAGATGGTATTCTTGCTTCCAACCCCAATCTTTTTGCGCTGCTGAATCATCAATGGAATTGGGCCAACTATCCGCAATCGCTTGTCGAAAATCGGGCTCATAATTAATTTCAAAAGGTTGATTTTTCTTAATTTCATTCGCCAACTGTTCAGGCGTAAAACTAATTCCTCCTAAATTATAGCTTGATCTTATTTTAACATTCTCAGCAGGTGCTTCCATTAGTTCAATGGTTGCGCGAATGGCATCTTCCATAAACATCATCGGCAGGGCGCTGTCTTTATTTAAAAAAGACGTGTATTTTCCACTTTTCTTAGCATGATAGAAAATGTCCACGGCGTAATCGGTTGTTCCTCCACCAGGTAAACTGGTATATGAAATTAAACCTGGGTAGCGAATACTTCGTACATCGACGTTGTATTTGTTAAAATAATATTCACACCATCTTTCGCCAGCTTGCTTGGAAATTCCATAAACGGTTGTCGGTTCCATGACGGTGTATTGCGGTGTATTGTCAACGGGTGTTGTAGGGCCAAAAACAGCAATCGAACTCGGCCAGAAGATTTTCTTCAAATGACCTTCTTTCGCTAGATCCAAAATGGTAAACAAGCCTTCCATGTTTAGTTTCCATGCAAAATCCGGGTTTTTTTCGGCTGTTGCAGAAAGTAGGGCTGCCAATAAATAAACCTCAGAAATCTGATTGTCGATAATGTAGGAACGAACATTTTCCTTTTCTAAAATGTTTAGTTGCACATACGGACCGTTTTCCAAAGCGCCAGTTGGCTCAGGCTTTAAGTCTGCAGCAATTACTGATTCATTTCCAAGTCTTTTGCGAAGGACTAAAACCAATTCTGTTCCGATTTGTCCACAAGCACCAATAACCAATGTTTTTTTCATCCTCATGTGATTGAGTTGCAAATTTAAACTAATCCTTGAATAGCCCAAACGTTTTAGAATAATCTCTAAAAATAAACTTGTATTTATTGAAATCTAATCCTAACTTTGTCTAAAAGGAAAAAACGATGTGGGTTGGTTTATCTCAATATTTAAAATTTCTAATCAAGCGAAATCCGGAATGATTCGTTGTGAACCAAACACGTATATCATTTGATGGTTTTGAATGTTAGCTTGTTCTAAATCATTCGTTTAAATCTTAATTACACCACGTATAAAATTATCTTATGCCGTTTTATCACAAATTAGGTCGTATTCCACATAAACGACACATTACTTTTAAAAAAGAATCTGGAGCTTATTATTACGAACAATTGTTCGGGACAGAAGGATTTCACGGATTTTCTTCCTTGCTATATCATACACACAGACCAACGCAAGTTAAAAGCATTGGAGAACCAATTGATTTAACTCCGATTGCCGCACTAGACAAACATGTGAAAGCACAAATGTTGCGCGGGTTTGACATTAAACCAACAGCAGATTTTTTAGAAAGTCGCGTGATTGTTTTGTTCAACAACGACGTAAACATCGCACTTGCTGCGCCTCAAAAATCAATGACTTCTTATTTTTATAAGAATGCCGATGCCGATGAAGTGCTTTTCGTCCACAAAGGTTCAGGAACTTTAAAGACCTTGGTTGGAAACATTCCGTTTTCCTACGGAGATTATCTGGTAATTCCTCGCGGAATGATTTATCAAATGCATTTCGACACCGAGGACAATCGCTTTTTGGTGGTTGAATCCTTTAGTCCTGTTTTGACACCACGTAATTACAGAAACAATTTTGGACAATTGCTAGAACATTCTCCATTCTGCGAACGAGATTTCAGAGCGCCATCCGAATTGGAAACACACGATGAAACAGGAGATTTTATGGTGAAAACCAAAAAAGAAAACGTTTTGCACGAAATCGTTTACGCAACGCATCCGTTTGATGTGGTTGGCTGGGACGGCTACAATTTCCCGTATGCTTTTTCAATCCATAATTTTGAACCAATTACTGGTCGAGTACATTTACCGCCTCCAATTCATCAGAATTTCGAGGGACATAATTTTGTAATATGCTCATTTGTACCACGATTGTACGATTATCACCCACAAGCAATTCCTGCACCATACAACCACAGCAACATCGATTCAGATGAAATGTTGTACTATGTTGACGGAGATTTTATGAGTAGAAATCACGTAGAAAAAGGATACATTTCTTTGCATCCAGCTGGAGTTGTTCACGGACCACATCCTGGAGCCATGGAACGCAGCATCGGACAAAAAGAAACGGGAGAATTAGCCGTGATGGTGGACACTTTCAAACCGTTGAAATTAACACAAGCAGCCTTGGATATTTCTGATCCAGAGTACTACAAATCTTGGGTTGAATAAAAAAGTAAAAAAATCCATTTTAGAGATAAAAAAACATACAATTAGAAACCGATTTCGGTAATAAAAAGAACAAAATAAATTTAAATCATGAGTAAAGAAATTAAAAACGTAGAATACGGATTAGAAAAGATTTTTGAAGGAGCACAAGATTTCTTGCCTTTGTTAGGAACAGATTATGTGGAGTTTTATGTAGGTAATGCAAAACAAGCTGCTCACTTTTATAAAACAGCATTTGGTTTTCAATCTCACGCTTATGCAGGATTGGAAACGGGAATGAAGGACAGAGCTTCCTATGTTTTGAAACAAGATAAAATTCGTTTGGTTTTGACCACTGCCTTAAAAAGCGATTCCCTCATCGGAGAGCATGTGAAAAAACACGGTGATGGCGTTAAAATCGTTGCATTATGGGTTGAGGACGCGCGTTCTGCATACGAAGAAACGATGAAAAGAGGCGCAAAATCTTACATGGAACCAACGGTAGAATCAGACGAACACGGGGAAGTTGTAAGAGCGGGAATTTACACCTACGGTGAAACGGTTCACTTGTTTGTGGAACGTAAAAATTACACGGGTGAATTTTTGCCAGGATACAAAAAATGGGAATCTGACTACAATCCAAAACCAACCGGTTTGAAATACATCGACCACATGGTTGGTAATGTTGGTTGGAATGAAATGAATACCTGGGTAAAATGGTACGAAGACGTCATGGGATTTGTAAATTTCCTATCGTTTGATGACAAACAAATTACAACGGAATATTCTGCTTTGATGTCAAAAGTGATGTCGAATGGAAACGGAAGAATCAAATTCCCAATCAACGAGCCAGCAGAAGGAAAGAAAAAATCTCAAATTGAAGAATATTTGGATTTCTACGAAGGTGCAGGCGTTCAACACATTGCCGTTGCAACGGATGACATCTTGACCACAGTTGCCGACATGCGTTCCAGAGGAGTTGAGTTTTTGAGCACTCCACCACAAGCGTATTACGACGATGTACCTTTGCGCTTAGATAGACACAACCACAAATTACAAGAAGACATCGACAAATTGATGAAACTTGGAATCATGATTGATGCTGACGAAGAAGGATATTTGTTGCAAATTTTCACCAAACCGGTGGAAGATCGTCCAACATTGTTTTTCGAAATCATTCAAAGAATGGGTGCAAGAGGTTTTGGGGCAGGGAATTTCAAAGCTTTGTTCGAATCCATTGAAAGAGAGCAAGAAAAAAGAGGAACACTTTAAGCGTTGCTTTTAATATAAATCATCTGAAATCGTTAGGCTTGGAATGTTTCTGAGCCTAACTTTTTTATTTTATAAAGTTTGCATTGAGATGAAATACCGATTATTGACGGATGAAGAATTAGTCATTCTGGAAGAAGATTTGAAGCAGTTTTTAATTGTCAACCACGTTTACAAAGAAGAATGGGCAAAAATGAATCAGGAAAACCCTGAATTAGCACAAGAACTGATTGTCCTTTTTAGCGATGAGGTACTTCAAATTGTTTATGAGAAAGTTAAATTTTTGGAATTTAGAAGTCCTGAAAGTTGTTTTATTTTTCACTGTAAACCCGAGGAAATCGAGTTGGTTTCCATGCAGCGTAAAACACCCAATTCTCCCGTTGATTTCTCCACACCAGAATCCATACACGAAGCCTTGGTTAAGTTTCCAAATGAGATTGTTTTTCTAGCTAGCGAAAAGAAATACAGCGATGTAAGAGAAAAAGAAATTCACCAAATGTTGGAACAAGGTTGCCTCAATTCTACGGCTAGTTTTTGGAATTCGATTCAGGAAGTTGTTCGATTTCAAACAAAGAACTAAAACAAATTGAATATCTCTGTATTTTGACGAATTTTGTCCTACGACTAAAATATTTCTTTAACTTTGGAGAATGAAAAAGTGGATAATTTCGTTTTTACTGCTTGTCATCACAGCAAGTCAAAACATATACGCGCAAGGTTGCTCTCAATGCAAAATGACCGCAGCACAAGGTTCTGAGTTGGATGAAAATTCATTCGGATCCAACATTAATGGCGGAATTGGTTATTTGATGCTTATTCCATACGTTTTGATTGGCTTTTTCGTTGTTTTTACATTTCGTGTCCAAATCAAAGCCTATTTGACGAAAAAGTTTCCGAATGTTTTTAAGAAGAAAGTGATTGTTGAGTAGGGAGTTTGTTCTTTGAGTACGTACATGTAAAGATCAAAGATCAATACTATTAAACATCTCAATAATAGCTAAATAACTTCATCTAGTTCATTTTTTATCGCTTAAAAATGAATGTTGTTTAATGAAACTGCCGATAAATTTCTATTTACACCATATTTCTTCTCTTGTCGAATTCACTCATAAATTCGCCAAAATAAATGTCTTAAAATTTGTCGCAAGAAGGTTGCTCCTTGTTGACAAGATTCATTAGTTTATTGTAAACAAGCGATTTTGTTTACAAAATTTGTCATCAAAACACGTTGCTTACAACATTTGCTTATTTTATGTAAACAACAGAACTTGTATTCAAGAATTGTAAACAAACTTATTTGTCGTCATAAAGTAGGTGTTTTATGTAATCAAAACCTTTGGAAAACCTTTCATCAAGTGGGCGGTATTAACAAAACAGACTTTTTTGATTATTACAAAGAAACTAAAAAAGGCTTTGGCATTGTGATTAAAGAGGTTGTAAAGTTTGATGTTGAAAAAGACCCAATTGAGTTTATTGAGAATTTTACACCGCCGCAGTCGTATGTTTATTTGGAGAAGGATAAGTGATAATTGGTTTGAAGATAATAAAAGTCGATATATTTATTATCGAGCTCAACAAATAATAAGAGAATAAAAGAAGCTATTTCTAGAAGTTTTATGCTTGATTTATGCTATTTTTGCTCCTAAGTATATTAATACAAATGGATTATTCAAATTTCTTTTCAGAATTAGGGTTTGACTTCGAAGTACATTTGAAGCCGAAAACTATTGCTATTGGAACAAATATTCCTTTAACAGAAAAGCTAAATGACACTGTTTTATTCTACAAAAATCCTAACAATACAAGTACCTCGTTTTACCTAATTACAACATCTTTAGATGAGAATGAGATAGATGAGGTTAGGAAATATATTTGGAATAAAAATGATGCTGATATCATCTTTTATTATCCAAGCGAAGAAGCAGGTCTGAAAATGCTTTATGCTAGATATTCCCCTTCAATTACCCTAAAGGAAAGCTTACTGGATAGTTTTTCAACTACTCAAAAGGATAAAGATAAGATTGATCAAATTAGACATTGGCAATTTGATAGCGGTGTTTTTTGGTTTAATTATCATAAATTCATTAACAAGGCTAAATACAAAGGGATTGATAAAGAATTAGTATCTACTTTAGAAGCACTAAAAAAACAATTAGATAAAAAATTACAGATATTAAATTTAGAAGAAAATGAACGTGATGAAATAGTTCAAGCATTAATAGACAGAACATTGTATATTAAATATTTAGAGGACAATCATATCATTAATTCTTACTTCTATAAACACCATTTTAAAGATGATACACTTAATTACGAAAAGTTATTAGAAAACAATTCTACAAGAGATATTAATGGACTTTTTGTTATCATCCACGAAATATTTAACAATTCTCTTTTTGATACTCCTAAAATTGATGAAGCATATTTGACATTAGATGTTTGTAATCTTATTGCCAACTCTTTTAAGTCAAATTTAAAAACTGGTCAATTAAGACTATTTGATTTCAGATTTGATGTTTTACCAGTTGAGTTCATAAGCTACATTTATGAAGTTTTCTTATCTACTAAACAGAAAGATAATGGAATATATTATACTCCGAAAAAATTAGCACAGTTAATTGTAGATGATGTAATAAAAGAAGATAAAATCGGACCCATTTTGGACCCTTCAAGCGGTTCGGGAATGTTCTTAATTACAGGATATCAAAGACTTTTAGAAATAGCTCAAAAGCAGAAAAGAGAGCCAGAGGATAGTATTGGAAAAATACGATACAGAACAAAACTTTTATATGAAAACATATTTGGAATAGAAAAAGAATCTGTTGCTCAGCGTTTTACTATCTTCTCTCTTTCATTGCAGATTTTTAATGGAATTGATCCGATAGAAATAAAAGAATACATAGCTAAGCAACTAAAGGATAATAAAAAAATTAATTTGTTTTCAGAATATCCGTTTTTTCAGAATATAAAACACGCTAATACACTTAATACATCAGACAAACCTTTTGAAGATAAAGTATTTTCTTATATAGTTGGAAATCCGCCGTTCTTTGAAATCCCAAATACTCCTGAGTTTCAAAATGAAATATCATTTTTAAATTCTTATCAAGTTTCATTGCCAGGTGGTAATAAAATCCTTGCGAAGAATATTGTAAGTGATGCACAAATTTCTCAATGTTTCTTTTTGAAAATTAAAGACTGGAGCAATGAGAATACAAGATTTGGATTTGTTTCAAACAGTTCTAATTTTTATTATTCTGAACCTTTCCTAAATTATTTTTATGCAAATTATGGCATTGAAAAGGTTTATGAACTCTCAAGAGTTAAAAAAATATTATTTGAAAAAGCAAAAGAAAGTGTCATAGCAGTGATTTTTACAAATAGAAATCAAGATAAAATTATTGATTACTATCCTGTAGATTTAGGTCTGTTTTCTGACAAACCATTTGAATTATTAATAATCCAAGAGGATAAAATAATTGAAATAAACCAAAAAGAATTAGTTGACCATAAGGTTAGATTAAGAGATTATTTAGTGGGAAATCAATTCGATTTGGAACTAATAGACTCAGTCGATGAAAGCAGTACAGCTATTGTTAACTTCATAAAAAAGCGTGACAACAATACACTATTCATTCATACTGGTTTGCAATTAGCTGGTGTAGATGTAATTATTAAAGAATTCGGGATAACAAGAGAAACGTACAATTCAAATAAAAAACAATATCTTGAAAATTATAGTAATAAATACAGCCAACAATTAAAAAGCGAATATTTTCCGACACCTCTCATAACTTCTAAAAACATTGATAATTTTGCTATAGAAGGGATTAATTGTTACGCTAATGATATTTCAAAATTTAGGCGTAAAGGATATAATGAAGATATTTATGAGGGCGACCGAATTTTATGGGGTAGAATTGGTCAGAATTTGAAGGCTGTATATACGAATGAAAAAATATATTTCAATTTTGATGTTCACGTTATTAAGTTAACTAACCCAGACCTTTATTATTTATTTACAGCAATATTAAACTCAAGTGTTGTAAACTATTATATAAATCTTGTTCTAAGAAAGAGGATATTTGACTTTCATTCAAAAATCGATAAATCTGATTTTTGTAACATACCTGTTCCAAAGGTATTAAACGAAGAAAAAGTTTCTCAAATATCAGCTATAAGTAAAGAATTGTCCGAGGGCAAATATGAATACTCGGAGAAAGAGCAAGAACTAAATGAGTTAATCTACGATTTATACGAATTATCATATTGGGAAAAACAAAGGGTTAAAGACTACTTCCTTCCAAAATCAAGAATTGGAAGAAAGAAAAAGGCTTTAGACAGTTATAAAAACACACTAAAAGAAATAGTGGGATTTTATTTTGAAAGCCCTATAACTATAGAAGAGACTTCGACAGATTTCAATTTAATTATAGTAAAAATGTCCTTTGGTAATAGTTCTAATAGTCCTGAAGTCGCTAAAACAAAAAATTATTTACTGAATGAAATTTTTGAGCAAAATCCTAATGCGAACTTTTTAGCAAGCCAAGAAAAGATTTTTGGAAAAGACTGTGTATATATCATAAAAGAGGATATAAATAAAAACTGGACAGAAACAAAAGCCTTTGAGGATGGACAGGATATTTTAAAACACTTAATACCTAATGAGAATGCAGAGAGAATACATTAGGATTAAAAAACCAGCTCCATTACCATTTGACACTCGCCAACTAAAGACTTTAGATGATGGGTTTTGGAAAAACTGGGTGTTTTATTATTTACTTGACTTTTATCAGAACTATGATAGCACTGAATTAAAGTCTAAAATTGAAGAAGAAAAGAAAAAACAATATCCAAGAACTGAAAGAGAAATTGCAAAATTTATACGACTCAAATTAAAAGCAAATAGAGAGTTCGGTTTAAATTTTTCTGTAAAAGGAGAAGAAACAAATGATGAGGATGTAGAAGGTAATTATGACATTACTATTCATAATACTTATTGGAAAAACAAAGACTTTTATTTTGAATGTAAAAACCTCGATGATAAGCAAGATTTAGTAAACAAATATGTTTGTTACAACAGAGGTCATTCTTCATTTGACGGTGGCGTATATCGCTATTTCAATGGAAAATATGCTCAAAGCCTTGATTTTGGAGGTATGATAGGCTTCGTTTTAAAAGGAAGTGTATTGGATGTGAAAAACAAGATTATAGAAAAACTAAAGGATAAGTTTGATACAGCTCCAGAAGGAGACTTATTAAATATAATGGACAACTCTATTGAGAAAAATAACTTTACTTTTGACAGTAATCATAAAAGATTCAATAAAGAGTTTTTGATTCATCATTTACTTTTTGATTTTCAATAGATACTTTTGATAAAACTCGTTACACATTAAACAACAAAAAAATGAACTAAAAAACATAAAATAAACATATAAAATATTAGCGTTTCGCTTTTAAATCCCGCTTCGGAAACCGACCAAATTTTCATAGCAGCAGGGAGAGTAAGAGAG
>CAZAVP010000013.1:0-81737 GCA_964488745.1 uncultured Chryseobacterium sp. | reverse complement strand
GTTTCTTTCACGTAACCGGATTGAACATCCCAGAATTAGGAATGACATTTTTAATTGCTGCGACTTCAGTTTTGTGGTTTGAGATATACAAATGGATTAAAAGAAGAAAGTAAATAAGTGATTTTTCAGAGAAAGGTATTGTTCTCTCTGAAAATATTTATACTTTTGCGAGTGAATACTAACTAACAAATTTTAAAAATGAAAAGGTATGGCAGCATTTGAAAAAGAAACCGTATTCTCATTGGAAGATACGATTGAATACACAGACGGCGGTGTTATCAGTAAGCAGGTTACAAAAAGTAAAGCAGGAAATCTCACGCTTTTTTCGTTTGATAAAGAACAAGGTCTTTCGGAGCATAAAACTTCTTATGATGCGATTGTTCAAATCCTTGATGGTGAAGCAGAAATAACCATCAATGGACAACTATTTCATTTGGGCAAAGGGCAGGCTATTATTATGCCTGCGAACGTTCCACATTCCCTGAAAGCCATCGAACGCTTTAAAATGTTATTGACAATGATACGGCAAGAATAATTAAGATAATTAAAAACTAAACAAAAAAATTTACTCAATTATGTTAGTGAACGCTCGCAAACTATTTATTATTCCATTACTATTTTTAGGGTGGAATAATGTTCAGGCACAGGAAGCCTGGACACTGAAACAATGTATTGATACGGCACAGGTCTATAACAAAACCCTGCAAATCAACAGAAACCATATCCGCATCAGCGAACAAAGGGAAAAAGAAGCAAAGGCCAATCTTATTCCGAAAGTTACAGCCAATACCGATTACAAATATTTTATGGAATTGCCTACACAGCTAATGCCGATGAATGCACTCAATCCGCAAGCACCCGAAGGGCAATTCAGAGATTTGCAATTTGGTGTTCCGCACAACATCAATGCAAATGTGCAGTTGGCAATGCCGTTGTATAATCCGCAGGTTTATGGAGTGATTGAGAATACAAAAATTGCCAACGAACTGACACAGCTTCAATTTCAAAAATCGAAAGAACAGGTTTTATACGACATCACTACGCTGTATTACAACGCTCAAATATTGAAACATCAATTGGATTTTTTGGAAAGCAATCTGATAAATACCCAAAAGCTCTTAAAGAATATGGAACTCTTGAAAGAACAGCTATTGGCAAAGGGAACAGATGTGAGCAAAGTAAAACTGCAAGCCGAACAGTTGAATACGCAAAAGGAAAACGTCCACAATAAATACATTTCAATTTTGAATGCACTGAAATTGAGTATCGGTATTTCATTGGAGCGAAATATTACCGTTGTTTCTGAAATCGAACGGCAAGCCTTGACAGCAAATAATGTAGAAAATATATTGGATTTGAAAATTATTCAGACACAAAACAAACTGTTGAACAGCGAATTGAGTACGTT
Source organism: uncultured Chryseobacterium sp. (assembly GCA_964488745.1). GTDB lineage: Bacteria > Bacteroidota > Bacteroidia > Flavobacteriales_D > Crocinitomicaceae > JAQVCM01. The sequence goes on along the minus strand of CAZAVP010000013.1, from coordinate 80,329 downwards.
GAACAAATCACGATTTCTACCCTCGCTTAATTTGATTGCTTCCTACGGAACAACAGGTTTTGGCTACGACAAAACCCCAAATGACTTTCTGAAATTTTATCCTATAGGCTTTGCAGGCTTGCAACTGACTTACCCGCTTTTCAACGGAACAGTTACACAGCGAAAAATCAATCAAAAAAAATTGGAAATCAGCAATAACGAATTACAGGCTCAACTGATTGGCGATAAAAACAAAATGGAAATTGAAAATAGTGTACGACAAAGAACGACTGCACAGCAAACAGTCGTCAATACCGAAAGTCAAATCACTTTGGCTCAATCCATTTACAAGCAAACCATTTTACAACAAAAGCAAGGTACGGCAACACTTACCGATGTTTTATTGGCTGATAATGCACTTCGTGAAGCACAGCAAAATTACTTGTCTGCAGTTGTAGATTATCTGAAAGCAGATTTGGAACTTAAAAAGCTGACAGGAACAATTAAGAATTAAAATAACGAATAAAAAATCAAGAAGATGAATTGGAAAAAAATAATCGGGATAATTGCTTTGATTGCGGTAATAGCACTTGTGTTTTTTAAACTGAAAAGCAACAAAGAAATCACCGAAAGCAAGGTATATCAGTATGACAAAGACCAACCGATTGCCGTAAGTGCAGACACCATTCGTTTGCAGACTATTGATGATGTAAATGCTTATACAGGCACTTTTGAGCCGAATAAAGAAACCAAAATCAGTGCGGACATACAGGGAAAAATCAATGCAGTTTTGGTAGATGTAGGAAGTAATGTAAGTAAAGGACAAACACTTATTCAGTTGGATAATTCATTGTTGAAATTACAACTGCAAACGGTTGAAGTGCAGATTGAGGGTTTAGAAGATGATGTAAAACGCTATACGATTTTAACGGAAGCAGATGCAGTTCAAGGTGTGCAATTGGAAAAAGCAAAATTGGGATTGAAAACTGCAAAAGTTCAGAAAGCCACTTTGTTAGAGCAAATCAGTAAAACCAGCATAAAAGCACCTTTCAACGGTGTGGTAACTGCCAAACTCAATGAGGAGGGCGGTTTTGCAGCACCGGGTATTCCGTTGCTTCAAATCACGGACATAAGCACTTTACGCTTTACGGTCAATGTTCCCGAAAATGATTTGGTGCAGTTTCAAAACAATAAAACTTACAAAATCAGTGCTGATGCTTATCTCGACATTTCCCTTTCGGGCAAAGTAACAATGACAGGAAGCAAAGCCAATATGGGCAATAGTTTTCCTGTACAGTTTCAGGTTGCCAATACAAAAAACTCAACTATAAAATCGGGAATGTTCGGCAAAGTAAATCTTTCTGATATCAAACAAGAGCAAGGCATTCTTATTCCAACATCTGCCATTATGGAAGAAAACGGAATAGCAAAAGTGTATCTGATAAAAAACGGAAAAGCTGTTTTGCAAACGATAACCACATCAAAAAACATCGGCAATAAAACGCTTGTATCAGGCGGATTAAATGAAAACGATGTCATTGTTACCAATGGTTTTATCAACCTGTTTGACGGAGCAAATATTACGACTAAATAAAATCAGCAAAAATGAACATCACAGAAATATCAATAAAACGCCCCTCGCTGATTATCGTACTTTTCAGCGTGTTTGCCTTGTTGGGAGTTATTGGCTACAAGAATTTGAGCTATGAACTAATGCCCGATTTTAATCAGCCTGTTGTGGTCATCCGAACGGTTTATCCCGGTGCAGAACCTAACGAGGTAGAAACTTCCGTTTCCCGGAAAATTGAAGATGCACTTTCCAATTTAGAGGGAGTAGATTATTTGCTTACAAAATCATTGCCCAATGCTTCTATCATTATCGCCAATCTGAAATACGGAACGGATTTGGACAAAACAATGCAGGACGCTCAACGCTACATTGACAATATCCGAAAAGATTTGCCTACAGCTATTTTAAGTCCTGTAATGAGCAAGGTGTCGCCTAATGATTTGCCGATTATGTCGGTAAGTGCAACAAGCAATTTAGAGCCGACAGCGTTTTACCAAAAAATGAAAGACGATTATCTACCACAAATCCAACAGCTAAAAGGAGTGGCAGAGATAACCATTTTGGGAGGAGAAGAACGGGAAATTCAAATCAAAGTGGAGAAAGAAAAATTGAAGCTCTACAAAATTTCTTTGTATCAGGTAGTGGAAGCCGTTAATCGTTCGGGAATTGATTTACCTGCCGGGAAATTGCAAACCGATACAGAAAATAATTCGGTGCGGTTAGTCGGAAAATTCAATACAATCAGGAATATTCAAAATGTTCAGGTTGCAATGCCTTTTCCAAACAGCCCTGTTTACATTAAGGATATTGCAGAAGTAACGGACGGTATCAAAGAAATTACTTCTTACAGTCGTTACAACGGCAAAAACGGTATTGGCTTAATGATAAAAAAACAAGGCGATGCCAACGCTGTTGATGTATCAAAACTGATTAGGGAAAAATTTCAGTCCATTGAAAAACAAAACGCCAATGCAGACGTGAAGTTTGTAATTACGGACGACAGTACCGACAATACCATTGCAGCCGTTAATTCGGTGGTATTTGATTTGATTTTAGCCGTTATTTTGGTTTCGTTGGTAATGTTGCTGTTTCTGCGAAGTTTCAGAAACTCGCTGATTGTTTTGGTTGCCATTCCTACTTCCTTAATTACCGCTTTTGCCGTGATGTGGCTTTTGGGTTATACACTCAACCTAATGACTTTGCTCGCTATGTCTTTAATCATTGGTATTTTGGTGGATGATGCTACCGTAGTTTTAGAAAATATCCAACGCCATTTGGATAAGGGCAAAGAAAAAAGAATGGCAGCAATGGACGGACGAATGGAAATCGGTTTTTCTGCATTGTCCATTACATTGGTTGATGTGGTGGTATTCTTACCGATTTTATTTTTACAGGTTTTCGTTGCCGATATGCTCAAACAGTTTTCGGTAGTGGTTATCACTTCCACATTGACAAGTTTGTTGGTAGGTTTTACTTTAACTCCTTGGCTGGCTTCACGCATCGGGAAAAAAGAAGATTTACAACCGACTAATTTTTTCAACCGCTTTTTGCTTTGGTTTGAACATCAGTTAGACCAATTTATCAGTTGGTACGGTAAAACACTGAATTGGGTTTTAAATCACAAACTCATTTTTACAGCATTTGTTTTGTTGCTTTTCGTGGGTACGGCAGCAATGATGAAACAGGGAATTATCGGAAAAGAACTCATTTCAACAGGCGACCAAGGGAAATTCCGTTTGGCATTAGAGTTTGATAAAAGTACTTCCACTCAACAAAACAATTTGGTTTCCGAGAAAATTGAAAGCTACATTTTGAAACAACCCGAAGTTGCAACTATTTTCAGCAATGTAGGCGGACCAAGCACAGGCATTGGAAGTTTAGGAGTTGGCTCTGCCAATAAAACCGAATTTACCATTCAACTAAAATCCAAAAAAGAAACCAATAATCTTTCTACCGAAACCTTTATGCGGAAATTGAGAGCGGATTTACAAAAAGAATATTCAGGCATCAATTTTTCTATGATAGCATTAGGCTTAATTCCACGTTCTGCACCGATAGAAATTACATTGAGCGGAAGCGACTTAAACCAAGTTATGCAAACGGGCAATGATTTAAAATCAGTCATTGAAAAAATTCCCGGAGCAGATAATGTACGGCTTTCTGTAGAAGCAGGAAGTCCTGAATTAAAAGTAATTCCCGACAAAGACAAAATGCAGCGTTTGGGATTGAATACGGTTTATGTAGGAATGAATTTGCGTACCGCTTTTACAGGAAATGACGATGCTACTTTAACAGAAAACGGAATAGAATATCCTGTACGGATTTGGTTGGATAAATTCAGCCGTAAAAATTACGATGATGTGAAACAGCTCAACATCATAAACCCAATGGGAGTTCCGATTGAGGTTTCACAATTTGCCGATATTGAGCGGGATAATTCGCCCTCTTTATTGGAACGAAAAGACCGACAACCTGCGGTTACATTAACGTCCGATGCACTCGGCAGACCTTCGGGAACAGTGGCAGATGATGTAGTAGCATATCTCAAAAAAAATCCATTGCCAAATGAAATAGAAATGACTTGGGGGAGCGACATCAAAAGGCAAAACGACAGCTTCGGGGCTTTGGGTTCGGTATTGCTGATTTCATTCTTACTGATTTATTTGATTATGGTGGCATTATACGACAGTTATGTTTATCCATTTGTTGCCCTTTTTGCCATACCTGTTGCGGCTATCGGAGCATTTTTAGCCTTGAATTTATCGTTAAGCAATTTGAGCTTATTTGCTTTACTTGGGTTGATTATGCTAATGGGATTGGTAACAAAAAATTCTATTTTAATTGTGGACTTTACCAACCAACTGAAAGCTGAGGGCAAACATTACAAAGAAGCATTGATTACCGCAGGAAAAGAGCGTATGCGACCAATTTTGATGACAACCTTATCAATGGCAATAGGAATGTTACCCATAGCATTAGCAAGCGGAACAGCAGCCGAATGGAAAAATGGTTTGGCGTGGGTAATTATTGGTGGATTGCTTTCATCTTTAGCATTGACGGTTTATTTAGTGCCAATGGTGTATGACGTAGTAGATAGCTTGAAAGAAAAATTTGGTTCAAACAAAAAACAGCAATAAATGAAAGCATCAATTTTTATTTTACTTACAGTCGGGGTAAGTTTTTTTCTCTGTTCATTTTCAGAAAGTCAGTCGAAAACCTATTCATTAACCGTCAAAGTGGAAAAATTACAAAATTCAAAAGGCGTTTTACAATTCGCCCTTTACAACAAAGATGGTTCAATACCCGATGAAGATTACAAAAATTATTACCGATTAGAGAAAGCAAAAATTGTAAACGGCAAATCTGAAATTACTTTTAAAAACCTGCCAAAAGGAAAATATGCCGTGAACATTTTACACGATGAAAACAACAACAGTATGATTGACAAAGGTTTGCTCTTACCCAAAGAGGGAATTGGGTTTTCCAATTATCAGACAATAGGTTTAAGAAACAGACCCAATTTTTCCAAAGCAAGTTTTGAATTAAATGCAGACAAAACGGTTGAGGTAAAGGTAATTTATATGTAAGCCTTAAATATAAGCGTAAGTACATTTGCAATTCACACGAGCCAACGCACAGACCAAAAATTGCAAAAGAACTTACGCTTTACCCGACAGAAAAATTATTTTTTAAAATTCCTTCCCTTCTAAAATTTTTTAAAACCGCTGACACACAACCGACACGACAATGACAGCGAAACTCACGACAGTAAACGACTTGACAACACGAATGACAAAACGCCAGCCTGTAACATCGGTTTTGCAAGATAGCGGGCAAAAGTCTTCGATTGAAACTTTTGTGCTATATTTGAAATTTGGTTCTTCGATTGAGCGTTAGTGCTAAAAATCCGCTACCTCGCAAATCCGTTTCCCGATACTTTTCAATGATTAATGAGTTTAAAAATGCGTTTAGCTTTCCTGATATTTTTATTCCTATTTGCTAGTAAGTGGCTATGTGCTCAGCAGGCAACTTTTACAAAATCAGATTCTTTGATAGGAATGTACACCACAGAACGTTCATTTTGGAATTGGATACATGCTGATTTATCCGTTTCTGTGCAGCCTGAAGAGAAATTTATTTCAGGTATTAACATCATCCACTATCAGGTTTTAAAAGCCCATCAAGTTATGCACATTGATTTACAAGAACCCATGAAAATCAAGTCGATTTATCAAGACGGAAAGCGTTTAAAGTATAAGAAAATGGGTCAAGTACACTTAATTCGCTTGATAAAAAAACAACATGTGGGTGAAATCAATGTTTTAACCATTGAATTTGAAGGAAAACCACACGAAGCAATCAAAGCACCGTGGGACGGTGGATTGGTTTGGAGCAAAGATTCAAACGGAAAACATTTTATTGCAACTGCTGTTCAAGGTATTGGTGCAAGCACGTGGTGGCCATGCAAAGATCATCCGCAAGATGAAGTGGATAGCATGAAAATTCACATTTCAATTCCGACGAACTTGAGTTTGCAAGCAATTTCGAATGGAACTAAAATAGGAGCGGAGGAAAGCAAAAACGGATGGACGACCTTTTCGTACCAAATTCAAAATCCAATCAACAATTATGGCGTGACACTTAACATCGGAGATTATGTCACCATTCCTCACGAAATAAAAACACTCCACGGAACGTTAAAGCTTGAATTTGTCTCCTTGCGCGACCATGTTGAAAGAGCTGCCGGACAATGGAAGCAAGTTTGGGACATTATTCCTGCTTTTGAACATTATTTCGGTCCTTATCCTTTTTATCAAGACGGATTGAAGATCATTGAAGTTCCTTTTTTAGGAATGGAGCATCAAAGCGCAATTGCCTATGGCAATGAGTTTAAAAATGGCTACTTGCAACGAGATTTGAGCGGAACGGGTTGGGGACTTAATTTTGATTTTATTTTAGTTCATGAAATTGCTCACGAGTGGTTTGGAAATTCCATCACTGCAAGCGACATCGCCGACATGTGGATTCAAGAGAGTTTTACTTCGTATGCTGAGAATTTATTTTTGGAATGGAACTATGGAAAAGAAGCGGGAAAACAATATGTGATTGGTACACGAAAAAACATCCAGAATGATTCACCAATGATGGGGGCGTATGGTGTGAATAATTCCGGTTCGACTGATATGTATTACAAAGGTGCCAACATGTTGCACAACTTGCGACATTTGGTAAACGATGATTTGCTATGGTTTCAAACGTTGCGAAAATTATATCATCAGTTTGATAAAAATAGGGTAAACACAAAGCAAATGGAAGATTTTTTAAGTCAAGAAACCAATTTAGAGTTGACTTTTTTCTTCAATCAATATGTTCGTGATAGTCGCATGCCTGTTTTAGAATACTATTGGAGAGACAATCAATTGAAATACCGTTGGAACAATTGCATTGCTGAGTTTGACATGCCCGTTCCGATTTGGATTGATTCAGAAAAGAAAATTCTTCACGCTACGACCCAATGGCAAAGTTTAAATGTGGAAAATGCTGATTCCAAGGCAACAATTTCGGTGGATTCAAATTTTCTTTGTACCTTAATGAAGTGGAAGCTTTAAAAATCAAAACTTAAAAACCAATGAAACAAGAATTTTGGCAATCGCGCTATGAAGCAGCGTTAACTGGTTGGAATATAGGAGATGTATCCAGACCGATTAAAGAATACCTCGATCAACTGACGGATAAAAACATGCGAATTTTAATTCCAGGTTGCGGTTTTGGGTATGAAGCAATTTATGCACACCGTTTGGGTTTTAAAAATGTATTTGTACTTGATTTCGTTGAAGAACCCTTGAGAACTTTACAAATCAATTGTCCTTCTTTTCCGAAAGAACATATTTTACAGATGGATTTCTTCGAACACCAAGGAACCTATGATTTGATTATAGAACAAACGTTGTTCTGTGCCATTGACCCAAGCAATCGATCAAAATATGTTCAAAAAGTACATGATTTATTGGTTCCTGGAGGGAAATTGGTAGGATTATTATTCGATCGATATTTTGACGATGGACCGCCTTTTGGAGGATCCAAGATAGAATATAAAAATCTCTTTTCGCCTGTTTTTAGTGAAGTGCACATGGAGGATTGTTACAATTCCATCAAAGAAAGACAAGGCACAGAAGTGTTCATCCTGTTGAAAAAGAAAAATGTTTAATACAGCAACTGAAAAAATAATTGGAAAGAAACGTAACCTTAAAAAGGAATCTGCGTTTACCCAAACAAGGATCAATATTATTAACATCTACAGGTGAAATAATGAATGAAGGACTTTCTACGGAAGGTCCTTTTTTGTTACTGTCTCCCCATGTTAGTAGAATTATTCAGTTAGATCGCAATTAACTCCGTTAATACGTTTACTCATCTGAACGGTTTGATTTGAATTTAGTTATATTAAGTTTTAGAGGTTTCAATTAAAGAAAAGTATTTAGGAAATAAAGAAACATTTTCTCTTTTATAAAGTCCAAATCTTTTTAATTTTACATTTTCAACAGAAACATCAATCCATAAAATCGATTTCATGCATACACACTCTAAAGAATCTCAAAGTAGTTTGACTCCGAATACAGCTCTTGAAATACTGAAAGAAGGGAACCTTCGTTTTGTCAATAATTTGAAAGCGAATCGTAATTTATTACAACAAGTGAACGATACCTGCAACGGTCAATTTCCCTTTGCAACCATATTAAGTTGTATTGATAGTCGAATTTCTGCTGAACTAATTTTTGATCAAGGATTAGGTGATATTTTCAGCATTCGAATTGCGGGAAATGTTTCGAACAAAGACATTTTAGGCAGCATGGAATTTGCGACTAAATTAGCTGGATCAAAAGTGATTGTTGTTTTAGGACATACGAAATGTGGCGCGATAACGGGTGCTTGTCAGCAGGTAAAAATGGGAAATTTAACCTCACTTCTTGATAAAATTCAACCTGCAATCGAACAAGAAAATACGGTCGTAGAAAATAGAACGGGCGAAAACGCAGCGTTTGTTAAAAAGGTAACCGAAATAAACGTTCATTTAACGATGGAGAACGTTCGCAACGAAAGTCCCATCATTGCGGAGATGGAAAAAAATGGAGAAATTCGAATAGTTGGTGGTTTGTATGATGTGGAAAATGGAAATGTTATTTTTTATGAATAAAATAGTTTCAAATCGAGCGAGGTCAAGATCTATTCTTTCAAGGGTTTTGTTAATTTTACAAACAATATTAATTTCGTTTTATTCATTCCAAAATTAGGATCATGAAAAGATTATTTAATTACCAGTATCGCACAGACATGTTGGATGTCGGGATTTTGTTTGCTCGCATAGCAGCTGGAGCGTTTATGTTGACCCATGGAATGCCAAAATTAGAAAAACTAATGGCTGGCGGAGAAATTCAATTCATAGATCCCTTGGGGATTGGTGTGTATGCCTCCTTGCTTCTTACCGTTTTAACCGAAGTCGTATTCGCTATTCTGTTGATTTTCGGGATTGGAACACGACTTACCTTGTTGGGGTTAATAGTAACCATGGCAGTCGCAGTTTTTATTTTTCACGGAGCTGATCCTTTTGCTGCTAAAGAAAAAGCGTTACTTTTCTTAGTTTTATATGGTTTCTTATTTATTACGGGAGCAGGAAAATATTCACTCGATTACCTTCTTTACAAAAGAATGAAATAAGTTAACTTTATGATTGATATCAAATCAGTTTACAAAATAATGGTGATTTGTTTCGTTACGGGGCTTGTGGGATTTTTCATTCATCCGTACTTTGTTCAACTTTCTGTTTCTGAAATGAAAGGAGTAAGCATCGTTACGCTTGATACGGATACAGCTTTCAATTTGAAAATCTTGATGGGAATAATTTGCTTGTTTATTCCTTTGTTTCACTTTACCGTGCTAAAAGTTCTAAATCTTGAGAAAAAGCGAGACAAGCTTTTTGTTTTGATTTCCATCATCCTTTCTGGAGTAATATTTTGGCAATATAAATTGTATAGCATCCAAGAACGATTTAATGAACTTAGGGCTCAAACGAGCGAAATCAAAATCAATTACGTTTTTGCGCAAGAAAATTTGAATTTGGAATTTTACTTGTTCATTGGGCTAATTGTTGGTGCGTTGATTGCTGGATTAGCACTTTATCGTTTTCGAAGTAAAAAGAGCTGAAAAGAGCTATTTTAAATCTTGCTGTCTTTCATAAATGGAAACAAAATCCAAAACCAAATTAGAAATGAATACCAACAAAACAAGCTATTCCATTCTGTTTGCAATTAGTTTCGCACATTTAATAAATGATCTTTTACAATCGATTTTACCTTCGATTTACCCTTTGATTCAACAAGATTTTAGTTTGAGCTTTGCCCAAATTGGTTTGATTACATTTACGTTTCAAGTTACAGCTTCACTTTTACAACCTTTTGTAGGATTTTATACAGACAAAAAGCCACAACCATATTCCTTTGTTTTTGGTGCTGGTTTTACCTTGATTGGGATTGTGTTGTTGTCTTTCGCTACCAGTTTTTATTCGATTTTGTTGGCCGCAGGAATGATTGGCGTCGGTTCTTCCATATTTCATCCAGAATCTTCTAAATTAGCTTATTACGCTTCAGGAGGAAAAAGAGGATTGGCGCAATCCATCTTTCAATTGGGTGGAAATACGGGAAGCGCAATCGGACCTTTGTTGGTCGCGTTGATTGTGGCTGTTCACGGTCAACAACATATTTTATGGTTTTTAATTGCTTCGTTGGTTGCTCTTTTCGTATTGGTTAAAGTCGGAAGGTGGTATGGCAATTACTTAGATTGGAGGGCAACATCTTCACAAAAACAAGTAGAAGAAAAACATAATCTATCCAAAATCAAAGTAGTTATTTCCATCCTTATTTTGTTGGTTTTAATCTTCTCTAAATTCTTTTACACGGCGAGTATGACCAATTACTTTACTTTCTATTTGATTGACAAATTCAATGTAACGGTTCAAGAATCTCAGTTTTATCTTTTTGTTTTCTTGATTTCTGTTGCTGCGGGAACACTTTTGGGTGGACCAATAGGAGATCGTTATGGAAGAAAATTGGTGATGAAATTTTCTATTCTGGGGGTTGCACCTTTTACCTTGCTCTTGCCTTATGCCAATTTTGAAATGACGATTGTGTTAGCCATTTTAATTGGGTTGATTTTATCTTCCGCATTTTCTGCAATTATTGTGTATGCCCAAGAACTATTACCTGGAAGAATTGGAATGGTTTCTGGACTTTTTTTTGGATTTGGATTCGGAATGGGCGGTTTAGGTTCTGCCCTTTTGGGTAGTTTAGCAGATCAAACCAGCATTGAATATGTGTTCCAAATATGTTCCTTTTTACCGTTAATTGGTTTGTTTGTCTATTTTCTTCCCACAATTGATCGGAAGAAGTGATAGAAGAACTGAAATAAGAACTGAAATACTTTGAGAAGTAAAACATAAATTTCTTATCTTTGTTTTTTTATTTTTTTAGCAATACTAACGCAAATCGTTATAATTTAGGTTCATGGTAAACGTTTTCATAGCAAACTTAGACTGGGAAATCACTTCAGAAGATTTAACTGCCACTTTTTCATCATTCGGAACCGTGTTGTATGCACATGTTGTGTATGACAATCTCACCAAGAAATCAAAAGGATTTGCTTACGTAGAAATGGAAACTGCGGAGGGAGCGATTGCTGCAATTGAGGCACTTAATGGAATGGAAATCAATGGACGTAAGTTGGATGTTAAAATCGCTTCTCCGAAAGGAAATCGTCCTCCCAAAAAAGCATTTGTTCCAAAACCTTTTGCAAAAAAAGCGTTTTCACCGAAAGATTCAAAAGGTGGTGAACGGGTTACCAGACGACGAGATTAATGTTTTTTCTTAGGATTATAGCCAATTGCCATTCTCCTTCAACCTTTTTTCTTTCGAAAATTGCTTATTGAATTACCAATGCAAGCGTAACTCCTACTAAAATACTCAAAAGTTTGACCAAGTTAAATCGATGATTTTCACTTGCTTCAAAAATGATGGTCGTGGAAATGTGTAAGAACATTCCCACAACGATTGCGAGTAAAATATCCATGTTGATGAAGGTCATGGAATCTTGTGCGAAATAGCCAAATAGCATTCCTGCTGGAGTCATCAAAGCAAACAAAAGTAAAACAAGCCAAGCCTTTGCTTTGCTAAAAGCAGAGTTTATCAAAAGCGTCATCAAAGCAATCGCTACTGGCGCTTGATGAAATAAAATTCCAAGCAACAAAGAGTGTGTTGAAAAACCATGTTCGTGACCATGATTGTGTCCCGCATGCATCAATTCTTGCGCCTCTTCTGACATCGTTAAAGGAATTCCTTCAATGAATGAGTGGATTGACAAAGAAATAAACAACATCCACGGCATTGCCTTTCCAGGATGAATGTGAACGTGTCCGTGTTCGATTCCACCTGAAAAATACTCTAAAATTAATTGAATTAAAAACCCTAAAACCACATACAAACCAATGTTAGCAGTATGTGAAGCATAAAGACCTGGTAGAAAATGACTAAAAGCGATTGCCAATAAAAAACCACCGCTGAACGCCAGTAAAATTTTAATTAGGTTTTTTTGTTTGTATGAGTCAACGATGACTACAATTAGTCCTCCTAGAAGTACAACTCCAATGAGGGCAAGAATCGATGTAAGAATAGACATTATTTTTTAGAAGCAATAAGAATTAAGCGATCAGAAGTTTTTGGATCATAGGCATTTAAATTAAAATCGCCAAAAACAGCGTCTATCTTGAAATCCGTTTTTTGTAACATTTGCTCAAAGTCTTCTTTCGTAAGTCCTTGCACTCGTTCCGTATAAGAATACGATTGCCCAATGTGGCCAAAAGAGATCGTTTTTAAAATGTGTTTTCCGTCAAATTGACGCGTGATGTTAAAATCAATATCGTCCACTGTTTTAACCTCTTTGGAGACTAAATTAGCCACCACTTTATGAACATTCATGAAGTCGATAATCAATTTTCCATCACCATTCAGCATTTGGTGAACGGATTGAAGCATTTTCACATTGTCTTTCTGACTGTCGAAATACCCGAAGCTTGTAAATAAATTAAAAATGTAGTCAAATTGATGATTTGGAATTACTTCACGCATGTCATGAACGATGAAACGCAAAGAATCATTTTCATATTTTTTAGCATCTGCAATGCTGTTCACCGAAAGATCTGCACCTACAACATGCCATCCTTTTTTGTTTAAGAAAACCGCATGTCGGCCTTTGCCACATGCCAAATCTAAAATGGTTTTATTTTCTTCAATTTGAAGATAATCAATTAAATTAGAAACAAAATGCTCAGCTTCTTCTTCGTTTCTGTCTTGATAAAGTACGTGATAAAAAGGAGTGTTAAACCACTCTTCAAACCATTCGGATTTTTGACCATCTTTTTCCATAGCTACAAATGTACGAACTTATTGAAATAAAATTGCATTAAGGAAGATTTTTATTTCTGCATTTGTAAGCTTGTCGGTTCATTGGATTCGATATCTTTGTGGCAAACCAAAGTGTTCAAAAAATGAAATCAGTAGGAGTAACTGGCGGAATTGGTTCTGGTAAATCGATTGTTTGTAAGATTTTTGAAATCATGGGTTTTCCTGTTTTCTATGCGGATGTAGAAGCTAAAAAATGCATGATTGAAGACGAAGAGTTAATTTTTGAGATCAAACAATTGCTGGGTGAAAACGCTTACGTTGATGGGGAATTGAATCGCCCGTATGTTGCGAATTTAATTTTTTCGAATGCTGCTTTGAAAGTCAAAATGGATGCCTTGGTTCATCCTGCTGTTTATCGTGCTTTTGAAGAATGGAAAAAGAAACAAACCTCAGACCTGATTTTCAATGAATCTGCATTGTTGTTTGAGACAGGTTCTCATGAACGATTTGATGCCGTTATTTTGGTTGTTGCTGATTTAGAAACGAGATTAGAACGGGTCATGAAACGAGATCAAGTTTCTCGTGAGTCGGTGATTGCGCGAGTTCAGCATCAAATGTTGGATGAACACAAGTTAAAGATGAATCCCTACGTGATTGAAAATGATAATCATCAACCATTGATCCACCAAATTTTGACATTCATAGAGAAAATACGCTAGTCTTTTGGAATCATTTCCAAATAACCATGGTGAACCCTTAGGTTGGAAGGCATATTTTCTACGTACAAACCGCCCGTTCCTAAGCCTTGGTGTAAGTCATTGTCGTATTGAGCAACGAATTGGGCAATGGCATTTAACCCAACATTGGATTCTAAAGCAGAAGTAATCCACCATGGAATTTGGCGTTCGTACGCCAATTGAATCCATTCCTTGCAACCAATTATTCCACCGTGTAAGCTGGGTTTTAAGATGATGTATTGTGGTTGAATGGTTTCCAATAATTCAATTTTTTGACTCAAACTGGAGATTCCAATTAATTCTTCATCCAGCGCAATGGATAGGTTTGTTTTAGAACAGATTTTAGCCATTGTTTCCCAGTTCCCTGCCTGAATCGGTTGTTCAATTGAATGAAGTTTCAAAGTTGCCAATTGATCTAGTCGATCCAATGCTTCAGAAAACGAAAATGCGCCGTTTGCATCTACTCTCAAAGTCAGTGTCTTTTCAGAAAACCGCGCACGAAGAGAAGCCAATATTTTAAATTCTTTGTCAAAATCGATTGCACCAATTTTCATCTTGATGCAAGTAAATCCTTCCATTAATTTAGATTCAATCTGCTCTTGCATGAATGATTCACTGCCCATCCAAATCAAGCCATTGATGGGGAGTTTTGCATTTCCTTTGGTGAATTCCGTGTCAAAAATAATTCCATTTCCGCCATTTTTTAGATCCAAAATGGCGATTTCTAAACCAAATAAAATAGACGAATCGGAAATCAAGGTAGGAAAAATAGAAGTGATGTTTTCCAAAGTGTAATCTCCTTGATTGATTGAATTACAGAGCCCTTCAATTTTCTTTTGGTAAGAATCAAAATCTTCAAAATCGGGAGAAAGACCTGGAATTACACTGCACTCACCAACGCCCACCACATTTGGGTTTTCCGTTAAATGGGCATATAAAAACCAAGCGTTTTTTTCTGTCAAAACACCTCTGCTCGTTCCGCTGGGTTGCTTGAAAAGAAACGTTTTTTTTTCGAATCGAATTTGAATGGACATTTTAAAATTACTTTAAAAGAAGGGATAAGGCAAAAAAGAGGGTGCTAACAAAAGTTGTCAGTGAAACCACTTTTAATTCGGGGTCAAAATCCCGCTCTTTTTTGGTCTGTAAAACTCTTCTGACGTGGAGTAATAACATCAAACCTGGAAAAACAAGCATGAAAAACCATTGATTTTTTTCTTGAAAATAAACCAAGTAGATTGCCATTAAAATGATGGCGAGTAAAACCAAAATTCCATGATAAACTTTTGCAAGATTGCCTCCCATTTTTACCACCAAGGTTTTTTTACCCATTTTTTCGTCGTTGATTCGGTCACGCATGTTGTTGAGATTCAACACTGCTACACTTAATAGTCCAATGGAACTTGCTGGAAGTAAGGCATTCCATTTAAAACGCAATAACTCAATGTTTTCAGGATATAAGTTGTAAACTCCAATGGTACTCACCAATCCGAAAAAGATAAACACAAAAAAATCGCCTAAACCAAGATATCCATACGCTTTTTTGCCAATTGTATATGTAATTGCTGCCAACACACAAAGAAAGGTCAAGCAAAAGTAAAAAACAAAAAAGGATGTTCCTTTACCAGCCGAACTGATGTAAATTAAACCGACCGCTGAAATGACGGAAAGCATGCTGAATAGAATCACCCCATTTTTCATCTCACGCAAACTGATTTGTCCAGATTGCACGGCTCTTGTCGGACCAATACGATCGAAATTGTCAGTTCCCTTTAAGCTATCGCCTAAATCATTCGCTAGATTGGATAAAATTTGAAATAAAACGGTAGTTATCATTGCAAAAGTGAAAATCCAAGGATTCCAAATTCCATCATTGAAAGCGATGAAAGATCCAAAAATAATCCCAGAGAAAGATAGGGGTAAAGTCCTTAGTCGAAAGGCGTGAATCCAAGCGTTCATTTTATCCATGACACAAATTTAAGGAACAATTTTGAAGATGGATTCACCAAGTTTGAATTAGTTGAGATTCTTTTTATTGAAAATTGGCTTAAATATTTTAGAGAAATGCTGTGCGTACATAAATCATTTTGATAACTTTACGCTTATGAATGAAATCGATTTTCAAAAAACCGAACTTTGTACCATGTTGGGGATTAAATATCCAATCATCATGGCTCCCATGTTTTTAGTTTCCAATGTGGAAATGGTTGTTGCAGGAATAAAAGCTGGGATTACGGGGGCTATTCCCGCATTGAATTACCGCACAGTCGAAGAGTTACGAGACGCCATTCGAGCAATTCGAAGCAGCGTTGACGGACCTTTTGGGATCAATTTAATTGTCAACAAATCCAATTTTTTGTACAAAGAACAATTGGAAGTGATTTGTGAAGAAAAAGTAGATTTCATCATTACTTCATTGGGTTCCCCTGAAGAAACGATTAACCGTGCGAAAAAATCTGGAGTGAAAGTTTTTTGTGACGTAACGGATGTTAAATATGCTCAGAAAGTGGAAAGTTTGGGTGCCGACGCATTGATTGCTGTCAACAAAGAAGCAGGCGGACATGCTGGAAATATTTCGTATCATGATTTGATTCCAGCTTTGCAGAAAGCGTGTAAAATTCCAATTATTTCAGCTGGTGGAGTAGGTGATTATCCAAGTTTTACCAAAATGCTTGCTTTGGGAATTGCAGGTGTTTCTGTTGGAACCATTTTCATTGCCTCCGATGAGGCTGGGGTTTCGCAAGAATACAAACAAGCTTGTGTCGATTATGGTGCAAAAGACATCGTGATGACTACCAAATTATCCGGTTCGCGTTGTACCGTAATCAATACACCGTATCTCCAAAAAATAGGAACAGAACAAAATTGGTTGGAACGAATTCTAAATAAAAACAAACGACTAAAAAAGTGGTTTAAAGCATTTGTGTTTTACAGAGGAATGAAAAAATTACAAAATGCAGCTTTTGGAGCTACCTACAAAACGATTTGGTGTGCTGGACCAACAGTAGAATATGTAAAATCGATTCGTCCTGTGGAGGAAATCGTTGAATCTTTGATCCATGAGTGATGCTAAGAAAAAAGTGACTTTGAGTCAAATGCGGTGGCTGCTGTTTTTGCTGGCTCATTTTAAAATTCCGATTATCGGATTTTTGCGACCTAAATTGATGTTTTTGAATGAAGAATCGGTTCGGGTACGCATCAAGTTGAACCGTAGATCCAAAAACCATTTGAAGTCGATGTATTTTGGTGCTTTGGCTGTGGGAGCTGATGTTGCAGGCGGAATTCACGCATTTTATTTTGCTCAGAAACACGGCAAAAAAGTTTCCTTCGCTTTTAAAAGCATGCACGCTTCTTTTCTCAAAAGAGCAGAAACAGATGTTGTATTTGTTTGCGATCAAGGCGCGAAAATTGAAGAAATCATTTTGGAAAGTTTAGAAACGCAAACGCGAATTAATCACCATGTTGTTGTTCGTGCATTCAATTCCCAACAAGAAGAAGTGGCTGTTTTTACCATGGAAATTTCTGTAAAGGTTTATTGATTAAATCGGATATTTCTTAAATGAGAAGTTTTTATTGACAACATTGTTTAGAATGATTCTGATTAGTGTTGAATAAATCAATTATATTTGCGTAGAATAATTCTAAATAGATGAAGCGCGCATTGATAAATCAGGCTCAAAATCCGATTTCAACTTTTAATTTTTGCCCTAATTGCAACTGCGGTAAGAAAAAAGAATGTTGTCAAAAATACAAGAGGAAAGGAGTGCATTGCAAAAAATGTCCAAAATCTTAAACCTGTTTTTTTAGCAAATTAACATTACATTTGAGTTCAGTGAAGTGTATGAGGTTTCTAGTGTTAACGCTTTTTTTAGTGTCAATTTTGAGTTCGAATGCGCAAGGAACTTGTTCTAAATCATTTTCGGTGAGTGTGGATGCGAGGAAGATGGATTATTTCATCGGGATGGATTATCATTTGAAAATTCAGCATGTTGACTTGGCATTGGGAATTGAAGCGGGCATTGTCAAAACGGTTTTTCAACAACGATTTTTTCCTGGTTTTCATCTTCAAGTTGCTTATCCCTTGATTCAGAAAGAACGATTTTCCCTTGCACCCGCGGTTGATCTCAATGTCAACATACTTCAAATTCAAAAAGCTTCCAAATATCCAAATTTATTTCAAGAATGCCGTTTGGGCTACGAGTTAAAATGGGGGAATAAAATCAAATTCATGCATGCTGCGGGCTTAGGGATAATTACAGAGCATTTTTATGGGGCTTTTTCTCAAAAATACAAAACAGCATTTGGAATGGGATATTCAGTTAAAATAGGGTGTTTGTATGTGTTTTAAATGTCTTTTATGCAGTGCGATTTTGTTGCTTTTTTCTTGTCAGAAAGAGAAAAACAACTCAAACACGCAAGTGATTGGTCACGGTGCAACGGGTCTAAAAATGCCCAATTCCTTTTATCACGACAATTCATTGGAAGCCATTCACAAAGCATTGGAAACCGAAGGGTGTGATGGCATTGAAATCGATGTGCAGCTTTCTTCTTCTGGTACACTTTGGTTGTTTCATGATGCAGAGCTTTCAACTGAAACGAGTCATTCTGGTTGCATCCATTCTAAAACCGACGAAGAATTGGATCAAATCCGATATAAAACCATCCGTAAAGAAAAATTAATTCGGTTAAAATCAATTCCATTTGGAAAATTAAAAGGTAAAACGTTGATGTTGGATTTGAAGCATTACAATGCATGCGCCAATGCTTTTGTTGAAAGTGAATTGATCAGGCAGCAATTACTTCAGCATCCGGAATTGTTTGATGGTTCTATCCAAGTATATTTGATTACCAATTATCAACCTTGGATAGCTGAGTTTGAAAGTTCGAATTTTGAATTGATTTATTCTACCGAAACCTATTCAGAAGTGGAAGGGTTTTTATCAACCAATTCCTTTGCCGGTGTGATGATTAAAAATTCAGAGATTGAACGACATCAAGTGAAAGAATTGAAAGCCCTCGGAAAAAAAATAATTATCTTTGAGCTTCGCGCCCCCAAGAGCATCCGAAAAGCATTGAAAAAGCGACCCGATTATTTGGTTACAGACGATTTAAGAGCAACAATTATTGAAAAATAGGCATGGCAAAAACTCCTAAAAATAAAAAATCACCCTTGGTTTATTCCACCAATCCGAACTTCTCATACGAAGAAGAAGAAGAATTAATTGAAACCCTCGAAAATCATTTGCAGAAATTATACGTTTCCATAGACAAAAAACAACGTGCTGGGAAAGAAGTTACTTTAATAGAAGGATTCGTTGGGTCTGAAGATGCTTTAAAAAACCTGGGAAAAATGCTTAAAAGCAAATGCGGCGTTGGTGGAAGCGTGAAAGATGGAGAAATACTGATTCAAGGGAATTTCAGAGATAAAGTGATGGAAATTCTCCAGAAGGAAAAGTATCAAGTAAAAAGAAAAGGCGGTTAAAACAATTTTGGCTCCTTAAAACAAATAAAAATTCATTTTAAGGAGCCAAAAATTACCTAAACAAAAACAAAAATCAATTAATGAAAAATTCTAATTTCATTCTTTGTCCTATAAAAGTAGAATCATTTTTTCGTCAAATCCCCCTAAAAATGATAAAAGGTTAATTTTAATGATCGATTGGTTATTAATTTGTTTTACAGATACTAAATCAACGGTCATGATGAAAATCTTGAATTAAACATGCCTGAAATGGATGGCAAGTGTCTGAAATTTAATAAAAAGATACAGCTCTGTTAGGAGCGATACCTGAACGTAGATGCCCAATACACCCAATTAATTAGAACGTGTATTGGTAGTGAAAAAAAAACATTTTTCAATGCGATAATTTATTTATTTGGGCGAAAACCATGCTGTTATATGCGATTAATTTAATATTTTTATGCCCTTTATATTATCAATTCAAATTTTATTAGGAATGAAAAACACCTTATTCTCAGTTCTTTTTATTGCCATTTCAGCTTTATCATACTCCCAAAACAACTTGATCAAGGATACGGACAACATGGTTGATAAATCTAAAAAAGCAGGTACAGCCGACATGCTTACGGATAGTTCTTATTGGTCTACTAAAATACTTTTTGGTTTAAACGGTTCACAATCTACTTTTGTAAATTGGGCAGCTGGTGGAAGAAATAACCTTTCCATGCTTGGGTTTTTAGATGGTTCGGCAACTTATAGAAAGAAAAACATCAAATGGAATACCGATTTAAAATTAGCGCTCGGTGGCGTTCGTTTCTTTGGTAAAAGTCCTGATGGTTCCAGCAATGTTCAAAAAACAGAAGATGTAATCGATTTGTCCACCGCTCTTGGTTATGAATTTAAAACCAAATGGTATTATACTGCCGTTGGTGGATTCAAAACACAATCGTTAAATGGATATGTCTATCCGAATGATTCCATTCGAACTTCTGCATTTTTAGCTCCAGGATACTTGAGTGGTGCCATTGGTATTGAATATGCACCATCTCCCAATTTCAACATGTTTATCTCTCCTTTAGCAGCAAAATTTACCATTGTAAACGATGCAGTTTTGGCAAATCAAGGTGCTTACGGCGTAAAAGCGGCAACTTACGACGGTATAGGAACCTTAATCACTGCGGGTGAAAAAATGAGAAGTGAATACGGAGCTTATTTCAGATTGAGATTCAGTAAAGAGCTAATTAAGAATGTGGAAATGAAATCGCGTTTAGAATTATTCTCCAATTATGTTGAAAATCCACAAAACGTGGATGTAAATGCAGAAGTAATTTTCACTTTCAAAGTCAATAAATGGCTTTCATCTTCTTTGCAATGGAACTTTGTTTACGATGACGACATTTCAATCACCGACAGCAAAGGTAGAGTTGGCCCAAGAGCTCAGTTCAAATCCGTCCTTGGATTAGGGGTTTCTTTTACTTTGAAAAATAAAAATGCAGTGTAATGTTTGGGGCTAATTTCCCGAATCAATTAAAGTGTAGCACTCCATTTAACCGATTATTCAGCCAAATGAACGGGTATTTTTGCCAAATGAGATAAATTAGAAGGATATTCCAATTTTTTAATGGATATTTGCTTTCTAAATTTAAATTGAATCCATAATTGATTCTAAGAATAAATTAAATATGAAAAAATTAATAGTTAGATTATCTTTTTCCTTTTTCGCATTAGGTATTTCCAATGCAGTAATAGGACAAGTTGACAAAGATGTTTTGAATTGGTATAACGGTGGTGGTGCAGGAATGAACACAACCAAAGCATACAAATCTTTGAAAAAGAAAACGTCAACCACGGTTGTTGTTGCCATCATTGACTCGGGTATGGATATTGAGCATGAAGATTTAAAAGGTAAAATTTGGACAAACACCAAAGAAATCCCTGGCAATGGAATCGATGACGATAACAATGGTTACATTGACGATATTCACGGATGGAATTTTTTAGGGAGTCCTGATGGGAAAAACCAACAATATGCACGTCTCGAAAAAGCACGTATTTATGACCAATTGAAAGGTAAATACGAAGACATTGATCCTCAAAATGTTTCAGCTGTTGACGCAAAGGAATATGATTTGTTTAAAAAAGTGAGCGAGGAAATTACGGCTGATCGTGAAAAATACGGACAAATTACTGCTCAATTAGAGCAATTACCAATGATTTTGCAAATGGTACCAGGAATGGTTTCAAATGCGATTGGTAAAACAGATTATACGAAAAAAGACCTTGAAAAATGGAACCCTGACAACGAGCAAATGAAGCAAATTAAACAAGTTGCTTTGGCAATGGCTTCAGGTGAATTGACAGAAGAAGTTATCAAAGGACAAACTGCTCAAATTCAGAGCATGTTGGATTATCACTTAAATTCTTCATACGATGATCGTGCATTAATTGGAGATAATCCAGACGATTTCACGGATGTTCGATACGGAAACAATGACGTGGAAGGACCAGATGCATTGCATGGAACACATGTTGGTGGAATTGTTGGCTCTATCAGAGGGAATAATTTAGGTGGTGACGGTGTTGCTGACAACGTATTATTGATGTCTCTTCGCGCAGTTCCAGACGGTGATGAAGCGGATAAAGATATTGCATTGGCAATTCGTTATGCGGTTGACAACGGAGCACAAGTAATCAACATGTCTTTTGGTAAAGGTTATTCCCCACACCAACAGGAAGTTTATGAAGCGATGAAGTATGCCGATTCGAAAGGTGTTTTATTGGTTCACGCTGCTGGAAATAGCAACATGAATATTGATGTAGAGCCAAATTTCCCATCACCAATGTACGATTTTCAAACTGAAAAATTGGATTTGTTGTTAACGGTTGGTGCTTCTACCCGTTTCCCAAAAGAAAAATTAGCTGCTGAATTTTCGAATTACGGACAAACTTTTGTAGATGTTTTCGCTCCAGGACATGATATTTACAATGCTGTTCCACAAAGTGAATACAAAAAATTAAACGGAACTTCCATGGCATCTCCAATGGTGGCTGGAGTTGCTGCTTTGTTGAAATCTTATTTTCCTCAAATGAGCATGAATGAAATCAAAGATGTCATGCTGAAATCAGCAAAATCCTACAAAGGAGTTAAACAATACAAACCAGGTACAGAAGAATTAGTAGATTTCGGAACATTAAGTGTTACGGGAGCTGTTATCGATGTGAATGCTGCTGTAAAAATGTGTTTAGCGCTTGAGAAAAGCAAAAAGTAACTGAAATTAGTTATACAGATAGAGCTGCTTCTTAATTGGAGCAGCTTTTTTTGTGATAAAAAACCAACATTAAAACATTCTTTATTTCAAATGTGTTTAATAGATGTTTTGGATGATTCTTTAGGATTCAAGCCTACAGAAGTTGTTTTAAAGGATGTTAGGTGTTATTATCTTTTGGTAAAATTGGTCAATTAATTCTAAAACGGTTTTACGATTATAAGAATTCGATTTTTGTTGTATTTGAGAAGGATTGAAATCCGTTTCAAGCTTGATAAATTGCTCCATTGCATGGACTAAACTGTTCACGTTTTGTATTTCGACTTGTAAACCGAGCTCTTTGTCTAAGTTCTGCGCAATCCCTACAGGAGTCGTTATCACTGGTGTTCCCGTTGACCAAGATTCCGCAATCACACAAGAAAAAGTCTCGTAATTGGAAAAGAGAATTAAAGCATGGGATGCTTGAATGATAGATGCTACTTCATTTGGTTGTAGAGGGCCTGAAAAATGAACGGAGTCATTTAATCCTTTTTGATGGACGATTTTTTGCCATTTTTCAAACGATTCATCCGAAATAATTTGAAATTCAAAAAGATTCCCTGCTTTATGTAATGTTTCACAAGCGTCAAGGATACCCGAAATGTTTTTAAACCGTTCGTCAAGCGTTGATATATGTACGAATTGAACTTTGCTTTTTGGTTCTTTTTCTTTGAATTTAAAAATGGATTGATCCACAAAATTGGGCAGTATTTGAACCTTGAGTTTGGGAAATTGTCGCTCCATTTCCGATTTCAAAAAAGGTGAAACCGCTGTTATTAAAGCCGCTTTTTTTAAAACTTGGTGAATGATTAGCCTTTCTTTAAACGACCAGTTTGAACTCACTTCTGATCGATAATAAGAACCATGTTCTGTTATTATCAAAGGCTTTTTAAAGTGTTTTTTTGCCCACAAAAATTGATAACCATCAGAAAGAATGTTGCTGGCATGTATTAGATCTACTTTTTGAATCTTTTTCACACCTTTTTTAAATGCTTTACGGATGTGCAGCCACTTTAAAATTAGATTGGAGGAATGTGGATATTCAACCATGATTTCGGTTAAATTTCCTTGCTCCGTTTGGTCGATTGTAATTTTTGAAATGGCTGAGTTTGACTCTATTTTTAACACCGTAACCTTGTATTTCGATGCTATCAATTCGGCATGGCGTTTCACGAAATTTCCTAGAAAAGGGTTCTTTTTGGTTGGATACCACGAACTCATGATTAAGATATGTGGGACTTTCTCCATGCCTCCCGTTAATATTTAAACCAATATTTTGGTGAAAACGGCTTTGATTTGTTCAACGGCATAATTAATTTCTTCTAGCGTCGTATATCGTGAGAAAGAAAATCGGACATTCGGTCTCGTGTTGTCCGCTCCAATTGCTTGGAGTACATGTGATTGATTTACTGCACCAGATGAACAAGCGCTTCCGCCACTGCAAGCTACTCCTTTTAAATCCAAGGTAAACAATAACATTCCAGCTTTGCTAGTAGGAGGAAAGCAACAGTTTAAAACCGTGTACAAACTTTTTTCAGGATCCGTTTCACCGTAAAAATAAAGGTCGTCAAAATGAGCTTCTAATTCATTTTTCATGTGAGTTTTCAATGCTTGAACGTGAGTTTGGTGTCCAATAACATCGTGGTAAGCTAAATCCATTGCTTTTGCCAAACCAGCAATTCCGTACAGGTTTTCAGTTCCACCTCGCAAGCCTCTTTCTTGAGCGCCGCCGTGAATCAAAGCTTGAGTCTTTAAAGATTTATTGACATACAAAAAACCAACACCTTTGGGGCCGTGAAATTTGTGTGCTGCACAGGTCAAAAAATCAATTTTCAGTTTTTCTAAATCAAAAGCGTAATGACCCATGGTTTGAACGGTGTCAGAATGAAAATAAGCGTGGTGTTTTTGACAAAGAGCAGAAACTTTTTCCAAGGGCAATAGCGTTGAAATTTCATTGTTTGCGTGCATCAACGAAACCAAGGTTTTCTCGTCTGTTTGCAACAATTGCTCTAAATCAGCCAAATCTACATTTCCTTTCGCATCAACTTTTACATAACTTACGCGAACAAGTCCTAGGTTTTTCAAATATTCCACCGTGTGACCAATGGCGTGATGCTCAAGAGGAGAAGTAATGATGTGTTTCACAGCCAACGCATTCACGCAAATATGCAATGCCATGTTGTCAGCTTCAGTTCCACCAGATGTAAAATAAATCTCTGCAGGCGTACAATTTAAGTGTTTTGAAATGGTTCTGCGTGATGTTTCGATAACAGCCTTTGCTTGCCTTCCATAAGAATGGGTTGAAGATGGATTGCCAAATTCATTCATCAGACATGGAATCATACATTCCACAACTTCTGGAGCAATTGGAGTAGTGGCTGCATTATCTAAATATACGCGCATAAGAATAATTATTTTTGAAGGTACAAAGGTACCATTTTGATTGATTAATTTTTGATCTGTTTTTTATGCAGAATATGATTCCTGAAGAAGTTCTACCTTCATGATGCCATCCCGATCTATTTCGGTTAATTTTACTTTTTGAAAGGTGTTGATCAATTGAGGGTCATAGTTTGTTTTTACTTTCACGTAATTTTCAGAGAACCCGTACATCATGCCGTTATCTTCTTCTGATTCAAACAATACCGTTCGAACCGAGCCTGTGTTTTCTTCGTAGAATTGGCGTTTTTTCTTGTCAGAAAGGATGTGTAGCATTTTACTGCGTTCTTTTCTAGTTGCCATTGGCACGGCTTCCCCTAATTTCGGTGCACCTGTGTTTGCTCTTTCGGAATAGGTGAAAACGTGTAAATAGGAAATGTCTAAACCTTTGATGAAATTTAAAGAATCCATGAATTCCTCATCCGTTTCACCCGGAAAACCTACGATGACATCTACGCCAATACAACAATCTGCACGCAGGGATTTGATTTGGGCAACTCGTTCTGCAAAAAGAGAACGTTCGTATTTTCTGCGCATTGCTTTCAGAACACGGTCGTTTCCAACTTGTAAAGGAATGTGAAAATGAGGAACAAATTTCTCTGATTTCTCTAAACAAAAATCGATGATTTCATTGCTTAATAAATTGGGTTCAATGGAAGAAATTCGATATCGGTCAATGCCACCTACTTGATCTAACTGCTGAATCAATTGATGAAAATTTTCTCCTTCACCTTGTCCAAAATCACCAATATTTACACCCGTTAAAACAACTTCTTTGACATCTGTTGCCGCAATTTTTTTCGCTTCTAATAGGGTTTCTGCGATGTTGGCATTTCTGCTTTTCCCGCGCGCAAGCGGAATGGTACAAAACGTACAGAAATAATCACACCCATCTTGAATTTTCAAGAAAGAACGTGTTCTGTCCCCATACGAAAAGGAAGGAATAAAACTTTTGGTTTCCTTGATGTTTTGGAAAGAAATTGCTGCTTTTTCTTTTTTCTCAATGGAATCTAAATAACTAATGATGTCAAATTTTTCATTCGCACCTAAAACCAAATCCACTCCTGGGATTTCACTGATTTGAACAGGTTTTAATTGGGCAAAACAACCAATTACAGCAATGAATGCTGTCGGATTTATTTGCAATGCTTTGCGAACAATTTGTTTGAATTTTTTATCTGCATTATCGGTTACCGAGCACGTGTTGACCACGAAAATATCTGGCGTGTCTTCGAATTCCACCTTCGCAAAACCAGCTTCTTCAAAAAGCCTTGAGATGGTAGAAGTTTCCGAAAAATTTAATTTACAACCAAGCGTGTAAAAAGCAACTTTTTTATACTGAATCATAATGAATTGCAAAGGTATGCAATTGAGGCGTAAATTGGAAGAATGTTGTGTGAATATTATTTTTTGTCAGAAATCGCCTAGAGAATCGTAAATTTGTTGTGTAACTGATTTTTTGTCTGTTACAGACTTAGTTATCTCGAATGATGAATAAAACACTAAAGATTGAGTATCAAGAATTTGAAAATTGGAGTGAATTGACTCCTTCTGAGCAAGTTCTTGTTCAAAAAGCCTATCAAGTTTGCGAGAACGCTTATGCTCCATACAGCAAATTTAAGGTTGGAGCAGCGCTTCTGTTGGAAGATGGAACTGAAATATTGGGAAATAATCAGGAAAACATTGCTTATCCATCTGGAATTTGTGCTGAGCGAGTGGCTTTGTTTTATGCAGGCGCAAATCATCCAAATGTTTCCATTCAAACTTTGGTGATTGTAGCCAAAGGCGATTTGATTCAACCAGACGATTGCGTTTCTCCGTGCGGTTCTTGTCGACAAGTGATTGCTGAAAGTGAGAAAAGACAACAAAATCCATTTCGCGTAATTCTCGTGTCTGAATCTGGCAGGACTTTTGCATTTGAGAAAGGAACTGATTTATTAATTTTTGCCTTTGGGCTGCATTAAATTCAATCTTTTTTGATTGGAATTAAAATTCAACAAAACATGAAATTTTTTATTTACACCTCTTTAATATTCGGTTTATGCTTATCAGCTTGTTCTACATCGAAAAAAACACCCAAAACAAAAAACGTGAATCAGACTGGAATTCCATTAGCTCCCGAAATTTTTAGTTCCAAAATTGAACGCATTTTAACCAATTCCGAAGGAAAAGATTCAACCGCTTCTTTCATAGCTTACGATTTTTATTCAATGCCAAAAAGCATGTGGCAAGATTCTGCTAATTATTGGATTGGTGACTTTATGCACGCCACTTCAGCAATGGAAAGTGAGAATTATCAATACGAAACATTGACGCATCAATATTTTTACCACGTGTTGAGTCAGTTTGAAGAAAATTTCAAGTCGCTTCGAAACGCATCTGAAAGTCAGGGTGTTTGGTTTTATGAAGCCAATGTAAAAATCGACGAACAGTTACAGAATTATGTACAAGTAAAATGCAACGCCGCTTTTTATACGGGCGGCGCTCATCCAAATACCAATATTTCAAACGCAGCAATTTCAAAGGAGAACGGGGCAAAGTTAAAGTTGAGAGATTTAACTTCCGATGTATCCAAGTTCAACCAAATAGCTGAAAAATATTTTAGATTAGCAAGAGAACTAAGTCCAACAACAGACTTAAAAACTGATTTTTGGTTCGAAAATGGAGTTTTCAGTTGCAACGACAATTTCTTCATCGACTCAAGCGGAATTACGTTTACATTCAATGCTTATGAAGTTGCCCCTTATTATTTCGGATCAACTGAATTCACCGTTCCCTTATCGGAGGTTTCCTCCATTTTGAAAATCAAAATTTAAAGAACTTTTTTACAAATGCTTCATGAGGTATTGATACATGGCTAACATGCTGCGGATGTCTTCTTTGAAAACTTTTTCATCTGGTGAATGAACAAAATCTTCTGGCGCCCCAATAAACAACCAGTCAAATGGCAAATCAGATTTCTGCAACATGGAACCGTCACTTCCGCCCGCGGATTCTACCTCAAGTTGAAATTGAACATTTGATTTTTTAGCCAATTCCAGGATCCGATTCAAATACGCTTTTCGAGGAATGCTACTATCGCGCATTGAAATAGCTACTCCTTTTCCATGTACAACGCCATCTGTCACCCAAGTGATATCGGAAATAAGTGCTTGATTTACTCCGTATTTTTCCCACAGGTAGCGAGCACAAAATCCAACCGAGTTTCCGCCGTGTTCTTCATAGGTGCTAAAAACAATTGCTCCATGTTCCATGGTTTGTGCCAACATCAATGCATTCCAAACACCCAATCGGTTATCTAAATAAGGAGATTGAACATATTCCGCCGTTTCTCTAAAGTCAGGTTTAAAGGTGAGATTTGTACCACGATCGATCTCGCGTTCAAAAACGTAGGTTAAGTTATTATTACCTTCAGAATCTTCGATAACCATCAACTCTGTTTCGATTTCTCCGATTGTATCTTTTCCTACTAATTGTATTCCATCCGCAATCTTTGGTCCTCCAATTTTATACAAGGTATTTCCATAAGCAGCAGTAAATCCGATGGTGTCAGTATGTGCGAAAACAGCAGTTCTTGGTTTTCCGAAAACCAAGATGACAGCATCTTGAAATCCTTTACCATGAATCACTTCGGGTGGTGTTATCCATTGACTTTTATTTTTTTCGACATGGGTTAAAATAAAATCTTTCATCGCACCTTCATCCCCAGAGGCACTTCTTATGGCTGTTAGTTGTTTTAATAATTTCATGTGTATTATTTAATAGATTCCAAGTTCTGTGATTTGAACTGCATGCATCTTTTCGATGTGCTCCATTGTTTCTGAAGTTTGGTCTAATTCTATTCCGATTCTCAAGGTACAGTCTACTTCAAATAATTGTTTCTCAATTTCGACTTGTTTTGATTTCAAGAAAAACATTAAATTGGGCATGGTTTCATAATTAAAGCGTAGTTGAAAATGTTTCCGTACTTTTTTTTGAATGATTTCCCCAGCAAGAATTGCTTCTTTGGCAGCTGTTTTATAGGCTTGAACGAGTCCGCCAACCCCCAACTTGGTTCCACCAAAGTAGCGTATTACGCCAATTAACACATTGGTTAGATCGGCAGATTGAATTTGACCCAAAATGGGCGTACCAGCAGAATTAGAAGGCTCGCCATCATCGTTAACCCGATATACCTCTTTATTCAACCCAAAACGATAAGCATAACAAAGGTGTCTCGCTTGATGATGCGCTTTGCGCCATTCATGGAGATAGTTTTTAGCTTCTTCTTCATCGTAACAAGCAACGGCGTAAGCAATGAACTTAGAGCCTTTCTCTTTGTAAATCCCTTCGGATTGAGCATTAAGTGTGTGGTATGTATCTTGAATTTCCAACGACAATTTTCCTTTTTTTCAAAATTAGAAAATTAATTGCGATTGCCGTTACCTTGTCGCTTGTTCTTTTCTTTGGCGTTTTTTTTTAAATTGAAGTCCTTCTTTTTTGACACTAATTTCAAAATTGCTTTTACCAAAAATGATGAATTGAATGCTGTTTTGGGTCAAGTAAATATCGAGTTTGTCAAGGGTCAATTGCTGAATGTCAAAATCTGCTTTTTTTGCCATTTTGGTGGTGTCAATCGAACGTTGAGCAACATCTGTAAAGCTGGAAAAGATGCCGGTCAAATCAAATTTTAGATTGTCATCCAAAATGGAGCGAAGTTGTTCGTGTAAAAGATCAGCAAAAGAATTGAAGAGCTCATCTTGAATTCGACTTTCAAAATCCAAGCCTTCGACATAGAATTTGGATTTGTCCGCGGAAAGGACAGGGATTCCTTTTACATAGACCGAACCTTGCAACGCTCCTTTTAAGTCTATCTGAATGGCGATGTTTTTAGTGCCATTATACACGCGTATTTTGGCAATTCGAACATTGAAATTGGGAATTTCTAAGGATTTACCCACCAGCCTTTCGTTGAGCGTTTTATTGATTTCTGACAGTAGGAGTAATGCATGAATTTGAACTTTGTCTATGACTGGTTTATTGGGTACAGTTAGCACCTCAATTTTCTCTGGAAATTTGGTTCTTTTCACTTGGTTGGTATCCTCACCAAAACGAACGTATATTTTGGAGGTAACTTTTAAGTCTAATTTGAGTGAATCGGCATTCTTTTTATCGATGTAAACCGCAACTTTTTGGGGTTGAATTTTCACAAAAAGATTCTCTTGGTGTTTGGTTGCAGGGAGACTTTTTTGCATTTTATCCCAAATACGATTTACGGGCTTTTTTAGATTCACTTTTTGCTGAATCATGTCGTCAAGCATGTTCGTAATGGAGGAGGCATTTTCAGCTAAAACAGATTCAGCTTTCTTTTTAATGTCAAAGTTGATTCCCAGAATCTGAACAGTAGGTTCTTCAATCCATTCAATTTTTGTAAACGTGGTATGGGTTTTAAGCTGGAGATTTTCTTTCAAAGAAACTTTGGAGGTAAAATGAGCCATCAATTTAATGGTGACTGGTTTCTTTTTGAAAAAGGGCATATTTTTCGATAAACCCACATTTTTAAGAAATCCTACCTCTAGTTTTAAGGGAACTTTAAAGTGGAAGTTTTCATCAACAAGTTTTAGCTCGATGTCGTTCAAGCGTTCTATCTTGAGTATAACCGTATCTTTTCCATCTTTAATTGGCAGGTGTTTGTTGAGGATGTTGATTTTTACTTTTTGATTTACTAATTCTTGTAAGTCTTTAATGGCTAAATAAACAGGGAAATAGAACGTAGATATTTCTGGTTCAAAAACTTCTGTGGAAGTATTTTCTTTTAGATATATTTTGTTTTTTCTTAGGGTGAAAAAGAGAACGAATAAAATCCCTATAACAATTGCAATAAGTGAATAAATGAGGTGTTTTCTTCTTTTCACCATGATTGTGTACGATTATTACATAATAAAATAGAGGTGAAATGTCCTAGTATTACCAGCTTCCTCCAGAGCCACCTCCGCCGAATCCGCCTCCACCGAATCCACCAAATCCGCCGCCAGAGCTCCCGCCGCCAAATCCGCCACCTCTTCCGCC
Source organism: uncultured Chryseobacterium sp. (assembly GCA_964488745.1). Lineage (GTDB taxonomy): Bacteria > Bacteroidota > Bacteroidia > Flavobacteriales_D > Crocinitomicaceae > JAQVCM01. The sequence goes on along the minus strand of CAZAVP010000013.1, from coordinate 49,343 downwards.
GCTCATGCTGCCCAGAATGGCTCCAGTGGCAAACCAAAAACCATCACCGCCTCCTTTGCCGCGACCACCTCCTTTTTTAACGAAAATGATTACGAAAATGACAATCATGATAAGTGCACCAATGACCTTAAAGAGTTCATTTTCCTGGTCTTTTTTTGCATATTCTTTGTGGTTGTATTCTCCTTTAGCCAAAGACATTAGAACCGTTGTTGTGCGATCCAATCCTTCGTAAAATTGTCCTTGAGCCAAATAAGGTACCAATTCTTTGTCTTGAATTCTTTTAGAGGTTAAATCAGGAATTGCTCCTTCCAAGCCATAGCCAATTGCAAGGTGATATTTGCGTTGGCCTTGACCACCAGTAGGTTTAATTAAGATGATGATTCCATTGTCTTTTCCTTTTTGTCCGACTTGCCACTTCTGTCCCAATTCCGTTGCAAAATTCCAGGGTTCATCCCCCCCTAAATCATCTATAATTACAATGACAATTTGATTCGAAGTTTCTTTCGCAAAATTTTGCAACTTAGCTTCCAGTTGAGCCTCCTCATTTTTCGTAATGAAATTAGGGAACTCTTTGGAGAAATTATTCACTAAGCGTGGAGGATTTGGCTGATTTGGAATTGCCGAATTTTGTCCAACCGTGAGGTTGGAAATCAGTAGAAAAGCGACAAAAAGTAAAACGTATTTTTTTAACATGTTCTCAATTTTTGAGTGGAGGATTTATTCAAATGATATTTCATCACTCAACTCATTTTTATCATCTTTTTGGTATGGAAAATGGATTTTTAATTTTTCTCCAGTTCTTTGAATCCCTGTACAAAGGCCTAGACTAAATTGTTTTTCTTTGAAAAGAACCAGCATTTCATCCCGAATGGAATCCCAAAAATCGGAAGGAACTGATTCATTAATCCCTTTATCTCCGATGATGGAGAACTTGTGATCATCCACGGCTAAATAAAAAAGCACCGCATTCCGAAGTTCGGTGCGGTGCATGTTTAGTTTTTCAAATATCTCTATGGCCTTGTCTTTTGGATCAATGCTGCATTTACTATCAACGCGCACACGAATTTCACCCGAAGTATTCAATTCCGCGTCCGCAATTGCTTGTTGAATCGCAATTTTGTCAGTTTCCGAAAAAAAGTTTTTAGCACTCATGCTTTTGGATGTGTTGGATTACATTTCAGAGATGTCTGGTGCCGTTTCAGCTCCTTCTGCGCTTTCGAAATATCCTCGTTTTTCAAAACCAAATAATCCAGCCCAAATGTTGCTAGGGAAACGGCGAATCATGGCGTTGAAAACACCGACTTGTTCGTTAAAACGCCTTCTTTCCGTTGCAATTCGGTTTTCCATCCCTTCATATTGAGCTTGGAAATCACGGTAAGCGTCTACTGCTTTCAAGTTAGGGTAATTTTCAGCAACAGCCATTAATCGACCCAAAGAAGATCCAAAAGCATTTTGCGCTTTTTCGAATTTGGCAATGTTTTCCGGTGTAAGTTCATCTACATTGATTTTTACTTGCGTTGCGGATGCTCTTGCGTTCATGACTTCCATCAAGGTGCTTTTTTCAAAATCACCTGCTTTCTCTACAATGGAAAGGAGGTTCTTGGTTTTGTCCATGCGTGCTTGATAAGCAACTTCAACTTGTTGCCATTGCTGCGTTACGCCTTCATCTGCGGTAGCCATTTTGTTATAAGAACCGCATCCGCCAAAACCTACAAGTAAAACGATTGCTCCAAGAACCAGTAAAATAATTGATGATTTTTTCATTCGTGTAAATATTTAATTTTTATTTGTTATTGTCAATAAATATACCATTTAAAAATGATGACAAATTGTCTGTCTTTGATTAATCAATAAGCTTATCAACTAATTATTTTCAGCAGGTAATTTGGGTGTAAAAATACTTTAAACTTTAATTTTTTTTATCTTTTTTTAAAATTATGGTTTCGACCCCATCAGCGTGATAAATCCTTCTTTTTTCAATTCAATTCCGCTTCCCTTCAAAGTTCCAAGGAATTTATAAAAGTAAACACCGTCGTGACACATTTCACCTCCGTTATTCGTTCCATCCCAGAAAACCAACCCTGGTTGATCTTTTTGTTCTGAAACTACACTACCCCAACGGTTTAAAATAACCATGTCAAATTTCTCTAGGATATCTGCGTAAATCAAAATGACATCATTAACACCATCGCCATTCGGGGTGAAGACATTCGGCATGTCAAAGTCGGCTTTTATCACCACATTGGTCGTGTATTGGCTTTTACAACCTGCCGCATCGGTAATTGTTAAGGTGACTGCAAAAACGCCTATTTCACCATGTGTATAGGAAGCATTCCCAATTGAGCTATTGCTTTGCGTAACATTGTCACCAAAATCCCAAGTCCAATCTACAATTGGACTGGTCGTAAAAGTTGATTGATCTATATAATCGATTAGATTACCAATGTCTGTTTCGCTTGGCGAAGGAACAAAAAGTGCAGTTAACCCATTGTCATGAATCGTAATTTCATTCATAGGATAAATGACGGCACAACCTTCTGCATCGGTTAAAGTAACAGTTGGATTGTAAGTTCCCGAATTGAGGTAGGTATGTGTAAATAATAAGGTGTCAAAAATGTTTTCCGTTCCATCGTCCACATTCCACATAATTTCAGTCGTATTTTGAAGATTGTTTAATTGGAAAAGTACATTTTGACCGCAATTGGTAGTTGATTGCGTCCAACTAGGTACCCCAGTAGGTCCAAAAATACTTAAATAATTCACCAAAATGGTATCTGAAGTACAGCCAAATTCATCCGTTATTTTTAAAGTAGTACTATATGTACCTGGGAAAACATAAGTGTTGCTGGGGTTTTGATTACTTGAAATGTTCCCATTATCGTTAAAATCCCATTCCCATGATACAATGTCACCAAATGATTGTGATTGATCTTCAAAATCAACAAAGACGGGCGGACAAGTGTAATTGCCATCTTGGTTTTGACTTGCTCCGCTGATGAGATAACTTAAATCAGCGTGCGGGGTAGACACGGTGATTGTTTTTGTGATTGTGTGTTGACATCCATTTCCATCTGTCGCTATTAATTTTACCTCGTGCGGTGTGTTGGTTGAATTGTTATTGGGTTGATTAAAGGAACTGGTTATATCTGTTGTGTTGGAAAAGTTTGTACCATCAATCAACCATTGATAGGATAAAGGAGCAAATCCAGTAGATTGATTTGTGGCAATAAAAGACTCTAAATTACATACCACGGAATCCAAGGTGAAATTGGCGATTGGCTTGGTTATTGAAATTGTTGTGGAATTGGGTGCAGATACACAGCCAAATTGATCCGTAGCGACCAAGGTGATGTTGAAATTTCCTTCGGTCGTGAAAGTGTGTGTTACATTTGTTCCAACGCTTGAGGTGGTTTGAGAGGGAGACCCATCGGAAAAAGTCCAATTAAAAGAACTTAAAGGTACTCCGTTCCCTTGAACATTTGATCCATTTGAAAAAGTAACCAGTAATGGGGAACAGCCAGCCAAATGACTTGAGCTGATTTGGGAATTCGGAAGTTCTAAAACGGTGAAGGGAGTAAAGTTTTTAGTGTCTGAACATCCAACTCCATTCGTTGCCAAGAGTGAAATTAAATAAGTTCCAGCAGTGGTGTAAGTATGACTTGCATTTAGTCCGCTTACAAAAGATCCATCTCCCATGTTGTAAACAAAAGTCCCAAAAGGATGACTTGAGGTAGAAGAGGAGCTATTCATGTTAATTACATTGTTTTTACAAACGGAATCGTTGGCTAATACAAAATCGGCATTCGTTTCTGAAATATGAATCGTTGCAGTTGTACTATCGGAACAACCCGTGGTTGTATTGTAAACAACTTGCTTGATAGTATAGCTTCCGTAATTTGTATAATTATGTGAAGTAGAACCTTTATCGGCATCATGCAAGTCGGCATTGCCTAAATTGGTTGTGGAATTGTCACCCCATCTCCAGATCATCGATACGTTATCGGTAAGCCTTCCGATGGTCGAGCTGTCCGCTACGGAAACATTGACCGGAAATGAAGTTGGATTACAATATAATGTTTGAGCTGGAAAGAACTTAGATATGGGCGCTTTGATGTAAATTGCATCTGTAATAATCAAGGTGTCTTTGCAACCTCTAAAGTCAATGATCAACGAAACATCAAAATAGCCTGTATCTGCATCGTATTGATGAGTGGGGTTTTCAGCTGTTGAGTTGTCATCATCTCCAAAATCCCATTGATAGGTAATTTCATTAGGTAAGTGAGGTGTCGTAATAACACTTGTGTTGGTGAATTGGATGTCATTTTTTGCACATTGAGTGGCGGGTGTATAGGTAAAGTTTACACCATCAATTTCACCTACTTGAATGTATTCAAGCATCGTGATCGTGTCAGAGCAACCGCTTTGTAGAATAATAATCAAAGAAACATCATAAATACCAGTTTGATAGGTGTGTACTGGAGGATTCTGCCCAATGTAGGTTGTTCCGTCTCCGAAATCCCACTGCCATGTGGTGATTGGGTTGTTCACTGGGTCTGGTGAGATGGAGCTTTCAGTGAATTGAACCTCTAGTGGAGAGCACCCGTTAATGGGCGTGGCTGTAAATTGAGCCAAAGGATCCGATAGCTGTATCATTCCAGGGTAGGTGATTGAGTCCACGCAACCATTCGCACTCGTCATGGTCATGGATACATCAAATGAACTATTTCCCGCATAGGTGTGTGTTGGTGGGTTTTGCCCCGTGTAAGTCGTTCCGTCACCAAAGTTCCAAACAAAGCTACTTCCAGCGGAAGAAGTGTTCGTGAAATTAACTTGTAAAGGTGCACATCCAGTGGTCGGTGTTGCTGTGAAAGAAGGTGTAGGAGATGGTAAAACCGTAATTTGATGTGTTGCGGTTCCGCTGCACCCAGAAGTAGAGTTTTGGGAAATTAATATCACCGTAAATGTCCCTTCAGTGAGAAAAGTAAAAGTCGGATTTTGATTTGTTGAGTTTCCTGCTCCTGTAGTATTCCATTGCCAAGAATTGGCGCCCACAGTGGAATTGTCATTGAAAACTACTGACTCCCCCTTGCAAACAGTGGTAGGCGCACTAATGGCGGCTTGAAAGTTGGACACAGTAATGGGGTGGGTAATTGTTTTTGTACAACCTGTAGTGGTGTTAAGAACAGTAAGTTCAACGGAATAATTACCTGGGCTATTATAGGTGACGTTTGCGGGGTTTTGGTTCGTTGAGGTTTGTCCATTCCCGAAATTCCAGGCATAAGTCTGTCCCGATTGATGGGTTGTCGTATTGTTGAAAGTGACGCTAAAAGGCACTGTACACCCATTTCCTGACATCGTAAAGGAAGGTTCAGGAATGGGGTGAATGGTAATATATGCTGTTTTCACTTCCGCATCCGCTTGTCCATTTCCTGCTTGAACTGCTAAGGTAACAGTGTAAGTTCCGGGGCTCGGATAAACATAATTTGGATTTGGAAGGTTAGAAGTTTCTCCGTTTCCAAAGTTCCAAGAGTAAGTTGTTATGGGGGCACTTCCTGGAACAGATTGATTGGTAAATTGAATAGATGACCCTACACAAACACTTGTTGGTGATGCTGTAAATTGCGCATTGGGTGCTTGAGAAAAGATACAAAATGAAAGTGTAATGCTAAGTAGAAGGAACGTTAATTTCATTGTTGGTTCTAAATTTATTCCAAAAATACAAAAAAAAATCACGTTGATTGTAATTTTTTACCTGTTCGTTTAAACAAGGATGTTCTGCTAATATTTGTCAGTATTCTTCGAATATTGAGAAAGTTTTGAGTTGTTAAATTCAAGCAGTCAATGTCATTTTCGTCTGTCTGACCATTTCTCAAAGAAAATGTATCTTTGAGATATGAATTCGTTAGAAAATGTAAAGCGTGTTTTTTCAGAAATGATTTACTACCAATTTGGTTTTGAGCCCGTAGAAGATCAGTTGCTGGCCATTGAACAATTGGTTGATTTTACCTACGACTTAAGTGGAAACAAAACATTCATCCTTTCAGGTTATGCAGGAACAGGTAAAACAACTTTGTTGGGGGCATACGTGAAAGCATTGAAAGAAATCAGAATGCGCTCTATTTTATTAGCTCCCACTGGTCGAGCAGCTAAAGTTTTGTCCCAACGATCTGGTAAGCTTGCCATGACTATTCACAAGCGTATTTATCGAAAAGAAACGGTAGCTGGTGGAGGAGTTAGGTTGGCGGTGGCTCCAAATTTATCCAAACACACCGTTTTTATCGTAGATGAGGCTTCGATGTTGGGTGATTTTAACGTGACACCAGACGGTTCTATAACTGGACGAAATTTATTAGAAGATTTGATTAACTATGTATTTTCAAATGTTGGAAATAAGCTCGTTTTTGTGGGAGATGAGGGGCAATTACCTCCTGTTGGCAGTGATTTTTCTCCTGCTTTAAACATCCAATACCTTCAACACGAATATTCGGAATTAAATCTAACGGAATTTCGATTAACCAAAGTTCTCCGTCAAGCGGAAGATTCCGATATTTTACGGAATGCAACGCTTTTGAGAAATGCTGTAGAAAAAAGTTTCCCTTCGATTCAATTGACAGGTAAACCTGACTTAGCGTCCATTCTCGGTAATGATTTACAAGATGCATTAGAGACTTCTTATTCAAATTTTGGTTCAGAGGAAACGATTGTGATTACGCGTTCTAATAAAAGGGCCAACCAATATAATCAGCAAATTCGAAATCGAATTTTATGGTTTGAAGAGGATTTGTGTGGTGGCGATGTTTTGATGGTGGTGAAAAACAATTATTTCTGGTTAGGTGAGGAGTCTGAGGCGGGATTTATTGCCAATGGTGAAATTTTAAAAGTAAAACGAATTACGAAGCGAATTGAAATGTATGGTTTTAATTTTGCAAAAGCGCACGTTGAGATGATTGACTATCCGAATGAAGGCTCTTTGGAAGTGATGTTGCTTGTAGATACACTAACCTCAGATTCTCCCAACCTTTCAAGAGACCAAATGAAAATGTTGTTTTTCGCCATTGAGGAAGAATATCTGTTTGAAAAAAATAAACGAAAAAGATATGAACGCATCATGAAGGATCCATTTTTCAATGCTTTACAAGTTAAATTTGCATACGCAATTACATGTCACAAATCGCAAGGAGGACAGTGGGCTTCTGTTTTTCTAGATCATGGTTATTTAACGGAAGATTTACTTGATAAGTCCTTTTTCAGGTGGTTATATACGGGATTTACACGTGCTTCCGAACGCTTGCATCTGGTGAACTTCAATAAACATTTTTTTGCTGATCACGAGAAATTACCTGGCAGTCAATTGGTTGATTTTGAATGATGCAGGGCCTACGGTGATTTTCGTATTGTTTACTTCTGTATTTAATCGGTCGATGATAATCTTTGTTTTTTCACGATCGAAATAGTATCCAGCTAAAACATTCATTTCATCCCTTAACTTGAGTAAAACTTCAGCACTTCGATAAGCGCTGAGTACCTGATTTTTTGTCAATTGATACTTTTTCATCGCTTCTAGAATGTTCGCCTCAGAGACGTTTAAATTACTTTTAACAGGATCTGTAAATGAATTAACCTCTAAGGTTATCTGACGCTTTAAGTTAATTAAAACTTCCGTTTTTCTAAGCCTTAAAAAGGTACTGTCCATTTTCGAATTGGATTTCTCTTCCACGGTATTCCCAGGATACGCGTCCATCTCTCGTGCTTCAAAATCTTTCACTACTTTCGCACCGTTCCATTTACCTAAGCCTTGACCACGAGCAATAACTTTGAAAGCTAATTTCTTATCTAGTAAAGCTTCAAAGAATTGACGAACAGCAACACTGTCAGCATCACTCAATAAATCTTGTTTTAATTCCCATTGATCAGAGGTGAAAACATCCTCCAAATTTAATTGCAAACGCGCATCATAATCTGGAACTGCATCCATGACGTTGATGTGTAGCATTACTTCATCGGCTTGATTAGAGTTGGAGCTGTATGGAATTGCCAACAAACGAATTTCAAATGCTTCTGAGTTTGCTTTAGCTTGAAATTGAAACTCTTGCGTAAACAAATCAAACGTAGTAGAATCTTGAAAAGTGAATAATCCGTCTTTTTGGGTATAAGTTGCCCAGTTTCGACCAAATGCAGTTTGGTAAACATCTAATTTTCGTTGATATTGTGCTTGCAAATCAATTGCTTCTGCCTTTTCCTTTTTTAAATCTTCGATTTTCTTTTTGATTGCTTCTAAATGAGCATATTGTTGAACGAGAGATTCTTGTCTAACTTTGCGCGCTTTTTTTCCAGAATCGGTTCCATCCAAAACCATATCATGTCCTATTCTTTTGCTTTTTTTGCTTGTTGTAATTGCTGAAGATCTTTGATAGGAAATGTTTTCACTGTTTTTATCGATTTTTAAAAGTTGGTCTTGTTTTCTCTGTTCGTGATAAGCAATCCAATAGTCAAATCCTTTTTTTCCGAAAATCAGGTCGTCTATTTTAGCAATTTTGGACTTCAAATCATTTAGGATGCTAGCAAAGGTCGCCCCTTTACTGAAGGAAGAATCTGGGGATAGAAAGCGTGTTTCTCCAGAACCAAAAAGCGGATAAGAAAGACCATTTTTTTCAATGACTACGGTTGTTTGCTTCTCTGCATTATACCCCCAAACATCCATGTGAATGTTGGTGAGTCTATGGTTTCCAACGGTATTGAAATCATTCGTTGAAATGCGCATGGGTTCAATAATTGCTTTGGTGGTTTTGGTTGCTGGTTCTATTTTTAATTGATATGGAAATAATCCGACAGCTTTTGGAAGACCTTTGTTCCAACGACCTCTTTCATCCTTTTCACGTTCTTCCAATAAACCGGAAGTTGAACTTCCATCACCAGCTGCCACTAAAATGTTTTTAAATTGATTGGCCTCACCACCTAAAGCGCGGAAAAAAGTTTCCGTTCTAATTTCAACGTATTTATTGATGGTGGCATGAATGGCTTCTAAGGTGGCGAATTGGTCATTTATATCCAAAAAAGAAAAAGTTCCTATTAATGCACGTTTGTCGGAGAAACTTAAACTTGGGTTTAAAACATTATCTAGCTTTGGATGAGGTACGCGTTTTCCACCTTCGTATTTGAAAGCATTCATGGGTATTTTTTCAATCAATATTTTTTCAAAGAACTTGTATTGAGTTTGATAAATTTCCAATTCTTTATCTCCCATTCTTTTGGCTAACAGTATTTTGTTTAATTCCCAAATCGCCATTTTATTTGCTGCTTCTGCCAACAATCCTTTTGGAGATTTTGCAATTTCGGCAGTGCGGATAAACAACAAATCGGGTTGATTCATGATGACGATTTCAACAGAATCGTAGTTGATTTTTTTATTTGAAAAACGAATATCAGGTCCATGGTATTCAAAGTATCGACCAATGTTGTTCTCTAAAATAGGACTTTTGCGGACAATGTGGAACAAGTATGCTTTTTCTTCAGCCGTTAAATTACTTACTCCTTGTGCATTAACAGTGTTTAAAAATGGCAATAGAAGGATGATGGAGACGATGAATTTCATGTGCTAAAATTAACGTATAAAACTAAGAATTATATTAAATTAAGAAGAGAATCCTGCGTTCTTTTTTTCATTTAGCTTAGGTGGAATAAAAAAGAGGTTGCTCAAACTTCGTTTTGAGTCAACCTCTCCTTTCAATTATAAAGGCGATTTATCCTAAAAAGGGATATCTGTAATCAGAAGCTGGAACAAAAGTTTCTTTAATTGTTCTAGCGGAAACCCAACGTAATAGATTTAAGGAAGAACCTGCTTTATCATTGGTGCCAGAACCTCTTGCTCCGCCAAATGGTTGTTGACCAACAACAGCTCCTGTAGGCTTGTCGTTTACGTAAAAATTACCTGCACTGTTTTCTAACTTTTTCAATGCCAAGCGAACTGCGTAACGGTCATTTGCGAAAATAGAACCTGTTAGTGCATACTCAGAGGTTTCGTCTAAGATTTCCATTGTTTCTTCAAATTGAGATGGCTCGTAAACATAGATGGTCAAAACAGGCCCGAAGATTTCTTCACACATCGTTTTGAACTTAGGATTTGTTGTTACAACCAACGTTGGGTCGATGAAATATCCTTTTGATTTATCGTAATTACCTCCTGCAATGATTTCCGCATCTGGGGCATTTTTAATGAAATCGATGTATTCCGCAATGCGGTCAAAAGCCTTCTCACTAATCACTGCATTGAAGAAATTAGAAGTGTCTTCAGGTGAGCCCATTTTAAAGGAATTTACTTGTTCTACAACAATTCTTTTCACATCAGGCCATAAATTAGAAGGGATATAGGCACGAGAAGCCGCAGAACATTTTTGTCCTTGGAATTCGAATGCTCCTCTTGACATTGCCGTAGCAACTTCAGCGGCATTTGCAGATTCATGAACCATGATGAAATCTTTTCCACCTGTTTCACCTACTATTCTTGGGTAGCTTCTGAATTTTTCAAGGTTATTGGCAATGCCTTTCCACAATTGTCTAAATACATCCGTAGATCCTGTAAAGTGAATACCTGCAAAATCTTTGTGGTTAAAAATTACTTCAGAAGCATCTTTTCCACTTACAGTTACCATATTTATAACTCCGTCTGGCAATCCTGCAGCTTGGAATATTTCCATGAGAACTTGAGCGGAATAAATTTGCGTTTCAGCTGGTTTCCATACAATGACATTTCCCATCATCGCTGGAGCGGCAGAAAGATTCGCTGCAATGGATGTGAAATTAAAAGGAGATAATGCAAATACAAATCCTTCTAATGGTCTGTACTCTAGTCGATTCCAAACACCAGGAAGAGATTCTGGTTGTTGACTGTAAATTTCAGTCATGTACTGAACGTTGAATCTAAAAAAGTCAATCAATTCACATGCAGCGTCAATTTCTGCTTGGAATACATTTTTAGATTGTCCCAGCATGGTAGCGGCATTCAATTTATCTCTGAAAGGTCCAGCTAACAAATCCGCAGCGCGTAAAAAAACAGCGGCACGATCTTCCCAAGGTAAATCTGCCCAAGCCTTTTTTGCACTCAAAGCAGTTTCGATTGCTTTTTCAATATGTTTTTTTTCTCCTACGTTATAAGTTGCAATTACTTTTTGGTGTTCGTGGGGAGAAGTTAACTTCTTTTTATTGTCTGTGTACACTTTTTCAGCTCCGATGTACATTGGTATCTCAATCGGATCCTGCTTATACATTTTTTGGTAAGCTGCTAATAACGATTCTCGTTCGGTTGAGCCTACTGCATAAGACTTTACAGGTTCGTTTACTGCTATTGGAACAGTAGAAATTGAATTTGACATAATAATTAATTTTGCGGTAAAATTAATCAATTTTTGCGGATGTAATTGATTGAATTTGGATAATCGCTTTGAATCTGTGAAGAAAGGTAGAATAATCGCTGAATCTGAAAAAATATTTTTATATTCACATACTTTTTAACTAATTACAATATTTTACTTTTGAAAAAGATTGTCACTTTTTTCCTATTTTTTACTTTTATTGGGTTCTCTTTCTCTCAGGATAAAGAAATGAACGATTTGTACAAAGCACTTAAAAATCAGCCAGAAAAGCGCTTTGAAAACATCGAAAAGTTGCGGTCAATTTACATGAAAAACACGGTTGATTCTTTATATTCTCTCGGAAACTACACCTTACAGACGGGAATTGATGAAGATAATTATTCCATGATGATTTTAGGTAAATTGATCTTGGCTAACTATTATGTTCGGTCTGGGAAACCAGATTTGGCTCAAAATTACCTCAAAGAATGCATTTTCTATGCGAAGAAGAAAAATAATTTTCAGCGCTTAGCAGATGCTGAGAACCTAATGGGTATGAGTTATTTACTTTCCAATAATCACCCAAAAGCGATCACGTATTTTATTCGATCTTATGAAACATCTAAAAAATTACCAGATGATAATGAAGAGTTTCAGGGACAAATAAATTTAGCAGAAGTTTATTTAAGAGATGGGCAACTAGATCTTGCTGAAGCGGAAGTTTTAACGTATTTGGAAAGGGTAAAAAAAATGAACTTACAAACGGCCATCAAACGTTCGTATGATATGTTGGGAAAGATTTATCTGGCAAAAAAGGAAACAGACTTAGGATTTCAATATTTTCAAAAATCACTCTTAATTGCTCTTAAAGAAAATTCCCATATACCCAAAGCACATTCGTATAATAACATGGCAATTGCTTACTTTGAAAATGATGAATTACTTCTTTCAAAGCTCAATTTCACGAAGGCTTTAGAGATGAGAATTAAGGCTAAAGATTTGATCGGAATTTCTGAAAGTTATTATAATTTAGGTGATTGGCACTATTTTCAAGAAATGTATTCGGAAGCGATTCCTTTGTATATGCAATCGCTCAGCGTGGCTGATTCAAACAATCTTTTAAAAGAAGCTGCGGATGCTGTGTACAAGATTGCGTTGTGTTATGATGAAATTGGAAATTACCAATTAGCGAGTGAATATTACAGCAAGTACATCGATGCAATAAAAAGCATATTTAAGCTCAATCAAACGAAACAACTGGATATGCAACGCATGGCTTATGAGTTTCAACGACAAGAAGATGAATTGCTGCAAGGGAAAAGAGAAAAGAAATTACAAGATAAAAACAACCAACAAAAAGAAAGAGCCAAGATCGTAGTGGTTGTTTTTTCCGTTTTGACGAGTTTATCGCTTCTTCTTTATCTTTTTACCATTTTAAAAAGAAACAAAAAACAAGAGGATGAAACGGATGAAAGCGCTTGTTTGGAAAAAGATGAAATAGAAAGTGAATTAAAGAACAAATGGAGTGCAATTGAAGAGGTTGTTGATGAGGATGAAAGAAGATTTCGTAAAATTCAATGCTTTTTCAACAACAGGATAAAGTTTACTTCGAACATGAACGTGTTTCAAGTGGATGAAAAAAGTTTGTTCTTTTGGGAGACGTGCTCTTCAAAATTAGAAAGCTATGTCTTGGTTAATTACCTTGTTGCAAATTTACACTTCATTACGGATTATAATAGTTTAAGCCAAATAATGAGCAAACAAGTAGTGATAGAACCACATCTGATAACGTATGGCTTCATTTATGAAAAAGACAAACAATTATTTGTTTGTGGAAATAATGGAATACTAGTTCAAGCTGAAAACAAAATGGCATTCATGACAGAAAATATGTTAGACATTAAAGAATATTCTGTCTTTGTTTCCGAAAATTTGAAAAATTATTTGATTGAAATGGACAAATGGAAAATGTTTATCAAACAAATTGACATGTCTCGAAAAATGTCTTCCAGCATGGCCATTAATACCGTGGAAGATGCATGGAGAGAGACTTTCAACGTGTGTCAATATGCTATTTTCCTAGCAGAAGCAGAACCCACAAGAAATTAATTCATTTTTGCAGGGAAAATAAGATCAAAGCGAGGAATAAAAACGGGAAATTCCAACTTAGTTTCTAAGTTGATAAAGGTATAATGACCTGTCATGTAGCCAATCTCACTACTTAAATCACTCCCACTGGAGTAATGATACACTTCCCCTGGAGATAATACAGGTTGTTGACCCACCACGCCTTCACCGCTGACATATCTTGGTATATCTAATGAATCGTAAATAAACCAATCTCTCCGAATTAGCTTAACAGTATGTTCGCTTCGATTTTCAATCTCAATTTTATATTCAAAGTAATAAACGTTTTGTAACAGGTTGGAATACTCTGATTTAAAATTGCTTACAACGGATATTTTAATACCTTTTGTGATTGTTGTCTCCATGATTTAGCTCATTATGCGTGGTTAAATTAAGGATTATTTTTTATACTGATTTAGATTTAACTTCTTTTTTCGTTTTAGTACAGAATTCTGAGCCATTTAAATTGTTTTTCAAGCATTTGAAACAAGTGATTTCCGAAAAACGCTTACGGGGATATCGTGGTACCCGTCATTCAGGCAAATGTACCTGAATGGAAGTTGGGTTTGGACTTTTCCTAATCACCAATTTAAGGGATAAAAAAAACACTTTTATATTCTCAGCATCTCAAAATAAAATTTACCCAAATTACTCGGAAAGTAAATGATGCTTGAAAATTTGCTCAATTTTTCTTATTTTTGCCCTGCAAATTGCAATTGAAAATGTAAATAAATCAACATTATGAATAAAGAAGTTTTTATCGTTTCCGCTGCTAGAACTCCAATGGGAGCATTTATGGGTGGATTATCAACAGTTCCTGCAACACAATTGGGAGCAATCGCTATCAAAGGAGCTTTGGATAGATCTGGATTGGAAGCGGATCAAGTAGGTGAAGTTTTTATGGGGAATGTATTACAAGCAGGTGTGGGGCAAGCTCCTGCACGTCAGGCTGCCCTTGGAGCTGGATTATCTAATGAAGTGCCTTGTACAACGGTCAACAAAGTGTGTGCTTCGGGGATGAAAGCAATCATGTTGGGGACACAATCCATTCTTGCAGGTGACAACGAAGTTGTGGTTGCTGGTGGAATGGAAAACATGAGTTTGACACCGCATTACTTAGACGGTAGAAACGGTGTTAAATTTGGAAATATTCAAATGTTGGATGGAATTACCAAGGATGGTTTATTGGATGTTTACAACAAAGTTCCGATGGGAAATTGCGCTGAAACATGTGCCAAAGAACATAATTTCACCCGAGAAGATCAAGATAATTTTGCAATAACTTCTTACAAACGTGCTGCTGCCGCTTGGGAAGGAGGAAGATTCAATGACGAAGTGGTTCCTGTTGCTGTTCCACAACGTAAAGGAGATCCGAAAATAGTGGCAGTAGATGAAGAGTTTACCAACGTCTTTTTGGATAAGATCCCCACATTGAGACCTGCATTTGATAAAGATGGTACGGTAACAGCTGCGAACGCTTCTACGCTAAATGATGGAGCTTCTGCTGTCATCCTTGCTTCTGCTGAAGCAGTGGCGAAATACGGTTTGAAACCGATTGCGAAAGTGGTTGGTTATGGGGATGCGGCTCACGATCCAGAATGGTTCACAACAGCACCATCCAAAGCAGTTCCAGTGGCTTTGAAAAAAGCAGGATTAACTGTTCAAGATGTTGATTTTTGGGAATTAAATCAAGCGTTCTCGGTAGTGGGGTTAGCCAATATCAAATTGTTAGGATTAGATCCGGAAAAAGTGGATGTGAATGGCGGTGCAGTTGCATTGGGTCACCCACTTGGAAATTCTGGATCTAGAATCGTCGTTACGCTAATCAACGTGCTGAAACAAAACAACGGGAAGATTGGTGGCGCAGCAATCTGTAACGGAGGCGGAGGTGCTTCTGCTTTGATTATTGAGAATATTTAATTCAGTTTTATATTTTTCGCAAAAGGGATTTCGTTGATTCGGAATCCCTTTTTTTTGAATTCAATTTTTACAATTGTATTTGTAAAACGCAATTACGTTCCGAAGTTTGTTCTTGCATCGAAATGAGCCTTGGTTAAAAAGCAAAAATAAACACATGGGGTTACGAAAGATTATTTACACAAGATGAATAAAACTTTACTCATTGGCAGGTCGATTTCCCGCTGTATATTTTGTGTGGCTGGTGATTCTCTTCTGAAGGGGAAAAAGCGATGTTAATTTCTAATCAATTCAATCTTTCTTAACGGCTTTCCGATAATCTGCTAACACACTCAGTTGCTCTTCATTTCCGCGTTTGATTTGCTTTTCTCGTGTTCCTGCAAGAAAAAAACGATTTTTCAATTTAATCACAGCAGGGAAAAAACCTTTGAATGGAATGGTTGGAATTTGTAAGGATTCCCGAATTTGCTCATCGATGAGGTAATTGGCGATGCTTTTGTGAATAAAACCAATGTTTCGTTTGACAAAGCCGATTTTTAAGACATCCACTTGCGTGTTTTCTTTGAGCAGAGCTGTGACAAGTTTCAGCGAATCCGCGTCTGGTCCATTTTGTTTCGAAGTCCAATAATGAAAATAATCCACTGCCTCTTGGCGGTTGTTGGGAATCATTTCTGTTGGAACGCCCAACATCCAAGTAACGTATTTCCACAAGTGAAAGATGCCTGCTTCTTCTTTCTCCGTAAATCGAAATTCGAGTTTTTCCAAGCCATACAGAAAATAAAGCGTGAATGCGATGTTGGTTGCAACGGAATCTGCGATGTTGATTGGATAACCCCATTTTTGGATGTCCCAATTCGGGTTTTTCTCCAAAATGAGAATTCGGGAAGCGGAATGTATCAATCTGATTTTTAAACTTGCTTTTATTCTTTCGCTTTTCCCTTTTTCGCCAGTTCGGGAAACATCTGACCAAAATTGCAAGGTGTTGTAGAGTCGATGCGTGGCACCTTTTTCCAAAGCGCCAGTAAGCACAAGTGGTTTGGTGAGATTTGAAAAATAATACCCGCCCAATAATGAAAAATTACGTAGAATCAGTAAACCGTTCAAACCAGCGCGCTGAGAAAGTTCAGCTCCCGATTGAAGTAGGTCTTGATTCAACCAAGCTGGGATTTCGCTTACTTCATCGACCAAACTTTTAAAATTTTCAGGAACGTGATTCAAGCCATTTTCTTGTGTCAAGTTCCGCATTATGGCATGAAAAGATTGGTCTTTCAACGAGTTTGAAACGATGAGATCGGTTTTTTGATCGTGCTCCAAGAAATAGTTGTCGTATGGCAATTCTCCCGCATCTGGAACATGATTTGCCCAACTCGAAAATGATTTTCCGTTTCCTTTTTTCCAGAAATGATCGAACTTGGATTGTTGCATGGTTGTGGTGTTTGAATTATGTTTTTAAAAATAACACAATAAAATCTCAAAAATCCATTTGCTTATCCTATTTGTTATAAAATTCGATAAGCTATTTTGAAGTTAAATGCGTTTGCCCTGCGCTTCTGAATACTATCTGCCATGCAAAGACATTAAAAGTTTCACTAAAATGAAACACAAAAACATTTGTTTTATATTTTTGTTTCTCACCATCTAAATCAATCTTAGATTCAATAAAAGGATTTTTTTCAGAAACTCATTTCCCTTTCATTAATAACCTTTTCGCACTGTCAGACGCACAAAGGAGTCCAGCTGCGAGCATGATTACATCTTTTAAAACCAATCGTCCAGCCCCAGATAAATAAGGAAATCCATGTTGCGGTGTGGGAAAATCTCCGCCCAAATTGGGAACATACACTTCGGGCGTGGTGATTAAAAAGGACAACGTAACCAAAGACATTCCGAAAGTTAATAGGCCACCAATGATTCCGATTTTGTCGTACCAAATTCCTAAAAATGTCAGCAGACCAATGATCACAATGACCGTTCCCAGTCCGTATGCAAAAACGTAAGTGCCATTTTCTTGGTGCCAATCGATGTTTTTTTGAACCGTTTTTCCTTCTGGATTTTTATAATTTTGATATTCGGGTGCTTTTTTTCCATAGAAAAAAGACATTACCGGACTGTTTGCAACGAAAGCTACAATTCCATCTGCTTCGTATTGATAGACTTTCAAACCACCAATCCAAACCATGACAATCAGGATGGATATTCGCGCTGCGTTGATAAAGCTGGATTGACTATTGGCTAAAAATGAAATGAATTGATGAACCATTTTTTGAATATTGTTTGATATTGTTTACACTAACGAATTATCGGTTTACTTTTCACAGATTGAATGTCTAAAATCTGAGATGCAATTAATACGGACCAATTTTGACCGAAGTCATGGATAAAGAACCAGCAAGAGATTGGTCGTTGAACAAAGAAACTTCTTCATTTTCGTCTTTCAAAGCCAAAGCGTAAATTAAAGGAAGGTAATGTTCTGGTGTCGGAATTGCGAGATCAAAAGCTTTGCCTTGCGATCTGAAATCGATGAGTTTTTGATGGTCACCGTTTAGAATGTAGCTTTTCATTTTTTCGTTTGCTTCCAAGGCCCAATCAAACGCGAATTGTTCGTTTAATTTGTTCCATGCAACCAAACGCAAGTTGTGTACCATGTTTCCACTTCCAATAATCAAAACACCTTTCTCGCGGAGACTGCTTAATTCTCTGGCCAATTCGTAATGGTAACGAGCAGGTTGAGAATAATCGATACTCATTTGTATCACTGGAATATCAGCATTTGGATATAAATGTTTGATCACACTCCAAGCGCCGTGGTCAAGTCCCCATTTGTCATCTAATCCGACATCGGTTTTCTGAATAATTTTTTTGGTTTCCAATGCCAATTCTGGACTTCCAGGAGCCGGATATTGAACCTCAAACAATTCTTTTGGAAATCCACCAAAATCGTGAATTGTTTTTGGATTTTGCATGGCGGTGACAAAAGTACCTTTGGTTTCCCAATGCGCTGAAATACATAAAATTGCATTTGGGCGTTGTAATTCTGTTCCTAGTTTTTTAAATGTTCTAACAAAATCATTGTCTTCAATGGCGTTCATGGGGCTTCCATGACCGAGAAACAACACCGGCATTTTGCGTGTATTGCTCAAAGTTGAAGTCATTTTATGGAGTTGGTCTAATTTCATTGTTATTGGTATAAATGATGATAAAGCCATTAATTTTATAAACTGTGATCTATCCATTTTCGTCAAACATTTACGATGATTGATTTATCTTGCTGTAAATCAACTTGTCAAGAGATATTTTTCCCGCACCCAAAATGGCGATTACAAGATACATCATCAGATACATGATCGGTAATTCTTGACTTCCAAAGCCATCACTGCCATGAACCACGAATGCAACAACCAACATGGTGATAATTAACGGAATGGCGGCGATTCGAGTGAGTAATCCCAAAATTAAAAGGATGGAACAAAATACTTCGGCAAATACAGTAAGCGCCAAAGAAGCTGTGAGACCAACACCTAACGGATCTGCAAATTGAATTGGGGCGTCTCCAATTAATTTGTAAAACTTGCCCATTCCGTGTGTCAGCATAAATATTCCGACTATTACTCTAAGTAATAATAACACATAGGAAGTATTGTTGGGATGAATTCCAGGGTTGAAAAATTGTTTAATCATAATTTAAGTTATTGAAGTCCTACAGAAGGCTTGTTTCTGAATGTTTTTTATTTGAGCGAATAGGGTTTGTAAATCCCTGTGAAAAGAATTCCACAGGGATATTTATTGTAATTTATTGGTTGTTATTGTTTTGCGAATTGCAAGTGAACGATAATTTGCACATCTTTCGCGATGCCTGATGCTGTTGGATCGTAATTCACGTTGTAATCGAAACGGTTGATAGTTGTTTCTGCTCTCATTCCGATTTTTTCACCTTGATCACTTTTTGCTGTACCACCATAATTAACTTTGAATACAACATCTTTGGTTACATCCTTAATGGTCAATTTACCATGTAATTCATATTCACCCTTCTTTTTAAGAGCCTTGATATTTGTACTCTTAAAAGTCATAGTTGGGTATTTTTCTGCATCGAAGAAATCAGCACTTTTCAAGTGTTTATCTCTCGGTTCAACATTGGTGTTGATACTATTTATTTTGACAGAAAAATCAAATTTTCCGCCTGTGAGTGCAGTTCCATCAGTTGTTAAAGTACCTGTATAGTCCAAAAATTTTCCATTCACAATACTAATTCCTGAATGAGAAATATTGAAGTTTAACGAGGAGTGGTAAGGATCTACTTTCCATTGAGTTTGTGCAAATGAACTAATGCTAATGATAGCAGAGGTGATTAATAACAGTAATTTTTTCATAATTATATATTTTAATTGGTTTATAATTACAAACTTACTGACAATTAGTCTATTGGAGGTTATAAGATTCGGTAATTGAGTTGTAATTTTAAGTAGCGAGCAGTTTTTTCATTTCTTCCCTGAACTCAGAAGGCGATTGTCCCGACTTCTTTTTGAAGACATTCGAAAAATAGGAATTCTCGTTATAACCTAGTTCGTAAGCGATTTCGGTGATGGTTTTTTCGGTAGAAACCAACAGGTTTTTAGCTTCAATGAGTTTACGAGTTTCGATAATTTCGGAAACGCTCTGTTCTAGAATGTCTTGGCAAATTAAATTCAAGTTTCGGGATGACATGAATAACTTTTCTGCGTAAAAATCAACACCCAAAGGTCTGCGAAAGTTTTCTTCGAGAATCGTGAGAAAGTTTCCAAAGGAAACGTTTTGCGTTTTTTGCAACGGATTGATGGATTCATCGAGCTTTTTTCTTTCATGCTCTAACATCGTGAATAAAACACTCAGTAATTGTTTGATAATCGCATAACTAGGCGTTTCTTGAGATGCTTCCTCGTGCATCATTTCACAGATGGTACCAAGCCGTTGAAGGCAATTTCCTTCCTCCAATTTTAAATTCGCATTGCCGTGATACAACGAATACAGTTGAAATGTAGATTCGGGAATAAACTCACTTTTAAATCGAATTCCCCAAATTTCACATGCTCCATTTTTGGATTTTGGAATCAACCGATGTACTTTTCCTTTGGTTACGAAGGTCACAAAAGGTGCCTGCATTTTGGAGGAATTGAAATCGATAAAGTGTTCTAATTCTCCACTTATTCCAACCAACAATTCTTCAAAATCGTGACTATGTGGTTCAATTTCTTGGGTGGAAATCTTTTCAGATTCTGCCACATCGACTTTAAAAATGTGAAATAGTTTGTTCATTTATCCCCTTTTAATTATATGTTTCTAGAATCAAAACTAATTTCAGGTCTGCTATTTAAAAGTTTGGCTACAAGCATTTGATTACATTTTTACCACTTTCTGCGAAGCAATAATTTCTTTTTGATGGTTCATCACGTTAATAAAATACGTGCCGTTTGTAAGTTCTAAAAGTGAAATTTCTTTCGCCGAAGTAATGTTGGTTTGCAGGATTCTACCATTCAAATCGGTAATTATTGTCGTTTTCTCTCCTTCAAAAGGAATGGAAAGCATGTCGCTGACAGGATTTGGAAAGAGGACTTTGTTTTTATCGCTGTATTTTGCTGTAAGTCCAGTGGTTGTGCTAATTTTTGAAACCTTTTTGGTAATGGATTTAGACGAACCAATATCAAGACGAACCAGATAAATGCCATTTGGCAATGTGTCACCAATGAGATTGATGTTATAACTGCCAGATGGTAACGGCGTTGATTGGAAATAGGTAAGGAGTTTGGTTCCAGATAAATTAAAAACCCGAAGAGAAACAGTACCGGATTGCGCTAAATCAAAATGAATGGTTGCCGATGTGTTAAACGGATTTGGAAAAACATTCAAACTATCAACAGTTTGCGCAGTGCTTTGCCCGACAAAAAATGTCAACAGGGAAAAAAGTAAAGTTATTTTAAGTTTTTGCATCAAATTATCTATCGTAACAAGTGATTTATTTTTAATCACTTTAGTTCAAATATACTGATTTTTAGATTAGCGTGTAATTCTTTTCAAATATTTTGAATTCTAAAAATCTTACTTTTCAACGTTTTCAACAAATATTCCTGTGACTCCAAAACTATTTATTCCATCTCAAATCCCTCCACGCTTTTTGTTCATCTTTTTCAAGGAAAGTCCAACAAACAATTCTGCTTGATTTATTTCCAGTTCCGACTGGAATGGTTTTAACTTGAAGTGCATCAGCTCTTTCCAATGCATCGTAAATTCCGTTCAAATTTGAAATTTTGGAAACCAAGGTGGTGAACCAAAAACAGTTTTTAGAGAATTTCTTGCTTTCTTGAATTATATTCATGATGAAGGTAAATTCTCCACCTTCACAAATCAATTCGCTTCCGATTCCTGCAAAATTCAAGATGGGATTTGCTTCTCGTTTTCCTGTTAGATTTCGAACTTTTCTTCGAGAACCTTTTTGTGCGGCTGCATTGGAAGAATGAAAAGGAGGATTGCAAATGGTGACGTCGATTTCGTCGATATCTGTTAGGATTTCACTAAAGATCAATTTTTTATCTTCTTGTAATTTTAAATCAATTTTACCCTTTAATGCTGGATTTGAATCCACTATATTTTGAGCTGATTCAATTGACTTTGGATCAATGTCTGTCCCGATAAAATTCCAGTCATATTCTGCAACACCAATAATTGGATAGATACAATTTGCGCCAACACCAACATCGAAGCAGGTGATTTTTTCTCCTTTTGGAATTGCGCCATAATTACATTCAGCTAATAAATCAGCCATGTAATGCAAATAATCGGCTCTGCCAGGAATTGGAGGACAAAGATTATCATCTGGAAAATCCCAATTTTTGATGCCGTAATAATGGTTTAACAAGGCTTTGTTCAATAACTTCACCGCAATTGGATTGGCAAAATCAACCGAATCTTCGCCGTGTTTATTGGGTTTTACAAAATTGCTTAATTCAGGTTCAGCAACGAGTAAAGCTTTTAAATCATATCGTTCTCGATTTTTATTTCGTGGGTGTAACCTTGTTTTTTCTTGTTGTTTTTTTTCTGAAGACATGTTTTAAATCGATAAATTTCGTGAAGCACAAAAATACGCAAATAAAAGTGTTTTTTTTTAAGCCTGCGTTCTCTGCGAGAGTAAAAAATATATCCCGCTGATTACGCTGATTTACGCGGAGCATTTTGTGTTTCTCGCTGATGTTTTTCTGCGGTTTTCTGCGCTATCTGCGGGAGATAAAAAAAAATATTGCCAACTGATTACACTGATTTACGCGGAGCATTTTGTGTTTCTCACTGATTTTCTGCGGTCACCTGCGCTATCTGCTGGAGATAAAAAATGTGTCGTTTGATTTTTAAACCAATCCTTGCTCAATCATGGCGTCTGCAACTTTCACAAAACCAGCAATATTTGCACCTTTCACATAATCTACTTTGTTTGTTTTTTTGTTGTAACCGTATTTGACGCAGTTTTGATGAATTTTAGTCATAATCCCTTTCAGTTTTTCATCCACTTCTTTGGCTGACCAAGATAAACGCATGGAATTTTGTGACATTTCCAATCCAGAAGTAGCAACTCCGCCAGCGTTTGCGGCTTTTCCAGGAATAAAGGTGACGCCAGACGATTTAAATAATTTATAAGCCTCTATCGTTGTTGACATATTGGAAACTTCACATAATATCGAAACACCATTGGCAATTAATTCCAAGGCGTCTTGCTCCTGGACTTCATTTTGCGTTGCACAAGGCATGGCAATATCCACTTTTATGCCCCAAGGTTTTTTACCTGGGAAAAATTCAACACCATATTTGTCGGCATAATCTTGTACATGATCTCGCCCACTATTTCTCATTTCCAGCAAATACTCGATTTTTTTTCCAGTGATTCCGTTTGGATCATGAACAAAACCGTCTGGACCCGAAATTGTAATAACTTTTCCACCTAGTTGATCAATTTTTTTAATTACGCCCCAAGCTACATTGCCAAAACCCGAAACAGAAACCGTTTTTCCACTGATAGAATCGCCTATGTTTTTAAGAACGTCCTGAATGAAATACACTGCGCCATATCCTGTTGCCTCAGGTCGAATCAATGATCCGCCCCAATTCGGACTTTTACCAGTGAGAACTCCTGAAAATTGATTAGTCAATCTTTTATATTGACCAAATAAGAATCCAATTTCTTTGCTTCCAACACCAATATCACCAGCTGGAACATCGGTATTTGGTCCAATATGTCGGAACAATTCTGTCATGAAACTTTGACAAAATCGCATGATTTCATTATCTGATTTCCCTCTTGGATCAAAGTCAGAACCGCCTTTTCCTCCACCCATTGGCAAGGTGGTTAAACTATTTTTGAGTGTTTGTTCGAATGCTAAAAACTTCATCACACTTAGCGTAACGGATGGATGAAAACGTAATCCGCCTTTATATGGTCCGATTGCGCTGTTCATTTGAACGCGATAACCCGTGTTAATTTGAAAAACTCCTTGATCATCAATCCACGTAACCCTGAAAATAATTGCTCTTTCAGGTTCAACCATTCTTTCTAAGATTTTAGCTTGACGATATTGTGGGTGTTTATGAATGTACGGCAGAATGGCTTCAACAACTTCTTCAACAGCTTGTAAGAACTCTTTTTCGTGACCGGATTTTGCTCTTAATGCGTCCATGAAAACTTTCAACTCTTGTTCTTGATTCTTTTTGGAGGTTGATTTTGGAGTTTTTTCACTTCCCGAGTTTAGTGAAGCGGTTTCTACTGTTTTTAAAGTTGACATATTCTATTCTTTGAATGATGTCTTCATCCCTTTTTGAGATAAAGCGTATGTAAATGTAAAAAACTTCGAATTTATTGTCAATAAAAAACAACTTTTTTTTGTCTTTTTTTACATTCTTTTGTCAAACTTGAGAATAGAAAGAAAAAGCATGAAAAACAACGTGTAAAATCCGCTGCTTTTCATGCAGTAATTTGAAATTTAATTCATATTTTAAATGAATATGGATGTTTTTGAGATGATTATTTGTCTAAAATACTTCTCAAAGACGCTTTTACTTTGTCTGTTGCTCCCGAGATAGCTTGTTCTACGGTATCGGCTAAATCCGTTCCAGCAATTGGTGTTCTGCCTTCCACTCGAACTTCTATTAGGCATCGAATGTCATTGCCCCCTTTTTTGGCGCCATTTACGTCGGAAAGGTGTACTTCCACGCGGGTAATGTTTTCACTGAAGCGATCTAATTCTTCGGAAATTAAAGCAGAAAAGTGCTCAGCATTTCGCTGATCCCAAGGAATTGCTTTGTCAGTATTGATTTGAATCATCATGATAAATTGGTTTTTTAATTAACAATATTTTTATTAAACCAAGATAGACATTATTTCTGATAAGGATGTTATTGATTTCTTAAAATAGCTGTAAAAAGAATTTTCATTTTCACTTTAAATTTTATTGTTAAAGTGCGCCTAAGAATCACCAAGAGAAATTGTCATGAACTTCTACTACTCAATTACCTTTTCAACACGTTCGATTTGATCTAATTTGGATAAAGTTAATCGAACAATGCTATCTTCTTCGGCTAATAAATCATGTGGAACATTGGCATCCAAAGAAATCAAGTCTCCAGTTTCTAAATTCATTTTTTCTCCGTTCACGCCAAAGAGAATGCTGCCTTGGTGAATTTCCACTGTTATTGGAAAGCCAGCTTTGTGTTCTTTCATGGATTGACCTTTGCGAAACAAAATTCTGATTTCTTTTGCTGTTTCGGTTTCCATCAATACCTTGACGGCCACTTTGTCTTCGTTGTAATTAAGTTCTTTTCTGAGGGATGCAAGTTTCATGTCTTTTGATTTTGAATGTTTTTAAAATTAATCAATCCATTCAAAAGAAGCAATTGGTTCAAGGAGAATTAACAGTTTTAGATTTATGGAATATTCGATTGTTTTAATCGATAATAGCAGGTGATCCGCTTTTACCCAAAAACTGTGTTTATCTTTGTGAAAAATAATAGCTCCATGCACATATCCGAATTGGGAATTAACCCCGAAATTCAACAAGTTCTTGCAGAATTAGAAATAACGAAAGCGACTGGTATTCAACAACAAGTAATTCCCATTGTTTTAAATCAAACGGAAGACTTGATTGCGCTTGCTAAAACGGGAACGGGAAAAACTGCTGCTTTCGGTTTGCCTTTGTTGCAACAGGTTGATGTCAAAAATGATTGCATTCAAACACTTGTTTTATCCCCAACACGTGAACTTAGTCAACAGATTTATAACAATTTGGTTTCATTTTCAAAATCTCTTCCTGAGGTAAATATCGTTTTAACAACGGGTGGTGAAACGCTGAAAACACAAATCAAAGAATTGAAATCCCCAACTCACCTGGTGGTTGCAACTCCAGGTCGGTTTTTGGAATTGCTGGAAAAAGGCGCAGTGGATGTAAGTGCTTTGCAAAATTTAGTTTTAGACGAAGCCGATGAAATGATTCAAGCATTTAAAGAAAATTTGCTGCCGATTTTAAAAGCCATGCCTAAAAAACGGCGCACGCTTTTATTTAGTGCTACGATGCCTGGTGAATTGAAAGACATCGTTCATAATTACATGTCCAAAACTGCGGTTCATATCAGTTCAGATATGGCAACTTTAGGTCACGCAGGAATTGATCATCAATATATGGTTGTAGAGCCGATTGAGAAATTGGACGTTCTGCTACATTTTTTAAGCACACAAGAAGGCGGAAGAGGAATTATCTTTTGCAAAACCAAGGCTGCAGTCAATAAATTGGCGAAAAACTTGGCGATGCGCAAAATTTCATCTGGTGCTTTACATGGAAGTTTAACGCAAGGAATTCGCGATAGAATCATGAATCAATTCCGTGAAGGTCACATTGATATCTTGGTAGCTACGGATTTGGTTGCTCGTGGAATTGACGTCAAAGAATTAGCATACGTGGTGAATTATCACTTGCCTGATACGCATGAAGCGTATGTTCACCGAAGTGGACGAACAGGTAGAGCAGGAGCGAAGGGACTGGCGATGACGATTATTCAACAAGAAGAACTGAAAGAAATTGCCGAATTTGAATTGGAGTTAGGGATTGATCTGAAATTAGTCGGCAAAGCTACCGCGCTAGACATTCAATCCAACAACACCTTGGTTTGGGCTAAAAAAGTTTTTAAAACGAAACCAAATCATGAAATTTCAGATGAATTGAAACAACAAGTGAAAACGATTTTTCATCACTTGACAAAAGAAGAACTAATTGAGAAAGTGTTGGCAAATTACTGGATTGAAAACAAATAATTTTTCATTCGGGCAAATTTGAACGGAGGAAATCATCTTCACGCTTCAAATACCTACCTCTCGGTTCATCACCTTCTCGAAGAACAATTTCTGAATGTAAAAACGCAGCTGCAGCTGCGGAGTCTTTTACTTTTACAGCACTTCGTTCGATCATTTTCGTTTCAAAATCAGTTAATACTTTGTTCCTTAATCCAGCTACCTGCCATTGAGAAGTACGACAACCTTTGTAAATTGCGCGAGCGAGTGCCAAAGCATCTAGCAAAGCTTGGTTTGCGCCTTGTCCTTTGAACGGACTCATGGGATGAGCCGCATCACCGATGAGTGTAATTGAATCCGCTTTCTGAAGCAAGCTTGGATCCAGAATTTCTCGGTCATAAACTGGATATCCTGTTATTTGGGATTCTAATGTAGCAGTTAGAATCTGAGGAATGGGTTGATGCCATTGCGTTCTTCGAATTGCTTCTGCTTGAAGTGCACGAGCCCCTAACGAACTTAAATTCTTAGC
This sequence comes from uncultured Chryseobacterium sp., assembly GCA_964488745.1. GTDB lineage: Bacteria > Bacteroidota > Bacteroidia > Flavobacteriales_D > Crocinitomicaceae > JAQVCM01. The sequence goes on along the minus strand of CAZAVP010000013.1, from coordinate 22,129 downwards.
GTCTTCTTCCAGCATGGGGAAACTTAATTGCCACATCACCGACTCGGAATCAAAAGGCATTACGTAAATTCGTTCGTTGCCATTGGCGGTTTGAAATACCGTGGCAGAATCGAGCAAGTCACGATTTACATTTTTGATTTCAGACAAGGAACAAATTCCTAAAATCACAATGCAACCGAGGTAGCGCAAAGGTGTTCTTTCTTCACCTATGAGTAATTTTCGAACAGCACTGCGAATTCCATCGGCACCCACAATCAGATCAGCATGGATGTTTTTGATTTCCCCATTGGTTTGAAACGTCAGTTGAAGTGTTTGATCTTTATTCTTTTTAAAATCAATCAATTGATGTCCCCAATGGATGAAAGCTGATCCGCCGAGTTGATTCAAAAGCTCACGTCGCAGGGCTTGACGGGCGATGTGTACATTGGTTCGTCTTGCCGTTAATTGGGGACTTTCTGGAACCCATCTTCGAACACCCCATTCACCGATAACTTTTCCATCCGTTGTGTGAACGACGTGTTTGGTAGAAATGACGCCTTTCTCCAAAGAAACGATTCCCAATCCTGCTATTGCTTTACTAGCTTGCTGTAACGTCAGTCCATATCCTTGAGAACGACTTTCAAAATTGAGGTCTCGTTCAAAAATGGAAAAAGGAATGCCGCGATGTAAACAAGCGACCGCCAGTGCAATTCCAGCGATTCCACCTCCAATAATTGCTACGTGTGGAAAGCGATCTTTGTCGGGTAAAAGTAGATTTGTCGTTTTTGTTAAGCCTGAACCTCTACATTTTGAACAGATGACCAAATGTCCTTTCGGTTTTATGGGTGGATCACCTTCCAAATTGTTTTTCTCAAATTCCTCCACTGCCAATTGGTAAAGAAGTCGAACTTTCTTTGTGAGTCGTTGAACTTTCTTGCCTTGTCCTTGACATTCGCAGCAACTTATCCAATGCAAATTTTCGTTTCTTCTATTTTTTTCGTCTTGCTTATTCATGCTCCCTTCATTCTCTCTTCTTTTCAAATGCGAAAATAAGGGATTTCCACCACGTTTACAATTAGAAGGAAACACATGCCGAGAATCCTATTCAGCCAATTTACATGTATCATTTTCTTACAAAAACAAATAAGTAACCATCTGCAACATTTTCTGAGAGTATGAGAGTATCGGCATGAACGCCGTAAGCGTAATCCACGTGATTAGCGTTTTTAAATACAACTTTGTAAGGAAGAGAATTATTTCCAGAATTATATGCTATTTTAAAATGTCTTTTATCCTTTCTTTCGGTACCTTCAAACACTTTATAAATTCCTTTTTCCGTAAATTTGATTGAGCTGTTTTCGTTGAATTGATTGCCCCCACCGAAACCCGAAAACCCACCACTTTGAGATTGGTAGCCCCACGTTGAAAAAATACTTTTTGAAGCTTCATCGGGTGCGGATATTTTTTTACAAGCTGTGGTTAAACTCAAGACTAAAACAAGTAAATAACATTTTGTGAGATTTTTATTTTTCATGATGTTTAAGTTTTCGTTCTCGCTGATTCATGATGAAAGTCGCCATGACTAAGTTAATAAAAAACAGCTTACGCATCGAAGATTTTTTAAGCAAGTTGATTTGCTTTCCGTTTTTTATCCCCTAAACCCTTCTGCAGCCTCACACCAATGTGTCGCTAAAGTTGCTGGATTTGCTCCTATTGATCGAGCTAAATGCAGAGCAAGACCCATCAACAATACAGAATTTATGTGAAATTCGGAATTGGTCTCTAAATTACCCAGTGTTTCTTGTATTTTGATTTGCAACATTTCGTTGTGTTGTTCAACAAATGCAAGTGAATCTGTATAAGTTTCTGATATTTTGGGAACCTGCAAGGCATCCATCCAGTCGGAACCAATGCGGTGAGCTAGTATTTCGGGAGATTCGCTTCCCATTGTTTTCCAGCATGAGAGCGTTTTCGTATCCCCTGATTGAGCTAAACCGGTATCTAAAAACAATTCAAAAGCAATGTCTGCCAAATTTTGCATCAATTCTAAATAAGCATCTTGAGCCGTTTCAAAATGTTCGGTGACTTGTCCTTTCAAGTAGGTTCTAACGCTTAATTTCGGAGCCAAACTGACGTCAGGACAATTGATAATACACGGAAATTGTTCGCCTTGAAAAATGTATTCTGCTTCGTTGTTTTGTATTTGTCGCCCCAAGGGAAATAAGCGACAAGCCAATGGTCGCGCTTCATGTACACTGCAACCAAAATCCTCCAGGTATAAACTACAAGCATTCTTTCCTTTGAAGATTGAATTTCCTTCGAAGCGCAATTTGGTTCCGCCACATTCGGTGTATTGATCTCGAAAAGCGTAAGTTGACATTTTTTTGGCTCGTGCCAAGGAAAAGATTTCCCAAGGGTTCAGGAGCACCAAGTTTCCATGGCAACACGTTCCTGTACGGGTGCAAGTTAAGGGTAAAATGTCTTCGAGCTTGAGTTTTGTTTGTTTCAGAAAAAATATTTTAGGAGCGCAAATTTAATTTTTTCAGGAAATATATTTTTATTTTTTTAGTAATTTTCGATCATCCAGATTCCAGGATGTCGCCACCGTTGATGTGCATGAATTGTCCTGTGAGGTAACTACTAACTATTGAAAAGCATGGATGAATGATTCTTTCTTTCTTTCTTCTAAAACGGATACCCGATGGCAAAGTTAAATACTGGATTTTTATACTCAAATTCCCAAGTTGTGGCAGGACGCTTGATGGGAGCTGCTAAATCAAATCGAATGACAAAACCTTGAACATCAACCCGCAATCCGAAACCCGCTCCAACGCCAATTTGCTTTGTAAATTCTGAAGTAAATTTACCACCTGCTACGCGTTCATCTATGTTCCAAATGTTTCCTGCGTCGGCAAATAAAGCTCCTTTCAAGACAGAGATGATGGGAAATCGGTATTCGAAATTAGCCTCCAAGCGGATGTCTCCTGAGCGGTCTAAATACAGATTGCTTTTGTCTTCCGGACTATAAATCCCAGGGCCAAGTCCTCGAATTTGAAATGCACGAACGCTGTATGAACCTCCAGAATAATATTGTTTTATAAAAGGCAAGGTTTTTGAATTTCCATACGGAATTCCAATTCCCCCAAAAAGCCTCCCAACCAAAACATTTCCGGAATTATCCAAGTTGTAGTGGTAAGCGAAATCGAGGTCAAATTTCACATATTGAGCATAGGACAAATTCAACACTGTTTTCGTGGAGTCTGCGCCTTGCTTTTTACCAAATAAATGGAGGGTATTTCCAGCGATGTCAAAATTAAACCGGATGTTGAATTGACCTTTCTTTTGCTTGTTGTTCATTTCGCTGTATATAAACGTATAGGTCAATCCAGCGATAAATTGCTGTTCAAAACTTCTTTTTAAAAATGGATTACTTTCTAAAATGGAGTCAAAAATGGGAAACCTATTGCCCAATTGAACATAATTGATATCCATTGGATTTAAATGATGCGTGACATATTGGTTTGCATTCCACGTGTATCCCAACGAAGCAGAGTAGGAGTTTAGGGAGTACAATTTACTTCTTCTGTAATAATCTGCACCGACCGTTATTTTGGACTTCGGAATGGAATACCTGAAATATTTATCCAGTTTTCCAGGGAAAAGTAAGCGTGGATAAAGAAGAGAAACATTCATCCCCAAGAGTAAGCTACTGGAACCACTAGTTTTATTTCCAAATTGTTTTTCGTATCCAATTTTACCCGTTGCGGAAAAACTTTCGCCACCTTTAAAAATGTTGCGATTTAAAAATGTTACACCTAAATTGGGACCCGTAAAATTATTGGATTTGGTGACGCCTTGTAATTCTGCTCGAATGGATCGTTTGGTCATTGGAGACAAGGTAACTGTCGCATTGAGATGTCTCAAGCTGAGGCTATCTTCCCCAACGGGATTAATTTCTTCGTATTTGATGTTGACAAATTTATATGTGCCAATGTTTGAAATTCGCTGACTGGTGTATTTTGATCGGATGGGGCTGTATAGTTGACCCGGTTCTAACAACACGAAAGGTCTCAAACGCTTGGGTTTGAAAAACAATTCATTTTGAATAAACGCAATGCTATCGATCATTACAATTTCTTCTTTGATGTTTGCACTGTCTTCTGTAATATTCGCATAAATGTTCACTTTATCCAAAACATAGGGAACTTTCGATTTCTGTGGAACACCGTTTTTTAATTTCAAATAAAGATTGAATTGATGGTTTTCATTCAAATTGGTATCCGCTTGAAAAAGGATGAAAGTGGAATTAAAATGATAGTATCCTCTATTTTTTAAATGCTGATCTATTCTTTTCTGTTCGGCTTTAAAAGCATTTAAATTGTAGCGACTGCCTTTTGTAAGGATGGTTCTAGTCAGTGAATTTCTTATTTCTTGATAAATAGGAAAGGAGTCTAATTGTTCCACAGAATCAACTTCCACGCTGTAATCTCTTAAGCGATATGATTTTCCAATAACCACTTGATAATCGGTTTTTACCGTTTTGGACGCGCTATCTTTTTGGATTTTTGATGAAATGTTACTGTGAAAGAAGCCATTGTTTTGCAAACGGTTTTCAATCAAATTCTCTGTTTCTTCCACATTGACATTGGAAAAATATACGGGTTTTTCACCCAGTTTTTTATTTAAGAAACGGGTAATAAATCCAGGTTTCTCTTTTTGCTCAGCTTTGAAATGAAAATAGAGACCGTAATAAAACCCTAGGATTCTCTTATTCGGCTTGGGATAAAACAATGTGTTCAAGTTTTTTTCCAAACTTGCTTTATTTTCTACTTTTACCGTGTCAATTACGTTCACTTTTCCTCCTCGAAAAAGAGATTCATTTTCAGGAATATGCTTTTTAATGCTGCATGCGCAGTGCATAAACAGCATGAACAGCACAGTTAAAAATCGATATGTAGAGAATTTATTTTGCATTCATCCGTTTCTTTTAATCCTTATTCAGATTCTTGGTCTTCCTCTTTTTCTAATGGGTCTTTTAGAGTGCCTTCATCCGAGTCTTCGAATTTTGGCGGAGCTGCAAACAACTCTTTCCATAAATTAAATTGCCGTTGGAAAATGACCGAAATACCATTCACATAAATTTGTCCGTCCAGGACATTCTCAAATTCATTGTTCCTAAATCCTTTTAATCTCCAACGCCCATCTTTGGTTAATAAATATTGGATGCTGGCATTTCCCAAAAGTGAATTTTCTTCTCCAGGATTGGTCCCTCCTTCCACATGTACATTGGTTCCAACCTGAACAATCAAACGGTCATTCAAGAGTTTTTTCTGTGCATTCACATTCAGATCGGTGCGTTGCTGTGTAGATTCTCCTTGGTAGTCTGTATAACTATTTAATCCAAAATCCAATTCAACGCCCGTATTTCCCATCAGTTTTCCAGAGAAAGCATTTAGTTGATCCGAAAGTGCTTCGTTTACTTTTTTGCGGACAAGGTATGCTGCTCCACCTTCACTTCCATCTGAACCAGTAGGATAGAATTTTCTCAATACCAACAGTGAAAAAACTTGTTTGTTTAATTCGTCTTCTTCGCTATTCAATTGTTTGATTCTTCCGTAAACCGTTCCGTCAATCGCACCGCGAGCTTCTTCTGGCATGTCTAAACTGAATTCCAATTGGGGTTGATCTAATTCACCTTTTACATTTAAAAACACCAAGAAAGGTAACTTTTGACGGTATTTATTTTGAACTTCTTCACTGGCTCCAGCGGTTTGAGAAGCCATTAATCCAGAAGCGGAAGCGTCCACTTTGTATTTAGCAGTTACATTCAATTCAGCGTCCATTGGATCGCCACGCCAAACCACCGAACTGCCTTTTTCTAATTCAAATTTACGTTTCACTAAATTGTATAGACTGAGTTGGTAATGCCCATTTTGGACATCAAAACGCCCTATTAAAGTCATTCTTCCATTTCTTTCGATGTCAAAATTTAAATCTGCAACCCCAGAAATGCTCAAATTATCACCCGTACTTGGATCGACAATAACATTGAATTTTGCTTCTTTATTGATTTTAAGGTTGGCATGTATTTCCATTCCTGACATGCTCGCAAAAATAGAATCATTATTCCTGGTAAGAATGTTATCGGGATCTTCTTTGTTTACAAACTCTACAATTCCATCTCTCGATTCAATTTTTGCTTGAGATTCAGGGATAACATACGTGAAGTTTGTACTTTCATTGAGTTCAAAATTCACAGCCACAATGGGGAAACTTAAATTACCTTTTACGGTTCCATCGATGTCGAAATCTACTTTACCATAATATAAATCATTGTCTTCTTTGGTGGAATTCAATGCTTGGAAATTTTTCCCTTTTACCCGAAAGTCAAATTCTGGATCTGTGAAACTTTCGGTTTTAATTGTACCGTCTAAAGTAAAAGTATTGTTTTGTTTATCTTCGATTGAAAACTGATTTAAGGTAATCAATGAATTTTGAACGCTTATTTGGTCATTTGCTAAACGAAATTTGGAATTCAGCTGCACAACGTTAAACTCAGCGTTGTTGAACGAAATTTGACCTTCATAATTCGGTGAAGTCGTTGCACCTTTTAACGTCATTGTGGCTGAAACATCTCCAGAAGCGTCTTTCAAATTCTCTCCAGAAATGGTCGCAATGGTTTTCATAGCAATTTTAGTTACATCCAAATGAAAGTCCAATTCAGATCCTGTTCTTTGCTTCGAATAGTCGCCTTTGAGAGTTAAATCTACCTCTTCACCTTTTAGACTCATGTCAAGGTTATAATTTCCAGCATCTTTAGAATCTGCGATTAAATTTAATTTTCCAAGGGGTGCTTGGAGGGCAACCAGCTTGTCGATGCTAAAATCAGCATTTAAACCAAAGTTTTCAAAAGGATCCACTGCCACGATGTTGCCTTGAAATTCTCCAGAAGCAAGCAAATCATTTTTGTTGAACAGGGCGAGTAAATTTGAAAGTTTATAATTTTCAAAACCAATTCCAATGTTGTTTTTCAAAGGACCCATTAGGTCATTGGCAATGGTTATACTTTCTTCGCCTTTTGAAAACACAACATTTTTAGCGCTAACTTTCTGATCACTGATTACGATTTGATTGTCTGGTGGTACATTCCATGCTTGCGCTTGAAAAATTATTTTTTCAGGATTGAAATGAATTTTTAAGTCTGGTAATTTGCCCGAAATCTCAGACTTGACAAAATACATTTCTTCTGTTCCGTCAAAAGCATTGAAATTGAGCCGCAATAATCCATTTTTTAAATCGCCATCCAAAAAAGTTTGATGCATTACGAATGGTTTTGCGTCCAATTCATTAAAACCAAATTTAAAATTGGCTTCGGTTTCAGTGGAAGTGATATTCAATTTTAAACTGTCGACCGTTTTGTCTGCATAGCGAATGTAAGGAAGACCAAAATTGACATCTAATTTCTGAATTGCTTGATCAAAATTAACATCCAGCTTCAAAGTATCCATGGTTTGAATACCTGGAACTAAAAAATCAGTGATGATTTTGGTTTCTGCTAATTTTAGACTTAAATCCAGTTTTACAGGATGGGTTAAAGAATCATGATGGTGTGTGGTATCACTCGAAAAATAACCACTTAAATGATGTTGAATTGCTGCGGAAGTACTGTCGATGCTCGAATTGGATCGCAACTGAAGGTTTAAGAAATTACTGGTAATGTCCAGCGAAGTGCTATCTTGTTGTGAACTCGCATATAAATCAAATACACCCAATTGGAAGTTTTTTTCTTCATAAACGGCAACACCTTCTGTGATGTTTGTTTCAACAGAAAAACGATCTACATTCCCTTTGAAACGAGTATTCATCATCAGTTTAGCTTTGATTTGTTTGTCCGTCAACCCCAATTCGTATAAGTCTGCGCCTTCCATTTGAATGTTCACATCCATTTTAGTTGTTACAGTATCTAAGTTGACTTTAGAGACAATCCATAAATCCAAATTTTCATCTTGATGCGTTAAATGAACTTCGCCATCACCAGCGTTCAATTCTCCATTCAGTTTCAAAGCTGAGTAGTCATAACTACTAAATTCTAGTTTAGAAAAATGAGTAGTTAATTTTGCATTTAAATCCTGGACGTTGTTACCATTTCCAGCAGCTTGCATTTCGAATGCAACTGTTCCAATGTTTGGATTATTTATGATTTTGCCCAATTCTAACTCCATGACTTGGAGGTTGGCATCAAAGGCCATATCGGTTTGATTTTTAAAATAGCCGTCCAATTTTAGTTTACCTTCTGGAATTGTCACTGAGATTTTTGCATGAACATGATCCAAATTACCTTTTACTCGGGATTGAATTGTCACTTGATTTGGAATTGAAATTCCCAAATCTTTTTCAGAAACAAATGTCGTAAGGTCTGAACGGGTTGAATTGAAAACAAAATTGTCAATTTGCGCATGGAAATCGTCCAAATTCGATGCATTCATGAATTGTCCATCCATCGTAATGGAAGTATTGTTGCTCCATTTGACTAAAAACTCTTTCAAATCAATTTTTGTTAGCTTCCCTTGAGCTTTAATTTTTCCGCTCAAATTGTGGCGGGCCAGTTTCGTGAAATCTTCGTTGTTTTTCAAATCTGGCTGAAAATGGTAGGCGTCCTTTAAGTCAACATCAAATTGCTTTAGGTTGAGTAATAAAAATGCTTCTTCAGGGTTTTGAATCAATTGTTGGATGGAAGTAAATTTTGCATGAGCATCTGCATTGATGAAACTGTTTCCCGTTCTTAATCGGAGGTTAGATAGCGCAAATTCTTGGGGATTTAGCCTCGCGTCCAATGCCAATTGCTTCAGTTGAATACCAGAACTTTCATGAAAAGAGAGTTTTTTAATGTCAAGTCTAGCAGTTTCTTTTTTAGAAAGCTCCATGTTTTTTGCTTGGAAATTGAAGTCATTTAAAAGGATGTAATCCGCCTTAAATCCTTTTGTTTCAATTGATTTTTCTCCTTGTTGGAAATGAATGCGATTCTTTTCTAGAGAGATGGATGCTACTTGAACGTTCCATGCTGGCCATATAAACTCTTGTATGACTTCAATGGATGCAGGATCATCAACTTGTTGTATTTCCTCTTTTTTCTTCGCGTTGAGTTTTAGTTGAATGTTGGAATTGCTTAAAATGAATTTGTCAACTTCAACATCTTTCTTTCTCAGATCTACTTTGGGTACTTCCAACGCTAGGTTTACCACTTTCAAATCAGCTTCTAAACTGTCTGGAATGGAGGAATAGTGAACGATTACATTTTTCAATTTTAGGTTTCCAAGACTTAAATACGGCGAGACGGACTCTGTGGATTCTGTTGGTTCTGTTGCTTTACTTTGGATGTAATTTAATTTGGTATTTTCAAGTGAAATTTTGGCAACTTCAAAATTCATTCGTTTTAAATCAAAATTCTTTCCTTTAAAGTGAAAAGTTCCTAAATCAAACTTGGCTTTCATGCCGCTTACTTCGTCGTTGTAATTTATTTTGAAATTCTTAAAATCAATAGTTCCGATGTTTATCTTGGGTGGTTCACTGGTCGTATTTTCTCTTTTTTTAGCAGGCTCACCTGATGCAAAAGCATCGATTAAAAATTGAAAATTATACCCTTCCAAGGAATCTTTACGAACAATGTTGGCACGAAATCCGCTCCATTTTAATTCATCCACCGAGATAGGATTTCCCATCATGATGGGAAATAAGGGGATTTCTACGCTTAGTTTTTGAGAGTAAATGAGTGTATCTCCTTGTTTGTCTTCTAAATACAATCCTTGTAAATCAACATCGCCAGAAAAGGTGATGAATAACTTTTGGATGGAGACTTTGGTTTGCGTTTTAGTTGAAATGAAATGGGTGATTTTTCCAACGACGAAGTTTTGTCCCCAAGAACTGCGAATGAAAAGTACGATTAGCGTGAAAAAGAGGATAATCAACAGGATGATCCAGCTCAAAATCCGAAGAACACGCTTCCACCAAGGACGTTTAGTCCTTTCCGTATTTACCTTTTGTTCTACCTCTTCTTCTTTCAATACAGTAACTAATAATCAAAAATTAACCTTTTTTCAAGGTGCCAACTAAAAATGAATTTTTCAAACCTTCAGTTATGATTTTCCAAACATCAACATGGACTTCTTCTATTGTCCCATGAAATTCAATTCTGGTTTTGATTTTTTGGTCCTCGTCTTTTCCTAATAATTTTGAAGTGCTATTTAGCAAGCGTTGTTTGATGCGTTTGCCTAAGGGTGTTTGTGTTTTATCGTAGGTTTTCTGAAACGCTAAATTTCTCACAGTAGGATCGATGAATCCGTCTATTCTACCCTCTTGTACATGGATGATTGAAGTTGCGTTAAGTGTGCCAGATATTACATCCAAGTCGGCATATACTTTCAAAAAATTTTTCACATTTGAAATATCAACAGAACTAAGAGAAGATACGAGATTGACCATGGGTTTTTCTTTCTGCTTATTTAATTTGGCGACAACGTTCAATTTTCCTCCTTCAAATTCTCCGTTGATAGTTAAAATTGCGGGATATTTTGCCTTCGAATTACTTTCATTTTCAAGGTTTCTTCCGTCAATAATAATGTTTTTAATAGCAAGAGCAATGTTTGGAGATCGATAATTTTCAATAAAGTGAATATCAGCATGTTTTAAAATGAAAATATTTGGTTTTAAAGGCATTTGTTTGAAAATCTCTATCAATTCCTCATCGATGGTTAATTGTGATAAGGCTTCATTTTTTCCTTTAATCAGGTTTAATTTGCAAGTCTCTACCACAATTTTAGAAGTCTTTTTTTGATAAGACTCTAACGAAACATGAATGTCGCCAGAAATAAAAAATGGAAGGTCTATTTTACCATTTTTCTTGGTCATTTTAATTCCCTTCAACGTGATGGATTGGTTGGTAAAACTCAAACTAAAATCCTGTACGATACAAGTATAAGTAGGAAGCGTTTCTAACTTTTTATTGATTAATTTCAAAATGACACTTGGTAAAACAGCTCTAATTACGATTAAAACTCCTATAATAAGCAGCAAAATGCGTAAAATTCTGCGCTTTATCCTAGCCTTTTTTTCAGGTTTAGTTAAAGTTGTCATACGATCATTGTAACTGTTTACCATGGAGATTGTTTAGCAGAATAAAATTAATTATTTCTGATAGAGGTTCCAAGGATTCCAGTTTGAATCAAATTAGATTTAAGATTTATTGGGAATTTAAAAGGGTGTTTAGGTTATAGCCTTTTGATTATCTTTAGGTTATGTGTTAAGGATTGCAATTCTTCGTTAAAAATACCTGCTCTGGTAAATAAATCAATTCGTACGCTTCCCGAGGCATGAATAATGGTTTGGTCTTCGGCAACAATTCCAACATGTGAAATTTTTCCATTTGCATTTTCAAAGAAAGCGAGGTCATTGGGCAAAATGTCATTGAATTCAACTTCTCGACCTATTTCTACTTGTTGTGAGGCATCTCGTGGAAGGTTGTAATCAAAAAACCGATACACCATTTGTGTTAAACCAGAGCAATCAATTCCAAAAGAATTTTTTCCACCCCATAAATACGGTGTGTTTAGGTATTCCTTAGCAAATTTGTAAGGCGCTGTTGGTTTTGAAAATAGGGAATTGGCAATTAACCTAAAAGAGCACGCTCCAATGTTAAATTCTTGTCTTTTATCAAAAGGAATATAGGCGCCTCTTGAGATGAGTTGTTTTCCCCAAGGGGTTGAAATTTCTTGGATTAATTCCAATTGTGGAACGGAGACATCCAACCATTTCCGAGCTTCTTTTTCGCTGAGAAAATACGCTTGTTTGAGGTCAATCCAGCCATCGTATTGATCAAGGAAAGTAGTGATTTTACACCAAGATTGCCTGATTTCATGTACTGTGAAAATTTCACCAAAAAGCAATTGGGTCACCATTTCCGAAGTGTCTTCATTCGATTTTCGAACAGGCGAAATGTGAACCAAACAAAACGCTTTTTTTGGAATAAAACTTTGCATTATTTTTTAGGAAAGTTTGGGTGGGCGAGTAAGTTTACCGCTTGTTGGACGTGTCTTTCGTTGTGGTACGTTACATAAAGTAAGGTGTCACCTAATCTGAATTTCACTATTTTGCTAATTGAAATGGGGATTTTAACACGACGAATGTTAACCGTTTTTACTTTTTCTAATAAGTCAATCCATTCCTTCTGGTAGGCTTCGAAACGTTCGATGGCATTTTCGTCCACCAGACTTTTTTCAAAGCTGGGATTGTATGCGCGCGGGGCATTGAATTTTCGTTTTACATTTTTAGCATTTCCTAATTTCATAGAGCTCCAGCCAGCTTTTCCAAGGGGAGATGAAATGAAGTTTTCTTTCGGTTCAGTGTACCTTGTTCGTGCAATTTTGGATGCGATTGCTTCGTGATAGAATCTTGAAAATTCATTCAAGTGCGAAAAAATCTCTATCAAACTCCACGTGTACTCATTTGGCCGCCAATTTCTTTGATTTGTAGTTAAGCGAGAGATTCTTTTAGAAATAAACTTTAAGTTGTCTTGTGTTATTTTCTCAACTTCTTTGATTAATTGTGTTGTTGTCATGATTCTTTTTTTCGCTTTTCAAAGATAACATGAATATTTGATGAGAACAAAAAAAGAAGAAGTTATTTGTTGAGTCACAGAATGGTGTATTGAAGGATTGTTTTTTGTGATGCAAAAGTAACCCTGGTACAGTAAAGTTAGAGATTAATTATTATCAGACGTTTATGTGAAAGGGTTGGGGGGGGGTGATTTTTTTGAAATGAAGATCAAGCTTCCCACTTTGATTTGCGAGTATTGAAATTAAATCAGTTGCAACAACCTGTATTGTCTTGAAAAGAATACCGATTTAAACTGTATGAATAATCCCGGAGTTAGGGCTTTAATGCGAAGGTTTTTAGTTAGGTAAATAAGCCCAAATTGATGCTTTTTGCTTACTTTTATATTTAGATCGTGTTATCATAACCAATCGACAATATTAAAAAAACAGGGATAAAAATATGAAATTATCATCGAAAGCAAGTAAAATAGTAGAACAAATTTGCAATCAGACGACCAAGCTTGGCGACTTGAGAAAAATCGCAAAGGAGATTAAAAAAGACCATGGCTTAGCGATGGAGCTCTGGTGTGCAGAACATTTTTTTGCTCGACAATTGGCAATTTTGATTCTGGATAAAAAGCAACTTTCTCAAGAACTCATTGATCAATTGGATCAGGATATTCAGCAACACGTCGAAAATGAGAGAAATCAATTAATGGATTGGCTAATGGCGAATCAACTGTCCAAAGATAAAAAAACCATTGCACTCATGGAAAGCTGGGAGAATAGCTCGTCTTCCCTTCAAAGACGTGTTTTTTGGTATTACCAAGGTCGTTTGCGTTGGGTTGGACAAACACCTCCACCAAACAGTGAAAGACTACTCTCTATGATTGAAAATCGAATTGAAAAGGAAGACCCAGCAGTACAATGGGCGATGAATTTTACGGCGGCTCAAATCGGAATTTTTCAAGCAGAACACCGCGTTAGGTGCATCGCACTGGGAGAACGAACAGGGCTCTACAAAGACGAAGTAGTAGCCAAAAATTGCACACCCAGCTATTTGCCCAAATACATTGCCATTCAAGTTGCTAAATGGAATAAATGAGAAAGGAAAAGCAACTAGTTGGAAAAGGATAAAAAATCATTCCTCGTTTAATTCGACCACACTTCATTCAAATTCAACTGATAAAAAAACCGATTTTTACGCACTTCCTTTTTTTCATAAACGGGCATGCCATCTTTACCCAATCTGGGATAATGCGGTGTGTTGCGCTTGATACTTTTAGGAAGAAAAGTCAAATCATGTCCCACGCGATTCTGTACAGCATGGCGAATTCCTTCCGAGTCGATGCCCGTTTTTAAAGTGACGATTTGCTTAAAAGGAAGTTGGCGACTGGTACCAAAACTCCAGATTCCATGACTGGTTTTTCCATAAGGAAGTTCATTCAAACGCCGCACGCCGCTCGGAGCTTTATGCATGGGAGTGCGATCCCAATGAGATTTTGCCGTTTCTCCTGTCCATAGAAAAAGCGTTGAGAAAAATTTCCAATCTTGATAACGATAGGATGCATGCATGGTGTTGGTTCTAAAGCGGTCTTTTTGTTGATTTCCAAAAACGTCATTTTCAATTGCCAACGTGAAATAATTGACGTGAATTGCCCAAGCTCCAGAACGTTGAGAGGTTTTGGCTTGATCATAATAAAGGAGGTAGTTATAAGCAATTCCTTTGGAGAAATTGGTTTGGTGGCTTAGTCCATCCAATTGAAAATCAGGATCAATGTTTCGTTTCCCTGCGAGTAAAACCAGTCCCAAAGCAGTTCTGTTTTCCCAGAAGTGAAGTCGATTCCCATAGCTACTTGCATTGAATTTTAGTTGAGAATTGATGTTGAATTGATAAAAGAAGTCTGAATAATATAAACCAACATGAGCTCCGATCGAATTTACGTGTGTCCCTATATTGACCACAATTCCTGCTTGAGCACCCAATTGAGGTGCGGATTTGAATTGAGCTTTCAGGGAAACAACTGGGAAAACAACTAAAAAAAGGAAGGCGAATCGAGTTGAAAGCATGGTGATTGAATCATTTCAGCCTCAAATTTAAGGTTTTTATTTGGAGTGAAAAAATTACATGAAATTTTACTTTATCGAATAATTTAAAACAATTTATTCGCTGAACATATTATCTTTGCTTTAATGTACACCAAAAAGAAACTTTATTGGACTGCCCAATTTGTTGGATGGTTAACGTATGCTGCCTTGTCTATTTTGGCAACCTATGCACAAGCTCCGGAAGAAATTCAGTTTGATTTCTGGATGTCTCTTTTGTTTTTACTTACTTCAGGAATTGCAATCACTCATTGGATGAGGTGGTTTATTCTTCGGAATGGTTGGTTGGATATGAATTTTTTACGGATTATACCTCGAATTCTATTGGTTTCCATTACTTGTTCCATTGTTTTAACGCTTTTGATTACGGGGTTTTCAAATATTTTTAACATTGAACAAGATCAAAGTATTTTGAGTGATAGTCCTACTTTAAAGTTTGTAATGAACGTTTTAGGAGCATTGATGTTGATGGCTTTATGGAATTTGATTTATTTTACCTATCATTATTTTAGAAAATCACACGATCAAGAGTTGCATAATTTACAATTACAATCTTCTCAAAATGAGATTGAACTCAAAAACCTGAGGTCTCAGCTAAATCCTCATTTTCTCTTCAATTCACTAAATAGCATTCGTGCACTCATTGATATTGAGCCGAATGCGGCTAAAAAATCTGTCACAGCTTTGTCTAATTTACTTCGAAGTTCCTTGGTTTTTGGAAAAAATGAATTCATAACCCTCGGCGAAGAATTGGAGATTGTGAAAAATTATTTAGATTTAGAGAAAATTCGTTTCGAAGAAAGGTTGATTGTAGTCTGGGAGCTTGATCCCACTTTAAAAGGATTTATGATCCCACCTTTCTTGATTCAAACTCAAGCAGAAAATGCAATTAAACACGGTATTTCAAAGATTGTAGCTGGAGGGCAAATCATAATTAAAACAGGTAAAATAGAGGAATCTACCATTCGTTTGTCTGTTATTAACAACGGTGAATTAAGGTCGGAAGTGGATTTGGGCATCGGAATTGAAAACACCAAACGTCGCTTGGATTTACTATATGATGGCAGAGCTCGATTTTCACTCATTCAGGATGGAGATTATGTAGTAAGCAGTGTTGAAATTAAAGCAGGGTAAGATGAATGTAATCATAATTGAAGACGAAAGATTAGCTAGAGAAGAATTGAAGTCACTTCTGAAAGATTTCTCAAGTTTAACCATTGTTGGTGAAGCAAGTAACGCAGCAGAAGGACTTGAGTTAATTCGCAACCTTGAACCAGATTTGGTGTTTTTAGATATCCAAATGCCAGGCATGGATGGTTTTGAAATGCTCAAACAGTTAGACGAGATTCCGAAAGTTATTTTTGTCACTGCCTATGATAATTTTGCACTTCAAGCTTTTGAAGTAAATGCACTGGATTATTTATTAAAACCGGTTGATCCAGAGCGATTAAAGGAAGCTGTTTTAAAAGTTCAACAACCAGAAGAAGAGTTTGAAACAGTTTTGAATAAACCGGGAGATCAAACTGGAAAACTTTCAAAAGGCGACCGCGTTTTCATCAAAGACGGAGAAAAATGTTGGTTTATCAATGTGGAAGATATTCGCATTTTTGAATCGGACGGAAATTATGTAAAAGTTTATTTTGATCGCTCAAGAGCTTTGATATTGAGGTCTTTGAATAGCTTGGAGGGTCGTTTGGATCCGAAGTTGTTTTTCAGGGCTAATCGCAAATTTATCATCAATTTGAATTGCATTGTTGGAATTGAAAACTGGTTTAATGGCGGATTACAAGTGACCATGAAAAACGATGAAAAAGTAGAAATTTCTAGACGTCAAGCCATTCGATTCAAAGAATTAATGAGTATTTAATTATCTGAGTTAACTTCTACGAAATGAGAGGATTTCTGGCTTTTGGGAATGAGAAGCGTGTTGTTTTTTACCGCAAAGAAGGCGCAAAGTTTTTCGCAAAGTACACGAAGGAGTTGCAGAAAGCAATTTGAACAAATGTGAGCGTGTTATTTTTTACCGCAAAGAAGCGCCAAGTTTTTCGCAAAGGACGCGAAGGAGTGACAGAGAACAATTTGAGTAAAAAGCAACTCAGCTCAGCTTTTCCTCTGCGAACTCTGCGCTTTCACTTCCCGCTCTTTGCGGTTAAATAACAACCATTTTATGTAGAAAAACAAGCCGATTTTCATCTCAATGGAGTGCCAAGCTTCTGATTGGTGGACTGAGAATATTTCTTACTCCAGACAGTTCGTGACAGGACTCGATTTAATTCTTCTGAATCAGCTCGATGTGATCTTCGTGAATGTTAATTAACCTTCTTTTGTAAAGATTTCCAACCACTTGTTTAAACGTTTTCTTACTCATCCCTAAAACATCTCGAATTTTGTCTGGATCGCTTTTGTCGGTCAAGCGAAGAACTCCGTTGTTTTTATTCAATTCATCCAAAAGCAATTGACTGTTGGGTTCAATTTTTTGAAATCCTGGTTTTTCCAAAGAAATATCGAGTTTTCCGTCTTCGCGAACTTTGGTGACGTACCCTTTACAGCGCTCACCGCGTTTGATGAAACGAAATAAATCACTGTTGTAGATTAATCCGCTATAGGTATCATTAACAACAACATTCTTGCCTAAATCGGTTGTTTCACAGATTAGTAGATCTACTTCGTCTTTTTCTTTTACAACAAGGTGTTCGGTTTCGAAAAAGCGTTTTACTTTCGCTGAAGCCACTAGCCTTTGGGTGGCATCATCCAAATACAAATACACCAAATAATACTTGCCTTCTTCCATTTTCAAACTCTGTTCTTTGAAAGGAACAAGCAAATCTTTTTCCAATCCCCAATCTAGGAAAGCACCAAAATGAGTTACTTCTTTTACCTTTAAAAATTCAAAAGAATTGAGTTCAATCAAGGGTTTTTCGGTTGTAGCAACGATTCGGTCTTCGGAATCTAAGTACAAAAACACCTCGATTTCAGAACCGATGGTCATGTCTTCCGTTACGTATTTTCCAGGCAATAAAACGTCGTTGTCTTCATCGTCTCCTAAATATGCTCCTGGAGCTGTATGTCTTAGTACGGTAAGTGTATTGTATTGTCCTATGTGCATCATAACGCTTTTCTAAAAGCACAAAAGTATTAAATTTCATCGATTTAATGGATGATTCAATTTGGAGTCGTTAAGGTCAAGGTTGATCGAAAGATAAAAATAGGTAGCGTAAAAATAAGGTCAAATTTATCTTCATAAAATCCATAACTTTGCAATTCAAACTTTTAAAACGAAAGAAAATGGACGCACGATTAGTTGCTTTTGAGAGATTATTAGGAATCATGGACGATTTAAGAGCAAAATGTCCGTGGGATAAAAAGCAAACTTTTGACACCTTGCGTCCGTTAACCATTGAAGAAACGTATGAATTAGCAGACGCAATTTTGGACAACGACCACCAAGAAATCAAAGGAGAACTAGGGGATTTATTCTTGCATTTGGTTTTTTACAGCAAGCTGGGAGAGGAAGCAGGGTCGTTTACGGTAACGGAAGTCTTGAATGCCATTTGCGAAAAACTGATCTACAGACATCCGCATATTTATAGTGATACCAAGGCGGATACCGAAGAAGAAGTGAAAGCCAATTGGGAAAAATTAAAATTGAAAGCAGGAAAAAAATCGGTTTTGGAAGGGGTTCCAAAGTCCTTACCAGCATTGGTAAAAGCTGCTCGAATTCAAGAAAAGGTAAAAGGAGTTGGTTTTGATTGGGAAAATACGGATCAAGTTTGGTCGAAAGTTCAAGAAGAAATCGGAGAATTGAAGGAAGCGGTCGCGGAGAAAAATCAAACGGAAATTGAGAATGAATTTGGCGATGTACTCTTTTCATTAATCAATTATGCACGTTTCATTGGTGTCAATCCAGAGAATGCTTTAGAGCGAACCAACAAGAAATTCATCAAGCGTTTTCAATGGATGGAAGCTGAAATTAGCAACCAAGGAAAAGACATGACAACACTGAATTTAGAAGCGCTCGATGTCTATTGGAACCAAGCTAAAAAGCACTTTCTCAAGCCTGAATTAAAACCACACAATCAATAATTTAGCAGTTTTAATTATTTTGATTGAAAAACAGAGAAAATCAAATCTAAATAGCTTACTTTCGTGTTTCCAAAATTTAAATAACTTTTATGACGCTCAAAAAATCGATTTTATCTCTCTTATTCGTTTCTATAAGTTTCGTGTTTTTTGCTCAATCTGCTACTATTAGGGGATATTTACGAGAAAATAGAAACGCAGAACCGATTCTTTTCATGAAAGTTGAATTATTGAATGAAAAAGGAGAAGCCGTATCCGCCCGAACAGATGTGAATGGATTTTTCTCTATTCCAAAAGTCGCTATCGGAAATTATACACTTCGAGTTGACAACGAAGCATACCAAGTCTTAGAACGAAAAATAACCGTAACGAAGCCAGAAGAGTTAATTACGGTTGAGATGGAACTGGTAGAAATCACAGGAGAAGAATTGGGAGTAGTGGAAGTGAGCGCTGCTCAAAAAGCAAAAACGACCCAAGTGGGAACTTCAGAAATTCGGATGAATAAAAAAGAAGTTGAGCGTATTCCATCGCAAGGAGGTGAGTCAGACGTGGTTAGTGCTTTGAGTGTAACACCAGGTGTAACAACAACAGGCGATCAAGGTGGACAAATGTATGTTCGTGGAGGAACACCCATTCAAAATAAGATTTTATTAGATGGAATGACGATTTACACACCGTTTCACTCGATTGGTTTCTTTTCTATTTTTGAAACGGAATTAATTAAAAATGTGGACATTTACACTGGAGGTTTTGATGCGAAATACGGAGGAAGAATTTCTTCGGTGATGGACATCACTTACCGCGACGGAGATAGAAAACATTTTGGTGGAAAAGCTTCTGTAAGTCCATTTTTAGCAAAATTGGTATTGGAAGGACCGTTTTCCAAAATGAAAGAAAACAAAGCAAGCAAAGCTTCCTATATTTTTTCAGCCAAACATTCGCTTCTAGATTATACGTCTAAAAATTTATATCCCAATGTAAATGATGGAAAAGGATTGCCATTTGCGTTTACGGATTTATACGGTAAAATCACGGTCAACTCTCCAGGAGGATCCAAGTTTAGTTTCTTTGGTTTCAATAACAATGACCGAGTAAGTTATGAAAATGCGGCCGATTTAGATTGGACACAAGGTGGTGGAGGTATGAATTTCGTATTAGTACCTGCAGGTTCTGCGGTGTTTATTCGCGGTCATTTGAACGGTTCTCGTTATGCTTTGAATTTTCAAGAATTGGGCTTGCCAAAAAGAACCAGTGTGATTGCAGGTGGAGACATGGGATTTGATTTTACTTTCTTCCAAAAGAATGAAAGTCAAATTGATATTGGGATCAACATCAATGGTTTTCAAACCAATTACGAAACTTTCAATGAAGCAGGGAGAAAGATTGAAGACGAAAATTTCACTTTTGAAGCAGGTGCTTATGTGAACTACAAAATAATTCGTGGTCGTTGGGTAATTCAACCCGGATTGAGAGCGCAAGCTTATGCTTCTCGCGGGGTAATTTCACCCGAACCTAGATTGGGTGTTAAATTGAATATGACTGAAAAAATGAGATTGAAATTCTCTGGTGGTCGATTCTCGCAAAACTTTACATCCACCTCTTCTGACAAAGACGTCGTAAACTTATTCAACGGATTGCTTTCAGCTCCAACGAATTTACAAGAATCGTTTGTCAATCAGAATGGAAAAGTTCGTCCTGTGAAAAATGGATTGCAATATGCATGGCATGCCATTTTAGGATATGAATACGACTTGAATCGCAAATTGACATTTAACATAGAAGCATATTACAAAGACTTTACCCAGCTGAGTAACATCAATCCGAACAAACAATACGACGACGCAGCGGATGTTCCGGATGTCTTGAAAAAAGATTTCATCATTGAAACTGGAAAATCATACGGAGTTGATTTCTTGTTGAAATATTCAGGAGAACGCTTGTTCATTTGGGGAGTTTACTCTTACGGTACATCAACTCGTTGGGATGGCTTTAAAGAATACGCGCCCATCTTTGATAGAAGACACAACATCAACCTTGTATCAAGTTATAGTTTGGGTAAAAACAAATCGTGGGAAGTGAATGTTCGATGGAACTTTGGCTCAGGATTGCCGTTCACGCCAACAGCAGGATATTTCCAAAATGAAACTTTTTCTGGCGGAGTTACTACAGATGTAACAACAACCAATTCAGATGAAATGTCTATTTTACTAGGAGATTTCAATTCAGAACGACTACCAACATACCACCGTTTGGATTTGACAATCAAGAAAGAGTTCAAGTTCAAAAATAAAACGCAATTGGAAGCGATTGCGAGTGTGACCAATTTATATAACAGAAAGAATTTGTTCTATGTGAACCGGGTAACCAATGAAAAAATCTATCAATTCCCGATCTTACCAAGTTTGGGGGTTAGTTATAAGTTTTAGTTATTTGATTTAGACAATGTTGAAAAGCTGTTAGCCTTGAGTGAGCAGCTTTTTTTGGTGGATTTAAAGTGGGAGAAATTGGGGGTTTATTGGTATTATTGTTCTTGAGAATAACTAGAAGGATATATTTTTACAACTAAAAACTAAAAAAACATCAAGCAAAAACGGTTGAATAAAAATATTTACCGACAAATGGAAATACGCAGTTCAGAAATACGTATTTATCACTGAATTAACTGTATCTGGATGATGCATACTTTGACTTTTTATCCCTAATTTTATTTCTATCATTATTACTAAATAATAGATTATGAAACGTTCACTAATCTTTACCTTACTTCTTTTCATGATAATTGTAAGTTGCCAAAATTCCGAAAAAGAGATCAAGCATGAGGTCAATATTAATCAGACAAAAAACGTAGATAGTTTGTTTAAACTTGATATAAGAATAGCGGAAAATTTTGTAAAAATTGACCTCGCTAAATCGGTAGAATTTTATCTGCTTGATAGTACTGTAAGAGCCGAACCTTACAAGTTTGGAGACTTTAATAACGACGGAAAGGAAGACATTATGGTTTATCTTGGTGCTTGCGGTACTGGTGGCTGTATGTACGGATTGTTTTTAAATCAATTTGATAATTATTATAAATTAGCATATTTGGATTATTTAAAAGGAGCAGAGTTTGTCGAAGATACAAATGGATTTTGGTTTATTAAATCGTATGAAGAAGTAGAGCCCTATAATCCATCAAGGCTTTACGTAACCATTTTTAAATTTGATCAAAATAAATATTCTTATGAATTGGATACTACTTATATTTATCAAAACGATGATTCAGAATAACTACATCTTATACCAATTTGTTCTTTGAATGTCGTAAAAAGAATTTGAATTAAATGCCTATCGGGAATTCTGCCACTAAATTTTAGGACGTAAATAGATTACGTCCT
>CAZAVP010000012.1:0-92562 GCA_964488745.1 uncultured Chryseobacterium sp. | reverse complement strand
CCCTACCCGTCACCTTAACCAACTTCTCCGCAAGTTGCGACAAGCAGGTAATCCTTAACTGGTCAACCGCTTCCGAGCAAAACTCCGATCGTTTCATTGTTGAGAAAAGTCGGGATGGGCAAACGTGGAGTTGGGTGGCAACACAAACTGCTGCTGGAAATTCCAATACAACGCTCCATTACACGCAAACGGATGAAAACAGTTGGAATGGTTTAACGTATTACCGTTTGAGACAGGTTGATTACAACGGTGAGGAAGAAGTTTATGGGCCAATCAGCGTTTCTTGTGAAGGCAATGAAAACAGCATGACGGTTTATCCAAATCCAAACAGCGGTTCATTTACGGTAGAAATTGCCAGCGAAGAAACGTACGCCGATGCGCAATTGGTTGTCACAGACATGAGTGGAAAAGTAATTAACACTCAAAAAGTAAGCATTGCCGTTGGAACGACCCAAATCTTGTTCGAAGGTCTAGCATTGGAAATGGGAACGTATTTGATTTCGGTACGAGGTGTAGATCAATCGTTGATACCGGTGAAAGTGGTTATTTCTTATTAGGGGGTCGGTCGTGGGAGAATAGATTGCAGATTGGCAGATTGCAGATTACAGATTAGCAGATTAGCAGATTGCAGATTAGCAGATGGCAGATGGCAGATTGCAGATTGCAGATTGCAGATTGTGGATGGCAGATTAATGCTTGTTTTTCAGTAAAATTGTTCCTAGAACGGAAATCCAGCCGAAAGCGGAAATTCGGTTTCCTCCTTTGACTTGCGAAGCATGCAGCGAAGCTAACGAGGACTAAGGAGGAGGAATTTTGTAAATACACTCATTCCGTTTATTCTTGATAAAATCAATTACAAGAAATTCAAATTTTCCTGCTTTCAAGTGCCATCGAGAAGTAAAATTTTAACAGGATTTTTTTGTTAAAAAAATGATAATATTAACCCGCTTTCAAGGATAAAATTGCGATTTACACCAATTTGATCTTTAGGAAAATACACATTCATTTGTTAAAAAATATACAGTAAACTTGTTATTGTGAATTTTTTTGTAATTTAGCAAAGATTTTGGGGAGTTATTAAAAACAAAAATCACTACTACTTCCCAATTTTTTTAAAAACAAAACTGAATATATTAAACCATAATTAAGTAATTCTTATCCCCTAACATTTTCTCTAAATGTTAAAATCAGTTTACAGGTTGCTATAGATTTTCGAGTGATAAAACATGATGTCATGACCTACATTCTTCCAGTACAAAATAAATTGGGTGCGCTTTCTTGGGTGCGCTTTTTGATGATAATCATCTTTTTAGGTTCATTTTCAGTATCGGCGCAAATACCCCCCTACTGTCCAGTAAGTATAACTTCAACAGTAGAACCAATAACTTCAGTTGTTTTTGCAGGAATAAACAATTCTTCAAATGAATCAAGTACAGTTAAACATGAAGATTACACTTCTATCTTTGGAGCTGTTACGAGTGGTAATTCTTATAACATTACTGTTAAAGGGAACACAGCGGGGAATTACACATGTCATTTCACCGCATTTTTTGACTGGAATGGGGATGGTGTTTTTTCAAACTCAGGAGGAGAAACACAAGCAATCGGAAGCATATTTAATTCAACAGGAGTAGATGCTATACAAGCGTCCATTGCAATAGTCGTACCTACAACCGCTATTGCAGGCACAACGCGTATGCGCATCATTAAAAATTACAATTCGTCACCAACGGACCCATGCGGGTCATATAATTATGGTCAAGCGGAAGATTACTCAATTGTGGTTTCTTTGCCTTGTACAACTCCAACAAAATATACTGTATCAGGTGGCAGTACTATATGCCCAGGCGGAAATGTCGCTATCACCTTATCAAACTCACAAGTTGGAGTTAACTACCAACTAAAAAGAGCAGGCTCAAACGTTGGTACTCCAATTGCAGGAACAGGTTCAGCGATTTCTTTTCCTAATCAATCCATTGCAGGAGTATATACTGTGGATGCAATTGGGACTGGTACTTTTTGCTCAACAGCTACAGCCATGAATAATTCTACCACTATTACTGTTAATACAAATTCAACTACTGCCACCTCAATATCAGGACCCAATTCGGTAATAACTGGCTCTTCAGTGAGCTACTCAATTAATGGTGGCTCACTTGGTACTGGCGCTTCCTGGAAATGGTACACGGGGTCTTGCGGTGGTACACTCGTACACACTGGTCCAGCTTATACAACCACCATAAACGCGACGACAATCTATTATGTTCGAGCAGAAGGAACTTGTAACACAACAAATTGCATTGCTATAACAACTACAACTGAGGAGTCATGTGACATGATATACATAGATGCTACCAACGGAAATGATTTATATCAAGGATTACCCAATGCGCCCGTAAAATCACTTACCAAAGCTATCACACTCGTTTCGCCTTCCCGAAACTACATCAAAATGACCACAGGAACTTATTCAGAAAGTTCGATTATTAACTTGCAAGATGATTTAGTTATCGACGGAAGATATACCAATACCGCAGGAGTATGGTCAAAATCATCCAATACGGCGGCAACTACTCAAATAACACTTTCAGGAACAGAAACCATCAACGACAATGTTGCTCATGTCATGGGCTTTAAAAGCGATGGCAAAAGTAATTGGAAATTGATTGATTTGAACATAACAACAGCAAATGCGGTTGGGCAAACGACCTCAAGACGAGGCAAATCCAACTATGCTGTTTATATTACGAACAGTTCTA
The DNA here is from genome assembly GCA_964488745.1 of uncultured Chryseobacterium sp. Classification (GTDB taxonomy): domain Bacteria; phylum Bacteroidota; class Bacteroidia; order Flavobacteriales_D; family Crocinitomicaceae; genus JAQVCM01. The sequence continues at coordinate 89,803 of CAZAVP010000012.1, read as the reverse complement.
TAAATTACGAAATAACAAGGTGTTCCATTATTTCGGGTAATGCAAGCAATGGTCAGGGAAGAAATACAGATGCAACTGTTTTCGATGGAAAAAATGGAGGAAATGGAAATGTTGGAGTGACGGGTAATGCTGGGGGTTCTCAATGTGGTTATGATTCAGGAGGAAACGGAGGGAACGGCGGAGTTGGTGGAGTTGGCGGAGTAAATTCCTCACTTATCGGAGGTTCTGCTCAAAATGGATTTCTTGGGGGAAGAGGAGGAAACGGTAGAAATGATGACGAAACAGGTGGTTCAGCAGGGAATGCGAGAACAGGAACTTGTTCTGGAGGTGGTGGAATTATTGGATCAACTGACAGTGGAAATAATGATACACCTTACGGTGGAAATGGCTCTTCTTGTTCTATCAATGGCACTAATGGCACAAATAGTACGACAATATTATCACCTACTTATTCAGCAGGATATTATATTCCTGGATATGGGGGTAACGGAACACCTGGTAGTGCTGGTGGCGGAGGTGCTGGCGGAGGTGGAGGAAATATAGATTATGGTGGCTGTTCCGCTGCTGGCGGTGGCGGTTCTGGTGGTTCTGGCGGCGGCGGCGGTGGCGGCGCTGGTGCTGGTGGTCGTGGTGGTGGTTCTTCATATGCTATTTTCATTTGGAACGCTGGAACTGGAGGAATAATCAATAATTCTATCCTTAATACTGGTGCTTTTGGAGTAAAAGGAACGGGTGGTATCGGTGGAAACGGTGGAAATGGTGGCGCAATCTCTGCGCAAGGAAATACTTCAGGTGATGGTCAATCCAACAGAGGAGGAAAAGGTGGAGCTGGATCTAACGGAGGAAAAGGCGGCAACGGTGCCGACGGAACAGACGGTGAAAGAATAGCCATCGCTGTAAAAGGAACGGGTGTCAACCCAATGTTAAATACTATTTCACCTGCAATCGCAGTCAACTCTTCAGTTTCCGGCGGAAGTATAAACAACTCCCCTATCATCACACTCAACCAAATTCCAAACAAAATTTGTCAAAACTCAATTCTAAATGTAACTACATCTGCTGCATCGTGGACATTACCAACAAACTGGGAATTTGTGAAATACAACAACACATCGGTTGCTTCTGAGTTTACCAATGCAAGCACCACTGCGGATATTACAACCAGCAACACATCTGGTTTTTATAATTTAACAGCAAACAGTGTGGTGTTTAATTCTTATTTGAATGTAAAATCAGCCAGAACGTTGCCTGTAATTTCCTTTAATCCATCACCTGCATGTGGTGGAAGTAACATCACGCTTTCGGCAAGCTCTTGGGGAACGGAAACCGAATATAAGTGGGAGGTTTTTGATGCTACCAATGCACCCAACAAAGGTGTAACCACGAATTTGGTTTTCTCCAGTTCTTCGGCTTCCCCAACAACGAATTTATTGACAGCTAGTGGAACACCGAAAACATATTTAATTCGCTACCAAGTAAAGGAATCATGTTGTGGCTGGAGTGTTCCCGTTTTTCAAACCATTACGGTAAATCCTTCTGAGGCACCTGCGGTTGCAATTACCCATTCTCCCAATAGCAACATTTGCATCGGAACAAAAGTAACTTTTACAGCAGTTCCGACATTCGGCGGTTCTACGCCAAGCTATCAATGGAAAGTAAATGGCGTAAATAGTGGAACTAACAGTCCAAACTTTGTTACTTCTAATTTAACAAACAACGACCAAGTTTCTTGTGTAATGACTTCCAGTTTAGCTGCTTGTTTGACAAGCACTACCGCCACTTCCAATACCGTAACGATGTCCATATCCGTTTCTGGTTCACCGCTTTCTGGGAACGAAGTGGCATCCTGTATTGTTAATGGAAACGATTGGGTTCATTTTTACGGGTCAACGGGTCTCTTACTTGGAGCAATCAATGCGCAAAATGACAGTTTGGGATTAGTGAACATGCAAACATTCGTGGGCTCTTCGATGGTGATGGAAGCTTGCGGAACAAATAATCCCTTATACCACACCGCTTATATGGGAAGAAGATGGATAATGGAATCAGACGTTTATGCAAATGGCGCCAATTTTAACAACCATGTACTGGTCAGATTGCCCTATAACCAATCCGAGTTAAGTAACTTAAATACGGTTGCAGAGACAACAACCATTGGGAATCCAAACGATGGTGGAGTTGCAAATCCTGCTAATAGATCGAATTTAATGTTAACGAAAATCACGGGTGCAACCGAAAACGGAATTGCAAATGCTGCAGATTGTGCGAGTACGATCAGGGCTATTAGCGCAAATTCAGGATCTGGAACAAACATGCAAGGGATTGCAAATACAGAATATGTGGATTTCAGTATTGGTCAATTCTCCGAATTTTTCTTACACAAAAACAGCAACAGTTCTCCCTTACCCGTCACCTTAACCAACTTCTCCGCAAGTTGCGACAAGCAGGTCATTCTCAACTGGTCAACCGCTTCCGAGCAAAACTCCGATCGTTTCATTGTTGAGAAAAGTCGGGATGGACAGACGTGGAGTTGGGTGGCAACACAAACAGCTGCTGGAAATTCCAATACAACGCTCCATTACACGCAGACGGATGAAAACAGCTGGAATGGTTTAACGTATTACCGCCTGAGACAGGTTGATTACAACGGCGAGGAAGAAATCTACGGGCCAATCAGCGTTTCTTGTGAAGGAAATGAAAACAGCATGACGGTTTATCCAAATCCAAACAGCGGTTCGTTTACGGTAGAAATTGCCAGCGAAGAAACGTACGCCGATGCGCAATTGGTTGTCACAGACATGAGTGGAAAAGTAATTAACACTCAAAAAGTAAGCATTGCCGTTGGAACGACCCAAATCTTGTTCGAAGGTCTAGCATTGGAAATGGGAACGTATTTGATTTCGGTACGAGGTGTAGATCAATCGTTGATACCGGTGAAAGTGGTTATTTCTTATTAGGGGGTCGGTCGTGGGAGAATAGATTGCAGATTGGCAGATTAGCAGATGGCAGATGGCAGATGGCAGATTGTGGATGGCAGATTAAATGCTTGTTTTTCAGTAATATTGTTCCTAGAACGGAAACCCAGCCGAAAGTGGAAATTCAGTTTCCTCCTTTGACTTGCGAAGCATGCAGCGAAGCTAACGAGGACTAAGGAGGAGGAATTTTGTAAGTAGTGTATTGTCCTGATATAGCGCATTGTAAATCCTCTCCCTCCCTCCCTCTCCAAAGAGGGAAGTCTAATTTTCATTTCAAAAAAATTACAACTAGGTGATTATCTTTCTTTTAAAAAGATTTAAGGGTAAAGTTAATCCAGTTTCTCCCTTCGGAGGGAGAGTAAGAGGGAGGATAATTGGGGAGATTGGCAGATTACCCAACATTCACAAGTTTATTTGTTTTAAATAAGATTCAAAAAGCAATACTTGATTAGCATCCTTTGCCTGAAATAAAAATGGAGCCACATCCTTTGCCATTTCTTGCATATTAATCCCCTCGCAGGTTGCTAAGATTCTTTCTTTTAATTGCTTTCCATTCAGAATATTTAGTTTAAAATTCAAATAATCATAATTGGGTAAAATGCCTTTTCCCAATAGAAAAACAATGTCAAAAAAGTCCCTTCCTTTGTTTCGCTTTCGGTTGATAACGGTATAAAATTTTTGCGCTAGTAGAATTTCTTTCGGTGTTGTATTAATTGCTGTAAATACATCAAATTTATTTAGAATGTGTTTTTCGGGTGTGAAATCAAATTGCTGCGATTCCGTATCCAATTGAATGAGTATTTTTTCATTTTCATAGCCAGACAAACCTTCATTAAATAATAGCTTTGGAAACTTAATATAGCAGTGGAAAGCTCCTTTAAATACATTCTTAAATTCTATTTCATACCCTTCTTTCCTCAATTCACTTGCAATAAAAACAGAAATTGCTGTGAATTCATCGTCGGATAAATTAAAATTATCAAAATCCAAATCTTCAGAGAAACGCTGCTGATTATGGACAATACGCAAACAGGTACCACCTAAAAAACAAAGTTTGTCCGCAAAAGGACTGTTAAATAGGATTTCTAAAATTTTGTATTGCAGATACTCTCTGAGAAGAAAACGTTTGAAAGGTTTCAACTCGTTAGGATAATGATTTTCTATTTCAGTAATACTAAGCATAAATATAGTTTAATAAATAAGCGACCCGTTGATTCAATGCGTTAGATTGGAAAAGCAATTGATAGTTTTTTAATCGTTCAAAATCCAGTTGTTTCAAGACTTCCTTGTTCCAACGTAGATGGATGAAATCATCTGCGTGTTGGATGCTATGATTCAAATACAAATAATCTAAAATGGTTTTTTCTACACTCGCCACTTTGTAACTGTGATTTCGAAAAGTTTGTAATTGATATCCAAAAAACAACTCAGGTTTTAAATGACGATACGTAAATTTCCCGAAAGGTGTAAGAAAGGTATTTGTTTTCAATGAAGTAACACTCGTAATGGTGTAAACTCCTTCGGGAATAACCTGGTAATAACTCAAAGAAGCTTCCAATGAAACGTATGCGGGAGTGTATATTTTATTAGCGACGAAGTATAAAAATCGCTCATCTAGGAGCGGATCAGAAAAACAATAATAGTTATTTCTTATTTTAATAATATATCCCTTTTTTTGCCAATAAACCAAGTTCTTTCTGTCAAAATCTGGAAAATACTTTTCAATATCCGTGGTTGTAAAAACAATGAATTTTTCCATTTTTGACTTAAACCGATTGTACATTTCATTTCTATTTATTACCAAAAATAGTAATTTTTAGAAACAAAACATCAAAACATGAAGTTAAATGTTCACATGACATTGGGGGCGGTAGTGGGGGGAATAGATTAGCAGATTGCAGATTGGCAGATGGCAGATGGCAGATTGGCAGATTACAGATTGGCAGATTACAGATGGCAGATTAAATGCTTGTTTTTCAGTAAAATTGTTTCTAAAACGGAAATCCAGCCGAAAGTGGAAATTCGGTTTCCTTCTTTGACTTGCGAAGCATGCAGCGAAGCTAACGAGGATGAAGGAGGAGGAGTTTTGTAAGTAGTGTATTGTCCTGATATAGCGCATTGTAAATCCTCTCCCTCCCTCCCTCTCCAAAGAGGGAAGTCTAATTTTCATTTCAAAAAAATTACAACTAGGTGATTATCTTTCTTTTAAAAAGATTTAAGGGTAAAGTTAATCCAGTTTCTCCCTTCGGAGGGAGAGTAAGAGGGAGGATAATTGGGGAGATTAGCGGATTGCAGATTACAGATTAAATGCTTGTTATTCAGTAATATTGTTCCTAGTACGGAAACCCAGCCGAAAGTGGAAATTCGGTTTCCTCCTTTGACTTGCGAAGCATGCAGCGAAGCTAACGAGGACTAAGGAGGAGGATAATTGGGAGAGATTTGCAGATGGCAATGTGATCAACGTTGTAAAATTCGCCACCTTACCTCGTCCAACCTCGCTTTTATTTTTCGCAACCCATTTTGTCCCTCCAAATTCAAATAATTTCGGGTAAACAAACTGGGATTTAATATCCATTTTATGCTTCTTTTATAAATTGGCATTGTTCCGTACGGGAACTTTTTAAGGCTGAAATATGGTTTTAATTTAGGATAAATCTTCTGAAAGAAAATGGTTCGATTGTGTAAATAAAAAGCATTGTTTCTGGGAACCAAAACGTCCATTCCGATGTGGAATGTCAAATGTTTATCTGGAACGAAAAGTGGATTTTTGGCAAAAGAGAACAAATTATGAACCAAAGTTGCTTCTAAAAACGAAATTCCGATGCAGATATCCTCTAAAATCAATTGTGGTAACAAACGTTTATCGAAAACAAAACAATCAAATCCGGGATGCGATTTTCCCATATCTGCATACATTAGCGGAAGTTCTTCAATTTTTGAATAATGACCAGAAATTCTTCTTCGATTGATTACAACAACGTCGTGACCTCTTTCCAAATACGCAAAAACAGCATCGTAAAAACCAGGCATTAACGCAATGTCCATGTTGGTGTAAATGATGAAATCGAAATCATCTATTTCGTTTGTTTTGAATAAAATATCTTGAATTAAAGGCAGTTTTTTTCCTTTCAAATCTGCATTCACATTCAAAACCGAGCGGGATAAATTGGATAAAATCCGAAACCCTTCCGGAATGATGGAAATATCTTCTTCGTATTGAGTAGTTACCAACTGAATCTGATCTTTAAAACGGGAAAATGCTTTCGCTCGCAACATGCTTTCAAAAGTTATGGGCTGAGCTGAAAATAAATCCGATTTTTCGGTTACCTTTACAGGATTGACGATGTGTACTACGCGAAACAATGAAAAAAATTTTATTCAATACTATCTGTAAATCTACTAATTATCTCACATATACCGAAAAGTTGTATGAGAATTACGATTTGTTTCGTGAAAAATATTTTTCGAATCAATGTTTGGATAAGCTTCAAAATCAATTCCCTAACTCAAAACTTTTTTTAACGCATTCGGCAACCGGTGGTTTGGAAATGATTGCACAGCTCTTGAACATCGAGAGAGGAGACGAAATTATCATGCCTTCCTTTACATTTATTGCAACTGCAAACGCATTTGTAAGTCGCGGCGCAACGCCCGTTTTTGTTGACATTGACTCCACAACACTCAATTTGGACTTAGATTTAGTTGAAGCTGCAATCAATCCCAAAACAAAAGCCATTGTAATGGTTCATTACGGCGGACATGCTTCTGACATGAACCGTTTGAAATCCATTTGTAAAAAACACAAAATCTATTTGGTGGAAGATGCAGCGATGGCTTTTGGCAATCAGTTTGAAGGCATGCCTTTGGGTTCTATGGGTGATTTTGGCGTGATCAGTTTTGATATTACCAAACAAATTTCAGCAGTTCAAGGCGGTTTGTTGCTGGTAAACAACTCAGACTTTCAAAAGCGAGCTGATAAAATATACCATTTGGGAACCAACCGTTCTGAGTTCATCGCTGGAAATGTGCCCTATTACGAATGGGTTGACGTGGGTTCAAAATACCAGATGAACGAGCTGAATGCCTTGGCTTTGTATGATCAATTGAACAGTCAAGAAAACATTTTAAAACATCGGAATCAGATATCAAAACAATATTACGAATTATTAAATCCGCTGGCGGAGAAAGGGCTATTTCAATTGATGCCAAAAGAACATTTAGAGGAAAATATTCATGAATTTTATTTGATTTTAGGTGATGAAAAACAACGGATAGCCTTGGTGAAACACTTAAACGAAAATGGTATTGAAGCGATGTTTCATTACATTCCCTTGCATAATTCGAGTTTTGGGAAGGAAAAAAGTAAATTTTTAGAATTGCCAGTTACTGAAAGTATATCCGCGGCTTTATTGAGACTGCCTCTGCATGGCAATTTGACTTCTGATAGCGTAAATTATATTTGTGAAAAAATCAAAAACTTCTACCATGGATAAATCGGAAGAAATTCAAATAATGACCCCCGAATCGGATAGTTTCGCGGAATTCTTTTCGAAAATCTGGAAATTTCGTTCGTTAATTTTGGTTTTCGCAAAGCGAGATTTAAAGGTTAAGTATTCACAAACTGCAATTGGGTTGGGATGGACAATTCTACAACCATTAACCGCGCTTATCATTTTCACATTCTTTTTTGGATTTTTGCTCAATTGGAAAACCGAAGGAATCGATTATCCAATCTATGTTTTGAGTGGATTATTGGGGTGGAATTTCTTTTCATATACTGTAAGTGCTGGAACAACAGGCGTGCAAGAATCAGCTCACCTAATCAAAAAAATATACTTTCCAAAAAGTGTTATTCCATTATCAAAAATGATTTTAGGATTAGTCGAGTTGGCGTTTAGCTTGCTATTACTACTTCCATTGCTAATTTATTTTGGACAGGCAATATCGTGGAAAGCACTATTCCTACCATTCATCTTAGTCTTTAACGCCATGTGCGCCTTAACTTTGGTGTTCTGGATTTCAGCACTAGCCTATAAAAAACGAGATTTATTTCACCTCATCCCTTTCCTACTCTATTTCGGGATTTGGTTTTCACCTGTGTTTTTTAGTAGCGATATTTTACCGCGTCAATATTCTTTCGTCTTAGATTTTAACCCAATGGCGAATGTGATACAAGCTTGGCGATGGAGTTTGTTTGATTTTGGGGAATTCAAATGGATTTGGTTGGTGAACTTTCTAATTGTATTTATTTTATTGTTGTCTGGAATGTTCGTTTATAATCGGAAAGAGCGAAGCGTGGCGGATTATGTGTAGGTGAAGATTGCAGATTGTTTTTTAGTAAAATTATTTCTAAGAGTCAAACTGTCTATGAGATTTAATTTTTATACTTTTATTGTTTAAAAAATAGATAAGGCAAAGCATGGCAACATTATTTGATGAATTAGAGGAAATGGACAACCCAAAAACGGCTAAGTCAGAAATGGCACTCCAAATTTCTGCAAAAAACAAACAAATCCTTACAAAAACCCAACTCGATTTCAATAAAATAATTACCCGGATTCAAAAATTGGAGAAAGAACTAGTTGACCGAGAAAAAAAGTTAGATAATTTACTTTTATATTACAACAAAAATGTAACTCCTGTAAGTTCAGAATCTCAGGATTTACAGACTGAACTCTGTTTCGCTTTGGATGAAGCTTACAAAAAGAATAAACTGTCAAAAAAAGTAAAGGAACAAGTTTCAGACCTGATTCAGTTTTTGTTTGATCAAATTTTTTCAGAACGAACACCTACCAAAGAACAAGAAGCACTATATGATACATGGTCAGAACTTAGTTATAAAGAAGAAATGGAGACTCAGGCAGCGATGGATAAAGAAATGTTTTCTCATTTCATGAATTTTAATTTTGGTGTTGACGTGGATATGGAAAATGTGGACATGGAAGATCCCGAGAGTTTTCAAAAGTTCAAAAATGAATTTGAAGAAAAAATAAAGGCCAAAAATGACGAGGAAGACCAGCAAAAATCGAAATCAACGACCAAGAAAAAAACCAAAAAGCAACTTGAAAAAGAAGCGATATTGAAAGCAGAGCAGGAACTAAAAACGAAAAGTGTTCGCAGCATATACATTTCACTAACAAAAGTACTTCATCCCGATATTGAATCAGACGCTGAATTGAAACAAGAAAAAGAAGAAATCCTAAAACAAGTAACCATTGCCTATGAAGAAAAAGATCTTGCAACACTACTTAAATTGGAGATGGAATGGGTTTATAGAACCTCTGAACACTTGTTTGAATTATCCGAGAACAAGCTTAAAGCATATATTTCAGTAATGCGTGAAAGAGCGCAACAACTCGAAGCGGAAAAATATCAATTGTCACATCATCCAAGATTTGCACCCGTTCACGAATATCGTAGCCTACAAGAAAAACAAGCTTTAAATCATATCAATAAGGAATTAGCAGAAATTCGAAATTCCAACGAAACGCTCCGGAGGAATATCAATACGCTTCAAAGTGCCACGCATAAAAATGAACTAACAGCTTTGATTAAATCATTTCACGATGACTTAATTGAAGAAGATTTTATGTTCGACTTTATGTTTTAAATCATTTTGGATGAAAGAGCAGAACATGAATGCTGAAAATCTGATTCGTAAATTATCAGGGCAAACGCATTTAAGATTTTGTAAGTCTAAATTTTAGAAAGACAACTTTATTAAGCGGTGGATTCATCCACCGCTTGATTGCAAACTGAGATGAGTTGTTTGTGGCATGTGTTTTTGTTTAAAAACCATGACATAAACCAATTTGGAAGTTAAATGCGTTTGCCCTGCGTAAATTATTAGACCCCAGCATCAAGTTCTAGAAATTTTCTTATCTTGTAGCTAAATTGTAAAAACACAGTCATGTTAACTACTACAAAGCGTATAAACCAAATTTTATTTCCCTTAGTTGAACAATTGGGTTCAGGCGTGTCACGTATGCTAGAAGTATATGATAAAAGTTGTTTCAAATTTTCCCTAACTTTATCCGAATGACTTTCCTTAAAAACAGTCATTTAATAGGTGGTGCAATCGAAGGCATCAATGACCATAAAACAAGTGGTATAATGGGTGGTATAATCAATGAATTAACTGAACGGCAGATTGAGATACTTAAATTGATAGAAAAGGATAATAAGATTTCATACAGAGCAGTTGCTGAGAAATTAAAAATAAATAGATCCGCTGCTCAAGAACATTTTGACATATTAAAATCAAAATTAATTATCGAACGTGTTGGAAGGACAAGAGGCTATTGGAAAATAAATTATGAGAAAAAACAGTAAACCATGAGGTCCGAAAATGCGATAGAAGTTCAAAATCTCTCCAAAGTTTTCACTTTGCGGCAAGCGCGTGTGGATGAAAACGGTGTAGCTTCTAACGAACATTGGGCATTGAAAGATGTTTCGTTTGAAATTAAAAAAGGAGAAAGTGTTGGAATTATTGGTCCTAACGGAAGTGGAAAAAGTACCTTGCTGCAAATACTAGCTGGTGTCACCAAACCAACCTCTGGGAAAGTCAGTATCCGTGGAAAAGTTGCAAGTATATTAGACATAGGTGCTGGTTTTCATCCTGAATTAAGCGGACGAGAGAATGTTTTTTTAAATGGACAAATTCATGGTTTTGCGAAGAAAGAAATAGAAGCTAAGTTTGATGAAATCGTGGAGTTTTCTGGAATAGAGAAGTTTATTGATGAGCCGGTTAAGAATTACTCGAATGGAATGTATCTTAGACTTGCATTTAGCATCATGGCTAATTTAGATTTTGACGTGTATTTACTGGATGAGGTATTAAGTGTTGGCGATGCAGAATTTGGTTATAAGATCCATGGAAAGTTAGAAAGCTTGAGAAAATCAAATAAAACGATAATAGCTGCCAGTCATAACATGGCAGAATTAAGCACTTCAGATCGATACTTAATTCTAGAAGATGCAAAAATAAAATACTTTTCTAAAAACACTAATTTCTTATTAGAGTATATGGAAAGCGCATTCATGCATAATAAGCGATTTAATGTTCGCACCAATACGGCATCAATAACTGATTTTTCTGAATATAAAGAATCCGGAGAAGTGAAATTAAAAAAAATTGATTTTTTCCAAGAAAAGAATCAAATTGAACATTTCAAAACAAACAAACCTTTTAAATTAATCATTCAATATGAAAAGATGAATGATGAATGTACAGTCGATCCATTTTTTCATATTACAGATTTAGAAGGTACTACTTTGTTGTCTTCTGCCCCCTTTATTACAAAGGCTTTTTCTAAAAATAAAGAACGAGGCAATTACACGTGGATTTGTGAAATACCTGCACACATGTTTAATAATCAGGTATATAGAATAAACATCAGTTTTGTAGTTGCGAACTTAGTCGATCAAAACATATTATCGGAAAAGAACAATATATATTTGGATGTGTTATTCAAAGATATTCTGATTTTTAAGCCCATTCTAGAAAATACCGACCTTTCCCCTTCATTTGAAGGAGTCAACTTTTCAGGTAAACTGTTTATGGGCTTTAATTGGGAATGTAATTTCAACGAATTATAAAAAATTAAATCTGAACCCTTCGTTCGACATCCAAAACACAATTTATGACTTCATTTATAATAATTAAGCAATCCTAAAAATGAGCTCATAACGTACATTTAACAAGTAGAAACACACATGAAAATATTTAAAAAAACATACTTTAGATTTAATGAGTGGAAAGGAAATAATTATAATATTCTAATCTGTTACTTCTATATCTGGAATTTAATTTATGGGTCAACATTTGAAGTTTTTACAAAAAACTTATTGTTTATATTACCGGTAATTTATCTGCTAGGTTCTCTCGGATATTATTTCAATGATCTTTGTGATGTTAAACCAGATAAACTCGCAAATAAACCTAATACAGTAGAAAATCATAGCATCGTAAAACGAGTTATAATTCTATTGTGTTTGATTATGGCTCCATTAATAATATGGTGGTTTTCATCCTTCTCAAAAATAATTTTAATCCTTATCTTTATCGAATTTATCGCCATTTTTACGTATAGTTCTCCTTGGGTACGTTTTAAGGAACATCCTATCCTATCAATTATTAATGATACTCTATTCGCTCAAGTAATTTTCAGTTTAATAATAATTAGTGTAATTTCACCTACGATTTACACAGACTATCTTCTCATTGTAATTCTGTTTTTATCTTGGATTATCATTCAAGGTGCCAAATGGATAACTTCTCATCATTTAAAAGATGCAGAGAATGATAAAATATCCTCCACCCATACAACAGTTACTAAGTACGGTTTCCAAAATATGATGATAGCAAATAAACTATTCATGCCACTCATAGAAATCGTTTTATTTTCTAGTCTTTTAATCTTAATCAGTCCTATTTTAACATTTACATTTGTGGTATATATTATTTTCAAATCCTTTGAAATAAAGAGCAATTTATCTTCTTTTCTTAAGTGGGAATACAAGCCAATGCAAGATATTGGATATGTTATACTAAATTTATTTTACATCCGTTATTTGCCAATTTTAGTCTTAATTATACTTTCTTTTGAGTCCTATTTATATTTATACGTTCTTCTATTTCATCTTTTATTCTTTTATAAAAACACCATATATCTATATCAAGAAACATTTGGAAAGATTTCAATAAAATACCGTATCATTTCTTGGTCTAAACTATTATTTAATCATTCTATTTATTATTCATTTTTAATAATTGGGATTAACCTAAAGGAATTTCATGAATATTCATTTTGGGAAAGATTGATACTGATCAAAAACAGTAAAAGACGTCGAGCAATTATTTATAGTTTACCACAATGGTCTCTTGACTTTGAAGAGGAAATAAATACTATTCGAAATGAATGGATCTCATTTACTGAAAGATTTATTCCTGTCCAACAAATGGATGGAATTTCAGTTGAACAAAAGGAATCAAATAAGAAACAAGAAAGAATATCCCTTATTTTACTTGAATATAATCATCTTAACAACCTCGAGATAAAGAGCTTTCCTACTGTCGAAAGGCTTCTACAAAAACATAAAAAAAACATCGTTTATGCGGCCTTTTCAAATATAGAGTCTGTTAAGGGCAACTCTTCTTTAATTATTGATAACCCTGGAATTAGTAGCTTTCAAATTGAAATCGATTTGGAAGAACCTGAAAATAAAATTTTACAAACATCAGAAAAGAACAATCCTATAAAAGAGAAAAGAATTTATAATACCAAATATCAAAACGCATTTGAAAATGAACATGCGTTAGACAAAATTTTCTTAGTCATTTATTTTTACAAACCCATGCCAATAATCTATCATTGGATTAATAAATACAATATACATAAAAGAAGAGAAAACAGCTATATCAAAACAACTCCTAAAAATGAAATCATCGTAGAAGATGCGTTATAACTGATATGAAATTGAACTTTGTAGAATTCGTCAAAATGATTACAAAGTCTCTCTACCCAGAAAGAATAAAACGTTTGCTATTAAAACATTTATTAGCTTTGAATCATAAAAAGGAACTACTATAAACAACTAAAGCTATGGCCTAATTCTAATTGATAAACTCTAACCTTATCGATAATCACAATAAGAGGATGCCTTGTAAAAATTTTGGTGAAGAAATTAAAACTGTTCTATGGAGATTTTAAGAAAAATTCTACTTACTCAAAATAAAAAAATCAGAAAGCCATACGGTTACTTACCATCTGAAGCAATAAGAAATGTTTGCGAAAACATAGACGTCATTATCGACGAATGGGAAAAATATTCTAAAGTCAAATACACTTGTCCTATAGACGACATATCAATAGACCAAAAAGAATTAAATCAAGACAAAAAGTGGAAAGCAGCCTTTCTTTTTGTTTATGGTGAATTCAATTCAGATGCAGAAATACATTTTCCACAAACGATGAAAATAATCAAGAATTGGTCAAAAGAAATTAAGTTAGTATTCTTTTCAAAACTTGAGGCACACAAACACATACCAGCGCATCATGGGAATAACTTTGGTGTTATAAGAAATCAAATCGGAATTAATATTTTATTTCCAGAGAAAACTGGTTTGAGAGTTGCGGATAAAACCGTTCAACTTAAGAAAAAGGAACTCTTTATTTTTGACGATACATTTGAACATGAAGCTTGGAATAACAGTGAAACTGATAGAGTAGTTCTAATCATTGACACTTGTAAAAAGTTTTCCTATCTTTATAATGTAATTAATAAGTTCTTACTGAAGAAATTGAAAAAAACCAATTACATTCAGTCTGTAATAAAAAAGATAATTTAATGCTCATAATCGGAACAGGAGGACTAGCTCGAGATGTAATCACATCATGGGAAATAGACGAAAAAAACAGCGAAAGGGACTTGTTTTTATTTGACAACATTCGGGTCGATTCTGAATTACTATACGATAAGTATAAAATATTCCATACGCACGATGAAGTAAAGACTCATTTTGAAACTGGACAAAGAGAGTTTTTTGTTTGCATTGGAAACCCATTGAAACGTAAACGAATTACAGAATCTTTTGAACAGTTAGGAGGAACATTGGTTCCTTTTGTATCTTGTATGGTATCGCTTTTAAGCCCTTATATGATTTTAAATGGAGGTGTAGTTATAGAGCCTGCAGCTTGTATTTCAAAAGATGTAATTCTTGAAAAAGGAGTTTTTGTAAATGCAGGTGCGATTATTGGCCACGATGCGATTTTGAGAGAATATGTTTCAGTAGGACCTGGAGTGCGAATTTTAGGAGGAGCTGAAATTGGTGCGTGTTCATACATTGGCACCAATTCCATCATTATGCCCGGTGTAAAGATTGGGGAAAAAGTAAGAATTGGTGTCAACTTAGTTATTGACAAAGATGTTCCTGATAATTCAAAAATAGTTTAATTATGAAGTTTTTCAACCAATTTCAAGGTGATTCTCCTGAATTTTCTTCCGTCTTTCAGCAATCAAAAGTTGTTCATGTTTTAAATCAAAAAAAACTAAACCCTGATAGTTATTTTAGAGAATTGGCGCTTACTTGTGGAATTCCTTTGATTTATGAAGAAGACCCAATAACTGGTGTTATTGACATGAACAAATGGACTGAAATTAAATATGAACCAGAAAACGCGCATAATACCTATAAAAGCAGCAACAAGGCACAACCATTACATACCGATTACGGCTATTTTTCTTTTGAAATATATGCTGCATTCTTTTACTGTGTCAACCAAGCAGAATTTGGAGGTGCGACAACTTTTATCGACGTAGATCAAGTCGTGAAAATTTTAGAGTCAACAAATCCCCAACTATTTAAGCAAATACAAAAACAAACTATTCATTTTGGAAGAGCAGATAGTCCAATAGCTCAAAACACGGATTATATTCTTCAGAAAGACGACTTAGGATGGAAAATAAATTGGAATTATTACCGAGCTATAAATGATATTCAGAACAAAATACTAGTTGAAGATTTTAGAGATTTCTTAGAGACACACATTGAGAAAAGTGGTGAATTAACCGAATTAAAACTTCAAATTGGTGAAGGTGTTTTTTTTCAAGACAGAAGAGTGTTACACGGAAGAAATTCCTTCATCGGCAATAGACAATTGAATAAAGGTGGGATTGCAACCTCAATTCCAGAGACTATTCTGAATACTTTAAAAATAAATTAATTTGATTTTAGTCAGTGTTATCGTAGTTACTTTTAATCACGAATCTTATATTCGAGAAGCGTTACAAAGTATTTTAGATCAAAAAGTAAATTTCAACTATGAAATCATTGTTGCCAATGATGCATCTAAAGATGAAACATTAAGTATCATTCAAGAATTTAAAAATAATCATCCTGAAATTTTCATTATTCAGAACAATGAGAAAAATTTAGGTATATTAAATAATGTAAAGAAAGTCATCAGTCAAATTAGAGGAAAATACTTTGCCGTCCTAGACGGTGATGACTTTTGGTCTTATGAATACAAACTTCAAAAACAAATTGACTTTTTAGAGAAAAACAAAGACTATAATGGCGTATTTCATGATTCAACGATTATCGTAGAAGATAAAAATGCTGAAAAAAAACTTTTCTCTTATAAAAAACTCTATTCTCAATCGTATTTTTACAACGAAGATATTCATCCTTCCGACATTGTAAATCGATTAATTTTACCGTCTAGCAGCGCTGTTTTTAGAAATGAAAAGCAACTTTTAGATGAATTTCAGTATTTGATAGATGACTTTTCAATACAATGGAAATTATCATGTTTACTTATTAAATGGTCAAAATTTTATTACATAAATGAACCTTGGAGTGTTTATAGAAATCACAGCAAAGGAATTTCAAAATCCAAGAATCAAGATTTTCATTTTTCTCACATTGTTTTTTTAAAGCAACTTATTAAAGATGAGTTTTATAAAGATTACAAATACGATTTGTACAGAGCAATTTCAAATGAGTATTTTATTATTTTAAATTCAAAAAACAATTTCTACCGGTTAAATTTCAGAAAATATTTAATTGCTGAAATAAATAGAATATGGTTTTATAAAAAAAAGTTACATGAAATTAACAAAGACACTAATTAATCGACTATTCCAAAAGAAAGAACCTACCTGCTACGCGCCAATTAGTAGTTTGCGATTCGATCATTCGGGTAAAATACTAGCATGTAGTTTTAATAGAGGAAATGTTTTAGGGGAATTCCCAGAACAGTCCATTGAAGAGGTGTGGTTTGGCAAAAATTTAAAACAATTACAAACTGCTTTAAATAAAAAAGACTTCTCATTGGGATGTCAATCTTGCGAGAAAAGCATTCTTTCAGGAAATCGGGAAGCTGCAGGCATAGCGCAATATGACAATTTAAAGAATCTAATTGCGCATAAAAATTTCCCAACCATGTTCGACTTTGAGTTGGGAAGCACCTGTAACTTTGAATGTATTATGTGTTCTGGTGAATATTCAACTTCAATACGCAAAAATCGAGAGAAAAAAAGTGCCTACTACTCACCTTATGAAGATCATCCTGATTTATTTGTCGAACAATTGACCCCATTTCTTCCTCATTTAAAAGAGGTGAGATTTCTAGGAGGAGAACCGTTTTTGATGAAAATATATTATAACATTTGGGATAAAATTTTAGAAATAAACCCAGATTTGACTATAAGCATTTTAACAAATGGAAGTATTTTAAACAAACGCGTTCGAAATATTCTTGAAAAAGGAAATTTCAAAATATCGGTTTCAATAGATTCAATTGTCAAAAAAACATATGAAAAAATAAGAAAAAATAGTGATTTTGACCAAGTAATGAACAACGTGCAATTCTTTCGAGAATTCATGAAAGAAAATAATCACACCATGAATTTTAATCTCTGTGTTATGCGTCAAAACTGGAGTGAAATCCCTGAATATTTTGAATATTGCAATCAACATGAGATTAAAGTTATCTGTCATACCGTTCAATTTCCACCACATTGTTCATTGTGGAATCTCTCCTCATCTGAACTAGAGAAAATAGAAAAATTTTATGAAAGGGCAGAAATAAAAGGAAAATCAATTACAAGTAATGACAACTTAGAAGCTTTCAATGGAATACATAAGCAAATAAAGAATTGGAAACATGCTGCGATAACTCGTGAGAATAAAGAAGTCCTCACAAATCAGCAACAAGAACAAATTCTATATGAACAAATCCAAAACGAAAATTTGAGCAATCATGTTAATTCATTAGAGGATACATGGAAATTACTAACAACGACTTTAAACGATTTTTCAGAAGATGAGAAAGCTATAATTTATGTTTTTTTAAATGATTTACCAATTCACACCCTCGTTTCCGAATTGAATATCAGCTCTCATGAAAGGTTGTTTGAGCGTTTTAAGATAATTATTAAAAAGGAATAAAGTATCATTTAATATCTTAATTCTGATCTCATATTATAATCTAAAGCAATTTTTAATCCAACAGTTTCAAATGATTAGTTTTAAAGAAAACAATAAAAAATACCGAGATATATCCTTAAGAATCGGAATCGCGCTTATTAGTCTTTACAACTTTACTTGGCTGTGTATAGGTGCATTTTATTCCTATCCAACTACAGAAGACTTAACGATTACTGCCATGTCAAGAGACAACGGCACTATTAATGCAGCGGTTGATATGCTACTAACCTATGACGGTCGATATACAACGAACATATTACACGGCATTAATCCCTTGGTATTTGATATGTACTATGCTTACAAAATCGTGCCCATTTTTACATTTTTTCTACTTATTCTTACTTTGTACATGCTTTTTAATGAATTATTCATTCATAAGAAAAAATTAGATAATTTCATTTTCGCATTCGCATTCGTGACACTTTTCTTCTCAATCCTAAACTTAGCTACAACATTCTATTGGATGATATGTACATTCGTCTACATCTATCCGGTGATTTTTTTCTTATTATTTTATCGTGCTTTTTTAATATTTAAAAGAAAACCGAAAAAAAAGTACTTTACATACAGCATCATTTTTCTTATTTTATCCCTGGGTTGCTGTGAACTTCACATCCCAATCTTTGGATTTATATTATTAATCATACTTTACAGTGAAAGGCATGATGCTTTACTGAAAAAAATAAACATCCGTTTTCTTTTCATTTACATGGCCTCCTCTTTATTGTTTATTACATCTCCAGGAATAACATTTCGTTTTAATAGATATGAAAATACAAGGTTTGATAATTGGTCTGATTTATTTTTAAAAGCAGGAAAGTTCACGATTGAAGAGTTCAACACTTCAGGCTCTTTAGCTCTTCTTTTATTTATTTTCATTTTTGCATCTACTCATTTAAATAAAATTAAGTACAAACAAAAAATACTGACTTTCTTCTTGGGTGTGGCAATGGTCTATTTAACTTGGGTGAGTATGGTGTATTTAAAAAATGACGGATACCCATCTAGAATCGCCTCTGTACCAGTTTCAATGGCAATTCTGTCCACTTTATTTATTTGTTCTCATGAAACTGTACAAAAGCTACTCGTTAAGTACCAAGGGTTCATTTTCATCTCTTTTCTACTGAGCTCCATCTTTCTAGATAACTCTTTTTCAAGTATACGAAAAGATTATACGAATGGAACCATGTCAAAATACAAAGAATTAATGGACGAAAATTATTCAATTTTAAACCAAAATAAAGACAAACAGGACTGTTATTCAACCGCTACCATTCATGATGTTCTTCCACATTTGCCTTTGTCAATTGCAATAGACTATCTAGTAATTCCACCAGATCGGAAAGATAATAGATGGAACAAAGGTTATGAAGTTTATTTCAAAATTGATGAGGTTCGATTAGAAAATGATACGATAACAATTTTAAAACAGATCAATGAAAAAATACATTAATTTAATACCATTTACAGCTATATTACTCATCTTTTTCTTTGGAAGTTATGTTCGATTTTCAGACAAATTAGAGAATAGAATAAAAATAAATTTTGAGACTGGAAATTACACGTATGAAAATGATTTATCTTTTTTTGTCAATGACTCAAGCATTTCAATAAAAAATTCGGATGAGGCAGATGCTATCTTGCTAGCACTAATTGATATTGATACTAAATACAAATTCATACAGATCAATAACGATAGCTTAAAAATTAGCAATCATTTTATGGATATCAAAATGAATTATACGTGGCAAAAAGAAAAGCTTGTTTTTAAAAAAATAAATATAAAAACAACGCATAAAGACTATTGTAAAAACTGATCTTAGTTAATTGTAATATATTATCTTAATTTTATGAAATGCTAATTTAAATTAAGGAACTCACGCTACTGTATGACCAAAATGGCTCATTTTATGAAAAAAAGAATTCTGTTTTTAAACCTACCCTACAAAAATCAAGTCGTGCGAAGATACATGTGCTCTTACGACTCGCCAGAAAGTCTTTTGCCACCAATTGAGTTGATTTCATTAGCTTCAGTAGCGAGACAAAAAGGGTTCGATGTAACCTTACTTGATGCGATCGCCGACCAAAAGAATGAGATCGATGTTATCTCATTTATTGGCGACTACAAGCCTCACTACATCGTGTCACTAACTGGATTTGAGTGTTACGAAGAAGATGTTGACTGCATCAAAGAATTAAAAACTAATTTCCCCGAAGTTTCATTCATCACATTTGGATATTATGCCACCCAATTTCCTGAAGAAACATTGCGTCATTCTCTTTCAGACATCCTTATTCTAGGAGAGCCTGATGTGATTTTTAATGACTTTTTAATTAATGAAAATCGACATGAAGTATCTGGCATATGTTATTTAGAAGAAGGGGAATTCATTAAAAACGGAAACTCTAAGCGGATTAAAGAATTTGATAAAATCCCAATTCCGGCATACGACCTACTTCATGATAAATATTATGAACCCTTTGTTGAACGCCCCTATGGAATGATTCAAACAATGAGAGGCTGTCCATATACATGCAATTATTGCGTAAAATCTTTTGGAAGTTTAACGACTTCATTGACATCAGACGAAATCATTAATCATATTCAAATCTGGATTGATTTGCACCAAGTTAAAACAATTCGCTTTATTGACGATACCTTTACCCTAAATAGAAAACGAGTCATTGAAATCTGTGATAAGATCATAGAAAATAAAATAAAAATATCATGGTTATGCTTGAGTCGTTTGGATAACTTAGATGAAGAATTAGTAGAGATCATGGTGAAATCGGGATGTAAAAGAATCTACTTGGGTGTCGAATCTGGAAGCACCTCTGTCTTGGAAAGTTTAAACAAAAAAATGGATGTCCAAAAAGGATTGGATTTATTAAGAAAAAGTAAAAAATTAGGAATTGAATTTGCAGGTTTTTTCCTTGGTTCATTGCCTAGTGAAAGTGAAGAAGAATTTAAAGAAAGTATTCGATTTGCAACCAAATCTAGAATCAACTTTGTTTCTTATAACCCATTAACTCCATATCCTGGCACAAGTTTATTTGTCAAGCATCGTGAAGAAATTAATTTCTCAATCTATCCTTACAAAAATGAGTGGAAGGATAAAGAAATCTACACGATTTATGAAGGAAGAAAGAAGAAGTTCTACACCAAGTTTTATTTCCGACTCTCTTTTATCACCATAAATTATAAGTTATTATTCAAATACATAAAATTTGTGCCACCGATGGCTGTTGGCCTTGTCAAATCACTATTCAATAAAAATATATTTATTATTGGTGGGATCAGAAGAAATCATCGTTGATTTTTAAATTAATTAGTTTTTAATGAAAACAACTAACCTCAAAAAAAACATCCTTGACATTTCCTTGTTATTAATTAGCATTTATGGACTTATTTGGATTGTCATTGGAGCTTTTTATTCTTATCCAAATGCGGAAGACTTAACAGAGTCTGCTTTTTCGAGAGATCATGGTGTTTTTCCAAGATTAATAGATACATTACAAATCGTAGATGGCCGATACACCACCAATTTTCTACATGGTTTTAATCCTTTGACGTTTGGTTATTACTATGCTTATCAACTAATGCCTATTATTCTCTTTTTACTACTTTTTACAGGTGTCTATTTTTTGCTAAAAGCTCTTTCTAAAACGGGAAAAAATCACTTTGTGCACTCATTTACACTGGTCATCCTTTTCTTAGGAGCAATGGATCTATCTAGTTCATTTTTCTGGATGATTTGCAGTTTTGTTTACTTATATCCAATTGTTTTTATTTTATTTTTCTTCAATTTTTTCATTCGATATATTCGAACTAAAATAACAATTTATTTCTTTCTAAGCTTGGTTTTTATATTCCTAACTGTAGGATCCAGTGAATTAAGTATTCCAACTGTAGGAGGAATACTAATTGGTCTTTTATGCTATTACTGGGATAATAAAGAAATTAAAAAAGCAATCTTTCTTCTAATATCGGTTTACCTAATCTCGTCTGTTTTATTGCTTACTTCGCCGGGAGTTCTCATTCGCATGAGTCATTATGAAGAATCCAGTTCTGTATCAATTATCTCTGTTTTAAAATGGTCATTGAAATACACATCCGATACTTTTACCACCTTCAAGGTTATTCCGCTATTTCTATATTTAATCATTTTCACAAAAACTTACTTTAATAAACCAAATAAGATTAAACCAAATAAGAGGAAAATAGATCTAATTATTGTGATTGGCTTTGGAATGATCTATGCAATTTGGTTTGTAGTTATCTATGCAAAAGGTGACGAGGGTTTCTCTTCAAGAGTTACTACTTTTCCCATTGCAATTGCAACTTTTATCGCAATACTTCTATACAGCAAAGTGATGTTGCTTTTCAAACAAACCAAATTAAGTCAATCGCTAATTCTAATTATGATTATCTTTTTCACCTACAATAACAGCTCTTACTCTTTGGTGAGAAAAGATTTTAAATCCAACAAATTATCTGTTTTCAAAGAAGAAATGGATTTACAATATCGAGTTTTAAGCGCTCCAAAAAAATGTGACAGTTCTTGTATATCTAAGTATGCAATTAACGACATAGCTGAATTTCTACCTGAATCAGTAACAGATTCTCCCGTAAAATATCTCAAAAAAAATAGAAGCGATTTAGGTGGTAATAGAGCATATGAAAAATATTTTAAAATCGATGAGGTTGGTTTGAAAGAAGATACTATACATGTTTTAAATAAAATAGATGAAATTATCAATCACTAGGGTCACTCTGCTCTTTATACTTTTTATTGGGTCATTGACTATACTTATTCAGTTTTACAATCGAGAAGAGTATACCTTAATCAATGACTTTAATCTAAATAAATATCAATACGACAAAGAGTTTGTTCTACAAATTAATGATTCTATATATCAAAAGGAAAACAAAAATGAATATGATAAGATAATTCACGGGTTGTTGAATACACACAAAAATTATGATGTGAAATTTCAAAAAGATATAAAACTAGTTTCGCTAACAAGTCCATTTTTAAAAGTTGAGTTATTTTACACTTTGAATGGTAGCCTTATTTTTAAAAACATTAATATTACAACTACTAATAAATACTACTGTGAAGATTAAAAGCCTGTCCATATTTATCTTTCTCTACAATGAAGCTGAAAACATTCAACAGGTGATTGAGAATACGGCGCTATTCTTGAAAAACCACGTAGAAGATGCAGAATTAATCGTTATAAATGATGGGAGTTCAGATAACTCCAAAGATGTATTAACTGATTTGCAAAAGAACTATCAATTTACCTTAATCAATCACGAAACAAACCTTGGAATAGGTCATGCTTTAAAAAACGGTTATCAAGTTGCAAGCAAAGATTTTGTAGTTGGCGTTCCGGGTGACGGACAGTTCGATGTCATGGAGTTATTGGAAATAAAAGAGTGGAATTTTGATCGTTTTTACTCATTTTATCGGGAACAAAAAGGCTACAACTGGTATCGAAATTCACTTACACAATTTAATCTTTTATTGAATCGCTTGTTTCTAAAAAATAGCTTGAAGGACGTAAATTGGATAAAGGTTTATAGCAAAAAACAACTCATAGAAGCTAATCCTGAATTAAACAGTTCGTTAATCGAGAGCGAAATTTCTTCGAAATTAATTAAAAGAGGCTATATTTTTGAAGAAATATCGTCAACGTATTTACCACGCAACTCAGGTGTTCCTAAAGGTGGAAATATAAAAACAGTTAGTAAAGCATTCATAGAGATGTTTCATTTAGTTCGAATTGTACGAAAGTTTTAATATAGTCGATATGCTTATAGTTAGCGGGTTTAAAAAAGATATTGAAAATCAACAATGCACAAAATGTGTGTCTGACCGGACCATTCCTGGAATTACTTTTAATAAAGAGGGTGTTTGTTCACATTGTGATTTTCAAGAGAAATTAGAAAAGATATATCCTGAGAATGAGGAATCATTAAAGAAATTGCATCTTAAACTTGAAAAAATAAAACGAAAAGGTAGAAACAAAAAATACGATTGTATTATTGGTTTAAGTGGTGGAAGAGATAGCACATACTTATTATATTTAGCAGTTAAAGAATGGAGACTTCGTCCATTGGCAGTTCATTTCAATGATGGTTTCGACAATCCAATTGCTGGAGAAAACATGTTGCATGCAGTACGGATTTTGGGTGTAGACTTACGAACAATTACTTCTGATTTTCGAGAATGTAAAGATTTGAAAATTGTTGACTTAAAAGCTTCAACACCACTTTTGAATAACGGAACAGACATTGGAATTGGAGCAGCACTATATAGTGTGGCTTACAAGGAAAAAATCAATACAATTTTTTATGGCCAAAGTTATCGTACAGAAGGAATTCGTCCCATTGCATGGGCTTATTTTGACGGCGATTTAGTACGTTCCTTACACAAGAAATTTGGTACAGTACCTTTAAAAAAATGGAGCCCAAGTAATGCAGGATATAATTTGGGTGTCAAAGAAATGGCATTTTACACACTGAAAGGAATTAAGACCTTTGCTCCTTTCTATTATTATCCTTACGTAAGAAAAGATGCTGATGAATTGTTAAAAAGAGAGTTGAATTGGGAATATCCTGGCGCACATTACTATGATGACTTGTATTGGAGTCTTATTACATATGTTCATCGCGTAAAATTCAACATTGACTTTAGAAAAATAGCCTATTCTGCTTTGATTAGAAGCCAGCAAATGGAAAGAAATCATGCATTAGATGCGCTTCAAGATGTATATGTTTTAGAAGATGAAAAAGTAATCAATTTATGTATTAAAAGGTTGGGAATCACACGAGCAGAGTTTGATGCTTACTTGGCACTTCCTCCAAAAAACTTCTGGGATTATCCCAACTCCTATTCTTTACTCCGTTTATTAAAATACCCTATTTGGATTGCATCTCGTTTGGGATTTTTTACTAAAATTGTTTATGAAAAATACTTCACTTTAGCATATAAATAATGAAAATAGGTATTGGACAATTACTCGTTGAAGGTGGTGAACCATTGCGAAATTTAGAACGAGCCAAAAGATTGATTGAGAAAGCTGCCAATGCATCTTGTGAATTAATTTTACTCCCAGAAACGCTTGATTTAGCTTGGACACACCCGAGCGTATTTGAAGAGGCAGAAACCATTCCAGGTACTCGAAGTGACTATTTTTGTGACTTAGCAAAAAAATATGCAATTTGGATTTGCTTAGGATTGACAGAAAAAAATAACGACAAGCGTTATAACAGTTCGATTTTAATTTCTTCAACAGGAGATATCGTACATAAACACCGTAAAATAAATTTATTAGAAGTTGAATTTCCCTTTTATAGTATTGGAACACAACTTTCTGTTTGTGAAACACCATTTGGTAAAATTGGAATCAATATTTGTGCAGATAATTATATGGATGCCTTGTGTCTTGGGCATAGTTTGGCTCGAATGGGTGCTCAATTAATTTTAGCTCCTTCGAGTTGGACAGTGGATCATTCAATTACAGAAGAAATGAATCCGTATGAAGACAAATGGATTCGTCCACTTTCAGAATTAGCTACGACTTATGAAATTCCTGTTGTGAGCACAACAAGTGTTGGTTACATTGTTGGTGGGCCGTACGAAGGAAAGAAAATGATGGGCAGTTCATTAGCAATTTCAAAAAGTGGCGAAATAACACAAGGTGAATTGAACGAATTTGCGAGTGACTTAAAATGTGTAGAACTTGAAATGGGAGAAGCAAAATGGAAAGGAACTCAATTTGGTGAAATGATTAAGAGTAAGACGAAATGAAGATATTAGGAATTAACGGTGGATTAAGACAAGCATATCAAGACGTAAGTGCCTGTTTAGT
The DNA here is from genome assembly GCA_964488745.1 of uncultured Chryseobacterium sp. GTDB lineage: Bacteria > Bacteroidota > Bacteroidia > Flavobacteriales_D > Crocinitomicaceae > JAQVCM01. The sequence goes on along the minus strand of CAZAVP010000012.1, from coordinate 63,955 downwards.
TATAGACGGTGTTCTAGTTGCAGCAATTGAAGAAGAACGCTTAAATCGCATTAAGTTTTCTGCTGGAAAATTACCGTATCTATCCGTTTTAGAAGTGTTGAAAATAGGAAATATCACCATTCAAGATGTTGACATGATTGCTTTTCATGGCAGTACTTGGGATGTAGAAATTGACCCGCGTTTGACTGCCTTTTTCGAAAATCATTTTGGTTATGCTCCGCCTATAAAACGTTATCACCACCACGATTGTCATGCCGCTAGTACTTTTTACTCCTCGGAATTCGATGAAGCGTTAGTAATTACAAACGACAATTCAGGCGATGGCATTTCATTTCAAGTGATGCATGGGAAAGGTACCGAGTTGACTTTGCTCAAAAGAATTGCTCGACCAGATAGTTTGGGCTTATTCTACCAAATCATAACACAATATTGCGGCTTTACGAAAGATAGCGATGAATACAAAGTAATGGGACTTTCCAGTTACGGAAATCGCGATCGTTTTGACTTTCAATTTTTAATCGATTTTGTTGATGGAGAAATTGTAATTAATCGAGATTATATTTTCGTACCTGCTCCAGGAGCGCCATCGATGCACAAAGATGAAGTGGTTTTTAATCAAGCATTCATTGACAAGATGGGTGGAAAGAAGCGCTTGAGCGAAGCCGAGTTTGATTCTTTTTACAAAGATGTTGCCGCATCAGCACAAGCACATCTTGAACAGTTGATGGTTAAAATTACGAAGCACTTCATGAGCCAGAACCAACAGAAAAACCTGTGTTTGGCTGGTGGAGTTTCATTAAATTGCGTTGCGAATCAAAAGCTAATGAATGCTGATTTTGTTGATTCCTTATTCGTATTCCCCGCTTCGAGCGATGCTGGAATTGCAGTCGGAGCAGCTTACCTTGCAGCGATAGAAAATGGAGAAACGCTTCACGCAATGGAGAATGTTTATTGGGGAAATGAATTTGATGATGAAGCCATTGAGGAAATGCTGATTCAATGTCAAACTCCATATGAGCTGATAGACGACGTGGCAAAAAAAGCTGCGGAAGACATTGCTGAAAGTAAAGTGATTGGCTGGTTTCAAGGTCGAATGGAATTTGGTCCACGAGCCTTGGGAAACAGAAGTATTCTAGCAAATGCGTGTGACCCAAAAATGCAAGATATCGTCAATCAGAAAATCAAGCTAAGGGAATCTTTCAGACCGTTTTGTCCAAGCGTATTGGAAGAAGATAAGGAACTTTATTTTGAAGGAAAACAAAAGAATTCACCATTTATGACGATCACGTACGATGTAAAACCAGACGCAAGAAAGCTCATTCCTTCGGTCGTACATGTGGATCAAACCGCACGCATTCAGACCGTAAACCACCATCAAAATCCATTATTTTACGACCTTTTAAAACATTTAAAAGCAATTACACAACACGGTGTGGTGATGAACACGAGCTTTAATGTAGCGAACGAACCCATTGTTGCAACCCCAAGAGAGGCGTTGGCGTCTTTTTATGGAAGCGGGCTGGATGTACTTTATCTCGGAAATTACAGAGTGACTAAATAATTAAAATACTAAATACTACTACACATGATTCAAGTCGGTTTAATTGGTTACGGATATTGGGGACCCAATCTAGCAAGAAACATTCATGCACACGAACACTTGAATTTGCATACAATTGCTGAAAAAAAGGAAGAAAAACACGATCAAATCCGTCTTTTATATCCAAATCTTCGCATCGTTCAAGATGCACACTCTATTGTAACAGATAATTCGATTGATGTGGTTGTCATTGCTACCTCCGTTCACCAACACCTTGCTTTCGCTCGCTTGGCTTTGGAAAACAACAAGCATGTTTTAATTGAAAAACCTGCTGGCACATCGTTGGATGAATTAAAAGCATTAAAAGAATTGGCAATCGAGAAAGGAAAAGTAATCATGGTAGATTATACTTTTTTATATCACGGCGCCGTTCAAAAATTAAAGCATCTGGTAGATTCAGATTCTTTTGGAAAGCTAAATTACATTGATAGCATGCGTATTAATTTAGGCATTTTCCAATCAGATGTCAACGTCGTTTGGGATTTGGCGTCTCACGATGTGGCAATTGTGAACTACCTCGTTGGCAAAACTCCTATCAGCGTTCGAGCGAATGGCGTTTCTCATACAGCCAATGGAATTGAAAACATTGCTTATCTCTTATTGGCTTATGAAGACCAAGAACTCATTGTTCATCTAAATTGCTCTTGGAGTTCACCAGTAAAAATCAGAAAAATGCTCTGTGGCGGAGATAGACAAATGATTATATACGATGATGTAGAGCCCACAGATAAAATTAAGGTTTACGATTGTGATTTATCCCAATTTAGAAATCGCGAAGAAGTGCTAATCGACTATAGAACAGGAGACATAAGCATTCCTAAATTTGACACAAAGGAAGCGCTCTCTGTTTTGATGAACGATTTGTATTTGGCAATATCAACCGATAAAAATCCTGCTTCATCAATTCATGTGGCTTTAAATGTAACGAAGGTTTTAGATGCTGCTCAGCAGTCCATAAAGAATGGAGGGATTGAAGTAAGGATAAAATAAAGGTTAGTTGAAATTAACAATTTCATTGTTCTTTGTTTTCAAAAAATATCTTTGAAATAAAACATAGATGACTATGGAGTAAAAATAAAAAGAGTTTATAAATAATATCATCATGGGCTCCATTATGGACACAATTCTAATGTTCATAACCATATAAATTCCTTGATGCATTAAGAATAGTAGTAAACCGTAGATGACCATATACCTTCTTGAAAAAAACAAAATGGATATTGCACCTAATTCTAGAAGTAACGTTATTGCTAATATTACGTAAACTAACATCGGATTGGAATCGATAAAATGTGCCATTGCATTGCCTTGTTCTAGATAGGCAAAATCTCCGTAATCATTAAAATTGTTATTAAAAGACTTTAAGATTTGAAGAGGCATTCTAGTTCCGTCTTGTATCCATGAAATTCCAGAAGTACGTAATTTGGATAATCCAGAAAGAAAATACCCTATTGCAATCACTTGAGCAGAGAATTGTACTCGATATTTAGCTAAATTAAAATCATTTCCTTGAATGTTGGAAAGAGAATAAGCAATAAATTGAGCAAAAACTAAAAAAGTCAATAAACCTCTTCTTTCTAATATTCCGTTCGATTCTTCAAGCGTGAAAAACAATAAACTTACGAAAGAAATCAAAAAAGTAGTTAATATCATTTTCTTCTCAAGGAGATATGAAAAGGATAAAAGAATAACGAATCCCATGAATACATAAGATAACCAGGGTAAATTCAAAAGATGACAAGGAAAAATTTTACAAATACCAACTGGAATTGGTGCGCTTTCAAAGCGACCTATTTGTTCTGAAATAATATCATACCAAAGCAGAATAAGAGCCAATTTGATACAAAGCCATTCCCAAGTCGTATAATTCTCTGAAAAATAAAATTTAAAAACGCTTTTCATACATTACAATATTATCTTGAACAACTTTCCGATTTTCATATTTATAGTATCTACGATGTAACTGAATCTTTTGATATTGATACGTGGATTTTTCTTGTAAAATCATTTCAGTCATCTTTTTTCCTATATGGAATAATTCTTCTTCAGATTCCACTCCATTCCCATAATTTATTTTTTCATCCTCACAAATAGCGTAAAACTTGTGACTAATATCGCCGGAGTTTATATCAAAAACATCTGAAGGAATTAAGCTGTCGTTTTCATCCGTGAAATAAAAGGTATAGGACCAGTTGGGAAAAGAATTATACATTGGATAAGAAGAAAATGGATGAACTTCTCCAAATATTAAGAACCCGGCTAAATAGATTCCTGCAATCAAAAATCGATAATATCGAGTAAGTGACTTTAAAAAAAGTTGACAATAAAGTAGTAGGGACATAAAATTTAGCATCGTAGTTTTTAAAACCTATCCATTGCATAAATATAAAGAAATAAGGTTATTTTTGATGATATTACTATCTATTTTTTTATGTGTGGAATTACTGGTTACATCAATTTAAAAAAACAAGTACCATTATCTGTCATTAAATCAATGACAGACTCTTTAATACATCGTGGACCAGATGGTGGTGGCACCTATATTTCCGAAAACAAACACATTGCCTTGGGTCATCGTCGTCTTTCACTTTTAGATTTATCTGAGAATGGCAAACAGCCTATGAAAGATAACTCTGGAGAAATAATAGTAACCTTCAATGGTGAAATTTACAACTTTCTACAAATTAAAGCACAACTCTCTAATGATTATGACTTCAAAACAAATACGGACACCGAAGTTATACTCGCGGGATATCAAAAATGGGGCATTGATGTAATTCACAAGTTAGACGGCATGTTCGCTTTCGCTCTTTTAGATGAAAGCAAAAATCAACTATTCCTCGTTCGGGATAGATTTGGAATCAAGCCATTATATTATACCATTCAAGATTCAAAACTATTATTTGCTTCTGAATTAAAAGCAATTCATGCATCGGGCGAAGTAGAAAAAGAAATTGATTTTTCATCATTTGCTGACTATTTTGTTTATCGCTATGTTCCTTCCCCAAAAACAATTTGGAAGGATATTCAGAAGATAGCTCCTGCAAATTATGCAGAGATAAATACAAACTCACTCCAAATTCAAATAAAAGAATACTGGAAACTAGAAGATGGAAGTCAAGTAGATAAACAAGCAGTATTAAAAACCAATAGTTTACTTCGTGAATCTGTTCAAAAACACATTTATGCAGATGTTCCGATTGGATCGTTCTTAAGTGGTGGTTACGATAGCAGTGCTTTGGTACACTATATGAATGAATTGAAGAACAAACCAGAAACCTTTTCAATAGGCTTTTCTAAATGGAACAAAAGCGAGGATCATTTTGCAAAAATTGTTGCGGATCATTTGGAAGTTTCAAATGAATCTGTTGTTGCGGATGAAGATAGTTTGGACTTGGTGGACATAATGCCCGATGTGTATGATGAACCGATTGCTGATATTTCGATTGTTCCAACATACATGGTTAGCAGATTAGCCCGCTCAAAAGTAAAAGCAGTATTAAGCGGTGAAGGTGCAGATGAATTATTCGGTGGATATACATGGCAACATGATTTCTATAACAAAAGTAATCCAACTTCGATGTTAGATAAACTTAAAAGAATTTTTAATCCAATTGATACGGTAGACTTCTATGCGCAGTCAATGGCAATGGGTTGGTTTGACAAAGATGAATTAAAAAAAATGCTTCATCCTAACTTACATCAAGATATATCAGAAGATGTTCATTGGTTTTACAGACAGCACTTCAACCAATCTTTGTCTCCACTTAAATCTATTCAAATGATGGATATAAAGTGCTTTATGGGCGAGCTAGTCTTAACTAAAGTCGACCGCGCAAGTATGTCCAACTCATTGGAAGTACGTGTTCCCTTTTTAGATCATAAACTCTTTGAGTATGTTTTCCAGCTAGATGAAAAATGCTATTTTAGAAAAGATCAAGCGAAGTATTTACTCTACAAGAATATTGAGAAACACTTACCTGAAATTATTTTAAGCCGTAAAAAACAAGGTTTTGTTGGTCCAGACTCTTATTATATGAACATTGAATGGTATAGAAAACAGTTTAAAAACAGTAAATTAGTAGAATTAAACTTGGTCAATCAAGATTACATAGATAATTTACTACTGGAAACATACAATTGGAAACTATGGAAGTTAGTAGTTATGGAGAAATGGTTACAGAAATGGATGTAAAAAATGATTCAGAAAATTATAAATTTATTTAAGCCAACATCTAGCAAAGAGAATGATTCGAAAAACTTAAATGAAAATCATTCAACAGAAAAGAACAGACCATTTTGCATGGCACCATGGAGTTCTATGAGTTTCAACATCGATGGTACAGTGGCTGTTTGTTGTTATAACAAAAAGACCACGATTAGTATCGTTGGAAAAACAATTAAAGAGGTTTGGGCAAGTAGTTCTTTCGAAGCATTAAGAAATCACGTCAATGAAAATGATCTCAGTTACGATTGTCAAATTTGTTTAGAAAAAGTTCAATCTGGCAGCACAACGAATTTAAAAGCAAGAGACTACGACAAATTCAACAAAAGTGACTGGCCACAAATTATGGAATTTTGCCTTGAAAACACGTGTAATCTTGCTTGTGAAATGTGTAACTCTATCCTTTCTTCGACCATCCGAAAAAATAACAACCTTCCACCTTCTTTAAGTAAATATAATCAAGAATTTTTAACTGAATTAAATGAGTTTATACCACATTTGAAAGAAGCAGTGTTTGTCGGCGGAGAGCCCTTTTTGATTCCTAGCTATTTTGAGATTTGGGACAAAATGCGAGAACTCAACCCTTCAATCGAAATTAGTGTAGTAACCAATGGAAGCGTGTTAAACGATCGCATAAAGAATATACTCGAAAATGGAAGATTTAATCTAAACATTTCTATTGATTCCATGGATAAAGAAGTTTATGAAAAAATTCGAAATAATGCAAAATTCGAAACTCTAATTAAAAACTTTGAATGGTTTTCGGCTTATTGCAAAAAAAAGAAAACTTCTCTTAACATTCCAATTTGTCCCATGACGACTAACTGGGAAACAATTCCTGATCTTGTACGTTTTGCAAATAAACAAGAGGCTTATATTAACTTTTGCTATGTTGACAAACCCTTGTCTCTTTCCCTTATTGAGTGCTCCCCAGAATTCTTAACTACAATTTTAAATAAATTTGAAACAGAAAGTTTTGAAAAAGAGTCATATGCTTCAAAGCAAAATGTAGAAAAATTTGAAAACTTAATTCAAGACATTCAAAAATGGAGAGAAAAAAATTCCAATAAAAAACCAACTGTTTTATTGAGTTTTAATGACCTGAAAACGCATTTTTTTAAAAAGATACAAGAAAATGAGCAAGAAAAATTTAAGATTATTTTATCGATGATTGAGGAGTTAATTAACGCTGAATCAGAAAAGAATCAAACTTATTTAATAAAAATAATTGATGAGTTATCGCCTGATCGAATTTACCAAATATGCAACAACAAAACTATCCAAGAGCTCACTGTGATCATGAATGACTTACTTGGTAGCTCCAGAAAGAGAAAACAAAAAAAATAGCATCGTGAAGAGTTTCCTAATTAAGCATCAATTTCTACTTAAATCGATATCCTTTCTTCTAGGAGTTTTATTACTTTATACCTATATACAATATACATGGTGGTGGATAGCATCTTACAGCGCATTTTTTAGATGGTACGATAATTTTGGTGCAATTATATGGATTGCAAAGATGGTAATACCAGTATTATGGCTGGTGTCAGCAGTTTTCATATATAAAAAGGAACTTAAAAAATATCCTTTGTTTTTATTTAAGTCCTACCCAATTTTTATTTTTTATGTAGTACTTGCATTAATATTAAAAACGCAACATCCTTTTTCAAACCTTGCGGTGTACGACTCTCTTCCAAACCATTCGTATGTATTCCTGATTGAAGACGAAGCAGGAAAGATATTTAATCACGAGATCACCTATAAATCTGCTGACATAATTGATTTCTATGACACTTACCTAGAAAAACATAATATATCAGAACCACTCAGCGATGCTCAATTAAACAAAATAGGTGAAGAGATTATGCGAAATCAAAGAGCTAAAAATCAATTCACCAAGAAAAAGTGCTTTAAAGTTATTCGCTTGAAAAACTTGATCGCGAATGACAGCTTGAAAACAATTAAAACGATATTGTATGAGGAACGTAATTAAACAATACCTCGATTTTCAGACTAGTTATTCTATAAAACAATGGAATTGGCTTAAAATCCCCTTTGGTATCTTTTGGTTTTTATCAGCGAGTATTGTTCTTTTTAGAACTTCTGTTCTCGTTAATTCTAAAAGCATTTGTCTTTGTGTCGATTGTAATTTATTTTTACCCATTTCTGTAAAGTTTTTAATAAGCTGTATCGCACTTTCGGCACTCATTTTTTATATTTTAGAAAAGAAAATGCTTCTATCTACTGCGGTTTTATCAATCATTTCCGTATTGATTTTCTCAATGGAAGATTCCCAGGGTATCTACAACAGAAACGATATCCTATCAGCAATTCTCATTGCTCAATTCATAGCTTATTTAGTTTTCAAACTAAAAAAATCAGAAGAACTTCTCTATAAACAACGAATATTCTTCAGTCAACAAATTATAATTGCGATCTATTTTCTAAGCGGATTAGCTAAAGTTATAACTTCTGGATTTACATGGTTTACCGATACGAAGGGATTTGCTGTTCAAATTAAGAAATCGAACATGGATAAATATATTATTTCTCAAAATGAGGCGTATCTTATTAAAGGCGAGCAAATATCAGCGCATGTACTTTCATACCCGATATTCTTCTCTTCCTTACTTTTATTTGCTTTGCTAATTGAGTTGTTAGTAATAGTTTGCCTATTCAATAAACGATGGATCGTTTATTATGGAATCGCATTACTATTATTACATCTAGGTATATGGATATTAATGAGTATCGTTATTACTCCGATAATTGTAGTAAATTTAATTTTCTTTGTAAATTTCTTATATCTATCACATAAGACCTTTCGTTTTTACGTTCAAAAGCAAGTTTAAAATGAGAAATTTAATATTTATAACTTCCTGTATTTTCCTGCTTTCATGTTCTCCTTCTTCTGAAAAGAAAGAGCTAAGAATAAAAGTTTCCCAATTAATTGAATTGAAAAATGAACAGAATACGATTTCAATAGCTAATCCTCACGACTTTCCTGTAAAGTTTAATTTGAAGGTAAATAATCTTTTCCCACTTAGCAAACAGGATATTTTAAACTTGTCGCAAGAGTTGGCATTCAAAAACAACATTCAATTAGAGCAAGCATCCTGGAAATATATTTCAGATATAACTTTTCACTCGGAACCCTTTTCGACTGAAAACTGGCAACATGAATCCTGCTTATTTATCAACTCTATTGGAGGTGGATTCTGTGATGACAGATCTTCTGTTTTAGCAAAAACATGGAGAGAGCAAGGTTTTAAATCAAGAATAATTGGTTTTGAAGATCATGTTGTCGCTGAAGTTCTTGTTAAGAATAAATGGCAAATGTATGATCCGGATTTTGGGGTATTTTATTGTGATGAAAAGGGAACATTAAAATCTATTCAAGATCTTGAGTCAATCAAAAATATTTGGGAGCTAACTTGCGAAAATGTTGGAATCAATCCGATTTTACAAAAATCAAATCCAATTTCAAATAAACTAAGTAAAATGTTCTCGATTCAAAAAGACAAGAAAGATGTGACGAAATGGCATTTAGCGGCTCCGAAGATTTCAGATGAGTTTATTCTTCCCGCTAATAGTTCTTTAGAGATAGTTTACGATCCTGAAACCGGCGTAACTAATTTAAGGGTAATATTAAACTCTAATTCAATCGGAAAATTACAGATTCCATTAGTGCCAATAAGCGCAGCGGGTGAATTTACTCTAAGTACGGCTGATACTTCGTATCATACCTCAGCAAAACCTTATCTTTTTCCAAGAAATAAATTCATGAATCAAATGGAAATTAAAGATGTGAAAAATACTGCCATTATCAACTACTTGGTTAATCCTAAATTGAAATTTATGGAACAGCAGAATAAAATTGAAATTTCCACAACTGATTCCTTAAGGTTAAAGTCAAGTAAAAGCCACCACAAGGCGGCTATTCTATTCGGAAAAGAATATTTATTTTTTCAAAATAAAGAAATAGAATATGAAAGCTTTCTACGTGAAATTGCAGAGTATAATGGCGAAGCAATAGATGAATCTTTCATTTTAAGTAAATTTAAACTTTTTTTGAACTTAGAAAGTGAATTAACCTTAGAGCAAAAAATAGACTTGAAAAAACAGTTTGAAATAGATTTAAAAAATATTGATGTTATAAAAAAGCACCACAAAATCTTAAAAGAAGAATATCCAAAAAGTGTTTTCTATTTAATTATATCGTCAAAATATAAGAAAATGGATTTATTAAAAAGTTTAATACAGTAACATTTAGTCAAAGATATCATGAATAACATTCTCATCACCGGCATAGCAGGTTTTATCGGAACGCATTTGAACAAGCAATTGAGCAAGTCAAACGTGGTATTTGGATTAGATTCTTTATCGGCTGACAAACCGGCTTCTGTTCAACGTGCACAATTGAACGAAAATGTAAAGCAAATTTCTATTCATGATTCATTTTTGGAGCAATATGAAGAAAAGCCAGATATAATCATTCACTTAGCTGCAGAAACTGGAATTTCAGGTTCGTTATCGAATCCCGAAATCTATTTCAATCAGAATGTTGCCGGAACTTTCAATGTTTTAGAGCAATGTCGTAAAAACGGCGTGAAATACTTTATTTATGCCAGCAGTTCTTCTGTGTATGAACCCAATCAATCAGAAATGAGTGAAACTTCTCCGCACGAAAAGCAATTGTCCTATTACGGAACCAGTAAGCGCATGACGGAACTGATGATTGAGAATTATTGTCAGCAATTTGGTTTAACAGCAATCGGACTTCGATTTTTCACCGTTTACGGTTCTTGGACACGTCCTGACATGGCTGCTTATAAATTCATGAACGCCATCGAAGCTGAAAAAGAAATTACACTTTATAACGCTGGGAATGTTTACCGAGATTTTACGCATGTGAGCGACATCGTTCAATCTATTGCATTACTTACCAAGAAAATCACGGCTGAAAAACCAGGTTTTCATCAGCTCTTTAACATTGGATATGGCGCACCTTCTTCGATAAAAGAGTACGCAACTTTGATTGCGAAACATTTGGATAAAGAGCTGAAATCAAATTTTGCCAAACTTCCTGAAAACGAATTAAGGGCAACACATTCCGATTCCTCCAAGCTGGAGCAATACATTGGCTATAAACCGATTTGCACGATGGAAGAAGGGATTATTGAAATGACAAATTGGTTTAAAATCAACCGATATGAATCGATTATTTAGCATTAAATTAGCGACTTGAATCTATTTTTAGAATGAAAAATATCTTTATTTTTGTGGTTTGTGGAGCGCGTGAGCACATCGATACGCTTCATTTTTCCTTACCCTACTTACAGAAATTTTCCAGTAATGAAATCTGGGTTTTAACAGATTCTTCGCGAAATGAAGTTCCTGTAATTCATGACCACATCATTGACATCAAAACTCCCGAACATTTTGATAACCACCAAGCCAGTATTTATTTAAAGACTGGAGTTTATCAATTTGTTCCAAAAGGAAATAATTATTGCTACCTCGATACCGATATTATTGCAACGTCGCCTGATGTAGATCATATTTTCAATGAATTTATAGCACCCATTATTTTTGCACCAGATCATTGCACAATGGAAAAGTTTAGTGCCTATGCTGTTAATTGTGGCTGTCAAGAAAAATGGAAAATTGACCGTGATAAATTTAATAAAGCGCTTATCAAATATGATAAAAACCGCACCATTACCGATGATAAAATAATAGCTTCAGCAAAAGAATTACAAAATGTTTTTAATTCATTAAAGAAAAATAGAGGGCAAAAACTAATGATTGCCTTTCGATATTTTATGAGTTATCCTATTTTTAAATTGAACCATGAATTTTCATTCGACAGAAAAAAAAGAGTGTGGATGAATGCGAAAAAGGAAATAGTCATGTACGAGGTAAATACACGTAAAATAATGCAAGAAACAGGCCTGAAATATAATCGTTTCACACTAGTTTGGTCTAATTCAGAAAAAGTAGACATCTGGGCTGACAAATGTGTTCATCTCAAAGAAAACATCCATTTAAAATTCGGCACTTCCATCACTAATCCATGCTTCCAACATTGGAATGGAGGAGTCTTTTTATTTAATGACCTCTCACATGAATTTCTTTCCAATTGGTTCAATTATACCATGGAAATATTCAAAGACAGCGCTTGGAAAACCCGCGATCAAGGAACTTTAATTGCAACGGTATGGAAATTTGGATTGGAAAACCATCCCACCCTTGATAAAAAGTGGAATTTGATTGCCGATTATCACAATCCTTATCTGAATTGGACAGAGAATAATCAAATCCAATTAGGACCAAAGGAGGTTATTAAAGCCAACTTAATCCATGTTTATCACCACTTTGGGGATAAAAAATGGGGATTTTGGAATCAATTAATGAAACAAGTTAACGGTGAGAAATAATGGAAAAATTATACTGGAAAGACTTAAAAACATATCTGGGTGAATGGATTTTTTATTCCATCTACAAAAACAAAAAGCGGGTTTTCCAAAAACGAAGTAATGCAATCAATAAAAACATCGAAGAGGCAATTGACTTTACCTTAAGAAATGTTCAATATATCATAAGTTTTTTACCCAATAAAGACAGTAACTATCTAAAAAACAAGAAACTCCTAGAAATCGGACCAGGTCAGGATTTTGGCATAGCCTTCATTTTAATCGATTTAGGTTTATCAGAAGCTATATTAATCGACCCATATCTTATTGAATGGAAAGCGCATTATCACCCCCTGTATTATGAATCGTTGCTTCAAGAAGTTCAAAAAAAATATCCCTTGGTTGAATTTTCCTCACTGAAAGAAATCATAAGAAACCAATCACACGATGCCTCCAAATTAAGATGTTATAACTTAGGTATAGAAAAAGTCTTTGAAGTGGAAGATGGAACAATTGACATCAGTATTTCCAATGCTTGTTTTGAGCATTTCGTTTATCCTGAGCTAGCCGTAAAAGAATTAGCAAGAATTACAAAAAAAGGAGGAATTGGTTTTCATCAGATTGACTTAAGAGATCACCGAAATTACAACAAACCTCTTGAATTTTTGACATTTCCAGATAAGCTGTTTTTAAAAATTAAGAAAATGACAGATGCCCGATTTGGCAACCGTCTAAGATATAATGAATACAAAGAGATCTTTGAAGAAGCAGGTTTTTTAGTAGAATTTAAAGTCGATTCGTTTGCCGATGAAGCATATTTAAATACCATTTTGAAAAAAGCACTTCCAAAATACCGCCAGATGCCTACGGATTTTGTTGGAATGCTAGGCGGACGTTTTTTCATCCAAAAAATATCTTAATTTTATCCTGTGAAACAAGCCATCTGTACCATATCTACTCAAAGTCATCTTTTTAAAAGTCAAGCACTTTTAGATTCTGTTGCCAAGTACACGGATGCTGATTTGTTTTGTTTAATTACCGACGTTGAGCAAACGATAACAGACCTTCCTTTTCATGTCAACATTTTAACTGATTTACAAACCGAACACGCAAATAAGCTGAAAAACAAATACAAAGGCGATAAACTTCGCTGGGCATTAAAGTCCGTATATCTTCGTTTTTTGCTTGAACAAGATTACGATCAAGTAATCTATGTCGACAACGACATCTTTTTTTATGATTCTCCTGACTTTCTTTTTGAAAAATTAAATTCAGCAAATTTCCTATTGACTCCTCATTTTTACGATTCAAGTCCCGCTCAAAACCAAAATTGGTTGGAAGCAAATTTCAGAGTTGGACTGTACAATGCTGGATTTATTGGTGCCAACAAAAATGCTATTCCAATACTAGATTGGTGGACAGAATCTTGTTTATACAACGTCAAAAAAGCTTTTTGGAGAGGTTTATTTGACGACCAAAAATACCTGGACTTAATTCCCATTATCTTCAACGAAGTTGAAATAATCAAACATCGTGGTTGCAATTTCGCCGGATGGAATAGTGAAACTAGTGAACTAAAAAGAAATAACGACAATCAATTGAAGATTGAAAATGACAAATTGATATTCATTCACTTTGCAGCACTTTCGATGTTGGAGTTTTCCAAAAAAGAACACCTTGCCAATCCCGAATATGAGGTCTACGTTAAAACACTCAAAAAATACAATCCAACATTTGAGAATACAATTTCCAAGCGAGAGAAAAGGAATGTAAAAGCATATTTTTATTATCTTCGGTGGAATGTTGCTCGTTTTTTTGAAAAATGGTAACGAGAGACACTCAAAAAACGTTATAGCATCTATGGCTCTCAACAAAATACTACGTAATTATACATCATTTATAAATTGAACTCATGAAAAAAGCCATTGTACTGGGTGCCGGCGGATTCATCGGTCATCATCTCGTTAAACGTCTCAAGCAAGAAGGTTTTTGGGTCAAAGGAATTGACATCAAACTACCTGAATTTTCTAAAAGCGCTGCGGATGAATTTATCGTTGGAGACTTGAGAGACGTTCATTTCACCATGCAAGAAATCGGTGAAGAAATCGACGAATTATATCAGCTTGCTGGAGATGTTGGTGGTGCCGGATATATTTTTACAGGATTGAACGATGCAAATGTGATGCATAATTCAGCACAAATCAATCTAAATGTGGCGAAAGTTGCATTAGAGAAAAAGGTAAAAGCGGTTTTTTTCTCTTCCTCAGCTTGTGTTTATCCAGAGTACAATCAAATGGATCCCAACAATCCGAAATGCGACGAACCTTCTGCTTATCCCGCAGAACCGGATAGCGAATACGGTTGGGAAAAATTATTTTCAGAACGTTTGTATTTATCCTATCATCGAAATTTCGGTTTAAACGTAAAAATCGCTCGATTTCACAACATTTTTGGCCCTGAATCTACGTGGAACAACGGCAAAGAAAAAGCGCCTTCCGCTTTGTGTCGAAAAATTGCAACTGCGGATCAAAATGGAACCATCGAAATTTGGGGTGACGGACAACAAACCCGTTCTTTCCTGTATATAGACGATTGTTTAGATGGCGTAATGAAGCTCATGCAATCCGACAAAACTGGACCTTATAACATTGGTTCGCAGGAAATGATTTCCATTCAAAATTTTGCGAAATTAATCGCAAAATCGGCGAATAAACCCGCAATTCAATTGAAAATGATCGCTGGCCCAACTGGCGTGAGAGGTCGCTCTTCAGACAATACCTTGATTGAGAAAGAGCTTGGTTGGAGACCCAAATTGTCCTTAGAAGAGGGAATTGAAAAACTATACGCATGGATTGAAAATCAAGTTCATTCCGTTTCCAAATAAACACAACATTGAATTAAATCCATCATGAAAAAAACGATCCAAAAAAATAAAAAAGGGAAGGACTTAGTTGTTGAGCAAAAACCCACCCAACTCAAAAACTATTATTATCTCCTTGGAATAATCGTGTTTTTTGTTTTTGCCAATACCATTGGTGGTGGCTATAACTTAGATGACGAACTGGTAACCATGAATCACCGTTTTACTTCGCAAGGTTTAACAGCTCTCAAAGACATTTTTACCAATTCTTATTATGCCGATGCCATGGGTTATGCCTATGGATATCGTCCGATGGTGCATCTCTCCTTTGCAATCGAACATCAATTCTTCGGAGAAAGCTCGAAAGTCAGTCATTTTTTCAACGTCATACTTTATGTGCTATCAATTGTTCTATTTTTCAAATTATTATTGAAATGGTTTGGGGTAGAACAATTAAAATTAGCATTTTTAGCTGTTATTTTATTCGCATTGCATCCTGTTCACACAGAAGTAGTTGCAAGTATCAAAAACCGAGATGAAATATTGGCTTTCCTCTTCATCATACTAAGCGGTTTGTCGATGGCCAAGTACCTTGATAAAAGAAAAGTCATTTCATTAATATGGATAGTTGCTCTCTTTACAATGGCCATGTTATCCAAGAAAAGTGCTTATCCAATGGCAATCGTTCTTCCGGTTGCGTTCGTTCTGTTTCAAAACTTATCTCGAAATCAACTTATTTTAATAAGTCTTGCAGTCATATTACCAGCAGCTATAGTCGGCTCAGAACTAAGCATGACTCGTATGCTCTTGATGATTATTCTGCCCGTAATTGGAATTGGTCTCACCTATTTAATTAAAACACAAATCCTAGTTAAACGAACTGTTTTTAACATCAAAAAGTTTCTTTCCCTAACCATAGTTCCATTATTGTTAATATTAGCCGTTATTACTTGGTCATTTTACTCTACGAATTTTTACGGATTGTTATTAACGCTCCCGCTTCTGTTTTGGATAATTAATCTTAATTTTCAAGTAGGATTAATTACATTGGTAATTATCTCATTCGCTATTAATTATCAATTTGACTACCGTGAATTTCGAACTCTATACGTTTTAATAATTCTAGCATGTGTTTTCTACTTCACTAATCAAAAAGAAAGAAAGTCCTACTCAAAACAATTCTACTTTTTTTGGACTTCGCTGATAATAACATCTTTAACATTCTTCATAATAGAAGCTCATGAGTCTATAAACATTTTGTTTCTTTTACACATTGGACTATTTTTTTTGTTACATTTCAAAAAACCATTGTGGGGGTTAATATACTCCGTCATTACTTTAGTCGTTATGTGGTGGTTTGGAGAAACTAATTATTATCCATTTGTTTTGTTTGGATTTAGTATTATCTATGTCCTTAAATTAAAAACACAAAAGTGGATCAGTTATTTTGTTGTCCTGCTTTTCTCAATTTTAGTCGCATTTTTCTCATTTGAAAACTACCAATATAGTCAGAAGAATCCTGTACTTCCAAAAACCGAACTTCCAGCTGAAGTTCAAAAATCAAATACAACTTCCGAACAAAAAAGCTTCCTAAAAGAAGGTCGGAACTTAGAATTTGCTGAAAACACTTTGGTTGCTCCACATACTCAAGCAGAAACCATCGGTACAGGAGCTGCTACACTCGGCGAATACATCCGCTTGATGGTTTTCCCGAACGAATTGTCTTTCTATTATGGATTCGCTAGAATGGATACGGTAAGCCTCTCTAATCCCTTTGTATGGATATCCATTTTTATTCATTTAGGTTTAATCTTCCTCGCAATTTGGCAAATCAAAAAGCGCCCCATCATTAGTTTCGGAATTTTATGGTATTTATTATCGATTATTCTTTTCAGCAATTGGATTGAATTGGTAGCCGGTATGGTTGCAGAACGATTGCTTTTTATCGCTTCGGCTGGATTCTGCATCTTCATTGCAGGATTAGTTTATTGGATAAAACCCGCTTTTCTTTCCAAGAAACCTTTTGTACTAGAAGGAATTGTAGCCGTGATTCTATGTCTTTTTGTTATCAAAACGATGCATCGAAATAGCTTGTGGAAAGATCCTCTAACCTTGATGGGAAATGATGTAAAACACCTTCAAAATTCAGCGCAAGCAAACAATTTATATGCTTTGAGGTTGATGGAGTTTTCTAGTCAAAATGTTTCTCTACCACAAACTGAGAAAGATGAGATTCATCAAATGGCATTACATCATTTCAGTAACGCCGTTAAAATTGATTCTTCTTTTTTCAATGCTTTGTTCGATAAAGGAAGAGCTGCGCAATTTGCTGGCGATAGTAAAACAACAATTGAAACTTTCAAAATCGCAATTAAAAGAGAACCTGACTTTTTAGATTCTTATCAATATTTACTGATGGAATATGAAAGAAATGAAGATTGGGTAAACTACCTAGAAATTGCAAAATTACTAGTCGAGAAAAGCGATGTGCCAAATAACTACGATTTCATTTCCAAAGGCTTTTTCATGCAAAATCAAGCAGACAGCTCGTTATTTTACATCAATCTAGGATTGACTAAATTTCCGGGCGAACCGAGTCTAATCGACCGTAAGAGGTATCTGGAAAGTATCGTTTTAAATAGATAGCCAGTTTTGAATCCACTCAGTCAGCGTGACTCTTCTTGGATCATCCAATGTGGGAGAGATTGTTCAGACTCCGTGAAAACTGAGCATGATAAAGATAACAGGGTTTAAAAAGCAAAAGGGGCTTGAACAAATTCAAACCCCTTTTAGTTCTTAAGACCATTTATGCATATCAGATCTTCTATAATCTTCTTGGTATTTAACTGGAATTTCACCTCGCAGCATACAGCCTTTTTCCAAACTTGGGAAAATTTCTTCGAATGTTTTCGCTTCGTTCATGGAAATTCTTCTGTAAATATGGTCTCTTGTCAATTTACCATTGCTGTCGA
This sequence comes from uncultured Chryseobacterium sp., assembly GCA_964488745.1. Classification (GTDB taxonomy): domain Bacteria; phylum Bacteroidota; class Bacteroidia; order Flavobacteriales_D; family Crocinitomicaceae; genus JAQVCM01. The sequence goes on along the minus strand of CAZAVP010000012.1, from coordinate 45,882 downwards.
TTCCTGCAGCGCCTAATAACTCAACAAAAGCCTTCACCGTTTCTTCGTGGTAATTTGCAACACGAACCACCTTATTACCAACAACCAATCCAGCTACTAACTGCGGATCTTGTGTGGCAATTCCTGTTGGACACGTATTTGTATTACAAACCAATGCTTGAATACAACCCAGGGCCATCATCATCGCACGCGCACTCATACAAACATCCGCACCTAACGCCATTGCTCTAACAATATGGAAACCACTTAATATTTTTCCAGAACCTAAAATTTTGATGTGTTCGCGAATACCAAAACCTTCCAACATGTTGTGTACAAAAGCAATGGAATCAACAAACGGTGCTCCTACGTAGTTGCTAAATTCTTGTGGCGCAGCACCCGTACCTCCTTCACCACCATCAACGGTAATGAAATCTGGGTAAATGTCTAACTCAACCATCGCTCTACAAATTCCAATGAATTCACTTTTATGTCCGATACAAAGTTTAAAACCAACTGGTTTTCCGCCGGAAGCTTCCCGAACATCTCCAATGAATTTAATCATTTCATAAGGCGTGCTAAAAGCCGAGTGGAACGGTGGTGAATAAACAGTTGTGTATGGTTCTACGTGACGAATGGCAGCAATTTCAGGCGTGTTTTTCTTCGCTGGCAAAATTCCACCATGACCTGGTTTTGCACCTTGAGAAAGTTTAATCTCGATCATTTTAACTTCAGGTCGGTGCGCATTTAATTTGAATACATCAAAACTAAATTTCCCATCTGCTCCACGAGCTCCGAAATAACCTGTTCCTATTTGCCAGATCAAATCTCCTCCATGTTTCAAGTGGTAAGAACTTATTCCTCCTTCTCCCGTATTGTGCGCAAATCCACCGCGCTTCGCTCCGCCATTCAAAGATTCGATCGCGGCAGTACTTAAGGATCCAAAACTCATCGCTGAAACATTTAAAATGCTACAACTATACGGTTGTTTACAATCTCTATTTCCAACTATTACGCGTGGGTTATGATCCAAATTATGGAAATCTTTCGGTGCTATGCTGTGAGACATCCATTCATATCCTTCAGCATAAACGTCCATTTGTGTTCCGAAAGGAATGGTATTTAGTTGTTTTTTAGCACGTTGATAGATGGTATTTCGATCAATTCGATTAATTGGTGTTCCATCCGTATCGCTTTCAATAAAATATTGATACATTTTGGGACGAATTGCTTCCATTAACCATCTCAAGCGACCAACCACTGGAAAGTTTCTCATCAGCGTGTGCTTCTTTTGCGTCATGTCCCAGAATCCCAAGATGACAAGAATCATCATCAAACCCAAAACCCAATAAAAAACAGTGGAAACATACCACCCTAATAAGCCCAGTATCAATACGGTAAAGACGCTGGCTAAAACAAAAAATTTTCTCACGAAAGTATCTTTTTTATATTCGGTGCAAAGTTCGCTAGAATATAAATACTTTGCAACTTACATCTCATGTTTTTAAATAAAATCGGGCACATTTTAAAAAGCAAGTAAAAAATGCGCCCGATGTTGTTAGCGTATGCTATGAATGTTGAGCTACTAATTTTTTTTCCATGGCTACAGCTTGTGGAAATAAAATGTTGTTTTCTAAATGGATATGCAAATGCAAATCTTCTTCAAATTCTTTCAAGAGGGCAAAAGCAACTCGATACGTATTGCACGCATCAGCTGGTGGTGTGTAATTGTCTGACAACCTTACAATTTCTCTAAATCGATCTCCTTCTGTTTCGTGTTCAGCCATCATCGCTTGAATGGGATTTTGAACACTTCCAAAATGGGGTTCATCCATGGCTTTTCCATTAGAAGCGACCATTTTACGAACAAAAGGGAAAAGAATTAATTCTTCTTTCTTCATGTGCTTCGCCAACTCTCCTGCAGATGTATAAAAATGATCTTTAATTTCATGCAATTCAGGATGGCGGCCACCGTGAACAGTGGCTATCTTATCCAAATATTGCTTCAACACGGGTGTTTTTTCTTCTATGTAACGGTGGTGTTTTTTCTCAACATAATCCGCTAATAAATCTGCTGGCCAGGATTTGTAATCTGGTTCACCCGTTGCTGCTTGTGTGTTTAATTTGTCATTCAATTCACCTACCAAAATAGCAGGTTCAATGTTGTGTTTTACACAAGCCTCTTCAATGGTTCTATTTCCTTGACAGCAAAAATCAATTTGATGGTTTTTAAAAACTTCTGCAGCACGGTAGTCTTGTGCTACAATTTCTCCGATTATTCCTTTTTCTGTGATACTCATAATTAATTGTTTTACTGATTATTAAATTTATACTTTTTCTGCCACAATTACAATGGCATTCATGTGCGCTGCATAGGCTCTGAAAACTTTTCTCATGGCCAATATGCGTTTTCTTGCTTTTGGATGTATTAATATATTCAACGTGATTTTTAGGGTTCTTAAAAGGCCTTCATCGTCCACAATTCTTTTGAGTTCTAATAAACTCATTGGGTTGGTGTGAATGGTTTTCACTTTAAACCCTTTTTTTTCTAACAAAGATGCCCATTCTTGTTTCGTAAGCGGACGGGCATTTACACGGATAGCTAAGGCCAACTCTCTGGTGATTTCGGCTTTCAATGTTTCACTTATTTCTTCAGGCAATAAACCAATTTCGTGAATGGCATATAAACCTCCTTTCTTTAAGATGCGATGCGCTTCTTCGATAATTTCTAATTTCCGATGGTCGGTGTGCATGGTCAACATCGCTTCACCATAAACTTTGTCCATGGAGCCTGAATTCATTTTTGAATCCGCAGCATTACCATGGATGACTTTTCTGTTTTTTCCTTGAATGACTTTTCGAAGTTTCTTTACAGCGAGTGGATCTAATTCAATTCCACAATAGGTCTTCGGATTTCTCTGCAATGTCAAATGAGCCGTAAATCCCAAACCTGGTGCAAACTCTACGACATCGTCGGTGGAAGAAATGTGTAAAGAATCAATCATTTTTAAAGTCAACTCTTTTCCTCCTGGTCTTAAAACCGTTTTCCCCATTTTTGCCAAGATCCAATGACCTTGTGCTTTTAACATGTCTTTTGTATTCATGCTTTTTAATTTACAAATACGATTCTTCTACAAAGATAATAGAATCATTCTTAATAACGGATAAAAAAGTCCTTTATTTTTGTTGTAGTTTATTTGATCCCTAAAAACCTGCGATTGGAATAACCCTTATGACAATTATCATGTTTTCTGGTGCCTAAAATCATTTTTTGGAGCGTTCATATTCTGTTATTTTGCTTTAGAACCTTTTTGAAATTTTGAAGGTGTCATTGTCGTGTTAAATCAACCAAATTATGTTAGCAAACAAACTCACAAAAGATCAATTAATCGCTGAATTTGAAATGAAAATTGCTTCAGATATTAAAATAGAACCAAGAGATTGGATGCCAGAAGAATATCGCAACCAATTGATTCGGCAAATATCTCAACATGCTCATTCTGAAATCATTGGAATGCAGCCTGAAGGGAATTGGTTGAACCGTGCGCCATCTTTGCGAAGCAAAAAAATATTGATGGCGAAAATTCAAGACGAAGCCGGTCATGGTTTGTATCTGTACGGCGCCGCTGAAACATTGGGCATCAGCAGAGAACAAATGATCGCCGCACTACATGCAGGCAAAGCGAAATACGCATCGGTATTCAACTATCCATCCTTGAACTGGGCAGACATGGGAGCAATCGGGTGGTTGGTTGATGGAGCAGCAATCACCAATCAAGTGTCCTTGCAACGCACCTCTTATGGTCCGTATGCCCGTGCCATGGTGCGCATTTGTAAAGAGGAATCGTTTCACCAACGACAAGGATATGAAATCATCTGGCGCATGATGGAGGGAACGAAAGACCAACAACGCATGGCACAAGATGCGCTCAACAGATGGTGGTATCCTGCTTTGATGATGTTTGGTCCGCACGATGCCGATTCAGCGCATTCAAGCAAATCCATACAATGGAAAATCAAAAGAGAATCCAACGATAGTTTGCGTGCTAAGTTTGTCAACAAAACAATTCCGCAGGCTGAATTACTGGGGCTTAAAGTTCCAGATGTAAAACTCATCGATGCTGCTTCAGAAATTTATCAGCATGCGGCTATCAATTGGGAAGAATTTTGGACAGTCGTGAATGGCAATGGTCCTTGCAACAAACAAAGACTAGAACATCACATCAAAGCACATCAGGATGGAGAGTGGGTTCGAAAAACAGCTCTTGAAGCAGAATTAAAGCACCAAACAAATTAAAACTGAAAAAAATGAATCAAGAAGATAATCAAGGAAAATTGTGGGAAGTTTTCATTCAAACAAAACCTGGCATGGCTTATAAACACGTTGGTAGCATTCATGCGTATGACAAAGAACTTGCGGTTCAAAATGCGAGAGATTTATATACCCGTCGGGGAGAAGGAACAGGTCTATGGGTTGTTCCTTCAGAAGAAATTGTGGCCGTTACCATCAACGAAGCAGAATATTTCTTTGAACCTATCGATCAAAAAATATATCGTCATCCCACCTTTTACGAGCTACCAAAAGGAATAAAAAACATGTAACGCAAACAGTATGGAACTAAAAGTAAAATATTACCTTCAAATTGCGGACAACGCATTGATTTTAAGTCATCGACTGGGTGAAATGGTGAGTCGAGGCCCCTATTTGGAGGAAGACATTGCCAATACCAATGTAGCATTGGATTTAATTGGAATGGCAGAATCCATTTACGAGGCTGCTGCAAAATTGGAAGATAAGGGTCAAAGTGGAGACGATTTGGTTTATCGACGTGCAGAACACGCTTATTTCAATGTCAATTTAGTTGAACAACCCAATAAAGACTTTGCCTTCATTTTAATTCGCCAGTTTTTGATGGATGCGTTTCACGTTTATTTTTTAACTGAACTTACCAAAAGTAAAGATGATTTTTTATCCGCCGTGGCAATAAAGTCCTTGAAAGAAGTGACCTATCACTTAAGAAGAAGTTCTGAGTGGATGATTCGTCTTGGCGACGGAACAACCGAAGCCGCTGAAAAAGCGAAAATGGCCATTGCTGATCTTTGGAAATTCAAATTTGAGCTTTTCTCGGAAAACGATGCCGATTTAGCCATGAAAGAAAGGAAGGAAGGCGTGGATTTGTCAATCGTAGAAAAGATGTGGGAACAAAAAGTGCGTGAAATATTTTACATTGCACATCTTGAAATTCCCGAAGGAAATTTTGTGCTCGGACACGGAAAATCGGGGAGTCATACGGAATATTTGGGTAAAATCTTGACCGAGATGCAATATTTACCTACGCAATATCCTGACGCAACTTGGTGAGATCAATCGACTTAATTAACTATTTACCAGCTAAGTGTGTCAATTTGTTTTCGTCCAAAACTTCCAATTTGCGCGCGTGAATTTCAATCAAGCCCTCGTCTTTAAAATCTTTTAAAAGTCGGATTAACGTTTCTGTTGCTGTGCCAACAAAATTCGCCAAATCTTCTCTGGAGAGGTTGATTAAATCGGGTTTATAAATGTCACCCAAAATAAGCAACGAATAAGCCAACCGTTCGCGCACTGATTTTTGAGACATGTTGGTAATAAAAACCGCTCTTTCACCCAATTCCTTAGAAAGTTCCTTCATGATACCCTTCCTTAACGTTGGGTTGGTATCAATCATGTCCAAGAAATTCTCTTTGGTAATGAAGCAAATGTTGCTTTCCTCAAGGGTTGTAGCAGATAATTTATAAGGATCTCCGCTAAACATCGCTCTAAAACCAATCACTTCGCCTTCTTTCGCGATGTGAATTATTTGCTCTTTCCCGCTATCGCCACGGGTAAAAATCTTTACTTTGCCTTGGTACATGCAAAAAACACCGCGAGGTAAATTACCTTCTATGAAAAGCGGTTGATTTTTTTTAAAATAAGAACAAGACTTACTATCATTCAGATTCGTAAGCTCCTCATCACAAAAGCTTTGAAACAACGAATTGCTTCTTATCTCGCATGTTGCGCAATTGGCGTTTTTATGTGATTTATCTAACATAGATGTTTTTACTATTACAAAGCTACAATTTTTAATCGCAATTATTTCTTACCTTACTCCTTTTTTGAATCAATTTTCATAATTCGACTCAGCAGTTTCGTTTTTTTTGTTCTAAGATAAAAATAATTTTACAATCAGACAAAAGTAGTTCCTTCTTGGGTAATCATAATAATTTCGTTCAATCACTAACCTGAGTTCGATTAAAAATTCAGGACAAACGCATTTAACTTCAAAATTGGTTTATGTCATGGTTTTTAAACAAAAACGCATGCCACAAACAACTCATCTCAGTTTGCAATCAAGCGGTGGATTAATCCACCGCTTAATGAAATTGTCTTTTCTAAAATTTTAGGCTTACAAAATTTTAAATGCGTTTGCCCTGATTAAAAATTAAGGTGCAAAAATAGGTTCTGCAATACACAAAACCTATTTAACAATCTATAAATCAAATAAGTCTTTATTCTCTTCCCATGTTGAAAAGAATGAAAGATTGAATATCCACATTTTCTTGGATTGTTTGAGCAACGGATTTTCCTGCGCCATGTCCTGCGTTCACGTCAATGCGAATGAGAACTGGATTGGATCCCGTTTGCTTATCTTGCAGTTCAGCAGTAAATTTAAAACTGTGTGCTGGAACAACGCGATCATCGTGATCCCCTGTCGTAATCATTGTTGCTGGATAATGCGTTCCTTTTTTCACATTGTGTACTGGAGAATATCCTTTCAAATATTCAAACATTTTAACGTCGTCTTCAGCAGTTCCATAATCATACGCCCAACCAGCACCTGCAGTAAATGTGTGGTAACGCAACATGTCCAAAACTCCTACTGCGGGCAAAGCCACTTTGACTAATTCAGGTCGCTGTGTCATCACCGCTCCTACTAACAATCCACCGTTCGATCCACCGCGAATTGCAAGGTAGTCCGAAGAGGTGTATTTCTTCGAAATCAAGTATTCAGCTGCCGCAATGAAATCATCAAATACATTCTGCTTTTGCAATTTCGTCCCTGCATTGTGCCAGGTTTTTCCATACTCACCACCGCCTCGTAAATTGGCAACTGCATAAATTCCACCTTGTTCTAACCAAACTGCATTCGCAATGCTAAAAGCGGGCGTCAAACTCACATTAAATCCTCCATAACCGTATAAAATGGTTGGATTTGTGCCGTCCACTTCCAATCCTTTTTTATAAGTAATAATCATCGGAACTTTTGTTCCGTCTTTGGAAGTGTAAAAAACTTGTTTGGATTCGTAGTCTTCACTGTTGAAATCTACATTGGGTTTTTGATATATTTCTGATTTTCCAGAAACTGGTTCAAAAGCGTAAATGGATCCTGGTGTGATGTAATTGGTGAAAATAAAATATACGATTTTATCTTGTTTTTTGGCAGAAAATCCACCAGCTGTTCCAATTCCTGGCAATTCAATTTCTCGGATTTTTTTCCCTGTATAATCAAATTGAACAATTTGAGAAACAGCATCTTTCATGTAATTTGCGAAAAAGTAGCCAGATCCTTTCGATGGCGAAAGCACGTATGTTGATTCAGCGATAAAATCTTTCCAATTTTCTGGCGTTGGTTTGGATGCATCCACCGTAACAATTTTTTTGTTTGGTGCTTTTAAATTGGTAACAATAAACAGTTTATTTCCTTCATTTTCAATTACATAATTATCGCTATTGAAATTATCAACGATGGTAACAATCTTGCTGTTTTTGTCATTCAAATTCTGAATGTACAGCTCGTTTCCTGAAGTTGATGTCGCAGCACTAATAATCAAATACGCTTGATCTTCGGTAACAGAACCGCCCACATACCTTCTCTTTTCATTTAGTCCAAAAATGACTGCATCCGTTTTTTGCGCTGTTCCAAGTTTGTGGTAATACAACTTATGCTGATCTGTTTTTGCTGACAACTCACTTCCTACTGGCTTGTCATAGCTGGAATAGTAAAGACCTTCGTTTTTATACCAAGACAAGCCACTGAATTTCACATCTAACAAGGTATCTTCTGTCATTTTTTTAGTAGCCGCATCCAAGATGATTACTTTTCTCCAATCGCTTCCACCTTCTGAAATGGAATAAGCTACTTTGGAGCCATCTTTGGAAAAGCTCACCTCGCCCAAAGAAGTTGAACCGTCTTTGGAAAAAGTATTTGGATCTAAGAAAATTTCCTCTTTGCCATTTTTATCTTTCCGGTACAAAACCGATTGATTTTGCAAACCATTGTTTTTGTAATAATAGGTGTAATTTCCTTCTACGAAAGGAGCTGAAATGCGTTCGTAATTCCAGATTTTGGTCATTCGCTCTTTCAATTGCTCTCTGAAAGAAATTTGATTTAAGTATTCAAAGGTTACTTCGTTTTGTTTGGTGACCCATTGAGCAGTTTCATCTGAACGATCGTCCTCCAACCAACGGTATGGATCAGGAACACGCTGTTCAAAATACGTATCGACAACCGACCCTTTCTTGGTTTCTGGGTATTGAATGTTTTGAGAAAAAGAAAATGACATTGCACTTAAAATTGCGAAAAATGAGATAATTGTTTTATTCATGAATGGAAAATTTAATTTCATTTCAACAAATTAAACCAATTTAATTGACTTTTGTTCTTTTAAATAGTTAATAAAATTAATTTCTACAATTATTCACAGCGTGTTTCTGGTGTGCAACATTTCATTTCCACCTGTGGTTTGTGGCTTTCTTCCGTCTGATGTTCAACTACTTTCGGACTAATAAACGGTATGTCTAAGTTCATTCCTCTGAGTACAATTAACAATCCTACTAGCGTTAACATATACGGAATCGCTTTGTTCATTTTACGGCGCATTTCATGGGTTATTCGATTCGCCATAAATCCGACCGCGATCATGGAAGGAAGTGTCCCAATTCCAAAGGACATCATGGCCAAAGCACTGGCATAAGGATGACCGCCTAAAATAGCATTCATCAAGGCGATGTAAACCATTCCACAAGGTAAAAATCCGTTTAGCACTCCTAGAAATAGAGGTTTGAAAGGCATTTCAGACTTTAAAACACGTCCGATATTTTTACTGATTATTTTTTGAATTCCAAACTGCGGAAGTCGAGCAGAAAAATAAACTGTAAACCATTTTCGCCAAGCGTAAACAATCAGAAAAATTCCTGAAATGATGCTGATCCATTGTAAAATTCCCAAGGTGTTAACGGAAATCCCAATACTTCCAACAATCAACCCCAACAACATGTAGGTTAAGATTCTTCCAAAATTATACTGTAAAATTCCGCCTAAAATTGTCCAATTGTTTGCTCGATTGACAGGTATTGCCATCGCAATAGGTCCACACATACCTATGCAATGCAAGTTGGAGGTAATTCCAAGCACTAGTCCTGCTATAAGTATTGTTCCCATTTTACATCGAAATTATCTATTCTTTAAATGTCGATTTTTTCTTTTTGCATACACGGAACACCATCCACCTTAAACGTCATTTCAACGCTGTATTTTCCCTTTTGTAATTCCGAAATTGGAACTAAATAAGTCTTGGTGTCTTTTACTACAAATAGCTTATCCAACTTTTTGTCATTGGGTCGAATCAGTTTGATTTCCATGTCCGTAAAATTCACTTCTTTTGGCAAGTTGAAAATCAAAAACTCGTCATTTACCACGATTTCACTTTCTACATTCAACCGTTGCATGTTCTTCACAGCCACAATTTCTTGTTCGTAATCAATTTCTTTTTGATAATAATCTTCACTCACCAAATCTGTTGATGTTGAAATCATTTTCACGACCATTACCAGAATGAACGTAATAAAAAGTGCCATAACCAGCACCAAGCTTTTTCCCCAATTCATATTGTAATTTATTTTATAAAGATGGACCAATAAATTTAGTTGATACTCTTTGAATTTCTTTGTTGTTACCCAGAACAATGATGTTCAGTTTTTTAGTTCCATCTTCGATGGTTTTCAACGGCAATTTAATAATAAATCGCTCATTTAACTGCGCCTCTGCTTTTAAGTGAATCGTATTAACAGCCGTTTCTATGATTCCTTCTTCGCCTTCTAGCTCCAGCTTAATGTCAAAAGATTTACGCGTTTTATTCAATAAATTCACTTCAAAAATATTACTAACCATGCCATCATTTGTCATTTGATAAGTCGTGCCTCTCTGACGAATAATCGTGGTTTCAAAATCTTTTCTAGTGACCAGAAGTATCATCAAAACCACTACCATCGCAATCAATAATGCCGTATAAGCTTTGACTCTTTTGGTCCATTGGAAACGAGTTCTGTTTTGAATTCCATTTTCAGAAACGAAACGAATTAACCCTTTTTCCAAACCAACCCCTTCCATGATGGAATCACAAGCATCAATACACGCTGTACAATTGATGCATTCCAATTGCGTTCCGTTCCGAATATCAATTCCTGTGGGACAAACGTGTACACATTGATAACAATCTACACAGTCACCTTTCCCAGCCGCTTCTCGGTCTTCTCCCTTTTTAAATTTCGCTCTATTTTCACCTCTTTTATGGTCATAAGCAACCACCATGGAGTCTTTATCCAACAGTACACCTTGGAGACGACCATACGGGCAAATGGTTGTACAAACTTGTTCGCGCAAGCGAGCAAATACCAAATAGAAAACGGTTGTAAAAATAATGAGTGAAATCAATCCGCTGATGTGCGTATCAAAAGGGTCAGTTTGAATCGCCCAGAGTGTATCTGAGCCGATGATATAAGCCAAAAAGGTATTGGCGATTAAGAAAGAAATAAGCCAAAAAATAACGTGTTTTGCCGTTTTCTTAAAAATTTTCTCTCCAGTCCACGGTGAATTGTCTAACTTTCGTTGGTGTGTCCAATCGCCTTCAATCCAATATTCAATCCGACGAAAAACCATTTCCATAAAAATAGTTTGCGGACAAACCCATCCACAGAACAAGCGTCCGAAAATGATGGTAAATAGGATGATAAAAATAAGTCCTATGATGATTGCAAGGGCAAATAAGAACATGTCTTGAGGCCAAAACACTTTTCCAAACAACACAAATTTGCGATCAATGACGTTAAACAACAAGAGTTGTTCGCCATTGATTTTTAGGTGTGGAAACGAAAACAACATCAAGAGCAAGAGGTAACTAACGCGCTTTCGTTGCTTGTAAAACCAACCTTTGGGCTTTTTGGGATAAATCCATACCCGTTTTCCATCTTCATTTACCGTTGATATTCGATCTCTGAAAGAATCTTCTTCGTCTGGTATCATTTTGTTTTGTATTAATGGATTGATGTAGTCTATAAACGACAAAAGAAGCCTAAAGGCTCCTCTTGTCTCTCAAGTTTATTTGGCAATTTTATCTCCCTCTGGTTCTTTTCCTTTTGCAAAAGGCATCGAAAGAACATAAGAGGACAGTTCTTGTATTTGTATTGGGTTGAGTTTGGAAGCATGCTCCGGCATCCCGTTTGCATTCCCATGTTTAACGATTCCAAAAATATCTTTGACATCATTTCCGTGTATCCAATACTCATCCGTTAAGTTTGGTCCGATGTTTCCTTCTCCGTTTGGATTGTGACACATCACACAATTTGCAGTGTACAACGCTTTCCCAGAAGCCAATGCAGCTTCATCTTCCAATAGGGTTGCATTTGTTTCATCGACATTCATCGCCATTTTAGACAAATAAGCATCGATGTCTTTTTTGGATTGTTCGATTTCTTTATTGTACTCTGCCACTTGCAAATCTCCCGTTTTGAACACGTGGTAGTGGAACATGTAGAAGAAAGAAAAAATAATCGTTGCCCAAAACATCCATACCCACCACGGTGGAAGGTTGTTGTCAAGCTCCTGAATACCATCATACTCATGATCCATTAAAATTTTAGCTTCATCTTCAATTGGAACGATGTCATTTAAAATCACATTCAATTTTTTCATCGCTTTCTTGGATGGTCTTGCGGCCGCCATTTCTGCAGGTGTTTTTTCCACCTCTGGTTTGACCATGCGAACTAAACTTTTAAATGTATTTCTTAAATACCATACAACGCCCACCAAAACAATATTAAGCGCAAGCATCAAGTACAAATCAGTTGCTTCAATTTTTAACCAAGGAATGTCATTGGCGGTTTCTTCAGCAGTGCTCAGCGACATCGCTAAAGAAGAGTTTGTCGAAGAAACTATTCCAAAAATAATTGCCAACATGGCCAATGGCTTGATGTTGTCACCTTCTTTTTCTTTCTTAGCAGCGATTTTATCGATAAAAAAATCAGACTTTAAGAAAGAAGTAATCGATCCAGACAATAACACGATTGCTACTAAAAGAACCAAAGTACAAACTAATAACCAATAAAAAAGGTTCAAGTTTTCGGTGTAGTTTGGAACCATTTTAATATTTGCATCAGTTCCTGTTGCTCCCTCAACAATTGCAGCTGCTGCTGGAGGTGCTGGTGCCTCATAGGAATCCACGTAATCGAAAATCGCATCAATTTCCTCGTTGGTAACCACTTGTGGAGGCATGATGGTTGGACTAAATTCAGAGGCAGTAATCGCTTCTTTACTTTTGCCAGATGCTACTAAACCGGGTGCATTGTGAATCCATTCATAAAGCAATTCACCTTCACCAGCATCCACCCATCTTTGTTTAACTCCTTTTAAAAGAGGGCCAGTCGAGTTTTTATCAATGGCGTGACAAACATTGCATTTTGCCTTGAAAAGACCTTCACCATCTTGTGCATGTGCTTTTTGTATTCCGAATACAAAAACAGCTGCTAGAACTATTATTTTGGAAAACAATTTCATATTCTATCGTTTTAAAATATCATTTGTTGATTTGATTGTTTTCAGACTGTAAAGTATCTTCTAAAGGAATGTTACTTAAATCTGAAACTTCTTTTTTACTCATTTTAACTACCATAAAAATGACAGCTCCAAAAAATATAGAGAAAATAAGTAAGGAAATCACGGGGAATATTTCTACTCCCACGATGCTCGTTAAACTGTGTTTTATAAATCTTAACATCTCTTCGTCTATTAATGGTTTGGACGCTCGTCTTCTGGTGTGCCCTTGATATCAACCCCAAGTCTTTGCATGTAGGCAATCAAAGCAACGATTTCTTTTTTCTGCAGCTTAGCAACCTCATCTTCCTTGCGCATGTTAGCTTGTAACTCTTTTGGAAGGTTGTTGATGATGTCTAAGGCGATTGAAGCAGACTGCTTTTCAAGATCAATTAATGCAACCTTGTCGTAATCTTCTGGATAAGGAACCCCTAACGTTTGCATCGCTCTAATTTTCCTAGGCAACAAACTGATGTCTAAATCATTGTCTCTCAACCAAGGATATGCTGGCATGATCGATCCTGGAGAGACATCTTTTGGACGAATCATGTGTTGGTAATGCCAGTAATTACTTCTCAAGCCACCTTCACGTGCTAAATCTGGACCAGTACGCTTGGAACCCCATTGGAATGGATGATCGTAAACAAATTCACCAGCTTTGGAATATTCTCCATAACGAGCTGTTTCAAATCGCAATGGTCGGATCATTTGAGAGTGACAGTTGTAACAACCTTCCTTCACGTATAAATCTCTACCTTCAAGCTCCAGCGGTGTATATGGTTTCACACTCGCAATGGTAGGAACGTTACTTTTTACAATGATTGTTGGTACGATTTCAACCAAACCACCAATTGCAACAACGATGATACTCCAAATCATGAATTTGATTGGTTTACGCTCCAATTTTCTGTGCCATTTTTCTCCTTTTTCACCAAGTGATTTTGGCAATGCTGGTGCCTCAGCCTCTTCATTTTCCATGAAATTTCCAGACTGAGCAGTTTTAAATAGGTTATAAAACATCATGCAAGCACCTATTATGAATAGCAATCCACCAAGTGATCTCAAAATGTAATACGGTTTCATTTGATCTACGATTTTCAAGAAATCGCCATGAACCAAAGTTCCATCCGCATTGAAATCTTGCCACATCAATCCTTGCATAAATCCAGCAATGTAAATTGGAATACAATACAAAATGATCCCTAAAGTCGCAATCCAGAAATGCTGATTTGCCATTTTCTTAGACCATAATTTCACACGAAACATTTTTGGGAATAACCAATACAACATACCGAATGTCAACATTCCATTCCAACCCAAACCTCCTACGTGAACGTGAGCAACGGTCCAGTCGGTAAAGTGAGAAATGATGTTTACACTTTTTAATGAAAGCAATGGACCTTCAAACGTTGCCATACCATAACAAGTTAAGGCAACAACCATGAACTTCAAAGTTGCATCGTCTCGAACTCGATCCCAAGCTCCACGTAGCGTTAGCAAACCATTTAGCATACCACCCCAAGATGGTGCGATCAACATAACTGAGAAAACAACTCCTAAACTTTGAGCCCAATCTGGAAGTGCTGTGTATAATAAGTGGTGAGGACCAGCCCAAATGTATAAGAAAATCAATGCCCAGAAGTGAATGATTGATAATCTGTAAGAATATACTGGACGATTGGCTGCTTTTGGCACGAAGTAATACATCAAACCCAAGTAAGGTGTTGTTAAGAAAAATGCAACTGCATTGTGTCCGTACCACCATTGCACCAAGGCATCCTGCACCCCTGCGTACCAAGAATAACTTTTCATGAAAGAAACGGGTATTGCAAACGAGTTGAAGATGTGCAAGATAGCTACAGTCACAAAAGTTCCAATGTAAAACCAAATTGCTACATATAAGTGGGAAACTCTTCTGTGAATAATCGTTGCGAACATGTTCCAACCCCAAACAACCCAGATACCAGCAATCATGATGTCAATCCACCATTCTAGTTCTGCATACTCTTTGGAAGAAGTAATTCCCATTGGAAGCGTAATAACCGCACAGACAATGATAAACTGCCAGCCCCAAAAATTGAGGTAACTTAACTTGTCACTCCACATTCTCGCTTTCAGCAAACGCTGAAGTGAATAATAAACTCCCGTAAAAATACCGTTTCCAACAAAGGCGAAAATCACCGCATTGGTGTGTAAAGGTCTAATGCGCCCAAATGACAAAAAGCTAAAGCCTAAGTAGTCATTGAAGAATTGTGGAAATGCCAATTGCAACGCTG
The DNA here is from genome assembly GCA_964488745.1 of uncultured Chryseobacterium sp. Lineage (GTDB taxonomy): Bacteria > Bacteroidota > Bacteroidia > Flavobacteriales_D > Crocinitomicaceae > JAQVCM01. The sequence goes on along the minus strand of CAZAVP010000012.1, from coordinate 30,740 downwards.
CCGTAAGTCCTACTAACATTCCAATAATCCCCCAAATCATGGTGGCATAAGCAAAATATTTTACGATTTTATTGTCGTAACTAAACTTTTGTAGTTCCATCTAACTTTTGTTTTGTGTTTTTATTTATATTTTGATCTTCATTTACTTTCTTTTCATCGTCAAAAAGGATTCGAACAGAGGGCGCATAATCTTCATCAAACTGCCCTGATTTGGTCGCCCAAAAAAAAGTCACTAAAAAAAAGACTGCGATTACTAAACTTACAATAAGCATTATGTATATCATTCCCATGGTACAAATGTCATAATATTGTCATCAACAAAGAATGATGGAGGTTAGTCAAAAACCTGATAAGTATCATGTTTCCAAACATTCGCTGTTAATAGATTCAAAATTAGTTTCTTTTATCTTTATTTGTTCTTAGAATCATTCTAAATCACATCCATTTATTCAACATTTAATGCTGAAAACTTTTACAAAAAGTGTTTTTGCGAGTCTTTTTGTGGTCTAACTTCGTAACCTAATGGGAAATCGAATCAAATCGATCCAAGGTAAATTTCGAAAAATGAAAAAAGTTGCAATTATTTGTGGTGGTTACTCTTCTGAATTTGATATCTCAATCAAGAGTGCGCATACCATTTTAGCGCATTTTCCTGAAGGATATGATGCTTTCCTACTAGAATTAACCCGAGATAATTGGACTGCCATCTATCAAGGGAATCGCTTGGAAGTAGATCCATGGAACATGACCTTTCAATACAAAAATCAACCGCAGAAAATTGATGCTGCAATTATTTACATCCACGGAGATCCTGGTGAAAATGGTAAATTACAGGCTTTCTTAGAGATGAAAAACATTCCTTGTGTGAATTCTGGTGCCTTGGCTTCCGAAATTTCTTTTGACAAATGGTTTTGTAATCAATTTTTGAGGGGTTTCGACATTCCAGTAGCAAAATCCATCTTGTTGTTACGACCAGATGAATACGGCTCAGCAGAAATCATAGAAAACATAAAACTTCCTTGTTTTGTAAAACCTGCTGATTCGGGTTCGAGTTATGGAATTTCCAAGGTGAAAGAAGCGAAAGAATTAATACCTGCAATTGAAAAAGCATTCGAAGAAGGCAAAACCGTGGTTGTAGAATCCTTCTTAAAAGGAACGGAAGTAACTTGTGGGGTATATCGTAGAAAAGATGGAATTCATGCATTGCCCTTGACAGAAATTTTTACTAAAAATGATTTTTTTGATTACGAAGCCAAATATTTAGGAGAATCCGAAGAAATAACCCCCGCTCGCATTTCAGCAGAAAATACGCGAAAGGTACAAGAACTATCCATTAAAATTTATCAATTGCTACGTCTTAAATCCATCGCGCGAATTGATTACATGTTAGTGGGTGATGTTCCGCATGTTATTGAGGTTAATACAACACCTGGGTTTTCAAGTGCGAGCCTTGTCCCACAAATGATTGCTTGCGAAGGAAACACCATTACTCAATTTTGGAAAGAAATTTTAGAAGTAGAACTCGAAAATTAAAACAAAAAGCGACTACCTGATGAAGATAGTCGCTTTTTGAAGAATGTTAATTTACCTTACAATGTGGATAACTCCACTACAGAAACCTTTGTATTCCGCACTTTTACAATCGATCATCTCCGATTCGATGGTATAAAAATAAACGCCTTCGGATAAATCTAAACCACTTTTATCTTTACCGCTAAACGCATTGTTGTTTCCTTTCATTTCATAAACCACATTTCCCCAACGATTTAAGATCAAAATTTTGTAATCCAAACATGTTTCCATAAGTGCGGAAAGTTCTAAATAATCGTTTACTCCGTCACCGTTTGGTGTAATCACATTTGGAATTTCAAAAGCTCCAGGAGTTACTCCTTCCTCAACATAAATGGCTTGAACGGTGTCATAAACACAATTATAACTATCCGTTACGGTTAATTCCACATTGAAATCACCATAAACTGGGAAATAAATTACAGGATGTTGCGTCGTTGCAGAACCACCATTGTTTACATTCCATTGGTATTGATAATTTCCAACCGGTTCAGTGAAATTGATAAACGTTTGGTTTTGAAAACAATCTGTGGAAGAAATAAACTTTGGAAATACAGGTGAAGTAACAACAAATGTTTGATTTAATGTGTTTTCACATCCATTGATGTCGGTGTAATTGTACTCCAATCCATACGTTCCAGGAGTCGCATTTGAAATATTCAAGGTATTTCCAGTTAATAAATTTCCAGTTGCAATTCCCCCTGAAGGTGTAAAAGTTAAGGCAACGTTGGCCATTTCAAAACAATAAGCGGGCAACAAACTAGAGGATAAAGTGGGTCTCGGCAGAACCTGAATAGATGCTGAGGCAAGTCCAATGCACGTGTTCACATCCGTGTACGTATAAGTAATGTTATGCGTACCTACGCCTGCTGAAACAGGATTAAATTCAGTAAGGTTGTTTCCATTCAGTGTAAAAACACCACCAGCAGGAGAACCTGTTAAAGGAATTGCTGGTGCATAATCACAAATGGCAGGTTGAATAACAAACGTTGGCGCTGGGGATGCAACAACGTTGATTATTGCAGTGGTTGAATTTTCACAAGAATTTGCGTCTGTTGCTGTGTAAGTAACGGTATGAGATCCCACTCCTGCTACAGAAGGAATAAATTGATTATTCGTTACTCCTGGTCCAGTTAAAGTTCCTCCAGTTGGAGTGAAAGTGAGAGATACTGGTGTGTTTGACAGACAGTAATTTCCTGCAATTCCACCAATGGTCACTACAGGAAGTGGATGAACAACAACTTGCTGGGTCGTTGTATTTGAACAACCTTTAGCGTCTGTATAAGTATAAGAAAGTGTATGTGTGCCAACTCCAGCTACATTTGGATCAAATTGAGATCCCGTAACTCCTGGTCCAGAAAACGTTCCACCAGTAGGAGAAAGTGTTGCAGTAACAGCTGAAGCTGAAACACAATAAGATGATAAATCCGTAATTGTTGGGGTTGGTAAAGGGTTAACACGAATGCTGTCAATTCCAGTGACGTCATTGACACATGAATTTTCATCCGTAAATACATAAGTAATTACATGCATTCCAGCTCCAGCAGCAGCAGGATCAAAATTTCCTGCCGTTACTCCTGCACCACTATACACGCCAAGTTGTCCTGGGCCTGGCACAGGCAAGGCACCCGTAATCGGGAACGCTGGTGCATCAATGCATATTTCATCGATGATGTCTAAGGTAACTGTAGGAACAAAATTGGTAATCTCAACGGTGAACGTTTCTGAAACACTGTTTGCATCTGTAACAATAACATCGTAAAATCCTTCGCATAAACCGACTGCAGTTTGTGTCATTTGAGCTTGAGAATCATTCCATAAATAAGTGTAAGGCGCTGTTCCACCAGTAGGGTTTACAGTTGCGGTTCCATCGCATGTAGAAGTACCCATTGTTGCACATACAGCATTACAATCAGCAAATGTTGGGCTCCCTTGACCATTCCACGTACCTCCATCAGTACTACGCTGGAAACTTTGCCCCATTACAGGACTCCAAAATATCCCACCTCCCCCAATGAAGTTTTTCCTATTTGCAGGTATATTGTCATGACTTGCTAATGTTATGCCATTAGTGTTACATCCTGTTAAAGCAGCAACACATGGTGTACCAGAAACATTGGCTTGACTTCCCCAAGAAACAGCATCTTGAGGGACTCCATTTGCATCATAAAATGCGAACCAACCACCAGCATTTGGAAACCACAATCTAACTCCTCCAGCGCAAATTCCTGGAGAAGAGAGATCTCCCGGAGCAATTAACTCAACAACATTACCACCATTTTGAACTAATAAATTAGCAGGTACTGGCGCAACATTTTCACCACGAAGTAAACAGAAGCCACCAGCGGGAATTATTGTTCCAGCTGGAATAGTGTATCCGCCATTGCCTTCTGGTGTATTATTTCCTAAAAAATAGCAAGAAATATCAACTGGTTCACAAATATTAGGATTATATAATTCGATCCATTCACCTCTGCAAGTAGGACTACCACCGGTACCAGATAAACAACCATCATTGCTTGTAGGAGAAATCATCAACTCATTAATTAAAATGCTTGGTCCTGTATAATCACAACCAGAGCCATCGCAAATGGTATTTATCGCAGTGGTAAAAGTTGCGGTAATTTGGCCAAAACTGTTTGTGGTAGACAAGATTAATGTCGTTAAAACTAAACAAACGAATTTGGCAGAGTTTTTAAGTAGCATAGTAATCGAATTAACTAGTAATATAAATCGTATTTATCAATTGAAAGACGAAAAATATACATAATAGTTGCAATAATCGATACCATTCATCACTTAGATATCACTTCCTAAAATGAAAAAATAAGATTCAAATGCGTTAAGATGCTTCTTTAGTCAAATGTATTTCGATCGTTTTTCGATTTTTTTCGGGCATGGTTCCAAACAGCATGTCCCAAAATGGATTGGTTACACCAAAGGCGCGATCGTGTTGTTGGTAATGGTGAATGTTGTGAAAGGTCCACCAAAAAGAAAATCGTTTGGGAGCTGGATATCTGTGAACGGCATAGTGAATAGTCATGTAACTAATGTAACCTATTAGAAAACCAGCACTAAATACAAATGCGTGTTTGCCCAAAATCACATAAAACAGTCCGAAGAAAATACTCGCAAATAGAAGGGATGGAAGAACAGGTAGTACCACCCGAGATGGATCACTAGGGTATTCATGATGTATGCCATGAAACAGGTAGTTAAACTTATTACTATAGGAAGCGTCTTTCAAATCATGGTATAAAAAACGGTGCATCATGTATTCAAAAAAAGTCCATGTAAAAAATCCAAGCGCAAAAATGAGGAAAATCTGTATGAGATTTTGAGAGAAGTGCTGATAATAAAAACGAATAAAAAATATTCCCAAAAGAACATACATTACATCAATGGTCAACGGATTTGTCTTCGTCAAAAGTTCAAGAAGTTTATTTTGGAATAAACGCGGTGATTTTTGATTGGGATATACTTTTGCTTTATATTTCTCCATGACTAAAATAAGTTAGTAATCAGAGTATCATTAAAACAAATGTATTTTTAAACCCCTTGAAAAGAAAACATTTTAACTTTTTTTAATCTATTTTATTTTTGCTTGTAAGAATATTCTCCTGTCTAACTGAAAAATAAAAGTTTAAATCATTCATAAACAAAGCATTCGACTTATTAAGCGTTTTCTTTTCTGACAAACTGAATTTCCCTACTTTCTAAAATAGCATTTTCATTTAAGCGGAAAATACAGAACTAAAAAAGTGCAAGATTTAAAAAATTCTTGCACTTTTACTATTTTAATAATCTTAGGGCATTTTGCTTTAAAATTGCCGTTTTATGGGTATTCACTCTTGGTTAGAAGTGACAAATTTTTCAATTCTTATAAATTAAGTAAAATCTCGTACGGATCTTTTCCTCCAAAAATCATTCTTTCTGGGTTTTCCAGCATTTCTTTTACTTTCACCAAGAAACTTACAGATTCCTTTCCATCGATGATGCGGTGATCGTATGAAAGTGCTAAATACATCATGGGTCTAATTTCCACTTTTCCATCAATGGCTACTGGTCTTTCGACGATGTTGTGCATTCCTAAAATGGCTGATTGTGGAGGATTGATAATTGGTGTTGACATCATCGAACCAAAAACACCTCCGTTGGTGATTGTAAATGTTCCACCCGTCATTTCGTCTGGCGTAATTTTTCCATCTCGGGCTTTGATTGCCAATCGCTTGATTTCCTTTTCAATTTCAGCCAAGGTCATTTGCTCCGCATTGCGAACTACAGGCACCATCAATCCTTTCGGAGAAGATACCGCAATACCGATGTCGGCATAATCGTGGAAAATCACCTCATTTCCATCAATTTGGGCATTCACCGCTGGGAATAAATGCAAGGCCTCCGTAACAGCTTTGGTAAACAAAGACATGAATCCAAGGTTCACTTCGTGGAATTTAGCAAATTTATCCTTGTATTTTGCTCTCAAGTCCATGATTGGTTTCATATCCAACTCGTTAAACGTGGTGAGCATCGCTGTATCTTGTTTCACAGCAACCAATCGTTCCGCAATTTTACGTCTCATCATCGACATTCTCTCGCGAGAAGTTTCACGCGTTCCGCCCCAACCTTGTACAGATTCTGCAGAAAAACCAGATGACATTGCAGCCAGCACATCTTGCTTGGTGATGCGACCATCTTTTCCTGTTGCAGGAACTTTAGCAGCAGAAACATGATTTTCAGCCATAATCTTAGCCGCCGCAACAGAAGGAGTTCCACTTGCGTATGATTTGTTTTCATTTACCGGCCCCGGTTTGGGTGCAGATTCAACTGTTGGAGTAGCTTTCTCAGTTACAGGAGCAGGTTTTTCAATAGGAGCTTCCTCTTTCTCTTCAGTAGAAGCTCTACTTGTATGTCCTGCTGGTTTAGCAGCTGAGGTATCGATTAAACAAACTACTTGACCCACTTTAACCACATCACCTTCTTCTGCTTTCAGGGTAATAATACCTGATTCTTCAGCAGGAAGTTCTAAAGTGGCTTTGTCTGAATCCACTTCAGCAATTGCTTGATCTTTTTCTACGTAATCGCCATCGGCAACCATCCAAGCTGCAATTTCTACTTCTGAAATAGATTCTCCAGGACTTGGTACTTTCATTTCTAAAACGGACATGCTTCTATCTTTTATAAGGTTCAATTTTTTATTTAACGGGTACTTTTGCATATTGGAAAACATGGTCCAACAAGGCTTGCAATTTTCTTTTGTGAAGTGACGATGAACCTTCAGCAGCGGCTGCAGATGCTCTTCTGCTAATGCCAATCAAATTAATTTCTCTCAACTGCATCGCCATGTATCTCCACGCACCCATATTTTCAGGTTCTTCTTGCGCCCATAGGATGTTTTTGGCATTGCTGTATTTTGCAATTACATCCATAATTTGTTTTTTAGGCAAAGGATATAATTGTTCAATTCGGACAAAAGCCATGTTGGTAACGCCCATTTCTGTTGCTTTTTCGGAAATTTCATAGAAGAATTTCCCAGAGCAAAGAACCACTGTGTCCACTTCTTTCGCTTTCGCATTTACATCGTCAATAACTTCTTGGAACGAACCATTTGCCATTTCATCCAAGGTAGAAACAGCGGAAGGGTAGCGCAACAATAATTTTGGAGAAAACACGACTAATGGCTTGCGGAAAGGTCTGCTAACCTGTCTTCTCAACAAATGGAAATGATTTGCTGGCGTAGATGTATTCACTACTTGAATGTTCTCATCCGCACATTGCTGTAAGAAACGCTCCATTCGACCAGAAGAGTGTTCTGCACCTTGGCCTTCATAACCGTGTGGTAATAACATGACCAAGCCCGATTGCGTGTCCCATTTATCTTCACCAGCAGTGATGTATTGATCTACAACGATTTGAGCACCGTTGAAGAAATCCCCAAATTGCGCTTCCCAAATCGTTAAACCCTTTGGCACTGCCAATGAATAACCGTATTCAAAACCAAGAACAGCATATTCAGAAAGCAAAGAATTGTATATTGAAAACGGTGCTTGTTTCTCAGAAAGGTGATTCAATGTCACCACTTCTTCTTCCGTATCCTCGGTTGTTACAACCGCATGACGATGAGAGAAAGTACCTCTTTCCACATCTTGTCCTGAGAAACGAACAGGATGTCCTTCCATCAACAACGTTGCATAAGCGAGCATTTCGGCAGAACCCCAGTCCAAATTGCTCTTTTCAATTGCATTCAAACGGTCTTCAAATATTTTTGCAATCTTTCTAAAATATTTTTTCCCTTCGGGTAATGTAGCTAGTTTCCTACCTAGTTCCAATAAAATCTTTTTGTCAACACCTGTTTTTGGTGAAGTTTCAAAATCAGCAGGTTTACTTCTTCTGAAATCTTTCCAAGTTTCTTTTAAGAAATTCCAAACAACCGCTTTTTCATTTTTCTTAGAAAGTTCATATTCTTTTTCTAAAAAGTCGGTGTATTTTGTTTGAATTTCCTTGGCTTCGGCTGCATTAACCATTCCTTCTTCCGTCAATTGCTTCAAGTAAATCGCGGTTGGATTTGGATGTTTAGCAATTGCGTTGTATAATTTTGGTTGCGTAAATTTAGGCTCATCCCCTTCGTTGTGTCCGTATTTTCGGTAGCATAACAAATCAACAAATACATCGCTGTTAAACTTTTGCTTGTATTCTATCGCCAATTCAACCACTCGAACTACTGCCTCTGCATCGTCTCCATTTACGTGGAAAACTGGACACAAAGTGGTTTTAGCCACATCCGTACAATAAGTAGAAGAACGACCGTCTTTGTAATTCGTTGTAAATCCAACTTGGTTGTTCACCACGATGTGAATCGTTCCACCAACGCGGTAACCATCTAATTGTGCCATTTGAACCACTTCGTAAACAACGCCTTGTCCCGCAAGTGCTGCATCACCGTGAACCATCACTGAGCACATCTTACTTTCCTCCTTTAAATCTAGGTCAATTTTTGCTCTTGCGATACCTTGTACCACCGGGTCAACAGATTCCAAGTGAGAAGGATTTGGCGCCAAAGTAAGTCCTACTTTTTTTCCATTTTTCGCTGTTATTGAAGAAGTATATCCTTGATGGTACTTAACATCTCCATCAAAATCATCGGCTCCATCAAATTCTTTTCCTTCAAATTCGCAGAAAATATCTTGCGGTCTTTTTTGGAAAATATTTGTCAATGTATTTAATCGTCCTCTGTGAGACATTCCCATTACGAAATATTCAACACCAAGGTCAGAGCCTTTCTGAATCAATGAATCAATCGCTGGGACAAGTGCCTCGCCTCCTTCAATTGAAAATCGTTTTTGACCCACGTATTTTTTTCCTAGAAAAGATTCAAAACTTGAGGCTTGATCTAACTTGGTTAAAATTTCAATCTTTTTTTCTTTGCTAAAAGGGGTTGGATTTTTGACCTCTACTTTATTCTTAATCCAATTGAATTTCTCTGGATCACGAATGTAAGCATACTCAACACCTACAGTTTGGCAATAAACATTTCTCAGATGACTAACAATCTCTTTGAGCGACGTCGCTCCAATTCCAATGTCCTCGCCTGATTGAAAAACGGTTTCTAAGTCCGCTTCTTCCAAACCAAAATTTTCGATGTTTAAATTGGGTTCAAACTTTCTACTTTCACGAACAGGATTCGTTTTCGTGAAAAGATGACCCCTACTTCGGTAAGCATTAATTAAGTTAATTACCCTAAATTCTTTCTGTAGATTTTCTGGTATTTCACCTTTGCTTTCGAAATTGGTTTGAGCAAACTCAAACCCTTCAAAAAACTTTTGCCAACCTGAATCTACACTTTGTGGGTCAGTTAAGTATGACTTATACAAATAGTCGATAGCAGTTACATCTGCATTTCCAACGTATGTTACTTTATCCATGTTCTTTTGTGCGCATTTAATGGAACTGCGAATTTAAGACTTTTATAACTTTTAACAGGCGATTTAACAGATTCTTTTTTAAATATCTCAATCTTTACAGATTTTTGGGTTTTATTTGAAGTTTTCCCGAAAAAAAACCTTCTGTGCTTCCCGTTTTATGATTAAAAAGGCAAAATCCACTACCCAATCAGAAGTAAGCCCAGAAAAGAACCGAATGTATTGTTTTTCAGGAATATCAAGGGTGTACATTAAAGGCATCCATTTATTGGGATACTTCTCCATTATGTTTGTGAGCATTTCTTGTACACGCTTTCTTAATTTCCCAATTTCGTAACACGTGGTTTCAAACTCTGTTTCAAATTCAAAACCGTGTTGATTAAAATCTTTGGAAATCTGCTGTTGGGTTTTTAAAACAAAAGCTTGATTGGATAACGAAGCAACTAAATCCATTGAATTACAGGGCTGATTCAACAATTTCATCTACAATTAATGGATCGAGCAAAGTGGAAGTATCACCTAAATTAGAAATATCACCTTCCGCTATTTTACGTAAGATTCGCCGCATGATTTTACCAGATCTTGTTTTGGGTAAACCGGTTACAAATTGAATTTTTTCAGGAAGCGCAATTTTACCAATCTGAGAAACAACAGATTCGACAATAGCACCGCGAGCTTGAATTGGGTCGTCTGGAAGTTTTTCACAAACCACAAAAGCATAAATCGATTGTCCTTTCACAGGATGAGGAAATCCAACTACTGCAGATTCAATCACTTTGGGATTGGTATTGATTGCGTTTTCAATTTCTGCTGTTCCAAAACGGTGACCTGAAACATTGATTACATCATCAATTCTTCCGATAATTCTATACATTCCATCTTTATCTCTTTTTGCGCCGTCGCCAGAAAAATAATATCCTTTGTATTGAGAGAAATAAGTCATTTTGCAACGTTCGTGATCTCCATAGGTTGTTCTCAACATTCCTGGCCAAGGAAATTTCATGCATAAATACCCTTCTATATTTGCTTCTTGGATTTCATTTCCTTCTTGATCTAATAAAACGGGTTGGATTCCTGGAAGTGGAAATCCTGCATAGGTTGGTTTTAAAGGCGATAAATTACCTAATCCTGAAATCATAATTCCACCAGTTTCGGTTTGCCACCAATTATCAACAATCGCACATTTTTCTTTTCCTACGTGTAGATAATACCATTTCCAAGCCTCATCATTTATTGGTTCGCCTACGGTTCCGAGCAATTTCAATGAATCCAAGCTATACGATAAAACATGGTCTTCGCCATGAGCCATTAAGGATCTCAACGCGGTTGGTGCGGTTAAAAATTGATTCACTCCATGCTTGTCAATCACTTGCCAAAAACGTCCTGGATCTGGGAAAGTTGGAATTCCTTCAAACATCAAAACGGTAGCACCTGTCAATAAAGGTCCATAAACGGTGTAAGAATGTCCTGTTATCCAACCAATATCAGCTGAACTCCAGTAAACATCGGATTCTTCACATTGATAAACATTGGTAAATGTATAAGCAGTGTAAACCATGTAACCGCCACACGTGTGAACCACTCCTTTCGGATTACCAGTTGAACCAGAAGTATATAAAATAAACAACATATCTTCCGCATCCATGATTTCAGCTGCACAAACTTTGGATTCATTTTCCATCAATTCATGCCACCAAGCATCTCGGTCGGATACCATGTTCGGCATCCAATTCAAGGAATCGAAAACAATTACATTTTTAACAGATGGACAAGATTCCATCGCTTCATCTACCACTCTTTTTAAGGGAATTTGTTTCGCACCACGGTTTAAACCATCTGCCGTGATGACCAGTTTCGCCTGCGCGTCGTTTACTCGATCTGCAATGGCATTGGCTGAAAATCCTGCAAAAATCACAGAATGTACTGCACCAATTCGGGCGCAAGCCAACATGGCGATTGTTAATTCCGGAATCATCGGTAAGTAAATACAGACGCGATCTCCTTTCACAACGCCTTTCTTTTTCAAAACGTTTGCAAATTGACAAACCAAATCGTGTAATTCTTTGTAGGTATATCGAATAAATCGTTGTTTCGGGTCGTTGGGTTCCCAAATCAAGGCTAATTTATTTCCTCTTTTTTCCAAATGTCTATCCAGCACATTTTCTGTAATATTGAGTTTACCACCTTTAAACCAATTGATTTTAGGTTCATCAAAATTCCAGTCCAACACTTGATCCCATTTCTTTTGCCATGTAAAATGTTCTGCAATTTCTCCCCAAAATGCTTCCGGGTTTTCTACACTTTTGTTGTATTTTTCTGTATATTCTTCAAAAGAACGGATTCTAAGATTTTTCATATCTGTGGACTATTTAGATCATGAAATTTACCAATTATCTTCTAAATATTCATGAAGTTGAAAAAATATTTGTGATCTGTTCAAAAATTGATCATTGGATTTTTGATGTTCGATGTGTTTTTTCGATGTTTTTAGGTGTGAGTAATTGATTTTGGTAAGTTTAAAAATCAGCGATCACGACCAAAAAAACACGAAATTGAATGAATTTTCAAAAATCTGGGCAAAAAGATACAGCTCCAAAGGAGCCAAATCTTTGTACCTAATGAACACCAGAACGTAAAAAAGCTCCATTAGGAGCGACACGCGAATATAATTTTCACGATATAAAATCTACACCCAATAATCGATGCAATTATTTTGCACCTGCGGAATTGGAAAATGATGAAAAACGTTTTGCTACAATTTGACACATGAATCTACCAAGTGCGAACTTTAAAAATAAATTTAAATATTTAAAACTAAAAATTGTACTTTTAACATTTAACACTGAAATTTAGCGTCCATGAAACAGCTATTGACATTTCTATTTATTTGCTTCACATCTTTGACTTTTTCTCAAACGAAAGACTTAGGTTTACCGCTGTTGATTCAACATCCGAATTTGAAAACAGAAGTGTTTACAACTCAACCTTCAATTGATGTTGCAAAAGAGCTAGCAAAAGATGAACTAGATCCATTTAGTAGAGTTTATCGGTTCGGTGTCGAACAACTAGTTTCCATCGATGTATTCGAAAAAGCGGAGCAGCAGATTTTAGAAAATGGAGATGTACTTTATCAGTTAGGTATATTTTGTCCTAATTCGGTTTCCATCAATGTACTTTTTGATCAATTTGAATTACAAAAAGGAACAGCAATGAATCTGGTTTCTTATCATAGACCTGATTACATTGGAACCTATACGAGCTTGAATAACAATGTTTCAAAGCAACTTGGAACAGATGTTATTTACGACAACAAAGCCATTATAGAAATAGTTGTACCTAAAAATGCAGTTAATAAATCAACGCTTCGTATTTCGATGATTGTGAGCGGTTATCGCGCGCTAGATGAAATCATCGACAAAGCTTTGGGGCAAGCAGCGAATTGCCATTATGATGTAAATTGCCCCCTTGGAATTGGGTGGGAAAACCAACGTAATTCAGTGGCGCTCGTTGTAAGTGGTGGAAGTGCATGCAGCGGAGCGTTGGTTAACAATACTTCTGGAAGAATTATCCCCTATTATTTGACGGCAAATCATTGTGGCACGTCCATGGTTGGAAGCTCGGTTTACCGCTTTAGATGGGAACGAGAAACCGTAAATACTATTTGTGCAAATCCCAATTCTACTGCCAATAACGGTCCAACTGACCTGACCATCAATGGGAGTGTTTTAAGAGCTAATAATTCAGGATCTGATTTTATTTTGGTGGAGTTGAATGCCAAACCTGATTCTGCTTGGGGAGTTTACTATAGTGGCTGGGACAGATCTGACGCTTTGACAGTCACCCAATCAACGGGAATTCATCATCCCAACGGAGATATTAAGAAAATTTCCCAAAATACAGATCCATTAACCCATTTTGTTTCTAATTTCAACGGAAATCCAGCCGCCCAATTTTGGAGAGTGAATAATTGGGAATTTGGTGCCACACAACCGGGTTCATCTGGTTCACCCTTGTTTGATCAAAACAAAAGAATCATTGGAATGTTAGCTGGTGGAAATTCCAATTGTGCAGGAAATTCTCCCAACGGGGATTGGGACGCTTATGGCCGTTTTGCAATCGCTTGGGATCAAGGGTCAACTCCTGAAACCAGGCTGAAAGATTGGTTAGATTCTGCTGGTTTAAACCCAATGACTTTGGATGGTATTGACCCAAGAGATGTACTTTCTACTAAAGCAAATGAAACCCTTCCATCCGAAATTGAAATTTTCCCAAATCCTGCGAATGATTTCATCCAAATCCATTCAAAAAACGGCCTGTTGATTGAAAGAATTCGTTTGTATGATGTGACGGGTAAAGTTATTCTTGAAAAAGAAATACATGATTTACAATCTACTATCAATGCTTCTGAATTAAAAGGATGGTATTTTGTAGAAATTCAAACTAAACGCGGAAAAATGGTAGAAAAACTAATTGTTAATTAATGATTTGCCGGCAACAAATCCAGAAGCGAAACATCCTTGTAAAAGATAACCGCCAGTAGGCGCGTCCCAATCGAGCATCTCTCCACAAAGGGAAATCGAAGGGAATTTTTGAAGTGTTAAATTGTCATTTAATTCAGACCAATCTACACCTCCAGCTGTCGAGATTGCTTCTTCCATTGGACGAAGAGAATCAATCCTCAGTTCGAAGTTTTTAATTCGCTCGGCTAAGATTTGTACATCCAAAAATTCGTCCTTTGTTAGCTCACTTTTCAACATCCAAATTGCTCCTTTGGATAACTTGAGCATTTTTAATCCTTCGGTGAAATTCTTTGCATTTGACAAAACTTCAACTAATTTATTAATATCTGTATATGGTTTAAAATCTAGTTTAAGTAAACTATTTGAATCATATCTAAATGAACGATTTAAATAATAAATAGGACTTCCTTCTAAACCATAATTGGTTAAGGTAATTTCCCCCATTTTTGAGAGATTTCCATGCGATACTACAACATTTTTTATCGGTTGACCTTCGATGGAAGTTAACTTGTTTTTGAACGTGATATTCATTCCTGCGTTACTCGAAACAAGAGGGTTGATTTTGATGTTTTTTGCTTGAAATAATTTGACCCAAGAGGCATCAGATCCTGTTACACTCCAAGAACCGCCACCTAAAGCCATGATAATTTTATCAAACGGGCGCCAATCTGCAGTGTCTTTTTCTTGTAGGAGTAGTTTCCCATCTTCAAAATCCAACATTTCATGTTCAAAATGGAAAATTGCTCCATTCGTTTTCAACCAATCTGTCCAGGCTTTCAATACTTCAATTGGTTTGATTCCTTGTTTTGGGAAGATTTTTCCAGATGATCCAATATAGGTGGGAATGTTCAATTTATTCAGCCAATCAACTAAATCAATAGGTGAAAATTGGCGAATCATATTTTGCATCTGAATTGCATCGTATCGAGAAATAAAATCTGCTGAATTTTCTGAATTTGACACGTTGAAACCACCAGCACCAGCAACCAAAAATTTTCTACCCGCTGATTTCTTTTTCTCAAAGAATGAAACCGAATGCCCTTTTAAAACACATTGACTTCCAGCCATCAAAGCAGCAGGACCTGAACCAATTATTGCAATATTTAGAACTGATCTTTCTTGATTCATTCTGCTTTCTTTTCGACTTCGTATTGATGGTAAATTCGCACTAATTCTGCATCGTCATTCGTAGAAACACCCAAACTATCCGCTAGTTCTTTTGCACGAATAGCTTGATCCACCGTCAATGAAGTACTGTCTGAATACAATTTATTTTTTAAAAATATGGTGCTTTCCTCAAGCGCAGGAGTCAATGTGGTTGACATTTTTGAAACCGGAATATAGAGCATCGACTCCTCTTTCATCTTTTGAGGAATGAAGTGACCTTTATCATCATAGGATTCTAACAAAACAAAGAATACACTTATGAAATAAGCCATTTTGAGTACCGCAAATAAAACACCAAAAAATTTATTAGCCGGAGATAAATTGGTCACCCTGGCTACTTGTTCAATCATTTTACCTGCAAAATAAACCATCGCACCAATGCCTAAAAAAGTAAACGTAAAAGCGATTGCAGGAAGATAATCAGATTCCCATTCAAACGTTTCTCTCAACCACTTGGCCGTGTAATCAGAAAAATGGATTCCAGCGTAAATCCCAACAAACAATGCTAAAAGTGTAAAAACCTCAATGATGAATCCATGTTGAAACCCTTTCCATGCGGCATAAATTAAAGGAATAAAAATCAAGATATCTACGAAAACCATGGTGTAAATATAACCATTCCTATAAAAGAAAAAGGATGAATACACCCAATTGTGTATCCATCCTTTCTCGTTAAAACTATTTTTTAATGACTATTCTTCAATTTGTTTCACTTTTTTTCCAGCAAACAGGCTGTTTACTTTCACTCTCCAGCCTTCAATAATCATGTAAACAGAAGGAACCAAAACCAAGGTAATCAACATCGAACTCGTCAAACCACCGATAATAACCCAAGCCATCCCATTTTTAACTTCTGCACCGTCGCCCGTAGCGAGCGCAATGGGCAACATCCCGAATACCATGGCAAGTGTAGTCATTAAAATCGGACGGATACGTTCTTTTCCAGCTTCGATTAACGCTTCGCGTACATTTTTGCCCAAATCTTTCTGCTGATTCGTAAAATCGACAATCAAGATGGCGTTCTTAGCAACTAAACCAAGCAACATAATCATCCCTAAGATGGCAAATATGGTAAGAGAATTCATCGATAGAGCCAAGGCTAAGAATGAACCAATGAATGCAACTGGAATAGAAAACAATACCACGAAAGGATAAACGGCACTTTCATATAAAGCAACCATGATCAAGTAAACCAATAAAAAACCAACGCCCATGGCGAGTGCTAAACTGCTAAAAGCATCTTGTTGATTTTTCGCTTGACCCAGATAATCTATTTCAACACCTTCTGGTATATGAACCTCTTCCAGTCCTTTCTTAATGTCTTCTACAATTGTACCAGCTGGACGACCAACAGCAGCAGAATTCACTTTAATAGAACTCATTCGATCCGTACGTTGTAAAACTGATTGACCTAAAACCTCTTGAACTGAAGCAAAATCTTCCAAACGCACAACATTCCCTCGGCTATTCGTAACCGTTAAGTTACGGACACTTTCAATGTTTTGTTTGTCTGATTTATTCAACATTAGATTAATGCCATACTCTTCACCTCTGTCCTTAAATTTCGTATTGTCATTTCCTTGGAAAGCCAATTGAACCGCACTACCAACATCCATGATGGTAACCCCTAAAGAGGCCATTTTCTCGCGATCAATGTCAATGGAAACATCCGTTTTTGGACTTTTCGTACTGTAATGAACAAAATCGGTTCCGGGAGTTTTCACAACCACTTCATTTAAAATCGAAGCTGCTGCCCAAACGCTGTCTAGGTTGGTTCCTTTTACAGCAATCGTAATGGGTGTTTCACCACCACCCATCATTCCAACAGGCTGAATGTTTAAAACAATTCCTGGAATTTTCGAAATGGTATCCCGCATCATTTGACCAAATTCATCCGTTGAGAAATCACGATCTTGTTTGTTATTCAAGGTAACTACAATCTCTGCCAAATTGCTATTAGCCGATGCGTTTGAAGCTGCTTGACCCGTTTGAGTACCCACATTTGAGAACACTTTTTCCACACTTGGGTTTGCGAGAATGATTTTTTCAATCCGTGAAATCACTTGATTTGTCTCTTCCAAAGTACTTTCAGGCGCTAAATCCACTTGAATGGATAATTCTCCACGATCTGCATTTTGCATAAAAGCAGCGCCGATAAATCCGGCAGGAAACAAGGAAATGGCACCTGCAAAAAGAACAATCACTCCAATGATAATGTATCGTTTATGAGACAATGCCCAAGAAAGAATGTCAACATAGACATCTCTAATTTTATTGATTCCTCTTTCAAAACCGAGGTTAATTCTTCCCCAAAGTGTGTTTTTATTTAACACTTCTACGCGACCCCAACGAGAAGCTAACAGCGGTGTAAGTGTAAACGCCACCACCAAACTCATCAATGTTGAGAAAACGATGACCAGCGAGAATTCTTTTAAAATGTTTCCAATCAATCCGCCTGAGATAGCCAAAGGAAGGAATACCACAACATCCACCAGGGTAATTGCCATCGCTGTAAAGCCAATTTCATTTCTTCCTTCCAGCGCTGCCACTCGCTTGGTTTTACCCATTTCTAAATGGCGGTAAATGTTCTCAAGAACCACAATACTATCATCCACCAAAATACCCACAACAAGAGACAATGCCATTAAAGTCATCAAGTTTAAAGTAAATCCAAAAGCGTACATGAGGATGAACGTTGGAATCATTGCGGAAGGAATGGCGACTAAAACAAACAAAGAACTTCTTACACTGTGCAAAAAGATAATCATCGTCAAACCAACGATAATAATTGCCAAATATAAATCATGCATCACCGCATCTGCTGAAGCCAAGGTGAAAATGGATTGATCGGAAGCAATTTCGTAATCAAAGTTTTTAGATTTAAAACTTTCTTTAATCTCTGCCAAGCGTTTTTTCACACCTTCAGAAACACTCACGGCATTCGCATCCGTTTGTTTTAATATCTGTATCCCAATGGCAGGTTTTCCATTAATTCTATTTAACGTTGTCGATT
The DNA here is from genome assembly GCA_964488745.1 of uncultured Chryseobacterium sp. GTDB lineage: Bacteria > Bacteroidota > Bacteroidia > Flavobacteriales_D > Crocinitomicaceae > JAQVCM01. The sequence continues at coordinate 12,555 of CAZAVP010000012.1, read as the reverse complement.
CCGCTTGAGAATCGGTTACATCCGCAACGTCTTTTAATAAAATTCTACTTCCGTCCGCATTTTGACGCAAAATCAATGAACGCAAATCATTTACATCTTTGAATTTCGCGTCCAAGCGCAAAGAGAAGCGATTTTCAGCTGATTTAATATTCCCCGCTGGATAGGAAACTCCACTACCAGCGATGGTTTGCATGACTTGAGAAGACGAAATACCAAATGCATACAATTTGTCATTGTCTAACTTCACGTCGATTTCACGTTCATTTCCTCCGATGATGTTAATTTGCGCAACACCTGGCACGTTCGTTAACATCGGTTTCACTTGTAAATTAACCAAATCATACATTTCTGTAGAAGATGTCGAGGAGGTCATGCTTAAAGAAATAATCGGCAAATCATCTAAACTAAAACGAGATACGATCGGATCTTTTGCATCTTCTGGTAAATTCGATTTGATTTGGTTGATCTTTCGTTCTGCATCCAATTGTGCCATGATTGCGTCGGTTCCAGAAACCAACTCAACTGTAATCATGGAGATGCTTTCTTGAGAAGATGAAGAAAGTGTTTGCACACCTTCAATAGACGAAACCGCATCTTCCAAAATTTTAGTCACACTCGATTCTACCTCATCTGAAGAAGCACCAGGATATACGGTTTGCACCATAATTACTGGGATGTCGAATTTCGGAAAAAGGTTGTAGTTAAGTGATTTATAACTTAAGAATCCGAATAATATTAGCGTGAAAAATATTACTACTATCAGCAAGGGTCGCTTAATCGCGACTTCAGTAATTGATGCCATTTTTTATTTTTTAATGTTTTTAATTTCAATGTTGCTTCCGGATATCAAGTTGATTTGACCGTCAGTTACTACTTGTTCGCCTTCTTTTAATCCATTAACTACTTCCACAAACTCTCCTGATTCTCTACCCAAAGTCAATTTTCTAACATTGGATTTCTGATTTTCATTCACAAAAACATACGGGTTTTTTAGTCCTTCCACCAGTGCTCTTTTAGGAATTTGCAGAACATTCTCGTCTTTTTTGGTATCAAAAGAAACATTTACGTACGTGCCCGCCTTTAATTCTGGAACTTCTTTTTTAGAAACTAAAACTTCCACTTTGTAATTGTGGTTTTCATCTGCTCGTGGGCTTATGTAGGTGATTGATCCTGAGATTTTTTTTCCTGGGAAAACACTGGCTGTAATGCTTACCGGTTGGTTCATTTTCAATTGATAAACTTCTCGTTCACTTACAAAAACAACCGTCTTAATGGTATTAACATCTGCGATTTTAACCACTTCTACACCTGGACTTACAAATTCTCCTGGGAGCAAGTTTTTAGCAATTACTACCCCGCTAATCGGTGCAATGACATTTGCATCAGCAATTTGTTGCTTTAGCTGCGCCAATTCCAATTGTTTGGTTTCGTAATTGAATTTTGAATCTGTAACTGCATTTTCACTGATTGCATTTCCTTTCAAAAGTTCGACGTTGCGGTCGTAATCTCTTTTCAGTTTACTCACCGTCAATTCCAATGCTTTCATGTTTACTTGCATCACTTTGGTGTCAACTCTTCCAATGATTTGACCTTTTGTAACTTTTGATCCCAACACTACATTTAAGGATTCCAATTTTCCTCCTACTCCAACAGCTACAGAAGCTTCATCTTTTGGCTCCAATAAAGAAGGACGATTAACTTCTCCTGAAATGGGCATACTTTTAACTTCATAAACTGTAACAGCAACGGGAATCTCTGAACGATCAATTGTTCGGTTATTTGCATTAATCTCTTTTTTGTTACTTGTCAATTGTAAAGCAACTATAGCAATCAAGATGATGATTACAACGATGGAAATGATTTTTGTCTTCATGTGTTTTATTAAAATTTAAAAAAATGCTTTATTTTAGTTGATTAACGTAATCGTTTAATGTTCCTTTTGATTTTTCATACTGCATTTTGCTGGTTAAATAATTCAACAAGGAATTGATGTAATTGCTTTGCGCTTCTTTGTATGAGTAATCAGAATTTAATAAATCTGTTAAAGAAGAAGTTCCTTCTTTGTATTCCAAGTTGCTTGCTTCGTGAACCTCTTTGGCCAATTGCATGTTTTCTTTGTTGGTAATTAAACTCGTGTATGAGCTCAACAATTGCGTACTCGCATTTTGGGATTCTAACTGGAAGTTTTGAATGTTTAATCTGGCACTTTCTTGCATGTTCAGTAAATCAAGTTGATTGATTTTGTAATTGCTGTAAGCTTGTGTGCCATTAAATATGGGAACCGTCAATTTGACACCAATCGCTGAATAATCAAACCATCTGTCAAAAGACGCTGAAAAATCATTTCCGAAAGCATTCGCACCATAACGAGCATAGGCACCTAAAGAAGGTAAGCCTGCATATTTCGCTGCTTTAACTTGAATGGATTTCAATAGAATTTCTTGTTCCTGAATTTTATAATCAATTCTTTGAGAAACATCTACATTGGTAATTACTGGCGGAGCGATGTCCATTTCCACTTCAACAGTTTCATCGATGGCAATGTCTTCAGTCATCGGCATTCCGATGGCAACTTTCAATTGATTTAAGGCTAACTTTTTATTTGTTTCCAGCAAAACCAATTGTGAAGTAATGTTATTGTATGCAACACGGGTACGGTCGTAATCCATTTTTTTGATGACACCTTTATCGTATTGCAACTGCAAAATCTTTAATAAATCAGCGAATTGTTTTTCATTCTCTTGTAACAATTTTTGTTGTTGACCAATGATTAAGACTTGATAATATGCACTGGCAGTTTGATACACCAAATCCTCATTGTTTTTTATTATTTGAAGTTGGGCATATTCCAAATTGTTTTTCATCCCAGTTAAAGACATCGCTGAGGACAAATCAAATAGTTTTTGATCTAACTGAACAACTGCGCCATTTTGATGTTTATTACCCATGCTCAAACGAATTTCTTCTGGGTTTCCAAAAACACCTGCCGGCATGACTGTGGTTGGTAATTTCGCATTGTAATCTACCGTTACATTTCCATTTACTTGGGGTAAATAGGAAGCCAATGCAACGCGGTTGGTAAATTTAGCCGATTCAGCTTGATTGTTAAATATCGTGCTGGTAGGATTGTTCAACAAGCTATATTCTATACTACTTCTAAGCGTAAAAGGTCGTGCTTCATCTTGTGAATAGCTTTTATTTGCTACTGACAACATAGAGAATACGACAAGCGCTACTTTAATTGTTGGATTCATTTTATATTTAATTGATTTTGATTTTCCCATTTTTTGAAAAGTTTTGGAATTTCATCGAAAATGAAACTCATCAAACTAATCATTTCTTCTAAATCTTTATTAAACTCAGGAGTTGACTCAGTTCTCTGTTTTAAAATCTCGTTGTACAACTCAACAAGTGATTTCATTTCTTCAAATTTTTCAAGAAATCCGACTTTCCATTCTTTTACGTCGCTCGTAAAATACCGTTTCCGATCACCAGGCTTCGTGATGTAAATAATACGTTTGGCATTTAAAAGAGAGTTGATTGCGTTGCTGGTTGCACTCTTGCTTAATTTCATGGTCGCTCGAATCTCATCGAATGTCAATTCGGTTTGGTCTGCAATGATAAGCAAAGAAGCCACGCGTGCGGCTGCCGGTTGCATGCCCGCATGTTCCAATAATACTCCCATTTTCTCAACCAATAACAGTTGAGCCTTTGTGATTTCTATACCATCGTTTGAACACATAATTTTTGATATCATGCGACAAAGGTAATTCGTTTTTTTAGTTCTTTTAAGTCTGAACTAAAAAAATATTGTTAAATTTTAGGTAAAACAGTTCGATTTTGTTAAATAAAAAAGCGCCTTCATTAAAAAATGTGGCGCTTATAGAATTAATCGATGCCCTTATTAGGCTTTTCCCAAACGATTTAGTAATCTTAAGTGGGAGAAAATAGCACCAATCCACGTTTTGTGGTAATGATAAGGCACGCCATGTTTGTGAGCTACTTTTTTAACAATTTTTGAAATCTTCGGGTAATGAATGTGCGAAATATCAGGGAACAGATGATGTTCAATTTGATAATTCAAACCACCAACATACCAAGTAAAAACTGGATTCCAGTTTTCAAAATTTGCTGTTGTTTTCATTTGATGAACTGCCCAGCTTTCTTCTGGGTTTTCTTCTTTGTATGTGTCTGGATTAACAAAAGAAGTGGCTGTAATGACATGAGCAGGTTGGAAAATGAATGCCAACATGGATCCACTGATAAAGTGCATGACAAAGAAACCAATCAACCATTGCCAGAAAGTAATGTCCATGACCAAGAGAGGAATAAGTCCAATTCCAACATAATACAACACTTTATTGATAACCAATTGTGTCATCGCTTTTTTATACGTAATTCCTTGAGACTTCAATAAATCTTTCTTTTTGTAGCGAATTAACTGCATGAAATCTTTGTTGGTCATCCACGAAAGTGTCATCAATCCATAAAAGAACCATGCGTAATACACCTGAAATCGATGGATTTTTTTTACGGGTTCATTCGGAGAAAATCTCAAGATTCCAGGAGGGCTGATATCTTCGTCTAAATCGTGAACGTTTGTAAAACTGTGGTGTAAAACGTTGTGTTGAATTTTCCAATTCAAACCACTTCCACCTAAAACTTCCATGGAATAACTCATCAGTTTGTTGACCCAATTGTATTTAGAGAAAGATCCGTGATTGGCATCGTGCATGATTGCCAAACCAATACCAGACATACCAAATCCCATGATGGCAGAGAACAGTAACATGACCCAAGGATTCTCAATTACACCAAATACCATTAAGAAATAAGGCACTAAATAGAGACTGAACATGAAAGGAACTTTTAAAAATATTTGCCAGCTCCCGAATTTTTTTTTGTTGTTAACTTTCAAATAATCGTTTACTTCTTTTGCGAGTTCTTTTGAAAAAGCATCGCGTTTGTTGAATTTTATAAATTCCATTTGTTTAGCTTGTATTTTGCAATAAAATTCGTTTACTGCATTTAATAATGTGAGCAAAGATAATGTCCTTTGCTTATAAAAGAGGACATTTTTGTGTTAAATAATCACCTCAAACACGTAACCGACTAAAAAACAAAGGGTAGCATTCTAATTCAACCCTATTTGAGGCCCTTCAATTTCGTTGATTTTCAAACGAAAAGAAAGGTGATTTATTTGATTTAGGCGAATTAAAAGGTTTAAAATAATCGGTGAAGCTGAACATGTACCGTCATACAAAGATTAATACTTCAAAAAGACATTCTTAGCTTCGGTGAAAAAACGAAGTGCTTCCCAACCTCCTTCTCTCCCTACTCCTGAAGCTTTCACACCACCAAAAGGCGTGCGTAAATCCCTCACCAACCATGAATTAATCCACACAATTCCTGCCTCAATTTCATCCGCCATGCGATGAGCACGTTGTAAATTATTGGTCCATAAAGTAGCGCTTAACCCGTACTTTGTTGAATTAGCCATCATCAAAACTTCTTCTTCTGTATCAAATGGAGTAAGTGTAACAACTGGACCGAAAATTTCCTCTTGGTTGGTTCTACAATCAAAATTCAATCCTTCAATGACCGTTGCTTCTAAATAATATCCTGCTTGGTAAGGTGCATCAAGATGTACTTGATTTCCACCTGCGATCACGGTTCCGCCTTCTGATTTGGCCAATTCAATGTATGAAATTACTTTTTCCATGTGTGGTTTTGAAACCAAAGCTCCCATTTTAGCGTTCGGATCTGATGGAAAAGAAACTTTTAAATTGTTGACACGCTCCACAAATTCGGTTTTAAAGCGATCGTAAATTCCACGTTGCACAAAAATTCGAGATCCACACAAACAAATTTGACCTTGGTTGGCGAAGGATGATTGAACTGTAGTTGCCATCATTTTATCAAAATCGCAATCGTCAAAAATGATGTTTGGGTTTTTACCGCCCAGCTCCAACGACAATTTTTTAAACATTGGAGCGGCTGTTTGTGCAATGTATTCACCCGTTTTCGTACCACCCGTGAAAGAAATTGCTTTTACTTTGGGATGTTTGACAATGGCATCGCCTGCTTTGTGACCTAATCCGTGAACAATGTTTAACACGCCGTCTGGCATTCCCGACTCTTTGATTACTTCTCCCAGTAAATAAGCCGTATAAGGTGTCACTTCTGATGGCTTGGCAATAACGCAATTGCCAGCTGCGAGCGCAGGTGCAATTTTCCATGTAAACAAATACAAAGGTAAATTCCATGGGGAAATACAACCTACGATTCCAATTGGTTTTCGAGTTGTGTAATTTACTCCCAATCCTTCCATCGAATGAGATTCAGACGCAAAATGTAAAATGCCAGTTGCGAAGAAATGAAAATTGGAAACCGCTCTCGGAATATCGACGTGTGCAGCTAATTTTTCTGGTTTTCCGTTGTCTTTTGATTCTGCTTTCACAAATTCATCCATTCTATCTTCGATCCCTTTGGCAATGCGCATCATGATTTCACTTCGCGCTTCGGTGCTCATTTTGGACCAAATTGGAAATGCTTTTTCAGCAGCTTGAATGGCAATTTCAATGTCTTGATTATCAGAATCAGGAATTAAGGAATATACTTTTCCAGTAGCTGGCTCATAATTGTCAAGGTATTGTCCGTTGATGGGTTCTATGAAGTGTCCGTTGATGAAATTTTTAAGTTTTTCCATGCGTGTGATTTATTTTTTGGATAAGAAGCCCCAATAAGTGGAACGATTTAATGCGTGTGTTGCCGCTTTGGGATACGCCGTTTTGAAACTCAATGGGAATTTTGGTTTTTTGCGCTTATCCCAAATGGATTTATAAGCGCTGATTTGATCGCCTTTGACTTCCATAAAATCCATTTGTTGTTTGGTGTTTGTGCGCCAAAAATAATAGGACAATTCGTTGTCGTTTTGACTGTTCCATTTGATTCGCTCTGAAATCAACCAGTTTTTCCACAGTACCTCCACGTCGTTGCGCAAATCAATTGCATTAAAATTACGAATGATGGCGTTTCGAATTCCATTGTCATAAAAATAAACAGTATGCGCTTTTTTTAATTCGTACTTGTTGCCATTGAAATAAGAAGGGATTTTTATCAAAATGAATGCTTTTTGCAACAAATCAATATATCGCTCCACGGTTTCATTGTCCAAGCCACTGCGAAATCCTACGTCGTTATACGAAACAGGCTCCCCCATTTCGAAGGCTAGAATTTGGAGCATTTTCAACAATTTTTCCCCTTTGTTAATTCGTTCTTTGGGCGAAAGATTGGTGAAAATTGCTTTCTCAATCAAATTCATTAAGAATTCTTCTTTGTTTTCTTCATCTGAAATCACTTCAGCGTAATTTCCATAAACCAAACGTTGCGGAAGGGTTTTGTCGAACTCAACAATTCCAACTTGATTGGCGATTTCTTGAAATAACGGTGGATGTAAATTTAGAATTAAACCTTGCATTTGAAGCGCTTCTTTCAGAATGTCGTCTAACAATGGTTCAAATGAACAGGTAAGAATCAAGGTCACGTTCTCCTCTCCAAACAAAACTGTTTCGATTATTTGCTGTAAGTCAGCAAGGTATTGTGCATCTTCAATGAGGACGAATTTTTTTCCTTCAAATTTCTGAATCAACTCTTTTGAATTGATAAATGCCAATTCTTTTTGCGTACTTTTCATGTTGGCATTAAAAAGTAGCAATTCGTCAGGATTTGGTGCGCAATCCAAAATCAATTTCTTTTTGCCCGCTCCTTTCGATCCCATTAAAATCAAAATCTTGTTATTCAAAAGATGATTGGTTACCCTTTCTTGCAACAATCTTGGTATCATAGCATGTATTTATCACTCAAAAATAAGAAGAAAAAGCAGCTTAGCAAGAGTTAAGTCGATATTTTAGGTTGAATATTGCGAAATAGACTAATCAACAAACGATTACAACTGGTTTAATGTTTACAAAGAAAAGTCCAAAGGATTTAAAACAAAACAATTTGATTAAAAAAGCGTCTATATCGCTCAGAATTCATGAATTTATTTCCACCGTAACACGTGATTTTATAGGTGTTTCCTTGATAAATAAAAACCCGGCGCCAACAATCACCGATACCATAAATAAAGGTGTTTCCTTCAAAAGCTTGAACTTGATTGCTTAACCAAATTTCTCTTGGCTTATTGTTATTGGAGCTCGAACTAAAAAAAACATCCAATTGACCCTCTAAATCCCGGTTGCTTTCGTCTGGATAAACTTCTATCAGGTACGTGTTTCCTTGACCCATTTCCTGGTAAATCAGTTTGTGATGTCCGTTTTCATCTGTTATTTTTGGAACCCCTCCAAAAACAGCAGAGAAACGATATAACGAATCCGTATAAACGAAAGAGTTGAACTTACGCATCTTTAACTCTTCTGTTGTGGGATGGGGCGAAAATGTAGCCATGACAGGACGAAGTACATATCCTTTATTTCTAAGCAATTGAATAACTCCTTCTTCTCCGGCCAAATGTCCAGCACCAATACCAATGAAAGCATGGTGTTTCCGAATCAACGTATCAATTCCATTTGCCATGATGATGTTGCGGTTGGTGATTAAAAGATTATACGCATTTCCTGACATGGATAATTGTGACTTTAACATCTGGCGAATTCCTTCGATATCCCCTTTGCTATAAATGTCAATGGAATAATCTTTCCCAAAAGTCAAGTTTCCAAAATTATATTCTTTTTGGGTAGAATAGGTAATGCTCTCATAAGCAACCAACTGTTCCTCAACTGTTTCTAAGGCGAAAAACTTTTTATTGCTGTTATAGGCTAGTTGTTGCAAATAAGCATCTAAAAACTGGGGTCTCCCATCCTCGTTTCCATATTTTGTAACAGAAGCTTTTTTATTTGTTGTATAACTTCTCCCCGATGGATCAAATGTCATGCTGTAATTTTCTAACCGGGTATCGTACTCATCAAACATGCTGTAAATGTCAGCTTCTAAAACTATTGCCTCAGATTTTAGCAAAGCAATATAGGTGCTGTCTGAAAATTGAAAAACGCGGTTATCGTTCGAATGAAAAGTACCAAATAGATAACTTGTTTTTTTCAAACCTTTTCCAGAAATCTGCCAAAGCAATTGATTTGTTGAAGATAAAGGTTGTGAAAAACCCGTGATTGAAAAAGATACAATCAAGAAAGCACAAAAAAGCATTGGGTGTATGTGGCTAATCTTATTCACTAGTAATCTAAAAGTAAGCAAATTTAATCGAAAGTTGCAACAAGTGTTCCGAAAATAAGATTATTTGTGAGATTTGGAAATTCAATTTTGTTTTAGAAACCTTCCTTTCAAACGGTGCTTTTCAATTTCCGATTTCTTAATTTTTCTAAAAAGAAAATCGTCTTCTATTGATTATTCGTAGCTTTCATAAAAAATTCAAGATGAGTATTCTACCAGATAGTTACGATAAATACCTGCGTTTTTTCAAGTTCATGTGGAAATACCGAAACAGTGACTTTCTTTCCATTCCAGACAATCAACTTGCAGAAGAGGAAATGAGGAATTCCGTTGATGATTTTGACCATACGCCGGAAGAACTCACGGCTGATTTAATAAAAATGGGACCAACGTATGTGAAACTGGGTCAACTCCTGTCCACTCGACCCGATTTGTTACCGCCTCATTTTATGGAAGCATTGGCAACCTTGCAAGACGATGTAGAAGCAGTTGAATACAAAGTTATTGAAGAGATTTTTAGAGAAGAAATTGGGCTACGAATCTCCAAAGCATTTGCATTTTTTGATGAAACTCCGTTGGCAAGCGCTTCCATCGGACAAGTACATAAAGCGGTGATGCATTCTGGACAAGTGGTTGCCATTAAAATTCAACGCCCAGGGATTCGCAAGCGTTTTGTAGAGGATTTGGATGCCTTGATGACGTTGTCTGAAAAAGCAGAAAACTGGAATGAAACAGCTCGAAATTACGGCGTTCATGCGGTAATTGAAGAGTTACGATACACCCTTCTCAAAGAATTGGATTACACATTAGAAGCCCAAAATCTACTTACATTAAAAGAGAATTTAAAAGATTTTGAGCATTTATTCATTCCCGCTCCAGTATTAGATTATAGTTCTTCTCGGGTTTTAACCATGGAATTTATTGAAGGAGATAAAATCACCAAAGTTTCTCCTTTAAAACAAATGGATCTCGACTTAGTTCCGCTTGTCGATGAATTAATTAAGGGATATTTGAAACAAATCATTGTGGATGGTTTTGCCCATGCAGATCCACATCCAGGTAATGTTTACCTGACCAAAGACAATAAAATTGCATTAATGGATCTGGGAATGGTTGCCAAATTTGGCAAAGAAATGCAAGAAACTGTCTTGAAATTAATGATTGGATTAAGTAATTATGACAGTACACGGGTTTCTGAAATTGTGCTTTCCATGAGTGAATATGATGAAAAGAACGTTGATTTAAATCTCTTCAAAAAGAACCTTGCTCGTAAAATTCAAGAAAGTGAAAACCAAAAAGCAAAAGATTTACAAACGGGAAGAACGATTATAGAAATCAATCAAATAGCGGCTAAACAAGGAATTCACATTCCCGTTGAGCTAAACATGTTGGGTAAAATTTTACTCAACATGGATCAGATCATAGCCTATCTTACCCCAGAGCATGACATGCAGGAAACGGTGAAAGAATATGTTCAAGAATTGATGCGTCAAAAAATGAAGGAAAATTTAAAGTCTGGAAACTGGATGGATTTGATCTTAGAAATGAAAGATTTGACCGAAAAACTTCCTTTTCGATTGAATAAATTTACTGAAAATTTAGCCGATAATAAGTTGCGGTTTAAAATTGACACCATCGATGAGGAACGTTTTACAGGAGCATTTCAAAAAGTAGCCAACCGCATCACCGCAGGATTAATCATTGCAGCTTTAATCATGGGTGCTGCACTTTTGGTTCACGTGCCGAGCGCATGGACCATTGGAGGTTATCCCGCCTTTGCTTTTATTCTTTTTGTAATCGCAGCATTTATTGGAATTTACCTGCTTTATGAAATTTTATTCAGAGATGAGAATAAGAAGAAAAAATGAGGGATTCGTTTTACTTGATTCCCAATTTTGAAAACAACATTTAAGACATAACGTAATTTGATGTATCTTGCAATGAAATTCGAAAAGAATTTATGCTGGTGAAGCTAAGGTAACCATTACTTTGTCGATTTTTTGCGCATCCTTATCTATCACTTCAATGAGGTAATTTTCTATTGTAATTTTATCCCCTACTTTAGGTATTTCATTCAATTCATGTATGAGTAACCCTGCGACTGTGGTAAATCTATTGTGTTGCTCATTGGTTATGTTTATATCAAAATATTTTGCAAACTCTATGATGGAATATTGTCCATCAACCAACCAACTTTGCTCGTCTCTTTTAACAATTTGATATTCGTCTTGGTTGTTTTCAGTAGCTTCTCCAATTAACGCATCCATGACATCATCCATCGTAACCATGCCTTGGATAGATCCATATTCGTTTACAACAATTCCATAGTGTAGCTTTTCTTCTTTGAATATTTCTAAAACTCTGTATGCGCTTGTGTTTTCATTAAAATAAATGGGTTGAATGAGGTGATCTTTTAAATTGAATTCTGCTTGTGTGGTTGCAGAGAACAAATCTTTTAGTAGCACAATCCCAATGATATCGTCCAAATTGTTGTTCTTGGAAACGGGATATGCTGAGTGTTTTTCTGCGTTTATTTTCTTTCGCACACGTTCTAAGGAATCTTTTAATGTAAAAAACACGATGTCACTTCTATAAGTGTATAAAGAATCTACTTTTCTGTCACCGAATTCAAAGACCCTGTTTACAAGACTATGCTCTATGTCTTCAATTTCACCATCTTTGGCGCTTTCCTTTATAATGGATTTAATTTCTTCTTCAGATATAACATTATCGGTTTGACCTTTAATTCCTAAAATTTTCAATAAAACATGGTTGGAAAACGTAAGTAACCAAACAAATGGAGAAGTAAGAACAGATAAAACTTTCATTGGTTTGGCAAGCATGATGATGATGGGCTCAGGAAATGTCATTCCAATTCTTTTAGGTAAAAGTTCGCCTAAAACGATGGAGAGATAGGTGATAAAAACGACAACAATTGTGGTACCTAACTGAGACGCATAAGGAACCAAAGCATCAAATTTGTTTAAAACTTCAATTACATCGTTGGTTAAATTTTCTCCACTGTAAACCCCGAGCAAAATACCAATTAAGGTAATTCCGATTTGAACGGTGGAGAAAAATTTTGTAGGATTTTCCGATAACTCTAAAGCTGTTTTTGCACTTTTATTTCCTTTTCTTTTGGCTGATTCCAATTTGAATTTTCGCGAAGAAACCAAGGCCAATTCTGACATCGCGAAAATGCCATTTAACACAACCAATATCAAGATAATAATTATTTCCATCCTTAATTTATTTCTATGTACCTGCTCATTACCAGGGCAAACGCATTTAACTTCAAAATTGGTTTATGTCATGGTTTTTAAACAA
>CAZAVP010000011.1:0-98779 GCA_964488745.1 uncultured Chryseobacterium sp. | reverse complement strand
TATTAAATACGGATTATCTCAAGCTTTGGCGCAACAGTCAAGGTCGAGAATTTAGGTTTAAGAAGATGTTTCCTATTTAAATGATAGAAACTTCAGGGAAATACCAATTCTTAATATTATTCTTTTTAAGAAATGTTTGGAGCAAAAAAAGGGTTGCCCACAAGTAGTGGACAACCCGCGAAAGATTCTTGGATTCTAACTAGGCATTTATGCTTTGTCTTTGATTTTCTAATTTAATTAGATTTAATGCAGAACCAGCTTTAAACCAATCAATTTGCTGTTGGTTGTAGGTGTGGTTTAAGAGTATGTTTTCTTTTGTACCGTCTGCATGCATAATTTCCAATGTCAATTGTTTGTCAGGAGAAAAAGACGCAAGATCTATGAAATTGAATGTGTCATTTTCTAATATTTTATCATAATCTGATTCAACGGCAAAAGTTAAGCCCAACATTCCTTGTTTCTTCAAATTTGTTTCGTGAATTCTTGCAAATGATTTAACAATAATGGCACGTACACCTAAATGTCTTGGCTCCATAGCAGCGTGTTCTCTAGAAGAACCTTCACCATAATTATGATCGCCAACTACAATTGTAGGAATTCCCGCAGCTTTGTATGCTCTTTGCACTGTTGGAACCTCTCCTTTGGCACCAGTTAATTGATTAACAACTTCGTTGGTTGCTCCGCTAAATGCATTAACAGCACCAATCAACATGTTGTTTGAGATGTTGTCTAAATGCCCTCTGTATCTTAACCAAGGCCCAGCCATGGAAATATGATCCGTAGTACATTTTCCTTGAGCTTTAATCAATAGTTTAGCCCCTAAGATGTTTTGTCCATCCCAAACTGGAAAATTTTCCAATAATTGTAATCGAGAGGACGCAGGGTCAACGATGATTTGAACGGCACTTCCATCTTCAGCAGGAGCTTGGAAGCCTGGATCTTCTACATCAAATCCTTTTTTCGGAAGTTCATCTCCTGTTGGTGGATTAAACTTGAATTGTTCTCCTTTGCTATTTGTCAACGTGTCTGTTAATGGGTTAAAACCTAAGTCCCCAGAAATTGCAATAGCTGCTACCATTTCGGGCGAAGTAACGAACGCATGGGTGTTTGGATTTCCATCTGCACGTTTGGAAAAGTTTCGGTTAAAAGAGTGAATGATGGTGTTTTTCTCTTGTTTATCTGAACCATCGCGATCCCATTGACCAATACATGGCCCACAAGCATTTGTAAATATTTTGGCACCTAATTTTTCAAAAATATCGATGAAACCATCTCGTTGAATTGTATATCGTACTTGCTCAGAACCTGGGTTGATTCCAAACTCTGCTTTCGGCATGAATCCCATGTTTACTGCCTGTTGTGCAATCGAAGCAGCACGCGCAATGTCTTCGTAAGAAGAGTTAGTGCAAGAACCAATTAATCCCCATTCCACTTTCAAAGGCCATTCATTTTTGATTGCTTCTTCTTTCATTTTTGAAATTGGATTTCCTCTATCTGGCGTAAATGGACCGTTGATATATGGTTCTAATTCAGATAAGTTGATGTGAATTACTTGATCAAAATATTTTTCTGGATCCTCATATACTGCTGCATCACCTGTTAAATGTTCAGCAATCTGATCTGCTACATCTACAACGTCTTGTCTTCCAGTTGCAGTTAAGTACCTTCTCATGGAATCATCGTAACCAAAAGTAGAAGTGGTAGCACCAATTTCAGCCCCCATATTGCAAATGGTTCCTTTCCCCGTACAAGAAAGTGAAAGCGCTCCTTCACCAAAGTATTCAACAATTGCCCCAGTTCCGCCTTTTACTGTAAGAATGTCCGCAACTTTAAGTATAATATCTTTCGCAGAAGACCATCCGCTTAGTTTGCCTGTTAATTTAACCCCAATTAACTTTGGAAATTTTAATTCCCAAGGCATTCCTGCCATTACGTCAACGGCATCAGCACCTCCAACTCCAATTGCAACCATTCCTAATCCTCCTGCATTTACGGTGTGGGAATCCGTTCCAATCATCATTCCACCTGGGAATGCGTAGTTTTCAAGCATTACTTGGTGAATAATCCCTGCTCCTGGTTTCCAAAACCCAATTCCATATTTATTTGAAATAGAAGAAAGAAAATTAAAAACTTCATTATTTTGATTTAAGGAAGTTTGCAAATCCGCTGTTGCACCAACTTTGGCTTGAATTAAGTGATCGCAGTGAACTGTGGAGGGAACAGCAACCTGTTTTTTTCCAGCTTGCATGAATTGTAAAAGCGCCATTTGCGCAGTGGCATCTTGCATGGTAACTCTATCTGGCGCAAAGTCCACATAATCTTTTCCTCTTGTGTATGCTGTTATTGCTTTGTTTTCCCATAAATGGGCGTAAAGTATTTTTTCTGAAAGCGTTAAGGGCTTGCCAGTAACCTCTCTTGCTGCCTCAATACGCTCAGGAAATTTAGCGTATACCTTTTTGATCATGTCTAAATCGAAAACCATAGTAATTATTATGTTAAAATTATACCAATTCTTGCCAATTGCGAATTTAAGTATTATTAATTCTTTTTTCAATTTATTTGCAAGTTAATTGCAATCAAAAGGTGAAAAAGAACTTTTTTCCATGGTTTTCGAACGAAAACAGGAACATGTCAAAGTTTATTAATTATCCTGAAAAAGGAATGGGGACTCGAAACATTTTCGTATTTTTGAAAATTGAATTTTAATATGGTTTTTGAATTACTCTACGCATTTTTTTGGATTGCTCTACTTTTTTTTGGATTAAGATCTTCATTCATTTTTAAAAATAATACAGACTTAAATAACCTTACAGCATTTGGGTTTTTAATCAAGGCGGTGGCAACTGTATTTTTGATTATTGTTTATGAAAAAGTGGCTCCTAACTCAAATCTATTTGTTGATTCGGCTACTTACATCAAAGATACGGCAATCTTGAACCAAGTTTTTAACGCTTCTCCAATAACGTATTTCAAATTCTTGACAGGACTTGGTGAGACGAATGATTTGGTTATGAGTCATTTGTCTGAAACGAA
This sequence comes from uncultured Chryseobacterium sp., assembly GCA_964488745.1. Classification (GTDB taxonomy): domain Bacteria; phylum Bacteroidota; class Bacteroidia; order Flavobacteriales_D; family Crocinitomicaceae; genus JAQVCM01. The sequence continues at coordinate 95,746 of CAZAVP010000011.1, read as the reverse complement.
TCTATGGGATGCGGGATTCGGTTTATACAACGATTCTAAAAATGTAGTTCGGTATAACAGTGTAATTTACTTTTTATCTCAAGGCAATCTATTCGTTCACGTCGTTTTCATGAGTTTGTTTTCCACACTGGGGATTCGGTTGATAGTTGTTTCTTTTAAAAATCACATAGAGGCTTATAAAACCTTATTTTTTGTTCTCCTATTTTTAATTCCAAGCGTTTTTATTTCCACAGGTGGTGTTCTTAAGGAGCCTTTTTTGATATTAGGGATAGGCATGTTCTTATATGCGATTTTAGTTCAAAATTCGAAAACGATTAGAGGAATTACTTTCGTTTTAGGCTTGCTTTTTCTCACGACCATTAAACCTTATACTTTGTTGACAATCCTTTTAGCTCTATTGTTTTACTGGTTTTCTAAGCGTGTTTTTCCCAATAAACCAAGAATTAGTTTGTTGTTTTTTTTTACAGTCATCGTTTTGGTTTTTTTTAGCATGGATTCTATCAGGGTAAAAACGATTGAGTTAATATCTAAAAAGCAACTGGATATGGAGCGAATTGCAAAGGGTGGACTCTATGTTTTTAACCAACATGAATCACCTCAGATCATGTATTTTAAAATAGAAGACTTTGATAAACTCTCCATTGAAAAAGATTCTGTAAAAATAATTGCTCCTGTTAAAGTGGCAATTAACAGAGAGGATCCTTGGGCAGATTTTAAAGTTGTTAGGATGTCACCCAGTTCAAAAAAATGGAAGATATATGCGCTTTTCCCAAGTAAAGCAATGAGTTCTTTTCCTACTACTCCTATTCGAAATTCTACGACCGCCTTTATTTTGGCTATTCCAGAAGCGCTTCTGAATGGATTGTTAAGACCTTTTCCTACTGATCCAGGAAGTTTTTATAAATATCCTGCAATGTTGGAAGTTTACTTCTGCATAAGCATGTTTGTTTTTGCATTTTTCAATCGAAAAAAAACAACTATTTTTGAAAAAAGAATTTTGGGTGGATTAACGGTTTTCATTGTAGCGACATTACTCTTAGTTGGTTTCACGACACCAGTGGTTGGAGCATTGGTTCGTTACCGACTTACAGCTTTTGTTGCGCTTATTGTCCTAAGTTTTATACTTTTTAAAATACCAGAAAAATGGAAAAATCGACTCCAGTAATATTTGTTTCGGGTGCAACTTCTGGGATTGGTGAGGCCAGTGCAAGGCTTTTTGCTTCAAAAGGTTATGATTTAATCATTGCTGGAAGAAGACTGGAGCGATTAGACACGCTTAAATCGGAGATAATAGCCTCTTTTAAAGTAGAGGTTATTAGTTTGTGTTTTGATGTGAGAAATCAACAAGAAGTGACAAGTCATGTTTTGCAACTGCCTAAAACGTGGACGGATAGACTGGAAATCATACTCAATAACGCGGGTTTGGCAGTAGGAAGGAGCCCAATCGATGCAGGTTTGGTAGAAGATTGGGATCGGATGATTGATACCAATCTCAAGGGATTTTTATATGTTAGCAACGCTTTGATTCCATTTTTAAAATCAAAAAAGAAAGGGCATATTATAAATTTAGGAAGTATTGCAGGCAAAGAAGTTTATGCAGATGGAAATGTCTATTGCGCCACCAAACATGCGGTTGATGCACTCTCTCGTGCGATGAGAATCGACTTGGTTCCTTATAACATAAAAGTAACCAACATCGCTCCAGGGGCGGTAAATACGGAATTTTCGCTCGTTCGATTTAAAGGAAATCAAGAACAAGCAGATGCTGCGTATGCAGGGTATCAAGCTTTAATTGCCCAAGATATCGCGGAATCAATTTATTTTGTCGCTTCAAGACCTGCACACGTAAATATTAACGACTTGGTAATCATGCCAACAGCCCAAGCTTCCGCAACTGTTATTCACAAAAATTAAGAAAATGAAACCTTTTTATTTTATGTTGATTTGTCTTTTATTTTCTTCCTGCTATAAAGGTAAGAATGTAGATTTAGTAATTTTCAACGCAAAAATTCATACCTTGGATGATGGTGATCGTGTAGCACAAGCGATGGCCATTAAGGACGGTAAGATCGTGGAGGTGGGACCAGATCGACAAATCATGAATAAGTATGCAGCTTTAGAGGAAATTGATGGTGAAGGCAGAGATATTTATCCCGGTTTCACAGATGCTCATGCACACATATTGAGCTTGGCGAGACACCGATTGAGTGCAAATTTAGTTGGTTCAACTTCGTGGAACGATGTGCTGGTTCGCATGGAGAAGTATGCGGCTAAAAATCCAGGAGCATTTGTTGTAGGAAACGGTTGGGATCAATCTTTGTGGGGAGAGAAAGAACTTCCCGATAATGAAAAGTTGAATGAACTATTTCCAGATAGAGCAGTGGCTTTATTTCGCATTGATGGACATGCGGTATTGGTAAACGACTATTTTCTAAAGAAAGCCGGAATTAATCCAGAGTCCAAAATTTCTGGAGGAATGGTTGTTGTTGAAAATGGAAGATGCACTGGGTTGTTACTTGATAACGCGATGGCTAAAATTGTGAAAATGATTCCAGATTATAGCGAACAACAAAAAATGGAAGTAATCCTTGAAATTCAGGAAGAACTTTTACAATACGGGATTACAGCAGTTCATGAGGCAGGTATAGATTTCAAAGACATTGCACTTTTCAAAAAAATGATTGACAATGAATCTTTTCGTTTAGAGTTGTATGCGATGTTAATGCCCACCGATGAGAATTTTAAGTTTGTTGAAAAAAATGGGATTTACAAATACAAAAACTTATCCATCCGCAGTTTCAAAGTTTTTGCCGATGGTGCCTTAGGTTCTAGAGGCGCTTGTTTAAAACAGGCATATTCAGATAAACTTGGTCATTTTGGAATACTCACGACCTCAGAGGAAGAGCTTAATAAAATGGCAGAATTTTGCCACAAACATCAATACCAAATGAACACGCATGCGATTGGAGATTCTACGAATAAAATTATTATCGATGTAATTGAGAAAGAAGCAACAAGTAATCCCGGTCATCGTTGGAGAATTGAACACGCTCAGGTTCTGGACTTAAAAGACATGAGTCGCATTCAAGCTTCGGGTGCAATACCTTCAGTTCAACCCACACACGCCGTAAGCGACATGCGTTGGGTCGAAGATCGGATTGGGAAGGAAAGAATGAAGGGAGCTTATGCATACAAAACCTTGATGAATCAAGCGGGTATGATTGCAATTGGTACGGATTTCCCTATTGAGGACTTCAATCCATTCTTGACAATTCATGCAGCCGTACAGCGAAAAAATAAAGACGATATTCCTGGAAGCGGTTTTGAAGTGGGAGAAGCAATTTCGTTCAATGAATGCATCAAAGGAATGACGATTTGGGCTTCGTTAGCCTCTTTTGAAGAAGATAGGTTGGGTTCACTAGAAGAAGGAAAAGATGCCACTTTTACCATTTTTGAAATACCTGTTCGAAGTTCGGGAACTTTTCAAGAGAATTTTGCCAAAATGACTTTTATAAAAGGAAAAAAGGCCTACTCTGCTGAATAGACCTCTTAAAACAAATCAAAATAGCCGATTGTCATTTAAAAACCATTAAAAGATGAAAGTCGGCTTTATTTACTTAAATATTATATTTAGAATCGTAAAATAGGTTAAAACAATCATTTTACTTTTCAGTTACAAAGATGAATTATTTTTCTGGATTTCATTTTGGTAAATGACTATAGTCTATAAACGAATGATTAAATGTCCATAATGAACGAGCAAAGAGTTTTGCTGACTGGTATGATAACCATCGTATTTTAATTTGAAGAAGTTATTCTGGTGAAATGTTTTCAGAAAAGGCTCTTTTTTTATAACATTATTTCTGGCAAATCATCACTTTTGTGATAGCTATGAAATTTTGAAATGAAGTAGAGAGAATGGGTTGAAAACGAGTCTTTCGTCACCTCTTTAAACTGTTAAATTTAAGTTTATAATAAACAATATAATAGAGCGTACTTGTTTTTTGAACATTAAAACTGTTATTTTGCACAACTTTAGTTTCTAAATCATCATTAAAACGTTAAAAACATGGCCAAGAATTTAGTAATCGTGGAGTCTCCTGCAAAGGCAAAAACCATTGAAGGATATCTCGGATCAGATTTTATTGTAAAGTCTAGTTATGGTCACGTAAGAGATTTGGTAAAAAAAGGGACGGCCATTGATGTTGAAAATAACTTCAAGCCCAATTACGAAGTTTCGCCAGATAAAAAAGCAATTGTATCTGAATTAAAAAAATTGGCGAAGGAAGCTGAAGTGGTTTGGCTCGCAACGGATGAGGACCGTGAAGGAGAAGCAATTTCTTGGCATCTGTACGAGACATTGAATCTTGAAAAAAAAGCAACCAAACGAATTACATTCAACGAAATTACAAAAGCGGCGATTTTAAAAGCGATTGAACAACCAAGAAAGATAAATCAAGAGCTTGTCAATGCACAACAAGCTAGAAGGGTGTTGGATCGATTGGTTGGATTTGAGCTTTCACCTGTGTTATGGAAAAAAATAAAACCAAGTTTATCAGCAGGAAGAGTTCAATCTGTTGCTGTAAGACTGATTGTAGAGCGCGAAAAAGAAATACTAGCTTTTAATTCAGAGTCTTTTTTTAAGATTCAAGGAATTTTTGCTAAAGGAAAGGAAAAGATAAAAGCAGATGTTTCGAAACAAATGGGAACGATCTCAGAAGTGAAGACGTTTTTAGAAGCATGTAAAAACACCAATTTTGAAGTGTTGGATGTGCAGATGAAACCAGCTACTAAAATTCCTTCCTCCCCATTTACCACTTCTACTTTGCAACAAGAAGCGAGTTTGAAACTGGGTTTCTCAGTTTCTAGAACCATGTCTGTAGCGCAACGCTTGTATGAAGCTGGAAGGATAACTTACATGCGAACCGATTCTGTGAATTTATCACAAACAGCAATCGACGGTGCGGAAGCAGAAATTAAGAGAGCTTACGGAAAAGAATATTCAAAACCAACAAAATATCAGACTAAAAATTCAAGTGCTCAAGAAGCGCACGAAGCAATTCGTCCGACGGAGTTTGATGTTCACTCAATTACAGGAGAATCCGACGAAGTCAGGTTGTACGATTTGATTTGGAAGAGGTCGATTGCATCTCAAATGAGTCATGCTAAATTGGAAAGAACAACCATTAAAATTGGATCCGCCAAATTACCAGAGGTTTTTACTGCCAAGGGTGAAGTGATTAAATTTGATGGATTTTTAAAAGTGTATCTAGAATCTTCTTTAGAGGAAGACGAAGAAAATGAAACAACGGAAGGATTACTTCCTGCGGTAACATTGGGGGAAAACTTGGAAAGCGACACGATTCGGGCGACGGAAAGGTTCTCGCGCGCAGCACCACGCTATGTGGAGGCTTCTTTGGTGAAAAAATTAGAAGAATTAGGAATCGGCAGACCATCTACCTATGCACCCACCATCTCAACCATTCAAAAAAGAGGTTATGTGGAAAAGAAAGAGCGAGATGGTGAAGTAAGAGCATACAGAGTGGTTGTTTTAGAAGGAAAGGCTATTTCTGAAGAGACGAAGACGGAGATTACTGGAAGAGAGAAAAACAAACTCTCTCCTACGGACATTGGGATTGTTGTTACGGACTTTTTGGTGGAACATTTTGAACGAATCATGGATTACCATTTTACAGCAAAAGTGGAAGAGGAATTTGATGAAATCGCCAAGGGAATGATCGAGTGGACGAAAATGCTTCATGATTTTTACGCGCCTTTTCATCAAAATGTAGCGCATACATTAGAAACTTCCGAACGGGCTTCTGGAGAAAGAGAGTTAGGCATACACCCTTTGTCGGGTAAAAAAGTCATCGTGCGCATAGGACGATTTGGGCCAATTGCGCAAATTGGAGACGAAAAAGTTGACGGCGAAAAACCTCAATTTGCCTCCTTGCGAGGAGAACAGTCCATCACTACCATTACTTTAGAAGAAGTTTTAGAATTGTTTAAACTACCTCGTACGTTAGGTGAGTTTGAAGGGTTAACAGTCAAAGCGAATATCGGACGCTTTGGGCCTTATGTTCAGCATGGAAAATCGTTCATCTCTTTAAAAGAAGATGATCCGATGGACATTAATTTGGAAAGAGCAGAAGAGTTGATTCTGCAAAAGCGAGAAGATGATTTGGCGAAAATAATAAAATTGTTTCCAGAAAACGAAGAAGTTCAATTGTTGAACGGACGCTGGGGAGCCTATTTAAAAATCGGCAAAAATAATTTTAAGCTTCCTAAAGATATTGTTGTAGAGGATTTGACATTAGAAGAGTGCATCGAAATATCCGAAAATCAACCCGTGGGAAGAAAAAAAGCTCCCGCTAAGAAAGTTGCAAAGACGAAGGTTGTCACCGCGAAAAAAACAGTTGTTAAAAAACCAGCAGCTAAGAAAGCGGTTGCGGCTAAAAAGTCAGCGGCCAAAAAAACGGTTAAAAAAGCGTAAAGCTCGTTTGCCAATTTTGGCATTAATATAATTTTGTTAAAATGAAGGATATTTCTATTTATTTTCAACCCGTCGAGCGAATTCGATCCATTGAAGAATCATTAGGAAGTAAAATACAGTACCACACAGAAGGTGACTTTCCTTTATTGAGTTCAAAAGGTATTGCCATTTTTTATTGTCCTGAATTTAGGAATTCTGACATTTTGGTTGATGAGGTGAATTCAGAATTGTTTAGGAATGAATTAGCGACTTTGTTCGCAGGGCCTTCTTGGAGTTTTGAGATATATGATTTGGGGAATCTGCTGCCAGGGAATGAAATTAAAGACACGTATTTTGCTGTTTCTCAAGTAGTAGAGGAGTTGGTTAAAAATGACATCATTCCCATTTTGATTGGTGGATCTCAAGACTTAACATACCCCGTATATAAGGCGTATCAAAAATTAGAACAAACCGTAAACTTGGTTTCTATTGATTCCAAATTTGACCTTGGATCACCAGAGGAGAAACTTTCTCACCAAGGATTCTTAAGTCCCATCTTAATGCATAAACCTTGCTATTTATTTAATCATAGCGTAATTGGGATTCAAATGCCCTTCGTAAAGCAAAGTGAAATCGATTTATTTGAAAAATTATATTTTGACACGTGTAGATTGGGTGAATTTAATAGAGATTTTACAATTGCAGAGCCTTTGTTGAGAAATGCGGACATCATGAGCTTGGATTTACAAGCAATCCGATCTTCAGACTTTCAAGGAGCATTGTATCAATCTCCAAATGGATTCTATGCTGATCAAATTTGTCAAATTGTTAAATATGGAGGAATAAGTGATAAATTAACTTCCTTGGGAATTTTTAATTTGTTTCCTGAAGGTATTTTACCTGCTTCAAAAGAGTTAGTAGCTCAAATTATTTGGTATTTTTTAGATGGAATATCCCAAAGAAAAGGAGATTTTCCCATTGGGAGTAAAAAAGATTATTTAAAGTTTATCGTATCAATGGAGTCTTCTGAAGATGATTTAATTTTTTATAAAAGCAATAAATCGGAGAGATGGTGGTTGGAAATTCCTTATCCACAACGAAATGAGATGAAATACGATCGCCATTTAATGGTTCCGTGTAATCATTCTGATTATCAGTCCGCTATGTCTGGCGAGTTGCCTGATATTTGGTGGAAAACGTATCAAAAACTTATTTGAGACGAGTACAAATGAAACTTTTTGTATGTTTATATCGTTGTAAGACGAAATCAACATACAAAAAGTTGTCTAGGCTCATAAATAATATTACCTTTGAAATTAGCTAACAAAGAAGTGTTGAAAACGAAAAATTTTTACATTTTTTTCACAATTGTAAAGAATAATATTTATTTTAGTGCCAAATTATAAGCCTTAATGAAGGTGAATTGATTATAAACTATGTGCAAACTAAGACTGTCTATGAAAAAAAGATTACTTGCATTATCCGCTCTTATCGCAATGACTACAGGGATTACCTATGGTCAGCAGGATAAATTATTAACCCATTTTATCTACGATAAGATGACCATCAATCCAGGTTCTACGGGATTGGATGAAGGAATTTGTGGTACTATGATTTATCGTAATCAATGGGATAAAGTGAATGGTGCGCCAAATTCTGCTGTATTTAATGTGGAAGCCAATATGAATCGATACTTTCCTGGTGGAATAGGTCTTTCTTTTTATCATGATGCGATTGGATTTGCTCGTCAAAACAATGTGTTGTTAAATTACGCATACCCAATTCAAATCTCTAATAAAGGAATTTTAGGAGTTGGGATAGGAGTTGGAATCGTTAATTTTGGAATGGATCCCACCTGGATTCCACCGACTCAACAGCCAGACAACACACTTCCAGGGAAAACAGCAGGAACGAATTTAGATTTCAATGCTGGACTTTATTGGAAGTCATTAGATAAAAGATATTTTGCTGGAATTTCGTCCACTCACTTGTCTCAATCCGACATTAAAACGGTTAATTATTCCACCTACAGACACTATAATGTTTTAGGAGGATATCGTTTCATCGATCTTATTGGAGATGCTCAAGATATTGATGTGCAAGTTTTGATGCGAACAGATTTAGTTAAGCTTTCGGCAGATATTAATGTGCGTTACATGCATAAAAATCTTTTTTATGGAGGTTTAACGTACAGAACGAGTGATGCGGTAGCGGTAATGTTGGGAGTTACTCCATTTCCAAATTTTACGGTTGGGTATTCGTATGATTTGACAATTAATAAGCTTGCAAATATTTCAAGAGGTACGCATGAAATGGCAATTAAATACTGTTATTTCATACCACCACCACCAGTACAAAAAACGAAACACCCAAGATGGTTGTAAAATATGTTAAATTATTTGTAACTATTTTGTGAAGAATCCCGTTATATCAAAAATTACATTGATCCTGTAGATTGTTAATGATGTTCCGGAATATAAAAAGAGGTAGAATGAAAAAACTTTTGTTAGTAGGTTTTATTGGATTAGTACTCGCTTCATGCAGTACAAGATCTGGACACTTAACCGGTGTACTTGGTAGAACGGTTTATCAACCGGAGATACCTTTGGGGATGGTGTACGTTCCTTCGGGCTCATACACCATGGGAGAGAATGATGAGGATGTTCCATTCTTGCATCAAACTCGTGCTAAAACAGTTTCTGTTCAGGCGTTCTATATGGATCAAACTGAGATTACAAATAACGAGTATCGTCAATTTGTGTTTTGGGTAAGAGATTCCATCGCTCGGGATAAAATTTATGCTGGTTTAGAGGACGATGAAGAGGCAAGTAGATACATCAATTATCAAGATGAGTACTTTGATGAGGGTGGATTGGAAATGGTTGAGTTTGAGCCGAGTGATCGAGACATCAACAGAAGCTCTAGTAACCCAAACTTGTCTTTGTTTTCTTTGAACTGGGATAGAAAGTTCACTTACGATGACCCAGAAATCATTCCTATTTTGGCGGATATGTATTATCCTCAACCAGAGCGTTTCTACAAAAGAAGAGAAATCGATACCCGTAAATTGAATTTCCGATACTATTGGATTGATTTGCGTGAAGCTGCAAGAAGAGGTCGTGTAGAGATCATTCCTGATGGGATTGACAACCAAGGAAACGTGATTAATTTAGATCACAGAACGCTTTCTACTCCAAAACATCCTTTTACGGAAGAAGATCAAGGGATGGATAAGGACATGGGGAAATTCAACAAAAAAGGTCAAAATAATGCAATTAGAGGTCATGAAAACCGTCAGCGCTTTATCATTGATGAAGAAATAAACGTTTATCCTGATACATTATGTTGGGTGAGAGATTTTACCTACTCTTTTCACGACCCGATGACAAACATGTATTTCTGGCATCCAGCTTACGATAACTACCCTGTAGTTGGTGTAACTTGGGTTCAAGCAAAAGCATTTAGCATTTGGAGAACACAATTGTTAAACAGTTGGTTGGTTGAAATGGGAGATATTTTTGTAAATGATTTCCGTTTACCAACTGAAGCAGAGTGGGAACGTGCAGCAAGAGGTGATTTGGCTTTATCTCCATACCCGTGGGGTGGACCGTATATCCGAAATGAGTCAGGCTGTTTTCTAGGAAACTTCAAGCCAATGCGAGGTCGTTATTTTGAAGATGGAGGCTTCCATACGGTGAAAGCTTTCTCCTACAATCCAAATGGATGGGGACTTTATTGCATGGCAGGTAACGTTGCTGAGTGGTGTGAGACTGCTTACGATGAATCCATGTATGAATTCTCTCATGATTTGAATACAGATTATAGATATGATGCAATGGATTGGGATCCACCAAGCATGAAACGTAAAGTGCTTCGTGGTGGTTCTTGGAAAGATATTGGGTATTATTTGCAAACATCTACCAGAACTTTTGAGTATCAAGATACTGCTAAGTCTTATGTAGGGTTTAGGGACGTTATGACTCATCTAGGTCGAGGAGGAAAAGATTTCGCCAGTGAAGGTGGAGAAGAAATTCAAAGCGATATACAACTTCGCTAAGAATAAACAAACAAATCAAACTATATTTATTTTATTTAAAAACCAAAAACTAAAACTATGAGTAGTGGTAATTTATTTGAGAGTCAAGGATTTAAGAAGTTCATGGCGAAATTGTACGGTATTGGAGCAGCGGTCGTAATTGTAGGTGCACTATTTAAAATCATGCACTGGCCAGGAGCTGGAATCATGCTTACAATCGGTTTAGGAACAGAAGCGGTTATTTTCTTGTTTTCTGCTTTTGAACCTTTACATCAGGATCCAAACTGGGAACTCGTTTATCCAGAATTGGGATTAGGTCAACAACAAGAATTAGATCAAAGCCCAAAATCCAGAGGTAGAGCTGGTGGTGGTGGATCAGGAGTTACTGAGCATCTTGACAAAATGTTGGAAGAAGCAAAAATTGACAGCGCTTTGTTAGAGCGTTTGGGCGACGGTATGAGAGCTTTGGGTGAAAATGCTTCGCAATTGAAAGGAGTTACTTCTGCAGCAGCTGCTACAGACTCTTACGTTTCAAGTTTACAAGCTGCATCTGATAAAGTGGCTACTTTGTCTGACGCATACGAAAGAGCATCGGTTTCAATTTCAGGAATGAGTTCTACAGCTAAAGAAGGTGAATCTTTTGGTGAGCAAATGCAAAAAGTATCTAAAAACTTAGCTGCATTGAATAATGTTTATGAATTACAATTAAAAGGTTCTTCTTCTCACTTAGAAGCTACGGAAAAATTCCAAGCTCAAGTTACGGACATGATGAAAAATCTTGCAGATTCTGCTCAAGACACGAAAATGTACAAAGAAAACATGGCGATGCTTTCTAAGAATTTGACAGACTTGAACAGTGTTTACGGAAACATGTTGAAAGCTATGACAATAACCAAAGGGTAATTGTTGAATAACAACCCAGAGGTTATTAATGTTTAAAGACATTAATTATTAATATTTAAAAAAAAGAATAATTAATCATGGCAGGAGGAAAAGAAACCCCCAGACAGAAGATGATTGGTATGATGTACTTAGTACTTACCGCACTTCTAGCTCTTAACGTATCCAAATCTATTTTGGATGCATTTGTGGCAATTGAGGACAATACTCAAAAGTCAAATATAATGAATCACGATCGTGGAGAAGGATTTATCGCTGAATTGAGATCTGCGCTTACTGAAGCGAAAGATGACCCAGAAGGGGCTGCTAAGGTGAAAAAAATTGAGTTCTATTTGAAGCAAATGGCTGAAGTGGATGCTGAAACTGCGAAAATGATCAAACAAATTGATGACATCAAATTAGATATTTTGAAAAAAAGTGGTGAAGCAGTGGAGAATTTTACTCCAGCTGATCGAAACAACGCTGAAAAAATCATTTGGTCTAAATATGATGCCAAAAAATTTCCAGTTCTTCCAATTCGTATGAATTTGATGGCAGTTCAAGCAAAAGATCAATACGATGTGCCGATGCATGAAATCATTGGAGAAGATATAAAAAACCCTACTGGTTCTGGGAAGAAACTTTGGGCTGATTTTAATGGTTACAGATCTAAATTAGTTGAAATTCTTGGTTCTTATAATATTGATGGCAAACCGTGGTCTATAAAGCCAAAACAAATCAATAAATATAAAGATAACAAAGATTTAACTGATCAAGTTACCAAAATGGTTCGGGATAGTAAAGCAAATCTTAAAGAAGACGAAAATGCGTTGATTCAAGTCTATATGGGGTTGACGAAACTTGAGAGAGAGGACGTGAATAGCGTGAAAGGTGTTCATTGGATTGGTAAAACCTTTGATCATTCTCCTTTAGTAGCAGCAATAGCTTCTTTGTCTTCTATGCAACAAGACATCTTATCTGCAAGGGCAACTGCTTTAGCTCACATCAAAGGGAAAATATCTACGGGTGAGTATAGTTTCAATAAAGTAATGGCATTGGCGTATGGACCTGCTATTGCAAATGGAAATGATGAAGTTGAGTTGAAAGTAATGATGGCTGCGTTTGATTCCGACAACCAACCCAAAGTGACCAGTTCTACTGGAGAGATCACAGTCGAAGGAGGTCAAGGTACGGTTAAGCTTAAAACTGCTGGTGCTGGTGATATGGTAATTACAGGTACAGTAGCTATCAAGAAAAAATCTGGTGAAGTGAAGAAAGAATCTTGGAATCATACGATTAAAATTATGAAACCCGAAGGAACTGTAACTTTACCAGATATGAACGTTCTTTATAGAGGGTATCCTAATATAGTTACAGGCGTTGCTTCTGGTTACGACCAAACAATCTTAGCTGGTGCAGGTAACGTTAGCTTGGCAAAAAGTGGAAGCCATTGGATTGGATCTCCAGGTGCAGGTGCAGAAGCAGTAATCTCTGTTTCTGGAAAAAATACCGTAACAGGGAAAACGCAACCTCTGGGTAAATTTACTTTCCGAGTGAGACCTCTTCCAAAACCATCTATTTTTGTTGGAGCAATTGGTGCTGGTGGTAAAATTAGCGCTAGTCCAGGAGGGTTAAATGCAGGATATCCACCAGAAATACCTTTGAAAGCAAACTTTACAGTTTTGAACTGGGAGGTACAAGTTTCTGGAATTATGGGGAAAGCAACTGGAAATGGATCTTCTTTGGCTGGAGTTAACAAAATTCTTGGTCAAGCTAAATCTGGCTCAAGCGTTATGATTGAAGCTGGTGTCAGAGGTCCAGATGGAAGGGTGAATCGAATTTATGAAGTTTTCAAATTGAATTAAAACTCAGTCTTCGAGAGTAATTTTGAAATATGAAAGTTATGAAAAAGTTAATTTTAAGCGTGGGATTCATTGTAATTGGTTTAACTAGTTATGCCCAAATTGATGTAAACGGTGGTCCTATCAATGTACCTACAGAAGGTGTAATTGACGGGGTGGTTATCGAAGAACATATTCCAACCAAAAGAATGATTCCTTACGAATTTGTGAGAGAAGCGGACATGATTTGGAGTAAACGCATTTGGAGGGCAATTGATACACGTGAAAAAATTAATCATACACTTTATTTACCTTTTGACGAATTCTCTCCTGATGGAACTGTGTGGACAAGAAATTCCTCTCGATGGAGTTTGTGGACGGTGATAAGAACGAATATTTTGAATGGTAATTTACAAGTTTACTTCCCTTTCAATCCGAATCAGCAAAACGCAAAAGATGGTGATCAATTCAAATACTTAGCACCACTTCCTACTCCTGGCTTAAAACTCGAAGATGATAAGCTTTTTAGGGATGAGATGGTTACTTATAAAGTGTTAGGTGTAGAAGAGCAAGGTCCGCAAATTGAACTTGCAAGTCTAGTCCCACCTTATGAAGACTCCGTTATCGTAATGCCTGATGGTTCAATTGTCACACAATATGTTCCACGAAAGATCAACTGGTTTACATCAAAAGACATTGTTCAATATAGGTTGAAAGAAGATTGGTTCTTTGATAAGGAACGCTCTGTTTTAGATGTTAGAATAATTGGAATTGCTCCAGTTGTATATGATAAAACGGAAACGGGACAAATATCAGGGATGCGCGAAGTGTTGTGGCTTTACTTCCCACAATGTCGCTTCGCTTTCAATAACTACTTTGCTTATAATCCGAAGAATGATTCCCAATGGATGAGTTTTGATGATTTATTCTGGAAAAGGCAATTTAACAGCACCATCATTAAACAAAGTAATATATTCGATCGTAAGATTGAAAGTTACCGAAGCGGGGTGGATGCTTTGATGGAATCGGAAAAAATCACAGAACAAATCCGAACATTGGAACATGATGTTTGGCATTTTTAAGATGTAATTTATATTATTTACAAAGCCCCTTCAAATTATTGGAGGGGCTTTTCTTTGTGAATAGAGACGATTACTTTGGAGTTCCTGGCAACATATCAAGTTGTTTAACTCTCCGAGGCTCCTGCTTCGGGAACGAACGAAAAAGATTTCCTAACTAATCCCTTGCTAGTTTTCTACGTTGTTTATGGGGGTCTAAACCTCTCCTATGGCGCTAGATCACACTTACCTTCTTGCTTTTCCCATCTCTTTGGTGAGAAGAAAGCTAAAATAACACAGGTTGAAAACTGCTTTCGGAGAATTGTTTTGAAAGAAAAATTAGGTGTCCTATGCGCGCATATCGTTATGGGCTTAAAATACATGTTCGAGATTACAAGAGTATGATTTTTTGGGATAATAAATGTAAAAAGTAGACTGAAAAATGAATAGAAACGAACAAGAGCTTTGAACGGGCGTCCAAAGCTCTTGCTACACTAATCAACCTAACCTACTACTACTGTGACAAAGGTAAGGAATTAATTCGTTTGAAACCTTCTTTTTTTTGTTAAAATATGTTTATTGTTTTACAGCTTTCCTATGATTATGCACTTTGGCGACCACTTTGCAAGAGGAGCAAAGGGTGTTTTAAGTGGTCAAATAGCTGTATGAATGGGGTTTTATTGGTAAATTGCTTTTGTTGAAGAAAAATAATTTTATTTTAAGAATCCAATAATTGTCAACTTATTTGTGTAATTTTATCTGATTAAAGGATTGATATTAACCAAATGAATTCAATATTAATAATAGATGACGAAAGGGATATCTTAGATATCTTGAAATATAACCTAGAAAAGGAAGGATTTACAGTTGAAACTGCTGATGATGGCATAGCTGGAATTGAATTGGCAAAACAAATGAAGCCAGATTTAATAATTTTAGATGTGATGATGCCTAAAATGGATGGAATTCAAGTTTGTGAGCAACTGCGAACACTTCCTGATTTTGAATCAACTCTGATCTGTTTTTTAACGGCTCGTGGAGAGGATTTTAGTCAAATTGCAGGCTTGGATGCAGGAGCGGATGATTACATTTCTAAACCGGTTAAGCCTCGCTTGTTGATCAGTAGGATCAATGCCTTATTACGCAGAAAAAATTTGAATGAGCCAAATGTTTCTGAAGAGAATTTGGGTTTGGTTATTGATCGTGAAAAGTACCTTGTTTTTAAAAAAGGAGAGTCCCTTCACTTGCCGAAAAAAGAATTTGAATTGCTTTCTCTTTTAGCATCAAAACCTGATTATGTTTTTGAACGCGACATCATACTAGATACCGTTTGGGGTTCCGACATCATTGTGGGCGATCGCACGATTGATGTTCACATTCGTAAATTGAGAGAGAAAATCGGAAGTGATTACATCAAAACCGTTAAAGGTGTAGGCTATAAATTTGTTCCTAACGAAGGGGTGATTTAAATTCCAACTTCAAATTGAAATAGAACGCCGTAATGTCCTTTATTATTTTTGGTTTTCAGATCTTTTGTGGTTTGATGCGTTAAATTACCTTGTACTTTTACGCGATGTCCATACAAGTATTTGGTAACGCCAATTTGAATTTGTTCTTGTCCCTTTTCATTGACGTTGGCAAATACCTCATTTAAATAAACGGATTTGAATGGTTGCACGAATGAAAAACGAGCAGCAATTTCAAAGTTATTTTTAAATAAATAGCTCATTTGCGATGAATTTCCATAACCCACATACGTGTTTCTAGTCATGGAAAGGTCTGTTTCTAAGAAAGTGATTGGCTGATTGGATATTCTTGAATTGTATTCTGAATAAAAAGCAAATCCTTTGTATTTAAAAAGAACATCTAAAAATAAACTTTGAAGCTCCGTTGCTTGATACAGATCCAATCCCAATTGTCCGGCTTGGCGAATTGCTTTGGAATTGTAATTATAACTACCAGCAATACTCAATTTAGGCTTCGGTTCCCTCGCTAAGTCGCTTTCGATGTAGTCATTTTTAGGTGAAAATTTACCCAAAGGCAAAAACTCAATTCTTCCAGTATAAGAAAGACCTTTGTTTGATTTGGTTGAATTTCTTCCTTCACCCGATGTGATTGCTGCTTTTAAAATAACATAATTGAGATCTAAGGTTGAAAACACCCCATAATCTCTGTCCAAATAAAATGTCGAATGGGTAATTGAACGATCAACAAATTGTTGGTCGCCAGAAGAGATTACTGCTTGTCGATTCCCGTGCAATTTAGTTTGACCGAATCCTAGCGACCATTTTTCGGTAAGCTCCAAATTAATAATTGCATCTCGAACGAGGTTTGGTGTGAAATTATTGATTTCATTTTTGGTGCTATTCCAATTCAGGTCACCTCGTGAAAACCCGAGTTGTACGTAATAGGTTATTCTGGGGGAATAAACAAAGCCTTTAAACTTCATTCTCAATCGCGCTGTTCTTAATTCAAAGGTTTCAGGGGTAAAATCGGTATTCGATTTAGAATAATACGAAGCTCGATTTTGCATGCGCATTTGAAATTGCAAGGAGAATAAGCTGTCTTTTTGAACAAATTGGATCCCTTTATCATTAGACATGTAACGTTTAAAGGCCTCGTTGGTTTGAATCAGTTTAACGTTTTCTTGAGCTAGTGAAAGAAAGCTGATAAACAATGAAAAAATACCAAAAAATATTATCCTCATATCTCTACATAATTAAAAGGCGAAATTAGAGAATTAATAAAAGTTAATGCGTTGTTGGTTGTAAATTAATGTAAGGTTAATATTAGGTAGCGGTATTTGCTTGTATATGTCAAGAAACATAGTGTCTTGTTAAATTCAAAATTATCTTTATGTTAACAAATGAAATGTGTGTTTTGTCAAAGTTAATCGTTCGTAATTTTGGCGAGTAAATTTAAAGAAATGGCAAATATTTTAAAGTTTTTCCTTCCTAAAGATAGGATTTTTTACACGCTTTTTGAAAAGGCGAGCGCTAACCTAGAGTCGATTGCAGTGAAGCTAGTCGATGTTGTTAATGAATCTGATTTCAATAAACGCGCTGCGTTGATTTTGGAAATGGAAGATTTGGAGCACCAAAACGATGACTTGACACATCAAATTTTTATGGAGTTAGGGAAAAACTTCATCACACCATTTGACCGTGAAGATATTCATAGTTTAGCGATGGCCTTAGATGATATTTGTGATCATATTTATGCTTCCGCCAAAAAGATTAACTTTTACAAAGTAGATCCTTTTGATTCAGGGATTCAAAAAATGGCAGATGTGATTTACTCGGCAGTTCTTGCGGTGAATAGTGCTGTTAGTGAATTGAGAAATTTGAAAAACACACAAAAAATTGTTGAATGTGTTATCCGCATTAACAGTGCAGAAAATCAAGCGGATGATTTGTTTGACATGAGTATTGAGCGCTTGTTTGAAACGGAGGTGGACATAAAACAACTCATTAAAAAACGGGAGATATACCAAATCATGGAAATTGCAACGGACAAATGTGAAGATGCAGGAAATGTGATTGAATCTATCGTCGTAAAATACGCATAATCACTTTTGAACTTCTGTTCATTTTATTGATTTAATTAATAACAATTTTTATGTTTACTTTATTAATTACTGTAATTGTCCTTGCGTTACTTTTCGATTTCGTAAATGGTTTCCATGATGCGGCAAATTCAATTGCAACGGTAGTTTCAACCAAAGTTTTATCTCCTTTTCAAGCCGTTGTTTGGGCAGCGTCCTTCAACGTTTTGGCATTTTGGGTTTTTGATATGAGTGTTGGTAACACCGTAGCAAAAACCGTTGATAATAATGCGATAGACTTGTGGGTGATTTTAGCTGGCTTGTTAGCGGCTACGTTTTGGAACTTGTTAACGTGGTGGTTAGGAATTCCTTCCAGTTCTTCTCATACATTGATTGGAGGTTTCGCTGGTGCAGCTGTCGCTCATGCTGGCTTTGGTGTAATCGCATCGGCAGAAATCATCAAAGTAGTTCTTTTCATTTTCTTAGCGCCATTTATAGGTGGATTTATAGCCTTTCTGATTGCTTTGGTTACCGTGACGAGGTCGTTTTTCAAAAAAATGTTCTGGACTTTTGTTTTATCGGGAATCACGATTTATATGATGCAGTACATGGTGGATTATATGGACATGAAGCCCATCATGATGTACATCGTTATCGGAATGCTTCTTTTCTTTATTTTGACTTACGTTTGGTATCAAGTTGTACATGGCAAAAGACAATCTGCCTTGAAAGAGTCAAACATGTATAAAAAATTACAATTACTTTCTTCTGCGGCTTTCTCTTTGGGTCATGGAGGCGCCGATTCTCAAAAAGTGATGGGGATTATTTGTGCGGCTTTAATTGTTTTTGGTAACATGGACAGGGAAGGGCAAATTCAAGAGTTTGTGCCTGATTTTCTGAAAGTTTCTGAGGTAATGGAAATTGCTTACGAAAATGAGGATGGCCGACACATGCTGGAGAAACCCGAATACCACGACGGTACGCACGTGCATGTTTATACCAAAGGTGATACCATTTACGAGTTTGAAAGTCAACAATGGGTAATTGCAAAAAATGTTATCAATCCCGAGTTTGCGAGTTTGATGAAACCAGATTTTATCGAACATTTCATTGATGGTAAATTGCCAGAGGGTCAAAAAATAAAAACCAAAGTACTTTCCGAGACCATGCCAACTTGGATTGCATTTTCTTGCTACTTAATGATTGGTTTAGGTACTTTGATGGGCGGTTGGAAAATTGTGAAAACCATGGGAACTAAAATCACGAAAGTAACGCCATTAGAAGGTGTTTGTGCGGAAACAGCAGGTGCATTGACCTTGTTTACGGTTTCTCAATTGGGTATTCCTGTTTCAACAACACACACCATCACAGGTGCGATTATTGGTGTAGGCGCTACCAAGCGATTAAGCGCAGTACGTTGGGGAGTTACCATTAACCTGTTGTGGGCTTGGGTACTTACAATTCCCGTAAGCGCAGCTCTTGCAGCTGTATTTTATTATTCCATTATGTTGTTTGTATAACAGATAGCGAAAGATACCAAAAAAGGCAACGAAATCAATCGTTGCCTTTTTTGGTTGTTTAGAATTTTGATTTACTTCGGATTAATCAATTGTAAATCGACAGTATTTAATATCAAATCCTTTGGCGGTAAATAACTTTTCGTAATGTGTTTTGATGTGTAAAATATCCTTTGTTTTGGCATCTAAATTAGCTGGAAGTTCTCCGTATAGATCCCATGTTTTTTCTAAACATTTATATCCATGTGTTTCAATTTCTTCCAAGGTAGATTCAAATAACAAATCACTATCAGTCTTTAAGTGGATGATTCCACCGGGTTTCAAAATTACCCGATATCGATCAATGAAGTTTTTTGAAGTCAATCTTTTTCGGGGTTTTAAAGGTTGAGGATCTGAGAATGTTAACCAAATCTCGTCAATTTCTTCTGGCGCAAAATACGACGTGATAAAGTCGATCTTGGATCGTAAAAATGCCACGTTGTGAATTTCATTTTCGATAGCCTCTTTTGCACCAACCCAAATTCGGGCTCCTTTGATATCCATCCCAATGAAATTTTTGTTGGGATAATGTTTGGCCAAGCCCATGGCATATTCGCCTTTCCCACAGCCTAATTCCAAAACAATGGGATGGTTATTCTGAAAATAAGTTTGATTCCATTTTCCTTTCAAAGGAAATGCTTCTGTGTGATCGAGGGACAATGTTGGTTCAAATACATTAGACCATGCTTTCATTTCCCTAAATCTGCGGAGTTTATTTTTTGCCATAATATTTCGAAGGCGCAAAGATAAGAAGGAAAAGTTTTACAACTGTTCATTTTGATATTTAATAGTCAAACACCCGTTTTTTCTGCTATGAATTGTATCTTTACCTTAAAAGATTGAAATGAGGATTTTGTTAGCGGAAGACGATGCTACCATGGGTTTGAATATTCAAAAAGCAATGGCAGATCAAAACTTCACAGTTGATTTAGCGCACGACGGCTTAATGGCTGAAAAAATGTTAAAGAAAAACCGATACGATTGTGTGATTTTGGACATCAACATGCCTCACCGAAATGGATACGAGATTTGTCAATATTATCGTTCTTTCAATAAACAAACGCCCATTTTATTGCTTACAGCTTTTGAAGAACTGGAAGATAAAGTACTGGGATTTGAGAGTGGCGCCGATGACTATTTGACCAAGCCTTTTTATATGAAGGAATTGATTATGAGAGTTCAATCGCTCATTAAAAGAAGTAATTCCAAGGTTGTCCTGGAAGAAGAAGAAACAATCTTTTTTAGTGACATTATCATCAATCGGAAATTGAAAACTGTCCACCGAAAAAACCAAGTGATCACCCTAACTCCGCGAGAATATCAAATTCTATTAAAGTTGGTTTTAGCTCAGGGCGAAGTCGTCGATAAAGCGGAATTGATAAAAGAAATTTGGGGCGGAGCAGTGGATGTCAACACAAATACAATTGAAGTTTACATCAATTTCCTTCGAAACAAAATCGATAAACCATTTGAATCTGCATTGATCAAAACCAAAGTAGGATATGGTTATTACCTTCAAAATGATGTGTTTTGAAAATAAGGGATAAAATATTGTTATACTTTTCACTGACTTCCATCGCATTGGTTGGTGTTGCTTTTGTTTTGATTTATTCTTTATTTTCCCGTTACCGTTTGGATCAGTTTCAGGTAAGAATCAAAGAACAAACAAAAAATACGCTGCTATTTCTTTCTCAAGCCAAAGGTGTGAACGAAGAAATGGTGCAATCCATTGATGATTTTGTGATTAACAACTTTTTTAAGGAGAAGATTTTAATCTATGATGAAAATAAAGTCATGATTTATTCGAGTGTGGACGATACGAAAATCAATTTTCCGAGGGATTTACTGCAAGAATTATCTGCCGAAAAAACAGAGATTGGATTTTACGAAGATGAATACGATGTGGTTGGAATTTATTTTCCATTCGAGGGAAAAAATTACTACGGACTTGCCAAAGCTTATGATCAGGCGGGGTTTCAAAAGCTGCAATATCTATTGTATGTGCTGATTTTGAGTTACATTTTTATAATTACCGTTATCTTATTGACCTCGTATTGGTTGTCTAATCAAATTTCTAAACCTTTGAAGAGAATGACGGAAGAATTGATGACGATTTCGATTGAAACTGAAAATACCTTTATTGAGGTTCCAGAAAGTGGAGATGAAATTCAAATTTTAGCCACGCAATTCAATGTCTTGATGAAACGACTAAATGAATCTTTTGCGTTTCAAAAACACGTGGTCAATCACATTTCTCATGAGCTTAAAACCCCAATCGCCATTTTAGTTTCCAATTTTGAAAAAATGGAAAATGAAACGGATGTTGAAACGTTGAAGTATTGGATCGAATATCAAAAAAAAGACACCAAAAATTTGAGCGACATCATCAATGTTTTGTTAGAATTATCCAAAATAGAGTCTGGAAATGAATTACAAAGATCGGTATTGCGGATTGACGATTTGATTTTTGATGTCATTGAACAGCTTCGAATCCTTTACGATGATTTTAGTTTCGAAATAATTTTAGATGACTCCATTTCCGATGAAGCCAACTTAATCGTAAGTGCAAATGAAAAATTATTGCGATTGGCATTTGTTAATTTGTCAATTAATTGCGCGCAATACAGCAATCAGAAATCTGCTAAAATTCTGCTATCTTATCAAAATGGCTTGTCTGTTGCCTTCATGAATGCTGGTGAAATTATCCAAGAAAATGAAAAACAATATCTTTTCAAACATTTCTTCAGGGGGAAAAATAGTTTTGGAAAGAGAGGTTTTGGCTTGGGATTGGTGTTCATCAATCGCATCCTGAAAGTTCACAATGCCAGCATTCACTACACGACGCCAGATTTTACAACCAATGTCTTTCAAGTTCATTTCTCCAAAGAAGAAAAGATTAATAGCTAAAACTTTTATCTCATTTTTCACTTCGATAGTTTATACAATCAAAACACTTTAAGCTAATCTTTATCCCTTTTAAGTTTTTTTTAAGTTCCTTAAGGCCACTTTTGCATCCAACCCGTGAATGACAGATATGAACTTAATTAAAAAAGTACTGATTTTAATTGCATTGAACCATTCCTTCAACAGCATTGCTAGTGATACCTTGCGAATTACAATCCATCAAGCAGATAGTATTTTTCTCAATAAAAACATCCTACTACTCATCGAAGGGTTAAAAACGGATGAAAAGAAAGCAGCAATTATCCAAGCTAAATTATATCCAAATCCCGTTTTCACGATGGCAGTTAATGCGTATGACCCTGAAAACAACCGAGCGTTTCATGTTCAAAAAACGGGGCAAACATTTTTTCAATTTGAACAATTGATTCTTTTGGGTGGAAAACGAAAGTCTTGGATAGAAATGGCCAACAAAGAGGCGAAAATTGCGGAACTTGAGTTCCAACACCTTTTGCAAAATCTCAAGTTTAAAGTGCGAACGGGTTTCTACAGTTTGGATCGTTTGAAGCACCTCATAGAAAAATACGATGAACAAATTAAACTGCTCAAAACCATCATCGATGCTTACGAAATGCAATCTTTCAAAGGAAATATTTCCCTAAAAGATGTGGTTCGATTGAAAGGTGCTAGTTTGAATTTACGAAGTGAGAAGGCAGATTTAATTCAAGATTACACCGAGTTGATGATTGAAATGCAATTGCTTTTACAAACCGATTTGATTATAGAGCCGATGATGGAAAACCAGTCTTTTGTGGATAAAGTGAAATTATTTGACGAACACGTGCTGATTGATATGGCAATAGAAAACCGTTCAGACATTCAAATCCTGAAGCAAATGGTTGATCTGTCAGAATTAAACATTCAAATGGAAAAAAGAAGAGCCGTTCCTGATCTTAATTTCTTTGCAAACTACGATAAAAACAGTGGAGCTTTTCAGAATGAGACCAATGTTGGAATCAGTATTCCATTGCCTTTGTGGGATAGAAATCAAGGAAATGTACAAATTGCGAAACGAAGAAAAGATCAAATGAATTTATCTGCTAAACAGTCCGAAAAACAATTGATTGCAGAAGTGAAAGGTGCTTTTTGGATGTACAATCGCGCAGTTCGAGATTTTGAAGTTTCCAATGAATTGTTTAGCGGAGACTTTGAACTTACCGCAAGCGGAATGAGCAAAGAATTTCAAAGCGGAAACATTTCTTTGATTGAGTTCATTGATTTTTTTGAATCATTCAACGATGCTTTGGACGATTACTCTCGCATCAAAATTCAATTGGCAACCGCTGCTGAAAGATTAAATCTGACGGTGGGGAAAGAAATGTTTTAACCTGAGTTCGACTGTAAAATGGAGCTTTATATTTCAAATGCCGAAGTAGGATGCCATTTATTGAAAAGCTGGACAAAGTAAATTTTAATTTTTTATTTTGAATTGATAATCAACGGTCTAAAATCAATAGAATAATCGAACTCAGGTTTTTAAGTAATAACAGCGCATTAAATAAAGATTAAATGATGTTACAAAGAAAATTTACCACCCAATTCGCAATCATTGGATTACTTGTTTTATCGAGTTGTACCCCCAAAAGCGAAGGGACAAAAGATGTTAAATTTAGAATGAGTGATGTGATGATGAAGAAATGTAAGATCGACACTGTCGAATCACAATCCGTTGAGTCTGAGATGCGCCTGTTTGGGAAAATTGAGCCAGACAACAATAAAATGGCACAAGTTTATTCCATTTTGGGCGGAAATGTCATTCGAATTGAAGTAGAGTTGGGAGATTATGTCAAAAAAGGACAAGTAATGGCGGTTATTCGAAGTACGGAAGTAGCCGAATTTCAAAAGGAATTACTAAATGCAAAAAGTGAATTAACCATTGCTCAAAAGAAGTTGGGAGTTGCTCGTGAATTGAATGCTAGCAAGCTCAATTCAGACATGGATGTGAAAGTTGCCGAACGTGAACTGAAATCCGCAGAACTCGAATTGGAACGCATGAATGAAATTTATGGAATATACCAATTGAGTAGCGGTTCTACTTTTCAAATCGTTGCCCCAATCAGTGGGTTTATTGTTCAAAAAGACATCAATCAAAATGAATTGCTTCGACCAGATAATTCCAATGTTTTGTTTTCAATCGCGGAAATTAATGAAATGTGGGTCATGGCGTATGTTAATGAAAGTGACATTTCGAAGGTGAAGTTAGGTTACGATGCTGAAGTTAGTACCTTGAGTTTTCCCGACGAAACCTATCATGGCAAGATTGATAAAATATTCAACACCATTGATCCGGAAACTAAATCTTTGAAAGTGCGAATTCGCATTCCGAATCCAGATTTTAATTTAAAACCAGACATGAACGCAACCATTGTGGTTCGAAACACAGAAGCAGAAAAAATGATCGCCATTCCGTCTTCGGCGCTTGTTTTTGACAAGAGTAAAAACTGGGTGGTTGTATTTAGAAATCGAGGTGATGTTGAGTCGCGTAGGGTAGAAGTTGCTAAAACAATTCAGAATAAAACTTACATCAAACACGGATTGAAAGAAGGAGAAAAAATCATTTCTAAAAACGGAATTCTGGTGTACAATGCTATTAACGAATAGTACCAAACGAATTTCAAATAGATTCAATATCGAGTTGCAATAATCTTTTTAAGCGCTTGTTAAAAATGAAAATCCATGAATAAATTCATAAAAAATATCATTTCTTTTTCTCTCAAAAACAAGTTTTTCACCTTCTTTTGGGTTGGATTATTGGTTGTAGGAGGAATATTCAGTTATCTAAAAATACCCATCGAGGCTTTCCCAGACGTCACCAATACGCAGATTGTAATCGTCACGGAATGGAATGGTAGAAGTGCTGAAGAAGTTGAACGTTTTGTTACAACGCCCATTGAAATCTCAATGAACAGCGTGCAGAAAAAAATAAATGTCCGCAGCGTCACGATGTTTGGATTATCAGTCATTACCATTATTTTTGATGATCAGGTAGATGATTTTTTTGCACGACAACAAGTCAACAATCAATTGCGAAATGTGCAACTTCCTGAAGGAATTGAACCTGATGTTCAGCCCCCATACGGACCAACGGGCGAAGTGTATCGCTATGTACTTGAAAGCAAAGACCGAGATTCCAAAGAGCTGTTGACCATTCAAAATTGGACCATCGATCGAGAGCTGCGAGCCGTTCCTGGCGTGGCAGATATCGTGGCTTTTGGTGGTCGTGAAAAAACGTATGAAATTGCAGTAGATCCAGTCAAACTTCAAAAATACAACCTCACTCCTTTGGAATTGTACGAAGCGGTTTCTGGTTCCAACTCGAATGTTGGTGGCGACGTAATCGAAAAGAACGGACAGGCTTATGTCGTGCGTGGTTTGGGATTATATAATTCCATCGAGGACATCGAGAATACCATCGTGGATGAATTCAATGGCAATCCACTTTTAGTCAAAAGCATTGCCACGGTACAAGAAAGTAATTTACCACGAGTTGGTCAAGTTGGTTTAGATGATTTGGATGATGTTGTAGAAGGAATTGTGGTGATGCGAAAGGGTGAAAATCCAAGTGAAGTATTGGCACGTATCAAAGAGAAAGTCAACGAATTGAACGAGCGAATTTTACCAAAAGATGTCCAAATGATTGTCTTTTATGACCGCGATACGCTGATGGCATATTGTACGACAACGGTGACAAATAATTTGGTGGAAGGAATCATTTTAGTAACCGTAATTGTCTTTATTTTCCTAGCAGATTGGCGGACTACATTAATTGTAGCAATCATCATTCCTTTGTCTTTGCTTTTTGCATTTTTGTGTTTGAATTGGATGGGAATGAGTGCAAACTTGCTCTCGCTGGGTGCAGTAGATTTTGGAATCATCGTGGACGGTGCCGTTGTGATGGTTGAAGGATTGTTTGTGATGTTGGCGCATCGAGCTCAAAAAGAAGGTATGACGCGTTTTAACAAGCTTGGAAAATTAAGCATGATTAAAAAGACAGGAACCGAAATGGGGAAAGCCATTTTCTTTTCAAAGTTGATTATCATTTCTGCCTTAATCCCCATTTTTGCATTTCAGAAAGTAGAAGGTAAAATGTTTTCGCCTTTGGCATTTACTTTAGGATTTGCACTTTTGGGAGCTTTGATTTTTACCTTGACTTTGGTGCCTGTTTTGACTGCCATGTTTTTGAATAAAAATGTGGTGGAAAAAGACAATTGGATTGTTCGCTCGGTAAACACCTCCGTTTCCAAAATGTTTGGATATACTTTCAAACATAGCAAATGGGCAATTGGCATATCCGTGGTTGTTTTTTCCATCACGATGTTTTCATCACGATGGCTGGGAACGGAATTTTTACCAGAATTGAATGAAGGTGCGCTCTGGGTGACTGCCGAATATCCCATGAGCATGTCTTTGACAGAAAGTGTGAAATTGACCAGTGAAATCCGAAAAGAGTTGAATAAATTTCCAGAAGTAAAATCCGTATTATCGCAAGCGGGAAGAAGCAACGATGGTACGGATCCCAATGGGTTTTATTTTGTTCAGTATCAGGTAGCTTTGATTCCGAAAAAAGAATGGCGGAAAGGTGTTTTGATGGATGAAATCATCACTGAAATGGATGGAGAGCTTTCCAAATTTCAAGGAGTAAATTACAATTATTCTCAGCCAATTATTGACAATGTAGCCGAAGCAGCAGCAGGAATCAAAGCGGCTAATGCCATCAAAATTTTCGGGCCAGATTTAGAAAGATTAGATGCTTTGGCGGATCAAGTGATGAATCAAATCAAAGACATTCGAGGCGTGAAAGACGTTGGTGTTTTGAGAAACATTGGTCAGCCAGAAATGATGATTTCTTTGAACGAGGAAAAGATGGCCATTTATGGAATAACGAAAGCGAATGCGCAAGCCGTGATTGAAATGGCAATTGGCGGGAAAACAGCAACCACGGTGTACGAAGGGGAAAAGAAGTTTGATCTTCGAATCCGTTACAAAGAAGATTTTAGAAAAAACGAAGATGATATCATGATGTTGATGATTCCAAATATGCAAGATCATAAAATCCCATTAAAAGAAATTGCTGAAATCCATCTCGTTACTGGACCAGCTTTCATTTATCGAGACGACACCAAACGATTTATTGGTGTAAAATTTTCCGTTCGTGAGCGTGATTTAGGGAGTACGATTCAAGAAGCACAAGCTGAAGTTCACGCTAATTTGAAATTGCCAGAAGATTATTCCATCAAATGGACAGGAGAGTTTGAAAACCAAATTCGGGCGAGTAGCCGGTTGGGAGAAATGGTTCCTGTTAGTTTAATCTTGATTTTCATGTTACTCTTTGTAATGTTTGGAAATGCCATTGATGCGGGGTATGTTTTAATGAACGTACCATTTGCTTTGATAGGTGGTATTCTTGCCTTGCATTTAACAGGCATCAATTTCGGTATTTCAGCAGGTGTAGGAATGATTGCCTTGCTTGGAATTTGTGTTCAAAACGGCGTGATTCTCATCGCTGAATTCAAATCCAGAGCTCGAAAAATGAACAATTTGGCAGAAGCGATCAAAGAAGGTGTTCGTGTTCGTACGCGTCCAGTGGTAATGACTGCGCTCATGGCTGCTGTTGGATTATTGCCCGCTGCCTTGAGTACGGGAATTGGATCCGAAAGTCAAAAACCTTTGGCGGTTGTGATTATCGGTGGATTGGTCACTGCAACTTTTTTTACTTTACTCGTTTTCCCGTTGATATATTACAAAGCTTTGTCTAAAAGACAGGCCAAAGGTTTAAAGTAAGAATGTCATTCTTTCCTAAAAATAGCCTTAATTTTGCAAAATGAAATTAGGAGAAGTTCAGGATAAAAAAATATTGTTTTCCGCCCTCAACTGGGGAATGGGTCATGTTTCACGAAGTATTGGACTGATACGTAAATTGAAGCATCAAAACAATGAATTGGTCATTGCCTGCGATGAAAATCAACGATCCGTTTTTGAAAGTTATTTCCCTGGAATTCAAACAGTGAATCATGAGGGTTATCCGTTTGAGTTTTCTGGAAGAGGTAGCTTTGCTTCTGATTTATTTGCCAGTCGAAAAAAATTGTTGGCGCGCTTTGTTGAAGAACAAATCCAGGTGGAAGTTTTTATACAATCCTTTCAAATCGATCTGGTGATTTCAGATCACCGGTACGGTTTCTTTTCCAAAAAAGCACCTTCCATTTTCGTGACGCATCAAATCAATTTGCCACTCAAATGGTTTCAGTTTTTGGCACAATATTACCACCACGGATTGTTGCGGAACTTTACGCAGATTTGGTGTATGGATGATGAAAATCAATCTTTGGCAGGGAAATTAAGTCAAAATACGATTAAAAAGCCAGTGGAATACATCGGTTGGTTTTCCAGATTTGAAGACATAACTGTATCGAAAGAAGTATTTGGCGAAACAAAGAATATGCTTGCTGTAGTAAGTGGACCATCGCCGTATGCAGAACAATTTTTCGAAGAAGTAATTGATTTCGCTCATTCCAACGAAGCGAAAATTCAATGCATCGTACCCGAAGGCATAGCGGTGAACAACATTCCTGACAATTTGGAGATCTTAACTTCTACGAACTGGGAAGAATTGGATGCCTTGTATTTGAATTGTGATTTAATTGTTTCAAGAGCTGGATATTCCACGTTGATGGATTTGAAAGTTTTGAATAAACCAGCGATTTTAATTCCTACCAAAGGTCAATTAGAACAAATATATTTACATGAATTACATTCCAATAAACCCCAATGGGAATTTGTTGCGCATTTGAAGGAAAGGGAGGGTGTTTAATGAATTTTCACGCCACGACTTGTTACCATCATTTCTTCTTCTGTTTTTGCAGCATCTAGGGTAAAAGCAAAGGTGCTTCCCATGCCAATCGTACTGCGAACAGTTAATGATTGTCCGTGTGATTCGATGATGTGTTTTGCGATAGAAAGCCCCAAACCCGAACCGCCCTCATTGCGCGTTCTGCTTTTTTCGACTCTGAAAAAGCGTTCAAATAAACGGTGTAAATATTTGTGTTGTATTCCAGGACCATTGTCAGCAACTTCCACTAAAACCAAATCGTTCATTTGAAACAAGCGAACGTCGGTGGTGCCATTTTCATTTCCGTAAGTAATGGAATTGTTGATTAAGTTGGATAGTACTTGTGTGATTTTAGAACGATCTGCATGTACTTTCAGGTTCATTTCTCTCGGGTAATTCAGTTGGATGTTTTTCTCCGCCGCTTTAATTTCAAAAGAATCAATGACTTCTTTTGCCAAATCGCCAATGGAGAAATTGGTCATCTCAAGCTTCAAAGTATTGGATTCCATTTTGGTAATTCCATCTAAATCTTCCAACAAAGCCACCATCCGATCGGTTGCAATGGATGCTCTTTCCAAAAATTGACGGTTTACTTTTTCATCTTCCAAGCCACCGTCTA
The DNA here is from genome assembly GCA_964488745.1 of uncultured Chryseobacterium sp. Lineage (GTDB taxonomy): Bacteria > Bacteroidota > Bacteroidia > Flavobacteriales_D > Crocinitomicaceae > JAQVCM01. Next base: position 65,954 of record CAZAVP010000011.1, on the reverse strand, counting down.
GAAGAGTCAAGATATAACCTTGTATGGAAAAAACAGGAGTTTTTAATTCATGAGCTAAGTTTCCTAAAAATTCTCTGCGGTACTTTTCTTGCTCTTGCAATTTTTCAAAATCCAATTGACGCATTTCAGAATATTCTTTGGTGGCTTCTTCGGCATCATCAAAAACTTCGTCGTTCATTTTATAATGTGACTTCTGATCTTTTTCGGTTTTTTCACGGCGAATACTGCGATAAACAATTTTTAGTCGGTCATTAATAAATCGCTCTACGAAAGAGTAAAAAATATAGAAGGATGCTAGACCTACCAAAATAGGCAAGGCGATGATCACCCAGAGGGGAATACTCAAGACCAATAAATGCAGTGCAAATGTAAAAATAAAGGTAGTGGCAACTACAACCGCACTTCCTATTAAAATAATTTCGCTGGGTTTGTTATTTTTCATTTTTAAACGTATATCCAATTCCTTTAATAGTACGAATATACTCATTTCCGAGCTTTTCTCGTAATTTTCTTACATGAACATCGATTGTTCGAACTCCAACAACCACGTTTTCTCCCCAAACACGATCTAAAATTTCGTCTCGCGTAAAAACTTTTCCGGGTTTACTAATTAACATTTCCAACAGTTCAAATTCTTTTTTTGGAAGGATGAGTTCTTCCCCATCTTTATAAACAATAAATTGATCTCTGTTGACTTGAATTCCATGGAGAACCTCTGGTGTGTCAGATAGAAGACGACTTTCAGTTACCCTTCTTAACAAAGCTTCTACTTTGCTGATTAAAATCCGTGGGCGAATGGGTTTGGTGATGTAATCATCTGCTCCCGCCCCAAATCCTGCAAGTTGTGTATAATCATCCGAACGAGAAGTTAAGAATGCAATCAACGGTTGATTGATGGTTTGGTCACTTCGTATTAAGTGGCACGCTTCAATTCCATCCATTCCAGGCATCATTACGTCAACGATGACTAAGTGTGGAGAAACCTTTCGGGTCACTTCCAAACATTCTTCCCCGTTATTGGCCGTGTGAACGATGTAACCTTCTTTTTTTAAATTATAACTTAAAAAATTGAGAATATCGACTTCATCATCTACCAATAAAATCACAAAAGGTTTCGTGTTTTCAGAATTGGTGAGATAAGAATTCGAATTTGAAAATGCATGCATTGTTTCCATACATCAAAATTAAAGCTTTAAAGTGTCGTCAAGTTTAAGCTAAGTTTAAATTGATGTTAAGGTTTGAGGCTGAAGTTAGGATAAGGGGAAATACAAGTAAAGCAGGAAAATCTTAGCAAAGAAACGTTGAGTTGGAATAGCATTGAATTCACATGGTTAAGGTGCGAAAAAAAAATGTAGCAATGCACTTATATTTGCACCGCTACATTTTTTTAATACTTTGGCAATAAAGTGAAAATTACTTTTTTCCGTTTCCTGTTATTTTCATTTTGTTAATCCAAATGAAAATCCCGGTTACGGGTAAACTGGTTGCTATCAAACAACAGAAGAAATAAATGATTTTTGAAAACAAACCATAGGTATCACCCATGTGTAACGATTGAATTTGAGTGGCAATTTTCTCTCCTGCACGTTTGTTGTCGAAAAGTTGTTTTTCAATTGTTTTTCCAGTGTATTGATCCAAAACTAACAAGTCACTTGCTTCTTTGTTGAAACGCTCACTGTTTTTCTTGCGAATGGTGAAAACGCCATCTTCTCCTTTTGGAAAACCGATTGTTGTTTTGCCTGGGTAATTCAATTTTGACTGGGCGATGTCGATTACTTGATTCAAAGAGATTTTCGTGCTATCATCGGAAAGTGTGGACACAAATGGCAAGGGTTTTTTACCTGCGAAGACCTCCGCATTTAGTACTTTTCCTGCTCCATCCTTGTACCATTCAAAGGACCAGTTCAAGCCGGTTAAAGCCATGATTAAAAGGATAGGGAAGGAATAAAATCCCAAAACGTTGTGTAAATCGTGGTTCAATCTTTTCCAATTTGCTTTCCATTTGATACGGTAACCAGCTTTGTAATTTTTCCATTTTTTCCACTTTTTTGGAATCCAAAGAAACAACCCGGTAATGCTTAACACGACGAAAATCAAAGTCGCAATTCCAACGATAGGCCGACCAATTTCAGGATCGAATGTTAACCAGCGATGCAGTTTAAAAACCGTCATAAAAAACTCAGATGCGGGACCTTTGGCTGTCCCTAAAAGTTCCATTTCATACGGATTCACATAATGCGTCAAGCCACGTTTATCTTCTTTTCCTTTGTGAATTTGAATTTCAAGCGGTTTTGTTGGGTCAGAATCTATGGCAATTCGACTGGCTTTTCCTTTGGTTTTATCTTCAACAAAAGCGATTTGTTCCTCCAAACTTTTCTTATATGCTTGATTGTTGAATGCGACTTCATATTTCTCAGGTTCGAGCCATTCTTCAATTTCAGTTTTAAAAACGTAGATTGTTCCTGTGATGCATACAAGAAACAAAATGATGGCACTTACTAAACCAAGCCACAAGTGGATTTGATTCATCCAATAGCGGAATGTAAATTTATTTGAGGAGGTAGTCATATTGATGGTTTTATTTGAGCAAAAAAAACTGCTCTCTTTTTGAATGGAGAACAGTTTTTGATTAAATTAATTTTTAGAATCGGTATGAAACTGAGAATGCAAAGTTTCTTGGGTTAATTCTGTTGATAAAATTCGTTCTGTACGCATCGTAACCTACCTCGTCCAAAATGTTGTTAGCCAATAACCTCACGTCGAAGTTATTCAGAACTTCATTCTTTGCATATTTGAAGTCGTACGCAATTTGAGCATTTAATAAAGAATATGCTTTGTTATCCCAAGGTTTCAACGCTGGTGTAATTCCGTGGAAACTGACATTGCCTTGTGTCCAGTCGTTGTATGGACGCTCACCCAAGTAGAAGTAACTTGCTCCGATGGATAATCCACGCAATGCTTTTGTTTCAAAACTGTAGTTGATGTATGCGTTTGCGGTGTGCTTTGGTGTGTTGTTTGGTGATGAACCTGGAACGAAAGTGGTGTGTTCTTTGTATTGTGCATCGATGTAAGAATATCCAATAATCACTTCTAAATTTTTCAAAATACGACCTGATAACTCAACTTCTAGACCTGTTCTTTCATCATTTCCACCTTGGAAGTAATACGTTTGTAATTCAATGGCTCCAGTAATTGGATTTTCAAGTGCTGCTTGAATGTTCATTCCTTTGTTGCTGATCAAATAATAAGTCGCATTAAATCTCAAACGGTCTTTTAACCAAGATGATTTGATTCCAGCTTCAATCTGGTTAATCGTCTCATTTCCGAGTGCATTCCCGTTAATGTCTAATCGTTGAGCTGATCTCGGATTGGTACTGTTGGTGTAGGATCCAAAAAGATTCACTTCTTTCCAAACTTTCACCATTGCACCAGCAATTGGATTGAAGAAAGAGTTGGTAACTACTTCATTTCCGTCAGGAGTTGAACTTTGTGCAGTCCCGAAACGAACACCTCCAAATAATTTAACGCGAGAACCAATTTCCAATACTTCTTGCGCAGATAAACCAATGGTTCTGTCGGTAGAAATTGCTTCATCCGTTAATGAAAAAGTACCTGTTCCAGCTGGAAGCTTGTTAGAAACTTTATTCATTACATCGATGGTGTCAATCACCATGGAGTTGTAGGAAGAAGTTGTCAAATGAGTTGTCTTATAATCAATTCCTGCCTGAAATGTGTGTTTGAAAATTCCAGTTTTTAACTTCACACCCACTAAATCGAATTGGGTTACTGAACTTTTATCTCTTCTCGTGTTATTTCTCCCCAAACTTCTTTTGTAAAGATTTACCTGCATGGAGTTCACGTCAATAGAATCTACTCTTGGCAACGCTGAAAGAGAAGAAACAATTGCATCCGAATTGTAATCAGCATAGTAAAACGCACCTCTTACATATACATTGTTTTTATTGTTGATGTATCTCTTAAAACGAGCGGTGTAAGTAGTTGTTTTTGAAACCGAATTGTTTCCAATAAAACCTAGGAAGCGATCTGTCGGCATGTCGTAAATCTTATTTTCTTTGTTTCCAACGGAAAGGTTAACTGTTCCTGGATCGAAAGAGCGGGTGTCGTTTAAATGGTCCATTTCCAGAACAAATTCTGTTTTTTCATCTGGTCGCCACGCCAAAGAAGGATTGATGTACACTTTCTCTTGACCCAAGTCTTTGATGTTGTGGAAAGTTCTGTTTTTCTCGTATGCTCCGTTGATTCTAAAAGCTACTTTTTTATCTTTTCCGATAACATTCTGAACATCAAATGTTGGTCTGAATTGATTGAAACTTCCAACACGTAAAGAAACTGCACCTGCGTTGGTAAATTTAGGTGTTTTGGTTACGATGTTGATGATTCCACCTGGTGCACCTAAGTCTGTCGCTGCACCCATGGAAATGGAGTTGGAGCCTTTGATAATTTGAATGGATTCTATCCCTGCAAAATCGGTTGCAAAACCTGCACCTCTAAAATCGGTTTGAATACGCACACCATTTTTTAGAACAGGAATTCCTCTAAATCCCCTGGATGACATACTTTCTCGGACACCACCATACGTTGCGTAGGTATAAATTCCTGCTACGTTTCGAGTTGCATCCGCGATGGATAAACTTCCTTGCTGTTCGATTAATTTCTCCGAAATAACAGATACACTTTGGATTTGTTCGTTGGGTAATAACGGCAAACGTGTTATTCCGTCTAATTTTTCAGGTTGTTTGTCTCTTTCACCAAAAACTTCCATTTGATCCAATACTTTACTTGGAATGGTTAATTTTTTGTTGAGATTTAATTGCTCATCTTTTACTTCAACGGTCATTACTTCGGGGAAATAACCTGCACCAGAGAATTCAATTTGGTGAACACCATAAGGGACGTTCATCAAAATGTAGTTTCCGTTTGCATCACTATCCACACTCATGTTTAGATTGATGATGGTTATTTTTCCTTCGGCGGCAATTTTTTCATTCATATTCGTTATTTTCCCGAAAATCATGCCTGATTTTTGAGCGAAAACACTGGATGAAATAAACAAAAACATCACCACGGTAAGCAGGGACGTTTTATTGGATTTGAGATGGTATTTTTTCATTTTTCCTTAAATTTATTTAGACTTATTATAAATAGCATTTTATTCTTCGACAAAAGTCCTGCTTTTATTCTGATTAAGCAGTAGCCTTTTTGTGGTATTTTAACTTTTTTTTGATTTTAGTTTGAACCTCAGTTTTTCTTGCGGAGCTACCTTTCTTGCTAAGAAAAAGAGCATTCGTAACGATCAAAATCGCTCCAAATGATTCTGTGATAAAGAGGAAGGATGTTTCATTTCATCGCGTAACTTTGCAACTATGAAAATCCAACGACAAATCATTGAAACGGGTGATGGTTCCAAGACCATTCATTTGCCAGAATGGAATGAAAACTATCATTCCCGTCACGGCGCATTACAAGAAGCGAAACATGTTTTTTTAAAGAATGGATTGAACGATTATTTGTTTCAAAAAACCATCCATGTTTTGGAAATTGGCTTGGGAACAGGCTTGAACGCCATTCTGACCTGTCAGGAAGCGAGCCAACATGATTTGAAAGTGAAGTACACGGCGTTGGAAGCATATCCTGTTTCTGAGGAAGAGTTGATTGCCTTAAATTATCAATCGTTTTTAAATGATGAGGTGGCTACGCATCAGTACAATCAAATTCACGCAGTAAGGTGGAATGAAAAACACCAGCTTTCTCCGAATTTTACTTTGCATAAGATTCACAACAAGCTAGAAACTTGTGATTTTGAACAAAATCAATTTGACATCATTTATTTTGATGCTTTTGGCCCACGGGTTCAAGGTGAATTGTGGAGTTTGGACATCTTCCAAAAGTTATTTAAGTCTTTGAAACAAGATGGTTTATTGGTTACCTATTGTGCCAAAGGACAAGTGAAAAGGGATTTGAAAGCTGCTGGATTTGTTGTGGAAAGTGTTCCTGGACCTCCAGGGAAAAGAGAGATGACCAAGGCGTTTAAGAAGGCAGTTCGACCTTAAATTTAATCTTATTTCGAGTAGCTTGTTTGTGCTTATTTATTCTTAATTTTACAGTCGGATAAAAACGGGCTTTAAGCACATTTTGAAAATTTTCAGATCAATCCGTTTTGAATGAATTTAAAAGCAAAGACATTATGAATACTTGGTTTACCGTAAAAGTAAAATACACAAAGCAACTTGAAAATGGGGATTTTAAAAGAGTTACTGAGCCTTATTTGTTGGCTGCGATGACTTTCACTGACGCTGAGGCTCGGATCTACGAAGAATTGGGCGCAGTTATTCGAGGAGAGTTCAACGTTACCAGCATTTCGAGAACGGATTTTCACGATATTTTCCACTACGAGGATAGCGATACTTGGTACAAATGCAAAATTACCTACGAAGGTGCAACAGAAGACTCGGATAAACCTAAGAAAGTAACTCAAAACTTCTTAATTACAGCACACTCTGTAAAAGAAGCTTACGAAAGAATGCAAGAAAGTTTATCCACTTTGATGGTGGATTTCATGATTCCTTCCATCACGGTTTCACCAATTGTAGATATTTTCCCATACAACGAAGAATTGGACAAGGAAATCAGTCGTCGTCCAATGGAAGAGGCGGAAACCGTTGAATCTGTTACTGGTAGAAAAGTTTATACAGCACCCGGTTCTGACATAGATGAAGAGGATGAAGAGGAGGATGAAGAGGAAGAAAGTGATTTCGAGGACTCCTATTCCGACGAAGACCCAGCTTAATGTTATAAAAAGACGGGACAATGGAAGATTTTCTTGAAGCAATTCGCAACGATCACCACAATTTTGACAAAGGAAAGCTATCGGATCACTTCGGTGACAATCCCTTGCTTCTTTTTAGAAAATGGTACAAAGAAGCCTTTGATTCCGCGCAAACGGAACCGAATGCGATGTCTTTATCCACTGTTTCGGAAGCAGGAAAACCTTCGTCGCGAATTTTATACCTGAAAGAATTGGCTGAAGATGGTTTTGTGTTTTACACCAATTACAAGAGCGAAAAAGCGAAAAATTTAGAATTGAACCCAAATGCTTGCATCTTGTTTTTCTGGAACGTTTTGGAACGCGAAGTTCGAATCGAAGGAGTGGTATCCAAAGTATCTAAGGAATTGAGTGACGAATATTTTGCCTCTCGACCACGTGGAAGTCAATTAGGTGCTTGGGCTTCATACCAAAGTGATGTTTTGGAAGACCGCAGTGAATTGGAGTTGCGTTTAATTCAATTGGCGGAAAAATATCCAAACGAAGTTCCCCGACCACCGCATTGGGGCGGGTTTGTGCTTGAACCACAGAAAATAGAGTTTTGGCAAGGAAGACCTTCTCGCTTACATGACCGAATTGTTTTTGAGAAAGAGAATGATTCTTGGAAAATTTACCGTAAAAACCCCTAAATGAAATGATGGAGGTTCAGCCGACCATTGTGACCTTGAGCAATGGAATTCGTTTGGTATATGTACCTACCAGCTCACAAGTTTCGCACATGGGCGTGACCATTTTGGCGGGTTCTCGTTACGAAGAAAGCAACCAAGAAGGGTTGGCTCATTTTTTAGAACACTGCATTTTTAAAGGAACAACCAAAAGGCGTTCGTTGCATATTTTATCCAGATTGGATTCTGTAGGAGGCGAATTGAATGCTTTTACAACCAAAGAAGAAATCTGTGTATATGCTTCGTTTACAACCGAACACCTGAAAAGAGCTTCCGAATTATTAGCGGATATCGTTTTGCACTCCAATTTTCCAGCAAGGGAAATTGAAAAGGAAAAAGACATCGTTTTGGACGAAATTAATTCCTATTTAGACTCTCCAGGCGATCGTATTTTTGACGATTTTGAGTCACTTATTTTCAAAAGCCATCCGTTGGGAAGCAATATTTTGGGAACCCGAGAATCGGTGAGTGGATTTGACAAAGAAGATCTATTGGCCTACACCAAGCGTTTCTTTTTTGCAGAAAATATGGTAGTTTCATTTGTTGGCGACGTGCCAATTCAGAAACTCGTTCGCCGTTTGGAAGCTGATTTTGGTTCCTTACAGCATTCAGCAAAAATGATTTTACCGAAAGGATTTTCGGGTTACGAACAGTTTAAAATCCGATCCAAAGAAGCTAATTTTCAATCACACGTAATGGTTGGAAGCATCGCTCCGGGTTATGACAACGAAGACCGCAGAAGCATGACTTTGCTGACCAACATCTTGGGCGGACCAGCGCTCAATTCTCGTTTGATTTTATCGATTCGTGAGAAATACGGTTATTCTTATAACATTGAAGCTTCGTATTCTCCTTTCGCAGATACAGGATATTGGTCAATCTATTTCGGTACTGATCAAAAGTACATCAACAAAACGTTGAAACTGGTTTACAAAGAACTCAAGTTGATGCGTGAGCAAGAACTCACACAAATTCAACTTAAAAAAGCCAAAGAACAACTCAAAGGTCACTTGGCTTTGTCGTTTGATAGCAATTCAGGACTCATGCTTGGTTTGGGTAAAAGCTTGTTGCTTTTCAATCAAATTGATTCTGTGCAAGAAATTTTCAGTGCCATCGACGAGTTGAAATCCTCCGATTTACAAGAAGTTGCCAATACCTATTTCAACGAAGACGGAATTTCGGAATTGATTTATGAGCAGGTGAATGAATAGTTTAAAACTACTGAAAAATCAACAAAAAGTATTGCTCACTCGTTGTTTTTTTATTATGACAATTTCTTTAGTGAATGATTTACATAGCTGATTTGAAGTGCTTTATATATTTGTCATTAGAAATGAGCTTTTCGATAATAATTAGATTACCTTTAAGGAATAATATATGTTTAATAACCAAACCTTAACAAGCAAATTTATGAAAACGATAATTATGTTTTTGTCTATTACAATTTCCTTTATCTCTTTTGGACAAAATTTCCCAGGTAAAGACGTAGAATTATTGTTAAATAGAACTGTAAAACCTATATCATTGTCTGACAACGATCAAAGAACTGCCTATAGAAATTTCTATGTAAAGTTTGATACGGTTTCCAAAAAAGTAGAGAAAAGTAAAAAAGGATACCGAGCATTTTCGAAAAACACTAATCTTTCAGATTATAGTAAATTAGTGGGTCAAGAATTCAAAGTAGTAAAAATCTATAATCAAACTTCAATAGTTTCTGCAGAATATGGAAGACTTTATGTTTTGGAACTAATAAACAAGGATTTAGGTACTCTTTTCTATGATTACGACAGTAAGTATCCTTTTGCTTTTGAATTAGAAGTGATAGGAGGATTAGATTTCCCCGAAGGATATTATTGCAAAGATGTTAAAACTACAATAGATAAATTTACAGGTGAAACTAATATTCGATCGAACTCAATAGATGGAATTTCATTTTCAAAATCAATAAAAGAAAACTTAACTAAAACTTACATGTCAATTAATGTGGCAGGTTCAACTTTAAATATTGAAAAAACGGGTTTAATTATTCTACTTGAGAATGGTTTCAAAATAGAAAGACCAGGACAAAAGATTAATGTAGCTGTTGGGTCAAAAGGAACTAGTTATACTTATTCAGCATCTATAGAATTGTCTTCTAAAGAAATTGAATTACTATTAGAAAACAAAATCACTGATGTTAGACTCTATATTTATGACAGTAGTATCAAAAAGAGTGATATATTAATAAGTTATTTAGAATGTATTAATAAGTAATAGTTATTCTATAATTACAGAATCATTTTAATTCTTGTAAAGATTTTTCAGAATCAAACTAATTTGTCTTTTAATTTTTCAATTATGGATTTATTATGAGATAAAAACATTTCAATAATCTGCAAATAACTACCCTATTAATGTCAATAAACTATAAAGTTTTTAACGTAGAAATATTACCTTCAAATCATATTGAATCAATAGGTTATATTTTGGATGCGCTTAATGAGATAAAAATCAATCCTGACAATCATGGTTATTCTGAGCAAGAAGTTAATCGAATTCAAAATATTGAAACGCAAAGCAAAAGAAGATTTGATTTATTTAAGAAATCGTTTGATGAAATAAATCATTTTTTAAAAAAGACCCATGTTACTATTAATGAAACATTAGGCTTTACAATAGATAACATCCAAAAGCTCTCATCTTTTGGATGGTTTGTTAGCCCCAAGTTAATAAGAGAAATAAGTATAATTGATTTAAATAAATTATGTCCGAATACAAAGCCCTTAGTGATTGATAGTCAAATGGTTGTTCTTTTCGGAGAGCTTTCAAAAATTAACTCAGTAACTAATTCAGTTGCTAGAAATTTTATTCATAGAAAACAAATCTTAAGTGAAATTTCTAAAGCCTATGAACTGGGACTTTTTTCTTCGGTCATTGCTCTAAGTTATTCAATAGCCGACGGAATATGTAATGAAATATGGGGGTTTGGATTTTTTGATAAAAATAAAAAAAAAGATAACATACATTCATTAAAGTTGTATCTAAATTTAGCTGATGTTGATTTTGGACTTTCGAATTCTTTTATTGATCAGTTAGGAATTACCGATAATGAAATAATAATGTATTCTAAAGATCCAAGCTTGTTAGTTGAAAAAAATATAAGATGCAGCTATAATAGACATCTTGTTATGCATGGTCAATCAACAGATTATGGAAATCAAGTAAATGCCTTAAGATCAATTTTATTACTTGAATTTTTAAATTATTTTGTTAATGAAAAAAGAAAAATTGATGAACTTGAGGCCATTGATTGAGCACTTCTTTTTATTAAAATTTAGAAATAGTATATTAACTTAATTACCCCATGTTCTCAAAACCTTTTCTCCAAAAATTCCTCGCATTCCTCGTAAATGCTCTTCTAATCACTTATCTAATTTTACAAGTTTTAAAAACCGATTCCGATAAGTCAGCTGTGATATTCCTATTTGTTTATCCAATTTTAATAATTCTCAATCTCATTGTTTATTTTGGATTGAAAACGTTTAAGTCTGCTCAAGCTGTTACCTTTAAACAAACAACAATTGCACTTTTACTACTGTTTATTCCACTCGTTTTTTTGATTATTCAAATTTAAGGATAAACCGATACTTTTTGAAAGTGATGAAGGGTAAAGCTTTGATTTCTATCAAGAGCATTTTACACTTTTCTGACTCAAATATTTCCAATACGTTTTAGTAATATTTTGCAAATACATTCAATTTAGTTTTCCGATCATTTCAATAGTGAGAACTTGAAAATTTTGACTTTCTTATTGCTAAATCACTATATTTGATTTGAACAATCAACTTCAAATGAAGAAATTAAAAAATATATACAGTGTGAAGCATTACCTTTTACTCCTTATTTCACTATCACTAAGTACGTTCGGAATTTCACAATTTTATCCTGTTCCAGAAACAAATTTAGACTTGAGATCCATAGACACTAATTTGAAAACAATGACTGTTAAACCTTTTCAAATATCAGCTTTGATAACAGTCAAAGAGTTTAAAATGTATCTGTCAGCCGTAAAACGTGATTCATCTAGTTCGTTTTACCACGCGCAACTTCCTCAATCCACCACAATCAATCAAAAGATGGTGGATGAAATATTGGCAAGTTCTGAATTACAAGGCAAACCCATGCCTGGTGTTTCATGGGCGGTGGCGCGAAATTACTGTTCGTGGCTGAATGCACTTTCGAAACGAAAAGGCAACAATGAGCAGTACGCTCTTCCGCTGTTGTCACAGCTTTTAGCTTATGATGAAGTGTATGGTCAAAACCAGATGAATGAATTAGAATCTTGGACTTTAAATACGTATGATGAATTATCGTTCGAGTTCTTTGGGCTTGATTATGTGTATGAAGCTCAGCGTGATGACCCACCATCTTTGAAGAGAAGAACTGTTTACAACGGTTCATACCACATGAATTATGTCTCGCACGATCATTCTAAGATGTTTCATTATGAATATCAAGATAGTTCGTCCCGATATGTAGGTTTCAAAATAGTAAAAAATGAAAAAAAAGCTGATTATCAAACCATACAATTAGGTGAAACAAGCGTTCATTTTAACTTGAGAAACAATCATTTGAATGGCGTGTACCGAGAGCGATATGCTAATGGGAATTTGAAGACCTTGGGTTCTTTTGCTAACGGGCAAAGAAAGGGAGTCTGGTCGGTTTGGGGTGAAAATGGCGTTTTAAAAGTGCAGCGAAATTATGAGCAGAATAAAGTTTTTGAATTTATGTATCCATTTGCAAGTCATCCGTACCAGGACATATATGATCAATATCCGATAGCTGTTTTTAAAAGAAATAAGCAAGGTTTTTCCCCATACGTTTACGTGGAAGAACGAGCGATCTTTTATTCAAAACGAAATTGGAGACAAGTTTCTCAAGAAAATGAGGTCGACTTATTTAAGCAGGTGGATTTTAAGGCTGTTGTAGCCGAACTTTTCAAGATAGATGCAAAATGGTATCTGTATGGATATTCTGGTGATTTTAAGAATGAAGTATCAGTTGATTCCATTCAAAGCTTAAAGAAATCATTCGAAACGTGGGATTTTAGCAGGTTTGAATTCAAAGAGGATCTTTTCTTTGACGTGGACCGACTAAGTTCTGATAGCCGACAAATAGCAATCAGTTTTTATAGAAACTCAACGGACCAAAGTCCAACTTATACGGCCTATTTGCCAGCGATCCGATCCGTGTTGGTGAAGTTTAAGATGGAAGTTCCACACCTTTCTGAAATTGAGAATTTAGATGATTATTTTTTCTTACATGCATACAGAGGAAACATTGTGCAGGTTAGTTCCTATAACGATAAAACGGTAAAAACAGATTTAGAAATGGAAATCGGTATGTTGGTAGATGAACACAACATTTGGATGCTTTTCAATAGATGAGTTTCCTTTTGATTTAAATAAGCAAAATCCTATTTTTTCTAGACCATTCAATTTATAGCTAAGAAATGAATTTAAAAACAATTTACATCGCATTTCCAATCTTATTTCTAACATTCGTTGCTTGTAATGAACAAGAAGATTTGATGAAACAGAGTCGCATCAACGCAGAAAAGAGAAGAAATGCACCGCCTGCGGACCGATATGATTTTAGCAGTAGTTGTAACAATGCAGTTTATTCATCGAAATTAGCCGAGAATAAAAGTTTGGATAAGAATGCGTTCATTTTAAGCATTGAGACTTTGGATGGAAAACTGATCAGAAAAGATACTTTGGATCTTCCGCTTGGTCTTGCAGCCATAAGAACGTGTACCGACGATTATACCTTGATTCGTTTTTCTTGTGGCGGATCATGCTATACCGAGGTTTTTCTTTTTACAAAAGAAGACCGACCGAACGAGTATTTCTCATTCAGTCAGCAAGTTAAAGACAAACCCAATTTAATCACACACATTAGGAATGAAGAATTTGAGACATTAATCATTTATAATTTCGACACAAAAAAAGAATTGAAAGTCGATATTTCAGACGCTTCTAAAATGAATTATGGCATTATGGAATCCTTGAATGTGGAGAATAACAACTTGATTTTACACTATTTTTCCAACGCAAATCAATTGACAAAGAAAACGGTTAATATAAAGGCTATTTTGTAAAAATAACTTCAGGAAATATAACAACATTCTAAATGGATTTATTCAATCAATCTTTCGATAAAAATAAAAACTGGCTTCCCAAAGATGGAACAGTTCATTATTATGGAACGTTGTTTACGCGAGAAGAAGCAAATTATTATTTGGATAAATTATTAACTGCCATTGATTGGCGCAACGACGAAGCGATCATTTTTGGAAAGAAAATCATCACCAAACGAAAAGTGGCTTGGTACGGCGGAAAACCATTTGAATACACGTATTCCAATACCACCAAAAGAGCATTGCCTTGGACCAAAGAATTGCTGGAATTGAAATCGGTGGTCGAAAATGAAACAGGTGAGACTTTTAATTCCTGCTTGTTGAATTTATACCATTCTGGCGATGAAGGCATGGCTTGGCATAGCGATGCAGAGAAAGATTTGAAGAAAAATGGCGCCATCGCGTCACTTAGTTTTGGCGCAGAGCGAAAATTTGCTTTCAAGCACAAAGAAACCCAAGAAAAAGTAGAGTTGTTTTTGGAAAATGGCAGTTTGTTGGTGATGAAAGACAGCACACAATCCCATTGGTTACATCGTTTGCCGCCGACAAAAAAGGTGACGAAGCCACGCGTAAACTTGACCTTTCGAACGATTGTGGATTAAATGTGTAATTTTATGCGTCAAGATTTGAAGGTTAAAAGTTCCTGTATCCAATAGTTCTGATTAAAAACCCCGCTGTATATGACAGAGTTTAAAGAGTTGATTTCATTTTATTTTGGCGAATTAACAGATGATGAATTCAACAAAATGATTTCTCATTTTCACCTAGAGAAAATCTCAAAAAACGAATTTTTCACTCAGGAAGGAAAGCATTGCAAGCGACTTAGCTTTCAAAAAACGGGGATTTTGAGAGTCTATAAAATGGATGACGGTAAAGAAGTAACCCAATGGATTTCAACTCCGGATTTTTTCATCACTGAAATTTCCAGTTTCTTTTTTGGCGAACCGAATAGATGGTCCATTCAAGCTCTATCTGATTCAGAAATCTTAACCATAAGCAAAGACAATTACAAACAGTTGTGCGATGAATTTCCTAAGTGGAATGAAATCGAAAAGCGTTTCTTAGCCAAATGTTTTGCGATGCTGGAAGATCGCGTTTATTCGCATTTGACCATGACAGCAGAACAACGCTATAATTTGTACTTCGAACAGAATAAAAGTTTGTTCAATCAAGTTCCTTTGCAATACCTTGCTTCGGTTTTAGGAATGTCGGCTGAAACATTCAGCAGAATTAGAAAACGGCAATTAGAGAACTCTTGACATTTGTCAAGTGGAACTGATTCTGTTCTTCGGATATTTGCATCTAACAATTAAATGAAATGACCAAAGAAATGAGACAATCTTTAAAGTTGGAAGAGCTCGGACAATTTGCACTTTCCATTATTTTATTCAGTCAGTTGGATTATACCTGGTGGATTTTTCCAGCACTGATTCTCCTTCCCGATTTATCGATGATTGGATATGCTTTCAACACAAAAATTGGCGCTTTTGTTTATAATATATTCCATCATAAATTACTGGCAATTGGAATACTTGCACTGGGCTTTTGGCTTGGAAATTCAGCTATCGAACTCACCGGAATTATCCTTTTCGGACACGCTGCGATGGATCGAATTTTTGGATATGGACTCAAATATCCCGACAATTTTAAAAACACCCATTTGGGTTGGATTGGGAAATAAACGAATTTTCTTGTAGTCTCAAAAATGAAATAACTTCCTGGTTAAACTCCAAGGGTTGTTCTACATTCACCACGTGGCCACAATTTTTAATGATGTGCAAGCTCGCAGTAAGATGTTTTGAAATCACCTCTTTGATTGCAGGTAAAAATAAATGATCTTGTTCTCCCATGATATACAGCGTAGGGATTTTAAGGTCGTTTAACCTGAAAAATCGAAGTAATGGATTGATTTCTGCGGTTAACTTATACCATTTCTTGAATTCTTTTTGACAAAGTTTTTTTGCTTCGCCAATGAAAAGGTTTCTCGATTCTTTGTGATTCTTCTTAGGCATAATCACAAAAGCAAAAAGTTTATACAAAAATAAATAGGGGACAACTGATTTGAAGAAATTCCCAAAACCCATTAAAAATTTAGATTTTATAGTGAATTTCAAAATGGCGCCACCCATTACCATGCTCTGGACGATTTCAGGATTTCGTTCGGCCAGATCTCGGATTAAGATCGTTCCTAAGGAGATACCAATGAAATGAGATTTTTCAATTTTGAGGTGTTTTAGAACTTCCAAGATATCATTGGAGACTACCTCAAAAGTGTATTTTTGTGACGTGTTTTGAAAACGGTTGGATTTACTTTCTCCATGACCTCGCAAGTCAATTAGTAAAAGGTTGAATTCATTTTTAAAAGTTCGGATTTGTCGAAACCAGATGTTACTACTTCCTCCAGCGCCATGAACAAAGGTTACCCATTTGGCAGTGTTTTTATTGCGATATACGGAATAATTCAGCATGATTTTGGAGAGGTTTTATTGTAAAGCTTGTAAATAAAGATGTCACCATCGTCCTGCAAAGATACACGAAAGCGAGTCAAGTAAGCTCATTTATTTTCAAATGATTGTTTTATTTCCGTTAAAAGTCACTTTACTTCGTGTTGGATTGAATTAGGAGCTTAGATGAAATCTGTTGTAATTGATCAAGAAGAATTTTGATTTAATTGAGTTGGAATATCACAGATCTTTCGTATTTTTAGAGAACTTTATGCAACTTAAATCTCAAATAAAGAACCCATGAAAAATAGAAATTGGATATTTGGAGTCATCATCATCTTCGTTTTGATTCACTTGACAGCTTGTGCTCCTTCAGGACATGAAGCAAGACCTTATGGTTTTTTCTCTGGGCTGTGGCATGGATTTATCATCATTTTCTCTTTGATTGGTAAATTATTTGGCATGGATGTCGGGATTTATGCTCAAAACAATACTGGATTCTTTTATTGGCTAGGATTTATCATCGGAATTGGCGGTTTTGGTGGCGGTGGAATTTTTGGTCGAAGTAGAAAGAAATAAGTTCATGACTTACGATTACATCATCGCAGGATCTGGTTGCGCAGGATTGAGTCTTCTGTATCGACTGCTGAAAGATCCCAATTTAAGTCAAAAGAAAATGCTAGTTCTGGATCAAGCTCCGAAAAAGAACAACGATCGGACCTGGTGTTATTGGGAAAAAGATGCTGGAATTTTTGAAGAAATTGCATTGCACGAATGGAAAACACTTGAGCTTCTTTCAACTGATTTTATCAAGCGATTTGATTTGAAAGAATACCGTTACAAAATGATTCAAGGACTTGATTTCTATGAGTTTGTTTTGAAGTTTTCGACTAAATTTGACAACGTTACTTTTGCGTATGAAAGCATTCAAGAGATCGAAACTGAAGGAGGTTTAGCTATTGTCAAGACGGAAAATGGAATTTATCAAGCGGATTACATCTTCAATTCCACGAGTTTATTTCATCCAGCAATAAATATCGATAATTCTTTACTTCAGCATTTTCAAGGTTGGGTAATTGAGACTGAAACCCCTGTTTTTAATCCCGAAATTGGAACATTGATGGATTTCAGACTGAATCAAAAAAACGGCGCGACGTTTATGTATGTTCTACCAACTTCAACAACAAAAGCTTTGGTCGAATACACTTTGTTTAGTCCAAATGTATTGCAGAGAGAAGAATACGAAACGGAATTAAAAAATTACATTCGAGAAACTTTAAAAATTGATAATTATAAAATAGCGCATACTGAATATGGAGTTATTCCCATGTCTTTGGCGAAATTCTCCAAAAACCCAACAGGTGATAAACGCATCATCAACATCGGAACTGCGGGCGGATATACGAAAGCGAGTAGTGGATATACGTTTCAGTTTATCCAGAAAAACACACAGGAAATTGTCGACAGATTAAATCAAGGCAAAGATCCGAATCCGGTTATGGGTTTCCGTGAAAAAATGTTTGAATGGTACGATCGAACGTTGTTGGAGGTTCTAATTTCAAAACGCTTGGAAGGAAAATTTGTCTTTGAAACGATGTTTAAAAAATTGTCGCCCGAACTGATATTAAAGTTTCTAGGAAATGAAAGTTCGATGTTGGAGGAATTTCGAATTATCAAAAGTTTACCTGTTAAGCCGTTTTTAATTTCAGGAATAAATCGGCTATGGAAGTGATTTTTAACTTTTTAGATCCTCATTTTAATAAGTTGGCATTTTGAATTGCCCATTTGAGCAAACTGTTTTTTTCTTTCGGAAGTTCTAATTTTTCTATGATTTTAGATCGGTGAGCTTCAACTGTTTTGGGTGAAATGAACAGCAAACCCGCGATTTCTTTGGTGGTTTTTTGAAGTGCAATGAATTGAACGATTTTATGTTCTATTAAAGTCAAATTCCATTCCTCTTTTGTAAAATAAGTTGGTTTCACATTTTCCTTTAAATGGGCGCTTAGAAATCTTTCGTTCCGCATCACGGCTTCAATACAAGCTTGTAATTCATATTCCGCTTGATCTTTTAGGACATAGCCCAAAACACCTAAATCGACCGCTTTTTCGTAAACCTCAACTTCATCGTGCATGGTTAAAAGAATGACTTTTACTCGCAGTTGTTCTTTTTGAATTTGAGCAGCTAATTCTAATCCGTCCATTCCGGGCATGTTGATATCCAAAATGATAATGTTCGGAAGTTTAATTTTCAGCATGGCGTAAGCCACTTGACCGTTTGTGCATGCTTCAACCACTTGATGTCCTAGGTCTTCTAAAAAAAGCTTGGTGCCATTTAGTAATAAAGGGTGGTCGTCGGCTAATAATATTTTTATCATTTCGTTTTCTTAATACTGATGTTGGTCCCTTTTTCAGAAGAGGAAATGTGGGGCTGACAACCTAAAATTTTTGCTCGGTTATAAATACTTTCTAATCCGAATATGTTTTTTGTTGCCAACGTTTTTTTAAGGTCAAATCCTTGGCCATTGTCTTTGATTGTCATTTCAAAACTGTTGGGATTATCATTAATCACGATTTGTATGGCATGTGCGTTGCTGTATTTGATTGCGTTACTCAAACACTCTTGTATGATTCGATATAAATTTAATTCTTGAAAAGTATCGAAACTTTTTTGATAATTTATTTCCGAAATGATGGGAATGGTATGACTGGATTCAACCGTATTGATCAATTTTTTCACACTCGCTGTAAAACCAATTTGCTCAAACAACACAGGGTGCATGTTTCTGCTGATGTTGCGAATATCATTGATAACATTTTCCAATAATTTCGACTGAGGCAGATTTTTTTGTAATAATTCTTTTTTGATATTCAATAAATCGTGATTAACGCTGTCGTGTAAATCGGCTGATATTCTCCTTCTTTCATCTTCTATTTTGAGAATTAATTGTCGCGTAAATCGTTGATTTCTGATATTGTCTTTTTTCAAGTCATCTTGTTTCCTTCGTAGGAAAAACATAGTAACGACGCAAAGACTTGTAAAAGCAATAAAAAGTAAGCTGTATATCCAATTATTTTTCCTGCTGATTACCTTATTTTTATCTTCTATTTTCTCTTCGTATTGTTTCTTCCGATAATTTTCTTGCATTTCTTGTGATATCTTTTGAGAAACATTGTTTGAAAAATTTTCGTTACTATTCGTAAGTTTGGTAGAGTAGTTAAATGCATTTTCCCAATTTCCTTGAGCGATTTCATTGTTGATGAGCAATTCGTACAAGGCAATTTGCTGTTGGTAATTTTTTGATTTTCCAATTTTTTCAATCATCTTTTTCAAGGGTTGAATATTTTTTACATGACCTAGTTTTGCCATTTCATATTCGCCATTGGTAATCATAAATTCAATTTCTGAATATTCTGAATTAATTTTAGGTAGCATTGCTTCGAGTTCAGCAAGAAGATTTTCTGCTTGATTGAATTTTTCATGATGAATTAGATAGCGAACGTAATACGTTTTGATTGACAACTCAATGCTCAGGTCCTTCAAGTCGTATTTTCCAAACTCGTCGTAAACTTGCTTTATTTTAGTGAAAAAGTTAGGGTCATTGGAATCATCATATACAATGATAGCATTATGCAAGCAGGTAATATAATTCGTGAAGTCCTTGATTTCATAAAATATTTTCCCTGCCTCATTTAAGTAAAATTTCGCTTTTCCATAATCTTTTGTAAATAAATTGATTAATCCAATGTTCATCAAAGCTGTCGCGTAGCCTGATTCATTGTTCAATTCTTTAAACATCGAAATTGATTTGTAATTGAGTTGAAGTGCATGGTAATAATTTCCTGCAGCAGCTTCACAAAACGCTTGATCTGAAATTGAATAAGCGATGGTGTGTAACGAATTTTCATCTTTTGGAATTACGGTGTTTACTTGGTTGTAAAAATGATTTGCTTTATCATATTCAGAGGCTTCAAAATAATAGTTTCCTAAATAATTAGTGTAAAAAAGCCAATCGTAGGTGTCAAAATGGGATACATGTTTCTGGTGAAATGATTTAATTAGTTTTTTGAAAGATGGGTTATAAGATTGATGGTGATTTTCATTATCACACACATGTTCAATTGCTTTTAAAATTATTTCTAAATCATTTGATTTGAGTTTGTTTCTGTAAAAGGTATCAAACGACGAATAATAGTTTGAGTCTAAAATTTGAGTTTTGTTAGAAAGGAATGCTAAGGTTTTTAAATCATCTTTTGAATATTGCTCTTCGTTAAAGGAGGTTTTTTGAGAGAAATTACAGCCAACAAGAAAAAGCAACAAGAGTAGGGAAAATCTCATTATCGGGTTCAATTATGCTATAAAAGTAATATTAAATTGGGTGTCAAAATTGCTTTAAGTGAATTAATAGGGTTAACCCTTATGAAATTTTCTTTCATAAGAACGCATCTTTGTGAAAAATATAACCTGATGAATTTTGTTTTTCGGTTTATGAGCGTCCACTACTAAAAGTTAATAGTGAATCATACACGAATGAATAAAAGGCATTTAACTTAAATTAATGTTATGAAAAAAAAATTAAATCGCTGGCTTCAAACGCTAGCCTTTTCCATGCTCTTGCTTGGAAACAACTTCTCAGCGGAAGCGCAATCGGTCTACAGTTGCGACAATTCACCGTACAATATTAGTCACGACGGCTATAATTCTGTGAATTTCTCAACAAATAGCTTTGTGATTAATAATTACTACGGTTATTCTGATCATTACTATTATAAGATCACGGATGCAACAGTTACCTCCGTTTCTACAAATGATTTAAGTCAGTGGAAACAAGTATATGATTTTAATGCTGCTATTTATCAATATACTTTCTCAATAAATGATGTAAATTTATGCACAGGCAATTACAAACTTTGGATCATGAACGGTTCATGTTCAAACCCTGTAGTTAGCTTTAGTGCTTTTACGGTAAATACAACATCTTTCTCCGCTCTTCTAGGCTTAACAGCTGTTGATAAACACAACGGGAAAATAGATATTGAATGGTCTTCTAGTGTTAATTCCCAACCTATCCCAGTTCAATACAGTGTTTATAAAACATCTGAAACTCCTACAATTTGGACATCAACAACTAGTTTTTATCCAAACAAGATTGTTAACATCAATAAAGATCAAAATGGTGATCCATTGGTAATAAATCAAACGTATCAAGTTGCTGCTAAATATACAACAGGATGTGCAGCAAATCCTATTTCACCCGTTAATACATCTCCTTATTTTACTTTAGATCTATGTAATCAAACAGTTTCAAATATTCAAACAGTTGATTTACATAACGGAAAAATAAACGTAAGTTGGACAGGTACTACACCTACACCAGCTGACGGTTATGCATGGGCAATTCATAATAATGGATTTACTCCTACTTATCCAACAGATTTCCGTTTTACAATGGGAACAACTTTAACAAATGTTGATACTACTTTTAACAATGTAAATTTAGTTCAAGGTCAAGATTATAAAGTTACTGTAATTGCTGTTTGTGATACTAATACTTCAAAATCAGTGAATGCATATTCTGATGCTTTTGAAGTAATCACATGTACAAGTATTCCTTCAAATATTATTGCAACACAAACCGGTGATAGTAAAATTGCTATTTCTTGGACAGCGTCAAGTCCTGCGCCTGCAGATGGATATAAATATGCTGTTGTAAATAACAACTACAATTACACTCCTTCAATTGGTGATTACACTGCAAGTGCTACTACATCAGTTACAAACATCTTAATGGATTTTGATGGTAATACGTTAGACCACATGAATACCTACACGGTTTATGTATTGGGTTCTTGTGCAGCTAATAGTTACTCTAATGCTATTGATACCATGATAACAATCAATAATTGTTCAAATGTTGTTACAGGTTTAGATATTGTAAATGCTACAAATGCTAAATTGTCATTATCTTGGACAGCGCCAGCAACTGTACCAGCGGAAGGATATGCTTATGCTGTTTCGAAAGTAGGAGTTACTCCAAGTTTCCCTGCTAATTTCAAAATGACGGCTTTAACTTCATTTACAAACATTTCAAAAACGTTTGATAGTACTACAGTTCAAAATGATATTAAGTATGTTGTTCACGTAGTTTCAATCTGTGACATGGCAAATGGAATATATTCTATGACAGTTAGAGATACAGTTACTTTTTCAACTTGTCAAGCTGCACCAACTGCTTTGAGTGTAACCCAAAATGCTGGAGCTTTAACCATTAACTTTACAGGAAATTCTCCTGCAGATGGTTACTTATATGCTGTAACACCAATCAACACAACGATTTTGCCAGCGCATTATGTTCAAGCAAGTGCTTCACCAATTACGAATGTTACTGCTTCTACAAACAATATGCTTCCGTTTGTTCATAATCAATCATACATTGTGAGTGTTAAATCTGCTTGTAGCTTAGCAAACAATTATGTTTCGCCTTCAGTTACTTCTACAATTACAGTTAACAATTGTGCTGATGCGCCAACAAACTTGGTAATCAATACAACTACAGATTTAGCGAACATTTCTTGGACAGAACCTTCAACTCCGCCAGCTGATGGATACATGGTTTATGTAGGTACTAATTCTAATCCATTCGTTAGTTATCCTTATGGATCTGACTGGTACTCAGTTAGTGATACTAATGGATTACAATTTCAAGATTATTCAGGTTCGTATTATGTATTTGTTGTAAGCGTTTGTGGAACATCCCATTCAACTGCTATTTCTGGAAACTTTAGTTTGGTAAATTGTGATGACACGGATGTAGAGATAGAAGAACTTACTACTGGAATAAATGGAGTTTCTGCAACATGGTCATACGCGAGTGCATCTTTGCCAGCGGATGGTTTTGCTTATGCTGTTTATGATGACAACTACGGACCTTCTCCAAGTTCATGGAATGATTATACGTTTGTTCAAAATAACATGTCGGTATCCAATGTGATGACTACATTTAATGGTGATTCTTTAATTGAAGGTAGATCTTATTACTTGGAAGTTAGAGCGTTTTGTGATACATTGAATGGCTTTTACTCATACGATGATTTCTATTTTACATATAGAAAATGTACTGCGCCATTTAACGTTCAAATGTGGGTCAATGCAGATAGTACTATTACTGCAACTTGGGAAAACAACAACAGTACCATAGCTAACTACTTGTATGCTATCGGAAACGATGATGGTCCAACATACCCATTATTTCCATTGAATCATTCAACTACGACGAATACGGGTGTGAACAACATTACAACTACTTTTGACAATCAAAGCTTTATGCCTGGAAATCTGTATTACATTGAAGTATATGCAGTATGTGATGTTGTTAACAATGTAATTTCAACTCCTAATTATAGTGGAGATTATTTTGAGGATGTAAATTGCAATAGTTACTCTAATAGCTTTGGTTTAGATTATGCGAATGATGAATTGACCATATACAAGTACAATAATTCACCTGCTCCTGCACAAGGTTTCCAATATGCGGTTATACCGTCTAACGTGTCAATAAATGACAATTATTACAAAACTTTTGTTTCTAACTCCAGTATTCAGCCCTTTACAATGACGGGAATCACTCAAAATACAATTAACAATGCATTGATTATTCCAAACCAAGAGTATAGGGTTTATTTTAGAGCAGTATGCGATTCTTTAAATAATAATTTTGGATATTCAAACAATCAAACATTCATTTCTACTAACACGGTTGATTGTTATGAAGTTGATGATCTTACACTAATTGATAACAACAACAAATCAATCAACATCAATTGGGATTATTATGGGATTCCAGCAAATGGTTTTGAATATGCAGTTTTACCAATCTCAACTCCAGTTTTAGCATCTCATTTCGTAACAACTGCTTCTGCACCGGTTTACAATGTATTCGAGACAACATCAACTGGTGATTCATTGGTTAGCGGTCAAGCTTATGCTGTTTACGTTCGAGTGAAGTGTGGTACTAACTTATACTCTTATACTGTTTCAAAAAGCATTACGCTACATTCTACGCTTTCAATTACAGACATCGCAAGCGATGATTTAGTAAAAGTTTACCCAAATCCAGTAACATCTAATTTAACCATTGAATTGCCTTCTGCAACAACAGAAAATTCAACGGTTACCATTTATGATCTTACCGGTAAAGTAATTTCTACTTCAACATTAGACAATGCAGTTACTGTATTGAATGTAGATGATTTAGTGAAAGGAGTTTATTTAATCGCTATTGATTCTAAATCAGTTCAAAAAACAATTAGAATTGTAAAACAATAGGTTGTTTTGCAAGTAAAAAGTTAAAATAGTCGAAAGACTTAAAGCTTTATCAAACCACTTATAACCACAATCCTAGCACTATCATTAGGCTCTCCTTCAATTTTTGAAGGAGAGCTTTTTGTTTGAAAATGCTGCTCAGTTTATTGAGCTACAAGCGAATTCCTCTATCATTCTTACTCGAAATGGAAAAGATTTTAAAAATTCCACAATTCTAATTATGACACAGGGCAAACGCATTTAATTTCAAAATTGGTTTATGTCATGGTTTTAAACAAAAACGCATGCCACAAACAACTCATCTCAGTTTGCAATCAAGCGGTGGATGAATCCACCGCTTAATAAAATTATCTTTTCTAAAATTTAGACTTACAAAATTTTAAATGCGTTTGCCTTGAATTATGACACCTGCGGAATATTTAAGTAGTATCGTTTAATAGCTCAAAGGACTTATGAATGATAATTAGGTTTAACTTCGCCTCCCTATATTAAAATATGAACGACGAAGAAAATATTTGCTTGGCTTGTGGTATCTGTTGCGACGGAACGTTAATCGGTTTTGTGGAAGTAGAAGCTGCTGAATTTTCAAGATTGAAAGGAATTTTGGAAGTAGAAGAGTCGAATCAAATCGGGTTTTTCTTGCATCCTTGTGAAAAGTTTTGTGAGAAATGTACCATTTACGATCAAAGACCAAAGCAATGTGGACTTTTTGAATGTAAAATATTAAAATCTTACGAACAAAATGAAATGGATTTTACATCTGCTACGCAAATTATTCAGGAGGTAATCCAGAAAAAACAAGCAATTGAAGCACAATTAATCCATTTGGAAATCGTTTTGAAATCGAATTCGTTTTGCTTCAAGATGATGGAAGTGAAAAATTTGTCGACTAAAAAGAAGCTAAATAATTTAAAATCAAACAATCAACAAGGTTTGATGGTGGATATTCATGCGCTCAACCAGTTGGTTTGGAAACATTTTGGAGTGTCTTATTTTTGACTCCATAGGTGATATTTAATATATTTATAGCAGATTCAAGCTTATGAAAAAGATGGAAATTAGAACAGTCAATGTCGTTCAATACTTGCAACCTTTGCGAGAAGGAGGCTCGCTTCCTGCAATTGTCAAAGCGGATGATGGTTTTTTGTATGTCATCAAATTCAGAGGTTCAGGTCAAGGAAAAAAGTCATTGATTTCTGAGTTTATCGGTGGAGAATTGGCCCGTGCAATTGGTTTAAATGTGCCTGAATTGGTGTTTATGAACTTGGTAGATACGTTCAGTCAAGTAGAACCCGATGAAGAAATTCAAGACTTGTTAAAGTTTAGTGTCGGCTTAAATCTAGGTTTACACTATTTGTCGGGTAGCATTACCTTTGATCCATTGGTATCAAAAACTTCGCCTCTAATCGCCTCGAAAGTAGTGGTATTGGATAGTTTGATTAGCAACATTGATCGAACGGCGAAAAATGCCAATCTGTTGTTCTGGCACAATGAATTGTGGGTGATTGATAACGGAGCAAGTTTTTACTTTCACCATCAATGGGAAAATTGGGAAAACCATTTAACGAGAACTTTTCCATTTATTAAAGACCACGTTTTATTACAGCAAGCGACTGTTTTAAAAGAAGCTGCTCAAGAAATTAAAAATAAATTGACGGTTTCAAAAATAACTGAAATTGTATCCAATGTGCCGGAAGAATGGCTCGAAAATGAGGACGAAATAATGTCTCCAAGTGAAATGAGAGCAGCTTACATTCAGTTTATTCAAGCAAAGTTGGCTATGATTGATTTACTTGTAAAAGAAGCTGAAGATGCAAGATAAACATACGTATAAATATGCCGTTATTCGTTTTTTGCCCAAGGTAGAACGCGAAGAGTTTTTCAATGTTGGGGTGATTTTATTTTGTAAAAGATTAAAGTATTTAGCTGTAAAATACCACGTTAATTCGGATAAACTGGGTGTGTTTTCAACAGAGATTGCCCTGGAAACAATTCACGAATATTTGAATTCTTGGAAATTAATCTGTGAAGGCAATCCGGCAAGCAATCCCATTGGGGCTTTGGAATTGTCTGAAAAATTTGGTTGGCTCGCAGCGTGTAGAAGCACGATTATTCAAACTTCTGGTACCCATGCAGGTTTGTGTGATAATCCTGCAAAAGAATTGGAAATGTTATTTGAAATGTACGTTCAATAAACTTCAAGGGTTCATTCACTTGTTCAGGTTTATAGAAATATTTGGCGTGTTTCGAATGGGAAAGCTCAGACTTGTAAACAAGTGCAGAATTTTTATTTTGATTGCTCAAAGAAATGGTTTAAATTTGACAAACGGATGATTCAAACGATGTAAAGATTTGTTTTTCAGTTAGGTTGTAAATTGTCGTTTTCGAAATGTTTGGTTGTTAAAATGTTTGGTTGTTAAAGAGTCATCCTGCTAATTTTTTTAAAACAAATATTATGAAATCTAATAAATCACGTGCTTGCATGAAAATTTGGTTGATGAGTTTAGCCATTTGTTTTAGTTTATCGTCTTTTGCAAACAACCATCGGCTGACGAAGTCCTATTTCGATCATCTCGTTGAAATTAACCAAGAATGGTTGTTACACCCAGAAGTAAGTCCCAAAGGATCCATTTCTTTTACTTCTGATCTCAATAGAATTCAATTACACCTTCATTTGGTAATAGCGCATTTGAAATCGAACGCACCCAAGAACTTAAATGCTGAACAATTATCAAATAGAGTTTTTTTATTGGGAAAACTTCAGCAATATGCAGACAAGCAGGTTTTTCCGATAAACAAATACCATTCGGTGAGACAGCCTTACTTTGTCGATGAAATTGGAACCAATTGTGCCGTCGGTCAAATGATGTTTGACTCGGGTAATGAAGAACTAGTTGCCCAAATAAGCAAAGAGCATAATTACGATTACATTCGGGACATTCAAACGAAAGGTGTTCAAGAATGGGCAAATGAATTTGGATTTACATTGGATGAACTGAAATGGATACAACCTGCTTATGCTCCAACTACTACAATCGATCAAGTTCTTGGTGGCACCAATGGAGAAGTGACCAAAATTGTAAATAAACCAGGAGGAGGTCTAACCATTGCTGGTCAGTTTACGCAACTGAATAATTTGCCTTGCTTGAACATTGGGTTTTATAAAGACAACCAGCTTTCTTGTTTGGGAAATGGAGTGGATGGGGTAATCAATGAGGTGGTTCATGTTTCAGGAACCACCTACGTTTTTGGGGCATTAAATTACAATGGAAACGTGTACCCCGTTGCTAAGTATGACGGAACTCAATGGAGTTATGTTGAGATTCCAGGTAGAGAAAATGCGACTTGTACTGCTGCAAATTTTGGAGGAATGGGATATCAATATGAACTTGCCATTAGCCACAGTTCCATTCCCCATCATCAAGAAATTTGGTATTTCTTAAATGGTAATACTTGGAAGAAAAGCGCGATGATAAAAGGAGTTGTTTTGGATATGTTATCCTCTAGTTATGGAAAAGTCTATGTTGGTGCATTTGATTCGGTGATGGTGTATAATTCGACTGCTACCATAGATACAATCCTTGCGGTAAAAAACGTAGTAATCAATTCACAATATCCAAATACTTGGTACGGAATAGGAAACAACATCAGTGAAACCGTAAAAGTGGTAGCCGAAATTGGCAATGCTTTGATTTTTGGAGGAACTTGTAGTTATCAATCTGGTGAAAACAATGTTTGCATCAGCAGGTATTTCAATGCTGTCTTGCAACCATTGATGTTGAATGATTCTGAATTTGAAACTTATTCAATCAATACCTTGGCTTATAGAAATGGGAACGAATTTCTATTTGGTGGTGACTTTAAAAACACGCCTTATATCATTGGCGTGCACGGAAAGCATCTCGCGAGTTATAATTTGATTTACAACAGCATCAACTTGATGGCAACATTCAATCGTCCAGTAAATAGTTTGGCCATTTTGAATGACGGAATATACATTGGTGGTGATTTTGAAACAAATGCTGGTCAAAGTGTTAATTACCTGGGAAGAATTCAATCGCCCGTTGGAGTAGAAGAGTTGGTTTCTGAGACCCATTTGAACGTTTATCCCAATCCTTTTGAGTCCATTTTGAATATAGAAAACGGTGAGCATGGAGCAACTTTTTCAATTTTTCATTTAGACGGACGTTTGGCTAAAACGGGAATAATTCTGCATGAAAAAATTGAGGAACTTCATCTTTTACCACACGGATCTTATTTACTGCAAATAGAAACAGAAAAAGGGGCTGTTGTCAAAAAGATATATAAATAAGTCAAGCATCCATGTTAAAATGAATGAATTAAACACAGTAGAATTAAAGTTGTTATAGGGCTTGAGTGAGAAATATCCCTCCTTCAAACCGTACCTTGATTTTCTAACAATTTCTCAACGCAAATTGCCTTCGTCTTGGAAAAGATATTAGGATTGGAAAACCAAAAGAACCTTCTTTAACATTAGAAAAGTTAGTAAAATAAACTTACTTTTGAGGTGTTGTTTTGTCAATCTGATATTAAAAAAACGTGTACGTGATTAAGCATAATATTCCTTTTTATTTGAAATACATCATCCTAGCAGCAATTTTATATACTCCTATTTTTGCTCATTTAGATGCTTTGCCAATTCGCATTTGGGATGAAGCACGCTTGGCGATTAATGCCTATGAAATGTCTCAAAATGGAAATTTGATTGTCACGTATTTTGACGGTGCGCCAGATATGTGGAATACCAAACCTCCCTTACTCATTTGGATTCAAGCTCTTTTCATTAAAATGTTTGGTTTTAATGAATTGGCTATCAGATTGCCTTCGGCCATTGCAGCGCTGTTTACCTGCGTGGTAATTTTGATCTTTTCTGAAAAATACCTGAAAAATTTTTGGTTTGGTTTCATTGCGGTTGTCGTATTGGTGACTTCGCAAGGCTATATTCACGATCATGCTACTCGAACAGGAGATTACGATGCTTTATTGACGTTGTTTACGACGATCAGTGGTTTGTTGTTTTTTGTGTACTGTGAACGACAAAATAAGAAACACTTGTATTTATTCTTCATCTTTACGGCTTTGGCAGTGCTGACCAAAAGTATTACGGGACTTTTATTTGTGCCTGCCATGTTGATTTACAGCATCATCAGCAAACAATTTATTCCGCTCTTGAAAAATAAACACTTCTATTTTGGAGTGGGAGTTTTTCTCTTGATGGTTTTTGGATATTATTTCTGGAGAGAGATTCTCAATCCAGGCTATCTTGCTGCAGTTCACAAAAATGAACTTGGAGGACGTTACCTCGAAGTGGTAGAAGAACACCGGAATGTGTTTGCGTATTATTACAACAACCTCATAGCCTATAAATTAACTGGATGGTATTTAATGATACCAGTTGGATTTGCAATTGGTCTAGCCACGAAGAATCAAAAAATAAAAAAAATGGTGGTTTTTACTTCCTTGATGATCGCTACTTTCTTTTTGATTATTTCCACTTCTCAAACAAAATTAGCATGGTATGATGTACCCATGTATCCCTTTATTGCCATGCTTGTTGCTGTGTTTATCTATTTCATTTTTGAACTCTTGCGAAATTCGAATACCCTTCAATTTCAAGTTTTTGCTAAGTTGGCGCCTTTTCTTTTTCTTTTTTTTATTGCAATTGGTCCTTACGAAACAATCTTTGAAAAAACCAATGGGGCGAAAGAAATCGCTTCTGAAAAGCGTTTTTACGAGTTAAGTCAATACATGAAGGATGCAGCAAAAGGAAGACACGAGGTAAATAACAAATACGTGTTGTTAGACGGTTACAACGCACACATTTGGTTTTACATTATTAATCTCAATCACCAAGGCGTTGCTATTTCATTCAAAGATTGGACAAAATTAGCGCCAGAAGATGTTGTGTTAACCGAATTAGGACATTTAAAAGAATACGTTGAGAAAAAGTATGATTTTGAAATAATTGACGTTTATGGAAACATTGTAACCTACAAGATACATGGAGAAAAAGAAGGATAAAGAAGTGGAGCTTTCTGTGATAGTTCCAATTTTCAACGAAGAGAAAATTATTGGCGAACTCTATAGTAGGTTGAAAGAATCGGTTTGTAAAATTACGGAAAATTATGAATTCATCTTTGTAAACGATGGGAGTAAAGACCATTCATTTTTGGAATTATTGAGATTATCCGAACAAGATCATCGGATGTTTTACATCAATTTTAGTCGAAATTTCGGACACCAAATTGCAGTAACTGCAGGCTTAGATGTTTGTCAAGGAAAAGCAGTAGTTATCATAGACGGTGATTTACAAGATCCGCCAGAATTGATTGCTGAAATGTATCAAAAACACCAAGAAGGATACGACATCGTTTACGCCAAAAGAGAGAAAAGAATGGGCGAAAGTTTTTTCAAAAAAATAACTGCGAAAATATTTTATCGGGTGATGAAGAAAATCACGTCTATCGACATTCCTTTGGATACGGGTGATTTTAGATTAATTGATTCAAAAGTAGTAAAGTATTTGAAATTGATGCCCGAACAAAATAAATTTCTCCGTGGGCAGATCGCTTGGTTGGGGTTTAAATCCAGTGAAGTTTTATTTGTTAGAGAGGAAAGAAAATACGGAAAAACGGGGTATTCTTTGGGTAAAATGTTGCGTTTTGCATTGGACGGAATTACAAGCTTTTCTGACAAGCCGCTTCAAATGGTTTCCCTGCTGGGAATCTTCTTTTCTTTCTTTTCTTTCATCATTATCCTTTACGCAGTATATTCACACTTCATTCTTCATCAAACAATTACTGGTTGGACTTCCATCATTATCAGCACCATGTTTATTGGCGGAGTTCAATTGATTTCCATTGGAGTTATTGGAGAATACGTCAATCGAATCAATCGAAACGTATTAAATCGCCCGTTGTATATTGTGGAGAAGAGTAACTATGAGCAGGATTAATTGGTAAATTCAGAAAAATCGCATTTTTGCAATTCCTGCATTTCTTTCCATTGGTAAACTTTCACCTTATCCTTTTGATTTTTAGTTGCGTTGTTTATTGCAAGGGCGATTTCTTTTCCTTCGATTCCTTTGTATTTATTTAACTTTCCACCCAAAAGCGGATTGATGATTCGAGTTATCTTCTGAAAAATCTTTTCATTCGGACGATTTTCTTTTCGGTTCCCCAGAATCATGGAAGGTTGGAAAATGTGTGTGTGATCAAAATCCAAGGCAATTAAATCTCTTTCCACTTCACCTTTCATCTTGCTGTAAAAAATAGCAGCATTTTCATTTGCACCAATGGCAGTAACAATGAAAACCGATTTTGCACCATTTTCTTTCGCAATTTGGGAGGCTAAAATGGGATAATCGTGATCAACCTGATAGTATTCCGTTCGGCTTGGTGTGTTCTTTTTGGTCGTGCCCAACGTGATGAAAACATCGTCTGCAATCATTTCATTTTTTAGTTCATTCAAACGGTGAAAATCCCCAATTAAAACGTTTAGTTTTGGGTGTGATTGCTTTATTTTTTTGCGAACTACCACGGTTACTTGTTCATAAACAGTATTATTCAACAATTCTGCTAATAAATAAGAGCCGATAAAACCAGTTGCGCCAAATAAGATTGCTTTTTTCATGAGATGTGTGTTTGTTGTTTGCGGATCGAAATACGTTTATGTAAAGATAGGAACAGTCTTACTTACTTTTTCTGTTAAAGCGATTTTTAAAAAAAAACAATTGTGGGGCTAAACCCTTATTCAAACTCTTCTTTCAAGGTCCGCATCACAAATGAACTTTGTACTGTTGTAATGTGTGGAATCGTCGCAAGTTTCTCCTTTAGAAAACGAGCGTATTCATCCATGTCATTCATGTAAATCACCAATAAATAATCAAAGTTACCTGCAATGTGATAGCAAGAATTGACTTCTTCCAATTTGATGACTTCTGACTCAAATAAATTCAGCATTTCAGCATGATGTGATTTTAATTGAATGTTACATAAAACTTGTAAATTTTTCCCTTGTTTTCGTTTGTCCAGAATCGCAACATAACCTTTGATGAATCCGCGTTTTTCCAATCGACGGATTCGTTCGTAGGTTGGAGTAACAGTTAATCCAACTTGTGCTGCAATTTCTTTTGAACCCAGTTTTGCGTTCTGCTGGAGTAATTTTAAAATCTGCTCATCGATGAGGTCTAGTTGATATTCGAAAGGGTTATTTTCTTTTTCCATGTCAATACAGTGTTTGAATGGTGATTTATAACTGTATTTTTCAAAATTACAGATTTTTTTTCTATCATTTCGCTTGACATAGAGAATAAGTCTATTTTTAGTCCACTTTAAAGAAATTTACTATGGATTACCAAAACATGCATCCCGAAAGTTTAATGATGACTTACGGATATAAACCCTCCTTATCAGAAGGAGCTTTGAAATGCCCGATTTTTCAAACTTCCACCTTTGTTTTCAATTCAGCTGCTGAAGGAAAACGCTTTTTTGAAGTTGCTTATGGATTAAGTGAACAAAAAGAAGGGGAAGAAATGGGCTTGATTTACAGTCGATTGAATAATCCAGATTTAGAGATTTTGGAAAACAGGTTATGTCTTTGGGATAAAGCGGAAGACTGTGCTGTTTTTGAAAGTGGAATGTCTGCTATTTCCACCGTGATGATGGAATTTTGTGCTCCTGGAGATTTGCTTTTATACAGCCGACCCGTGTATGGTGGAACAGATCATTTCATCAA
Organism: uncultured Chryseobacterium sp.; assembly: GCA_964488745.1. GTDB lineage: Bacteria > Bacteroidota > Bacteroidia > Flavobacteriales_D > Crocinitomicaceae > JAQVCM01. The sequence goes on along the minus strand of CAZAVP010000011.1, from coordinate 32,746 downwards.
CAATTTCTTGAAAAAATTACAAATCGAAGCGATTGGATTTACTCCAACCGATAGCCAAGAAGAGATCATTGAAAGAATCAAGGCGAGTGGAAAGGGAGATAAATTGGCTTTGATTCACATTGAAACGCCAGCAAATCCAACCAATGCGTTGATTGATATTGAAATGTGTGCAAACATCAAAAAACATTTTTCTACACCAGATCGCGAGGTGATTCTGTCGGTTGACAATACGTACATGGGGCCAATTTGGCAACATCCTTTGAAGCACGGAGCGGACTTAGTTTTATATTCTGCAACGAAATACATTGGTGGTCACTCCGATTTAATTGCGGGAGCTTGCCTTGGTTCAAAAGCGTTGATGGCTCGTGTGAAAGGTTTGCGTACGTTCCTCGGAAATATGGCTGCACCGTTCACAGGTTGGATGTTGATGCGAAGTTTAGAGACTTTGAAAGTCAGAATGGAACAACAAGCCAGCAATGCGATTGAAGTTGCCAATTTTTTGAAAAATCATCCGAAAGTTGAGAAAGTATATTACCTTGGTTTTATTGATGAGCAAGGAACAGAACGCGAAAAGAAAATTTACCACAACCAGTTTTTATCCGCTGGTGCAATGATTGCTTTCGACGTGAAAGGTGGTGAAAAGGAAGCGTTTACGTTCTTGGATAATTTAAAGCTAATCAAATTGGCAGTAAGTTTAGGGGGTACAGAATCTTTGGCTGAACATCCCTACACGATGACGCACACAGACGTTCCTTTTGATGTGAAAAATGCGATGTCGATTACCGACAAATTGGTGCGTATCTCTGTTGGAGTTGAGTATCATGCGGATATTATTTCGGATATCGAACAAGCGTTGGATTGTATTTGATTACAATAAGATAAGTTCGTCTACTCAAGTTATTAAACAAAAAAAGCCGTAAAGTTTTTCACTTTGCGGCTCTAGCTCATTAATAGACACTGCTTATCTTAATTTTAGAACCCCTTGCCGAGTTAGATTAAATGGTTATCTTTGCCGATTACGTTAAAAAAATAAATAATGAAAAGCTTTTATCTGTTACTACTATTTCCAATATTTGCATTTGGACAAACGTTGACACCCCCAACTATTTCACATCAATCTGGTTTTTATGCAGATGAATTCTACCTTCATATTTCTCATCCCGATCCAAACGTTACCATCTTGTACACGTTAGATGGATCAGAGCCGAAGTTCGAGAATTTGGATGGGAAGGTTTGGAATTATAAGAAAGTGTATCCGACGAATCCTGGAGATGCTTTTGGAGAGTTGTTGAGTGACACATCTTGGACATATAAGTATATAGATTCAATTTTAGTAAGAGATAGAACAAATGATCGCGATTTGTTTGCTGATATTTCCGCTTCTTATTATACGAATGAATGGTATAATCATAATTCAAAACCAGACTCTGTAAATGTTTTTAAAGGTGCTGGCATTCGAGTTTCAGCGTATTTAAACGGAGTTTATAGTTCGATTGTTACAAAAAATTATTTTGTATCTCCATTAGGAGTTAACCGATATTCTTTGCCTGTAACATGTTTGAATGTTGATCCTGAAATTTTCTTCGGCTATGAAAATGGTTTGAATGTGCCTGGGGTACAATTTGATGAATGGAGAGCTGACAATTCTAATCAGCCTATTGACAGAATGAGTGCACCTGCAAATTTCAGAGCCAGTGGATCATCTTCTGAAATTGAGTTGAATTATACGTATTTAGTAGAAGGAGCTGAGACTTTAAATCATGGAATTGGATTGAGACTCCATGGAAATGGTAGTAGGTATTTCCCAAATAGATCTTACAGATTATATGCTAAATCAGCTTATGGAGCAAGTAGTTTTAATTATCCTTTTTTCTCCGATTATTCAGAAACCAGTTTTAAACGAATAATTTTAAGAAACTCAGGGAATGATTGTGTAGAGACTATGTTTAGAGATGCTTTTATTCAGCAGGCATCTAAAAAAATGGCATATGATATTCAAGAATATCAACCTACCATTTTATTTATTAACGGTGAGTATTTTGGTCTTTATAATATTCGTGAACGATTTGATGATAAATATTTTGAGCAAAAATATAACATTGATACTGACGATTTAGATCATTTGGAAAATGATGGACTTATCTCAGAGGGAGATGCAGATGCGTATAATGAATTAATGTTATTTCTTGATAATAATTCATTAGATGTAGAAGTGAATTATCAACATGTTTCAGAATTAGTCGATATACCCAATTTTACGGATTATTTTTTGACTGAAATATTTATTAGTAATATTGATTGGCCAACCAACAATAATGAATACTGGAGAAAACGAGTGCCTTTTGATTCAACGGCTCCTTATGGGCATGATGGTCGATGGCGATGGTTGTTAAAAGATTTAGATTACTCTTTTGGTTACAGATGGGACAATAATAATAACGAATTTGATGATCTTTCTTTTGTAAGTCAATACTCAAACGTAGATCAATTATTAAATAAATCAACACTTTTATTTAGACGTTTACTTGAGAACGAATCGTATAGGTATTATTTTATCAATCGATTTAGTGATATTTTAAATTCAACGTATAAATCTGACGTATTAACTTCAAAATTAGAAGTAATGAAAGCTTCAATTTCACCAGAAATCGAAGAATTTGCAACTCGTTGGAATCCTCAAAATCAGTCTTTTTTATCATTTCATCCTTTGAGCTCTTATTCGGCTTGGGAGACCTCTGTTAACAAGCTAGTTTCTTTTTCATTACTTCGACCTTATTGGGTTAGAAAGCACATTCAGGATCGATTTACAGCTGGAGAAAAATTAGAAGTATTATTAGATGTTTCTGATTTGTCGCATGGTATTATTCAATTAAATACAATTAAACTAGATGAAGAAACTGATGGTATTATAGATTCAATTCCCTATCCATGGACTGGAATTTATTATAAAAATGTACCTATAACCTTAAAGGCACTGGCAAAACCAGGTTATGTTTTCTCACATTGGTCTGGAGAGATAAATGGAGTATTACCAGAAATTACTGTGAATTTAGATCATGACACGTACATCAAGGCAAACTTTATTTCAGAAGAGGATCAAGATTTGGCAGTAAACAAATTATCTAAAGACAATCAGGAAATTATCGTTTACCCGAACCCTTTTAATGATAACATCACTGTTTTAGCCGATGCCTATAATGGAAACTACGTTGTTTATTCAATCGATGGTAGGAAAATGTTAGCTGGTGATTTTACGTCTAAGTTGATTAACTTAGAAAGTTTAGAAAGTGGCGTTTTTGTTTTGGAAATTAAAACGAACAAACAAGTTTTTACGCAACGTATTGTAAAGAAGTAATTTTAAATATTTTTGAATTTATGGTTGTAAATTATTTGATGTTTTATAACCATAAATTCAAAAATTAATTCTATCTTTTCGGTTTTAAAACGAAAAGATAGTCTTGCGTAAAGTTAAGTAGTCTATTAACTTTATTGGAATTTAACTACATTACTAATCACACATCCTATAAACTGAATATACATAATATGAATTTTATTTCTCGATCAAATATTTTAGTATTATTAATAAGTACGATTCATTTTATTATTACTTTTTTTGGAAAAATACCTTTCAATAATTCTGATTATTTTTTTCATTTAAAGTTTGCCTTTTTCAAGGCAATTTCATTTTTATTGATTCTAATTTTTTGGTATTTCTTTCTTTTTATAGTCAAAAAAATAAAGTTAAAAGATGAGAAGTGGATACGAATCTCAAAATTTTTCGGGATTTATTTCGGGATATCAATGATTCTCTTGATTATTACATGGCCAGGAATCTGGGTCTGGGATGAATTTAATATTCTTCATGTTTCTTCTTATCTTGAATTTTTATATTGGCAAAATTATCTTTCTTCAGTTACATATATTTTATCCATGATGATTATTCCTTTTCCTGCTGGAATTGTGATTTGTCAATTGTTTTTAATTTCAGTTATTATTACTTTTATTATTGAAGTTTCGGCAATTAAGTCCATTTGGATTTATTTTATAATTCTACTTCTGCCTCCTATTATTATTAGTAATTTGACACCTATTCGCGCTACATTATTTGCGTACTTACTTTTATTTACGGTTTTCTATTTTTACTATTTTTTGAATAAGTTAGAAACATTAAGAATAGTAGATTTTATACCTCTGTTTATTACCGTACCTATTATTGTGATATGGAAATCGGAAGGAATCGTTTTATTCCCTTTTATCTTATTTATGCTATATTGGGTAAGTAAAAACAAAATGCCCTGGAAGAAGTTATGGATTGTGTTTGGGGTATTGTTGTTGTTAATTTTTATTGTAAGAAAACCTCAAAATGATTGGTCTGAGAAGGAATATGTGATAAGCAATGAATATAAAATGACAGTCATGTTAAATCCGCTGTCGATGATGTTGCAAGAAAAAAAATTAAATAGATTGGAGGAATTAAAACCTCAATTAAGTAAATATATTGATCTGGATGTATTGAAAAAATATCCAGATTACAAGGAAAACAAGGCTTTTTGGAACGACAAAGAGAAATTATTTGTTTCTGCTAAAAATGAAGATTTCGATACTTTTAAAAATGCCTTTATAGCTTTAATTAAAGCAAATCCTGTTGTTTTTTTAAAATACCGTTGGCAAACGTTTGAAGTAACTGCAGGTTTTATAAACGATCCATCAAGAAGAAATCGCAACGCAGATAGATTAGTCAACAATAGTGATGTAATACCAATCAAAAACTTTGTACATAATAATCAACTAAATAAAGTTTTATTTCCAAATATTCGCACTCCACTTGTCAATCTATTGGAAGGTTCATCTATAAATAATAAAGAAGAATCAACTTTTATTTTTCATGTAACTTGGAATATCATTTTCATTTTAATCCTATTATTAGGAATAACACTTTTCTCCATGTTTAAAAGAGATGTATTGTTGTTCTTTATAAGTAGCATGCTCTGGTGTTTAACCATAGGGATTTTCCTGACTGCCCCCGCATCTTATTTTATGTATTATTTCCCTGTTTATTTAGTAACTATCTTACTGTTTTTTTCATTAATACTCAAGAAAAGAATAGCGAAACACTAATTCTTACTACTTTTGGGCTTAGATCAAAAAAACATGCACTTTCAAAAAGTTGAGATAATTAAATCCATTCAATTTGTTCTTTTATCTGGAATTGGTTGGTTAGTAGATTTTTCCATTTTTACACTTTGTGTTAGGCAATTAGAATGGGGCATCTTTAATGCCAATTGTTTGAGTTCCTTCGTTGCAGTAACCTTCGTTTTTTTTATTTCAACAAAATCGATCTTTGACAAGAAGAAATCAAAGATCAACTTGACGTTTAAGTATATTTCTTATATTATCTTTCAAATAATTTTAATTATCCTTATTTCTTTGCTTGCGGTTCCTTTAAATCAATTTATTCTTTCAAATTTTCATACTTTTGGATGGGTGAAGGAATATGCAGCTTTAATAACTAAAGTTCTAATAACACCAATTACCATGATTTTGAACTTCGTTGCGATGAAGATTCTTATCGAAAAATTATAATTATGCCAAAAACACTTTTATTTATTCCTTGTTACAATTGTGAAAAACAGATTGTCCGCGTGCTTGAACAGATAAATACAGAAGTTACAGAACTTATTGACGAAGTAATTGTTGTAAATAATCGCTCAACGGATGGAACAGAACAAGCTGTTTTAAATTTTATTATGGAACATCCTTCATTCAATATCAGTCTTTTGAGGAATGATGATAATTATGGTTTGGGTGGGTCTCATAAAGTGGCTTTTGGATATGCAATTGAAAATAATTTTGATCGCCTGATTGTTCTCCATGGCGATGATCAAGGTAGAATTAGCGATGCTTTACCTATCTTAAAGTCAGATGCCTTGAATAATTTTGATTGTTTACTTGGAGCACGGTTCCTAAAAGATTCTCAATTAATTGGTTATTCTAAATTTAGAACTTTTGGTAATTGGATTTTTAACAATTTATTTTCAGTGGTGATTGGTAAACGGGTTTATGATTTAGGATCTGGATTGAATATATACAACGTAGAAATGTTAAAAAACAGATTTTATCATCAATTTGCTGATAACCTAACTTTTAATTGTCACATGCTACTGGCTACGAATTTTTATAAACAGAAGATTACGTTTTTTCCAATTTCTTGGCGTGAAGAAGATCAAATTTCGAATGTTAAAATGACGAGCCAAGCGTTAAAAACATTTTCCATGTTGTACCAATATTTATTTGCCAAGGAAAAGTTTATTACTTCTGATTTAAGAGAAAGAAACATAGAAAAATATACAGCCAAGAAAATTAATTAATCATGGAAAAGAACGTTCATTTAATAATGCCTATGGCTGGCGCGGGTTCTCGTTTTCAAAAGAATGGCTACGAATTACCCAAACCTTTATTAGAAATTCAAGGTAAACCTTTTTTCTTTTGGGCTACCCAATCAATTGTCAAATTTGTTGAGGTGGATCAGCTGATTTTCGTTGTTTTGCAGGAGCATGTCGATCATTTTAAAATTGATGAGGTCATCTTGTCCTATTACCCGCAAGCGGTTATAGAAATTATTCCAACCGTCTTAAATGGACCTGTTTTAACAGCTTTAGAAGGAGTTAAACACATTACAGACGATAAGCCATTTATTATAAACGATTGCGACCACATGTTTAAATGTGATGCATTTTATGATTTTTGCAAAAGAGGGATTTTTAACGAAATAGGAGGAACGCTTCTTTCATTCCAATCTGAAGACCCTAAATTTAGTTTTTTAAAAGTAAATGAAGAGAATGAAGTAATAGGAACGGCTGAAAAAATGGTTATTAGTAATCAAGCAATTTGCGGAGTTTATTTTTTTGAATCAGCTTTATCTTTTCGTGTGACTGCTGATGAGTATTTTTTAAATTGTGACTACACAGAATATTTTGTGAGTGGAATGTACAACATATTGGTTGAAAATAAAAAACGAGTAACTTATTTTACCGTTGATTATCACGTTGCATTTGGAACACCTGAAGAGTATAAGCAAGCATTAAAAAGTGAATTATTTTCGGAATTATTATGATGTTTCTTTTTCTCTTAATTGCAATTTTTTCGTTGACGATTGGACATCTTTTTCAAGTGGCTCGGTGGCAACAATTTATTACAATCTATGAGAAGCCGAATAAACGAAGTCTACTTCAATCGTTATCTTTCGGTTATATTTTTAATTTTTATTTACCATTTCGAATAGGAGATCTTTTTAGAGCAATATATGCTGGAAGAAAAATGGAAAATGGAGTTTCTTTCTCATTAGCAACCGTTATTATCGGACGATATTTGGATGTTTTGTTTGTTGGTGTATTATTCATAGGATTTGTTTTTGTTGGCAATTTTGATCAACGAATTATTTCCTCCGCTATTTTTTATTGCCTAATCGCATTGTTTGTATTTATACTTTCGATTTTCTTCCTTAAAAAGAATTCATTTCCGAAGTGGATGATTCGAAAATTTGCAAGTACTTTCAATCCTCAATTAGAATTGAAAATTTTAATTTTCTTTTGGTGCTTTATTACGGCATTCAAAGACATGTATTTAAAAACAAACCGTTTAAAGTTGCTTTTAAATACGTTATTGATGTGGGTGTTTTATAGTCTTTCCTATTTCATGTTGGCTTTAGCTATCAATTCATGGTATCAAAATGATACTGAATTTTTAGATGTTTTCTTAATGTTATTTGCTGGTGGCGGAATGGAAATTAACGAAATTCACTTTTCGATGTTATACTTGAACAGCAATGGCTTTATTTCAATTGTTTTTCTGTTTGCTCCACTGTTAATCTTATTATTACTTTCATTTATTTTCCCCAAAAAATCAGTGATTATTGAAGATGAAAGTAAATATTTCAACATTCTTCCACACAAGAATAAAGAAGACAAATTGGTTTTTTTAGAACAATATTTTGCTACACGTGATTCAAGACTAATTAAAAAGTATCTTGAAATCACCCATGATTTACTTGTTTTAGAAGATTTTTCAGCTGGATCAAATGCAACAACGCTTTTATGTTACAGCGAAAATCGTAATTTTTACAGAAAATATGTAATTGGGGAAGATAAAGATAAGCTATACCATCAAGTATTGTGGCTGGATTCATTGAAGGATCAATTGCCAGTAACGAATATTCATCAAACCAAACTGACGGACGATTATTGTTATTATGACATGGAATTTAGTCCGACTGCAATGGGGCTATTTAACTTCATTCATTCTGCTTCTTTGGAAGATAGCTGGAATCTAATTCAAAATACGCTTGAGACCATTCGAATCGACTTACATAGCGCTTATAAAGTTGATGGTTCCAAAAATGCTTTACCGATATACATTGAGACAAAAGTATTTAATAACATCAAGAAAATTCGGGAACACCACCGAATAAAAGAACTTTTAAAATTTGATAAATTAATTATTAATGGAAAGACGTATAATAATTTACAGTTTTATTTAAAATATTTTAGTGTTGAAAATTTGACTCATGTTTTTCAAGATGAAGATTACTGTAAAATTCATGGCGACCTTACGATTGAAAACATAATTGTTGATCCAAAAACGGATAAAGGATTTTACCTGATAGACCCAAATTCCGAAAATGTCCACAATGTTGACACACTAGATTTCGCTAAACTTTTACAGTCTTTACACGGTGGTTATGAGTTTTTGATGAAGACCCATAAAATAACATCAACAGAAAATGAAATTTCTTTTCTTTTCACGAAGTCTGCTCGATATGAAGAATTGTTTTCGCGATATAAAGAATATTTAAATCAGCATTTTGAACCTTCAAAAGTAAAACGCATATTTTACCATGAACTGATACATTGGTTGAGACTTCTACCTTACAAACTTCAAAAAAATGGAGATAGAGCATTGTTGTTTTATGCTGGTTTTATCATTGTACTAAATGAAATTATTGATGAATTTGAAAAAGAATAAACTGGCACTCTTTGATATGGATGGAACCTTGTTTGATACAACTTTGGTCAATTTTCATTCGTATAAAACGGCGCTAAACAAGTTTGGATATGAACTAGATTTTGATTTCTATTGGAAAGAATTTCATGGACATTCCTACAGTTATTTTTTGCCGTTAGTTGTTGGTGATAATCAGGAAATTTTAAAAGAAGTACATGCCTATAAAAAAGAGATATATCCTGATCAACTTATTTATGCCCGTAAAAATGAATTTATATTTGATATCATTCTTGCACTAAAAAGCACCTATCATATTGGTTTAGTTACTTCCGCATCGCGACAAAATACCAATGATTTATTAAATCATTTCAAAATAACTGATTTATTTGAAATAATCATAACGCGTGAAGATGTTGAAAATGCCAAGCCTTCTCCTGAAGGTTTTTTGAGAGCAATGAAATTCTTCGAAATAGACGCTGCGAATACAATCATATACGAAGATTCTGAAGTTGGTATTGAAGCAGCAAAAAACAGTGGCGCTAATGTCTTGAAAGTGTTTGAGTTTTAAAATAAGCTCAATTTGAAATAATAACTTTCACTATATTATTTACCTATCGTGTATGAATTTCAGGACTTTTTTAGATCTATTAAGTACAAAGGAAATAAGATATAGGTTATCAAATAAACGGGGAAATAATACATAAAATAGATTGCTGGTGCTGTACAGAATATAGCAATCGTGTATGCTATGATGGATGATATAATTAATAGCATGGTTATATTTCTTTTATATACTGATAGTAAAAACCAGATAATAAGTGTGCCAAAAACAATAAATAAATTCCAAAAAATATATTGATGGGGTAAAGGTGAAATTATTGAATTTGGATTTTTTCCTTCAATTAGTTTAATAATATTTATTCGATTATTTCCATTATAATCTCGATTTAAAAAATTGGAATTTGTAAAATCTTTAATTACTTCACTTTTTGAATCGTTTAATGAGAAAGCGCCCGTTTCCCACTGCCAACCAGGATATTGATCAAACCCTGATGTCGCTAGTAATGTTTTCATTCTACAACTGAAAAATATTTTAGGATTGTAAACGACTAATTTTAAATAGGCTATTTTAAATTTTGAATAATTCTCAAGCGTTTTTTCATTAAACAATTGCTCTCTTTGTGAATGTATAGCCGGTATTTCTTTATAATCAGAATTGTTTTTTAAAACATCTAAATTAATTAAGGACGATAAATCATTTTTCAATAATTCAAAATTTTTTAAATTTTTGTTGTGCAACATATTTGAAAGTGGATTCAATATGGCGGTCAATGAATAGTCCAAGTTGTCATTTTCCCATTTTTTTTGAGGATATCTTATGGCGATTGAAGCTATTACAATAATTGAGATTGTTATTATTATTTTTTTCAGGACTACTTTTTTTCTTAATCCAATAAAAATTAAAAAAAGTATGAGAGGGAAAAAGATGATTCCTTCTGATCTCCAGTTGGTTATAATTGGAGTGAGAACAGATAATATTACTAATGAGTAAATAGATATGCGATTAGATCTAATTATTTTAAAATAAAGTATAAACAGACAGTACAATAGACAGTACGCATATAAAACGACTCTCATCGGATATAGGTTATGAAAAATTATTGGGGGCAATAAAAACAATAAATAGAACCAATAATATTTGCTAGTTTTTTCAGAAACATAGTAAATTATATCAGAAACAATAAATGAAAGTATGATTAATTGCATAATTATTACACCTGTTCCAAAAGGTAAAATCATCAAGCAAATAATATAGTATAGGCTAGTAAGATAGTGATGCCAAAAACTTATTTCTAAATTTGTAGCAGAGCTGTATATCATATATTCATCACCTTTCCAAATACCTGGCCATAATAGGATTAAAAAAATCATCATAATGGAAAAGTATGTGGTGAAAATGCGTATTTTTTTCAGCCAAGTTTTATCCTTTTCTTTGTATTTTTTAAATAAATAAAAAACGGAACTCCAAAATATTAAAATAATAAGAAAGGAAATACACTTTAAAATCACATATTTTATTTCCAAAAAATAGGTTGGATTTATAAATACGAAAGCGTCGAAATAACTCGTTATAATGAAATGTATAATCGTACAATATAAAACGAATGGATTTGATTTTTCTAATAAGTTTCTCGTATTAATAGTCATACTTAGTTTTGATTATTTAATTATTTTCTTTGTTTTAATAACTGGCTAATTATCCATTTAATGGATTTCAAAATAAATAATGAATTGGTTACCGTATATCTTTTCAATAGTCGTTTAGGCTCTTTTAACAACCGGTAAAGCCATTCTAGGCCAAATTTCTGATACACAATCGGAGCTCTTTTTTTTACTCCAAAATAGAATTCATAAGAGGCACCTAAAAAAAGCATGATACAACTCTTTTCAGGATTCGATTTCAGTAATTCCTGAGTTATTATTTGACTTAAAGCTCCTTGCTTAGGTTCTGAAATTCCAAAAAAGACTATTTGGATTTCTTTTTCAAGGATGATTTTTGAAATATTCAATCCTTCTTCTCTTAATTTGGGCGTATCTTCCATGCGAATGAAAGAAGGAATATAATACGTTGAGTTTTCACTTTTCTGTTTAAATCTTGGAATAAGACTTTCATCACTTAGTACAAATAATATCGAAACTTCAGTGTTGTTTATTTTATTAAAAAGAACTGGAAAAAAATCACTTCCTGTTAAACGTTTCTGAATTTTGTTTTTTGTAAACCGACTTAATAAAACGATAGGTTGACCATCGGGTAAAACATACTTAGATTGCTGACAAAAGCGATTCAATTCAGGATATCTACTGTAGGAAACAATCCCGTGGGCATTAGGAGTTATCACGTTTGTTATTACGTCATTGGTTTTCACATCTTCAATTATCAAATCAGAAATCTCCGAATAAGATAAATCGCAAATAAAAGAATACCCAAAAATAGTTGTTGTTTTTATCATTATCACATTCCTTTAATAATTCCTTTTACTGCCCATTTAAAGTTTTTAAAACTTGGAAATGTTCGAATGAAGTTGATTACAGTAAGATTCAATGTACTTATGATAAAGATGAATTTGGAATAATGCTTTTTAGAAAATTGTACGGAGGATTTAGAATAATGGTAATAAAAAACATGAGATAAGTGTTTAGTACTTCCCATTAATTGATGGTAAACTTTGCTTTTAGGTTCAAGTAAAATCCGGTATTGATTCTTTATCAGTGATAGTTGCAAGTCATGTTCTTCTGAATATAGGAAATAGCGTTCATCAAAAAAACCTGATTTCTCAAGAGCAGAAATTCGTAATAGTAAACTGGCGCCATTCAAGTAGTCAAATTTTATTTCTTGCGAAAAATCAATTTCGCTGATCTTTTTATTTTTATTGATTAGTTTCGAAACACCCAAATAACGATAATGTTTAACACCTGTATTTTGAACAATCCCATCCAAGGGAAAATTTAAGATGATGGATCCAACTGCACCAAAAGATTCATTAGAACTCATCGTCTCTTTTAAACATACGAGTGATTTCTCTTCAATTATCGCATCATTGTTTATGAGCCAAACATATTCAAAATCAGGATTAATTTTTTTTATTTTTTTGAGTAAAACATTGTTTCCAGCTCCAAAACCTAAATTCTTTTTGTTTTTTATAATTGAAATTGGTTGATCTACATAGTGAGTTACTATGTCGTCAGATTCAATAACCGAGAAAGTTATTCCTTGATTGACAATGAAATTCGATATATCTTGCACACTCTCATCTTCTGAATTATTGTCGATTACGAAAATTCTATCAGTAGATAAATTTACGAATTTCATCATGGATTGTAGACAAAAAATAGTGTCTGGAGCTCCATTCCAATTCAGAATAATAATTGCCGTTTTCATTTAAATTTAGCGTGTATTTTTTGGATTATTACTAAAGGCATGAGTACATGGATTATTACTTGGTTGACTAAGATACGTTTTTTTAGTAGGGATCTTATAATCATTTTTATTTCTCTCATTTTTATTTCTTTCTTTTTCAGCTTCGAAAAATATGCTTGTAAAAGATATTGACTTAATTTTAAGTTCATTGAAAACTTATTGCGGCTCCATTTATGGGAAATTATCATTGCGTAAACATATAGTTTCGTTAAGTCTTGCGACATCGAGTTTGGTCTCATCCTATACCCGCAACCTTTATAAGCTACAAACTGAAATGTAGAATGATTGGCAGACAAAATCGATAGATAGAAATCCCAATCTTCTTTTGATTTTAGAGATGGGTCATAACCCTGATCCTGAAATATAGCGCGGGGAAATAAAAAAGCATGCGTAGGAATTATAAAACGTAGATCCCATGCTTGATATAATTTTTTAAAATCAATTACTCCAATTTTGGAGATGTCTTTGTAAAGTTTTTTAATTGTGTAATCCGTTTCATAAGGCTGATTATGAAGTGTAAATTCAAAGTCCGAAAAGAATATAACCGATTCAGCCTGTACATTTAGATAGCTTTGGATCATTCTTTGAAACTTATCTGGAAAAAGAACATCATCGCTATCTAATAATTGAATGTAATCTCCTTTTGCGATTGATATTCCAAAATTTCTAGTATCAGATAATCCTGTATTTTCTTTGAAGTAGTAGTGAATTCGACTATCTCGCGTAATTAGTTTTTTTACGAGTTCATTTGTTCGATCTGTTGAACCATCATCAATAACTATACATTCCCAATTATCGTAGCTTTGTTTAATTACAGAGTTTATCGTTTCTGAAAGATAATCTTCTGAATTATACGATGGAATTATCACCGATATGAGAGGTGTCTTCATTTTTATTCAATTTTTTCAGGTATAGAAATCCAAATAAGGTGTTAAAAAATGCAAAGTAGAAAATTCCTTTATTTGCATCCAGTACATTTTCAATCATGAAAACAAAGGTGATTTGTATGAGGAATGTTAGGTATAAGAATGATTTGCTTTGTATCGCAATTTTAAAATAATATCCCAATGCGATTAAAAATAACATCAGCCCGATGATTCCATGTTTTAGCGTAATGGATAAGAATTGGTTATGTGCATTGTAATTTTGATGAAAAGAATTAATTAATCCGCTTTGCCAATAACGCTCTTTTAGTTTTATGGACTCAGAACCTGATCCATGTCCAGTAATGGGTGATTCTCGGATTGCATTTACTGCTTCTTCCCAACGAACAATTCGTGGTTCTACTTGTTGTCCATTGAAACTTACCTCTGAAAGAAGCTGAACACCGAACCTGCTTTTTAAATAAGGTGAGAAGTAAAATCCACAAACAATTATTGACAATGCTAAAATTGAAATTGTTATTTTTTTCTGGATGTTTTTTTTGGAATAGAAAGGATATACAAACAAAGTCACAAGTATGATTGCTAAGATATTTGATCTACTGGCTAGCAACGTAATTCCTATTAATAAAACAGCTAATTGTAAAAGCAGGAACTTCTTTCTCTCTTGATTTTGTTGATTCAAATTTTGAAACACATAAAAAAGTACCAATGTTAAATACAAAGATAAATAACCCGCATGAATGTTTAATGGTGAAGCAAAGGCGTGGTTAAATAGAAATCCAGAATTAAAATAATCTTGAAAGGGAATGTTTAAAGTTTGATAATTTAATGTAGTTGCGATTAACAAATAACAGATGCTGATAATGGCTGAAGCAGTGAATGTTTTTAAAATTATTTTTACACGGTTTTCCGTTATTGTAATCGACATTGGAATAATCAAAGGCATTAAGAGAATGGCGAGTTGTTTTTCTATTAAGAATAAACCATCTTTCATTCCTTCGGTTGGAGTATTCAATAATCCAACTGCGGTTATGATGAAGAAAAATTGAAATAGCCAAAATTTTCGTGGAATTGACTTTATCTTTTTCATGTCAAAATCAATCACTAGTAAGACCAATAAAACAATGATTGCAAATTGAGAATAAAATCTATCAAAAGGCAATGTAAAAACAAATAAACACAATACAAAGAATCGAATTTCCTCTAAAGTTGCATCTTTTATTCTCTTGGAAAATGTATTAAATGGTGTCATTTTCTGATGTTTTAGGTTCTTTTATTTCATTGTGGATAATGAGTTCAAAGAATAGAATTAAAATAAAAGATTCAAACCAATAATACGTTCCCACTAAGATCAAAAATAAAGGGATGATAATGAACAGTAGTTTCACTTTTCTCAATTGGATGAGCTGATAAGCCTTTGGAAAGATGTAAAAAAAGAGAAAAGCTAAAAATCCGAGAATGCCATACTCTCCGAATAAGGTGTTATAAGTATTATATGGGTAGTGCGTTATGCTGTGATACTCTACTCCTTTTGTATTAATGTAACGCCACAAAGCACCATTATTATTTTTAAAATCTTCATGTTCATATTTTGGGAGAATTAAGTCGA
The DNA here is from genome assembly GCA_964488745.1 of uncultured Chryseobacterium sp. Classification (GTDB taxonomy): domain Bacteria; phylum Bacteroidota; class Bacteroidia; order Flavobacteriales_D; family Crocinitomicaceae; genus JAQVCM01. The sequence goes on along the minus strand of CAZAVP010000011.1, from coordinate 17,274 downwards.
AGATGCGAGAATTAGAAGTGAACTTAGAACTCATAATGGCTAGGTTAGAGGAAGAATTACCAGTTCCACTACCTATCAATAGTTTTTTAGAATCGCTTTTCAATTGATCCGCTGTTTGCTTTAAAGAAATGATAACTCCAGGTGTATGATCAATTTCAAATTCAATTTTGTTGCTATCTACAAGTAATTGACTATTGGTTTTTCTGATTGAGTTAATATCATTTTGATATTTTTCAATTTTCAATTTTGATTTTTCATTCTTAATTTCGATACTTCGGTTTGAGATTTCTGTTATTTTATTTTTCTGAGATGAATTTTCTTTTTTTAAATTTAATTTCGTTGCATCAATGAATTCTTTTTTCCATTTTATTTTTAAGTTTTTTAATTCCTCTTGATCTTTTTCTGATTGACTTTTAGTTTCATAAGCTCTTTGAATTATTTTGTCAGCATACGTATTTTCCTTATTTATTTTGACAATCTTTAAGATCTCATGAAAATTTATAGGATTGATTTTTAGATAAAAAACGATTATAAAACTCAGGAAAATGATTACTTTATATTTAACTTTTTTATCAAAAAGAATAAACATAAGAATCATAAAAAAACAGATAATTAAAGCGGACAAATTACTCGATTCTAACAAAACAGTGATTAATGCTAGAAATGAAGTTTTATAATTTTTTATTAAGAAAAAATAGAGGCAAATGAAGGTGAGGATAATCCCATTCGCCAAATGGTCAGGAGCAAAAAGACCTTGAATTAAATCACCACTCATAACACCATATGGAGGAGTATCTATTTCTGCATAAGGGATTAAAGATTTGGTAGCAATCATAACTGTTAAGAGGTTTATGATTGAAATGACCAAGTTTAGAATAACAAATATTTTGATTGTATAATTGACTTTGATATACGATAAGGAATTTGTAAAATAGATAACCCCTTGATGTATGAAGATGTTACATATCCAAAACAATATACCCACTAGTACAATTATTAAATAGTTTGAAGAATAGTTGTAGATTAAGTTAATGAGCGCAATAATGATTAAAGTCAGATAAAACCAGATTGTCTTGTCTGACTTTAAGATGCTTATAATTTTTTGTTTTTTATTGAACAGGTCTGAGGAAGAATTTCGTTTTTTAAAAACCAGAAACAAAGCAAGTATAAATATTGCCAGAAATTTAACGGTGTAAATACTGTTTGAGATACCAATAAGAAATAAAAGTAACCAAAAATTTAAGAGTTTGCCTTGACCAGAAATCCACTCCTTAATCCAGAGATAAGTTTTTTTAATTTTATCCATGAAAATAGTTTTTTACTCTTTCATAAAAATCAATGTGTTTTACAGCAGATCTCTCTATCGTAAATTTATTCATGATGGTTTCTCTTCCTTTCTCAGAAAATAATTTTTGCAGCTCTTTGTTTTCAATTAATTCTACGATTCTATCTGCAATGTCATCGATGTTATCTGGATCAATCAAACTTCCATTTTCCCCATCTGCGATCAATTCTTTTCCAGAAGCTCTGGACGTATTAATCACAGGACAACCAACGGCCAATGCTTCCAGTGGCGCCAATGCAAAACATTCTGAATAAGATGGGAAAATTGCAGCTGTGGCTTTACTTAACTCTTTAAACAGGTTTTGACGTGATGTATGCCCTAAAAAATGGACACTTTCGATCCCTTCAGGTGATAAAAGTGCTTTTAAAGGTTGAATTTCCCCTTTACCGTAGATTTTGAGGGTCGCATCTGGATGGGTGATGATGACTTTATTCCACGCTTTCATCAATGAAAATATACCTTTCTTTTTTACCAATGTTCCTGTAAAGATAAATGTCTTTTCTTCTTTGCTTGGGTTTACATCAAAATCAAAATTTACTTCGATGCAATTGTGAAGTATTTCAACGGGTTTGTCATACTTGAAAAGTCGTCTATTTACGGATTCTGTATAATGACTCACAGATGACAAAGCATCTGCTCGATGATATAAATTGCGATCGTTTAACTCGAATTCTGGGTCTGTAGGCACATCTGCTTCATCACAAAAATAAGTGTGAGACCCGTTTGATTTTACAATTAGAGGAACCTTGAATTTCGGCCACTCAACAGTATATCCAATCTCAAAAACCCAGCTATTCCAATCTTGAATTTCGATTACATCAATCTTTTTTTCATCAATAATCTGATGTGTTTTAGTTGCGAATTTATTGAAAGCACGCTTTCCATTTAAAGTTCGTTTTAAAAAGTTGGGCATTTTACCAATTACTTTGTAAAAAAAGTTTTTATGAGTTGTTCCAAAATTTAAACCATATCGCATGCGATGCACCTCAACTCCTTGATCGATTTCGAAATCCTTACCACCGTAATAATGCGGATATAAACCAATCACAGTAACGTGATTACCCTGCTTGACTAGTTCTCGGCCAAGTACTTGAACCATTGTTCCTACTCCTCCATGTTTTCCCGGAGGATATTCATCACATATAAAAAGGATATTCATTTAAATAAAAGCCGATTTTAAAATCTGAATACTAAATAACTTCGTTATTCTGACCAAAATTACATAAATTACAAATGCCAATAACGCCTTAATCACAAAGTGGATGGGAAGCCAATACAGTGAAAGCACAATGAAGCTCCCAATTAACAAGTTTAAAATTAAAACACCTAGATTTAATGCGTATTTGGTTCGAACTGTATGTCGATAATATAGAATAACTTGAGCCGAAGTACTGATTAAGAATGCAAATGCAGCGCCTTGAGCTCCGTATTTTGAAATCATAAACATGTTGAGTACAATGTTGAGCACTGAAGTGATAACCGTTATTATAAAAATCATTTTTAATTGTCCTTGTGCAAAAGCTTTGGTCCATAAAAAATTAGTCGTATAATGCAAAGGGATACAGATTCCCAATAGGGTATAAGTGATCTGATTTACTTTTCCATATTTATTATCCGTGATGAGATCGATAAAATCAGACCAAATAAGTATGGCGATGATGGGAACCAAAACCGCAATGAAGATTTCGGTTTTGTATAGATTATCAATGTTGGCTTTTTCTGAAGGATTTAAAGGATTTTCATTTTTAAAGAGTTTGGAAAATCGTGTAAGTAAAATGGGAGCAATAACGAGATAAGGAATTTTAGAAACTTCAAATATTTTGTATGCAAATGAATATTCTGCTGTTTTTACAGCGGTTGCAATAATACCCATTAAAATCCAATCGATTCGTGCTAGTGCAGAATCAAATAATACTGTACCTAATTGTGGAAGCGATTCAATTACTAAAAGTTTATATTCTTTGACGGACGCTTTGGGTGTAATGTAATATTTAAGAGCTGTACCAGCGATGTAATAACTAATTCCAAATTCAATGATATAACTAAGAATAAAAGCGCCAACAATAAAGTAAATGGTAAAAAACGGAGTTAATAACAAACCAACAATAAGCACAACACGTGTAATGCTTGTGAAAATAGCAATTATCGCTAACTTATTAAATTTTTCCAGACCGTTTAAACAGAGTTTTACAGAGTTGACAACGGTAAATAACGATTGATTGATGACAATTAATAAGAACAAGTGTTTAAATGCCAAGGAGTCAAAAAAGAAATACGTACAAAGACTAGCAGCTCCGATTAAGACGACACTCGATAAAAGTGTATGGAAAAAATGAATTGAAATGGTGGTCTCAGATTTGTGTCCAGAAGCTACTCGCTTTACATACACCAAGTCCATTCCTAAAGAAAAAATAGTGATGATGGTTGAGCTCAATGCGATTGCCCAATTATAAAACCCAAACTCCTCCTTCGAAATGTACTTCGAAATCAAATAAAAAATCAGTAAATTAGCAATTTGAGTAACAGCTACTTGAATCGTACTTGCGGATACATCTTTTAAAAACTTTTTGCTTTCCATGTTTAAAAAGCATTTTTGTTTTTGATAAATATATTGATTACGGTTTTGAAAATGATTTTTAAGTCCAAGAAGAAGGACCAATTGTTGATGTAAAATAGGTCCATTCGAACACGTATTTTCATTAAAAAAAGATCTGATTCTGTTTCCCCCCGATATCCTAACACTTGAGCCAAGCCAGTAATGCCTGGTTTTACAACCGTTCGTTGGTTGTAATTTTCTATTAATGTTACGTACATTTTATTGTGCTTGATCATGTGCGGACGTGGTCCTACCACACTCATATCACCCAAAAGCACGTTGAAAAACTGCGGAAATTCATCGATACTTGTTTTGCGCAGAAATTTTCCGACTTTTGAAATTCGCTTATCGCCTTCTTTTGCTTGTTCTTCATCAGACACATCGTTCAAATACATTGTTCGGAATTTTAGACAATTGAATTCTTTGTTTTCCAATCCGTTTCTTTTTTGAATGAAAAACACCGGACCTTTTGATTCAAGTTTAATCAGTATCCACAACAAAGGAAACAGCCAACTTAAGACAAATACGATTACCAGCGTGCTGAAAACGAGATCAAAACTCCTTTTTATAAAAGCATTTTTTGCTTTATGTACATTTCGAGGAGCGAGTTTTAAAGTTAGGACTCTATGGATAGAAGTAGGGATGAAATTTTTATATTTTTTCCCGAGTTCACTTGGAAGTAAATATAAAACAATGTTTTGAGCGTAACAATATTTAATTAATTGAAGGATTACATGGTGAGGAACCTTTTTAGCACAACAAATAACATGGGTAAAGTTGTTCGTTTCGTTCAACAAAAGAAGTCCATCTTCTAAACTTCCAATAACCAATGGATTTTCTTTATCACTATAAAATCCGTAATTTTCAGTTCCTTCATGAACATAGAAGTCAAAAAGATACTTAGATTCCGTTGATAATCCAAAATAGATTATTTTATGCGTAGTAAAAGATTCAGTTTTCGTACAATTTTCCTCCATAAACACCTCTAAGTTAAGAGAGTACTGATAAGTTTGTTCCTCAAAAAAGATTTGTCCTTGTGAGTATTTAATCAAAACCACAAAGTTAATTAGTGGTTTTGAAAGCTACAGTTGCAAATGTAATTAGAAATTTAGAGAGTTCCTTGCTTTATCAATTATTTTCCTCCTATTTAATTTGTTTTTTATGAATTTTTCTCGATTCATTGAGGCATATAATTAATTTTCCCTTTTATCTAAATGGTTTAATGGTTGACTTCTAAGTCATTCCTTAATAATCTTCCTTTATTTTGCAATCACCAAACGAGTTGGCTTGAATCCCATGTTTTTCTCACCAACTAAATGAATTAAATAGGTGCCCTTTGGGAGATTTTCTTTGTCGAACTCAATTTGTGTAATTCCAGTTTTCAAATTCACATCGAGTTTTTGAATGATTTTTCCTGTCAAATCAATTATTTGAATTTGTGTCTGCGTACTTATTTCGCTCCAAGTAATCTCAACTGTAAAATCGCCATTCGATGGGTTTGGATAAACGACCATCGCATTGCGCTCACTTTTGCAAGCAACACTAATTGGTCCGTAAATTTCAGATTCTCCGTTATAGTCAATTTGATTCAATCGATAATAGTAAACTCCATTCCAACCATTTTCATCATGAGAAGTGTAATCGATCATTTGATTTGAATTTCCAGCAGCTTGAGTTTGTGACACGGCAATCCAGTTTTTTAAATCACGGCTTTTCTCAACTACAAAATGCGAAGAGTTTAACTCACTTGCAGTAGTCCAAGAAATGTTGGTTTGATTTTCATCACACGAAACACTAAAAGCAGTTAATTTTACAGGCAATGGATTCGCAACGCTACCGCCAAAACCGAAATTCGACCAATCGGAAACGCCCGAACGAGAAACAGTCGGCTTCGCAATCGTTCCAGTTGTTGTTAAATGTGTACCTGGACAAAACCAGTTTCCACTTCCAACTCGTTTTAATAAGGTTAATTGAGGTAAACTTGTAATGGTATTGTACCCTTCGCCAGTACAAGCGATGGTATAATTTGCACCAATCAATTTTCCAGCTTCGTTATCGATTTTCCAATATCCTTGATCTTCAGTTGTCGTAACGTCAAATCCTGCTCCACCCGTGTTTGCGGCTGGAATAGGGATGCCATCCAATCCCATTGGAGTTCCAATGTATTCCACTGTTAAATGCCCTCCTGATGCCGGTACCGCATTGAATTCGATTTTCGCATTTCTGTTTTTCAATCCAGAATCATTGAATCCCATAGGGTATAAACCGGTAGCATCTCCAGAGTTGGTTCCGTTAAACCAACGACGCATTTTTCCAACTACAAAACCATTGGTATGTGTCAAAATTCCTTTTTGCGTAGTCGATAATCCTAGTTCCAACATACTTGCATTGGTGAAAATATTTCCTTGGATCATCACCAATTCATTTTGCGCTTGGAGGTTACGATTTAACAGTACGTCACCACTTGGCTTATTTACGGTCATTTTGTGTAGGTCAATCGTTCCAACACCAGAAACGGTTTGGTTTGTTGTTCCCGTAAAACGCATTACTCTTTCAAGTGCGCCATTCAAAATATTTAATGTCCCGTCAACAAAAAGATTTCCTTTTAATTCATAACCAGTACCATAATCAGTTCCAGAAGCTGCAGAATTTAGTAAACTTGAACCGGTAGCAATGTTTAAATTACCAAGAAGCAACATCGGTTGCGCGTTGATATTGATATTGCTCACTTCACAAGTAGAAGTTCCTATAACCCCGATGTCAAAATTTCCTTTTACGGTTGCGAAACCAGTAAATCCTTGGAAAGCTGTATTCACGGGATTATTCCAACTGTAAGTGCTAGCAGTTGTGTTTTCAAAAGAAAGGTTTGGGTAGAAAAAATCTTCTGTTCCAACAACCGGGTGTCCATCTCCAGTGTATCGATATATCCAATTGGCAGTAGCAGGAATGTTACTCATTCCCCCTTGGTATTTATCTCTGTAGAATGCAATTGCACCGTTGTTACTCTTGATAACTGTGCCGTTTGCTCCCAAGATCCAAGTAGAATTAGTTAAGTCCATGGCATTTCCTGCGCTGTTTCTGTCGTATAATGTTCCATTAACAATTAAATCTGCCCCAGCAATACTGTCGTAAATTGTTAATTTCGCATTGGGCAACAATTCCAAAGTTCCTGTGTTTTCAATCGTCAGATGGTCGATATCAACAGCATTTGCACCTGTCAAATCCAAAACAATTCGAGTTCCAGTTTGAATAATTACTTCCGATGAATTTATGGAGCGTGGATAGGTACAAGCAGCGACGTAATTGGTATAATCTGTCGACATTTCCCAGTTTGAAACCGTTGACCAATTTCCGTTGGATGCAGCTACAGAGCGGTAAATAGGACGAGAATCTGTTTTAAATTGTGCAGCGTTTGAAGCAAGTGAACAGCCTGATTCTGAAATTTCACAATAAAATTGGAAATCCATCAAAGCAGAAACATCACCTGTAATGCTCAACGTAGCGCTAGTTTCTCCAGAAATTATTGCAACAGGAATGTTCGTTGAGTTTACATCCAGCCAACCCGTCATCGATGCAGGATTGTTGAATTTCCATTGGTAGGTAATCCCCGGAGTTGGGGAAGTTACGGACATGGTTAGAGAGCAGCCGGTTACGTCTGTTGGTTGTGTAGTGATATTGATATTAGAAATTGGATTAACAGTATGATTGCCAATTGTAGGTACAGAAGTAGAAATTGAGTGATTAATTAGATTCCATTCTGCTGCATTATAACTACTGTTAGGATTGTTTATTGTTGGAAGTCTAAGGAATGTAAAGCCAACATAACTGGGAGTTAAAATTTGATCGATTACTACACCGTCTTTTCTTAGACTAATATCGTCATCAGCATTAAATCCGGAGCCCATATTTTGAGCTGAATTCGAGAGATTAGCATTATCGGTACCGCAAAACACAACAAGTGTAGCTCCATGAGCTAAAGTTCCAGATAAGTTAACATTTGTGATACCATTAATAATTAAATTATATTGATTTGGGGTCGCCAGATTTATGGTTGAACCCGTATTATTATACAATTCTATGTAATGATTGTTTCCACTTTCAGAATCAAATACTTCTGAGATAAATAGATCGGTAGATGGTATGGAGCAAACACCTAAAAAGTCAAGTAAAGTGAACGTACTTAGACTTGTCGTTGCACAAGCGCCAGCATCAAAAACAGAAATAGGCTCATTTGCTCCAATTCCCGCAGGAACTTCTGCAAGGATCGTTGTTGAATTAACAACTGTAAAAGTTGTTGCGTTCACCGTCCCGAATTTGACCGCTGTTGCACCTGTAAAACCCGTACCCGTTATGGTAACCAAAGTTGCAACCGGTCCAGAAGTTGGAAGGAAAGATGTGATGGTTGCGGTTGGAGTACAAGCAGGTACAACAAAACAAGTCCACGAAAGATCGTCAATTGCAGGCCTTTTAGATCCATTATCATTCTCAATTTCCAAAACAATATTTCCTGAAATATCAATACCGCTAATTGTATAAGTTGCAGATGTCGTAGATACTGGCACAGAACCTACAGGTGTTCCATTTATTTTAATGTTTAGGGTTCCGCTGGCATCACTAAAAGGGTATTTTGTTGTTATTGTTAGATTGCCAATTCCTGCTGAAAAAGAAGGAGAAGTAACACTCCCTTTAAAAGTTATAGCTTTTCCATTAATTGATTGATCTTCTCTTGCATCTGTGGCTGTCCATGTGCCTCCAGTTCCACTCCATGTTCTAGTTCCGTAGCTACTTGAATTTCCAATGGAACTAAAACTTTCCTGAACACAAGGTCCGGTAGTCACATTCAAAGTCCCAACATTAGAAATAACATCAGTACACGGATTTGTCGCCTTAACAATTGCACGGTATTTATATCCGTCCATTGACAGCGTTAAACTAGAAACTGTAAGTGAAGCACTTGTTGCGCCAGAAACGTTAGTCCAGTTTACTCCATTGTCAGTTGAAATTTGCCATTGGTATCCAGTTGTATTGTTTGCAACGACTGAAAAAGTGACGGAGCCACCGTCAATTCCATTTTGATCAACTGGTTGTGTCGTTATGGAAGGAGAAGAAATGATGGCAGGAGAAACTGTAGTTGCGTTCGACCAGCATCCGGTAGAAGATTTTGTTCTTAAATAGATGGTTGTTGCCGAACTTACAGTTTTAGTTACATCCGCTGGGTCTGTTTCACTCGTTCCAGATGCGCTGGTTTGCCAAAAAGTGTTTTCCGTTGCGGTGTTGGGAATGGCTGCGAAAGTTGTTGAGCCACAGGTTTGTGTGAAACTTGGAGCCGTTGGAGAAGCAGTTATCAAAGTTGCCGCACTCGCACTCGTTGGGGAAGTCGTATTATAACAAACATCAGTCGTATTATATTCATACACTTTTATGTGGTAAGTTTTGCCACAATCCAAACCGCTAACCGATACTGAATTTCCAGTTCCATTGTAAACCACAAACTCATTGGCAGCGATGGTGTTTCCTAAACCAAAAGCAGCATCGGCAGTATAAGCAGTGCCACTCGTTGGTGTTCCACTCACCGCACTGGCTTCTTTCATGACTACGATTCTACCATCTCCGTTTCCAGCTGTCCAAGAAAGGTTCATGGAGTTGTTGGTGATGGTGGGGAATGTGGCTGCAGTTGCTTGGGTTGTTGGGGCGGAGCATGTTGAAACTAATTCATAAGTAATCGTGTATTTTTGTATATACATACTATTCTCCGTAGCATCGATTTTAATAACAACATTTTCACCTGTGCCAATGGTGTAGGCAGTGGGAGTTTTGGTGATATTAACATAAGTACTACTCCATGATCCATTCCATTCAGAATCATTAAAACCTTTTGTTGGACTAATAGAAGCGATAGATGTTGAGCCAGCTATTATACTTAACGTACCTTTTCCTTTACTAGCGTTTGATTTCATTTCCAAAACTATCTGAGTAATTCTCATTCCTGCATAACCACTCAAAGTTAAAGTAGTAGAATTGCTCGAAGTCATCTGACCAACAGTTGGAGTATATGTTTGTGCATAAGTAGCTGAAGAACCTGAAGGTGCAGTTCCACTTGTTGTTACAGCTGAAGTTGTTGAAACTGTATAAATTGCAGTCTGTCCAAATCCCAAATTAATATTCCCAATAAAAATTAAAAGAGCAAGAGGTAAACTTTTTAGTAAAGTAGTTTTGTTTTTTTGTGTTTTAAAAATAAGCATATCATTATCACTGATAATGGTACCATCTGACAGTTTGCCAAAAATCACGTCGGCAATAGGAAATTATCAAATAGCTTACGGTAAAAGTAAACTATTTTTTCTAAATAAAAAAAGCAAGAGAAATAATTCATCATTTGTTAATCCATTCTTAATTTCTTTAAAAACCAACCGTTTGTTAATCAGTTTGTTATCAATAAGCGAACGGGAGTTGAATGAGTTTGTCCTTGGTGGTTCAGCTGAATCCAATAAATTCCGGTTTGCCAGTTTTTAGGCTGATATGTTAATTTATGGTTGATACCCATTTTTAAATTCACACTGGTTTCGTGGACTACTTTCCCACATACATCTCGAATTTGTAATAGTGCCTGTGTTGGAGGATTATCCCATGGAATTTCGATTGTAAAATCAGGACTCGCAGGATTGGGATAAACAGCGATAGAAATTTTTTCATTTTCACATGAGGCACTGATTGGTCCATGAATTTCTTCTTGCCCGTTGAAATTAATCTGTTTCAAACGGTAATAGAAAGTGCCCGTTACATCTTCTAAATCTACTGCAAAATAATGTTTTTCTTGAACGGAATTTCCAGCGGCTGCTACTTGCGAAACAAAAGCCCAATCTGCCAAATCTCGACTTTTTTCCACCACGAAATGATTCGTATTTAATTCACTTGCTGTGGACCATTTGATGTTTATTTGGTTTTCACTACAGCTTGCATGGAAATCAATCAACTGAATGGGCAAGGGATTTCCTGTTCCACCTCCAAATCCAAAGTTGGACCAACCAGAAACGTCCAGACGAGCAACAATCGGTAGGGTAGGAGTTGTTGGGACTGCTGCAATATGAGATCCAGGGCAATGCCAACCTCCTGTTCCAACGCGTTTGATTAAAGTCAATTTATCCAAATCGGTAATTGTTTCATAGCCTTCTCCTGTGCAGGTGATGGTGTATTTTCCGTCTAACAATTTCCCAGCTTCGTTGTCGATTTTCCAATAACCTTGGTCTTCCGTGGTAACGATGTCAAAACCTGCATTTCCAGAGTTAGCCGTCAAGATTGGCAGGCCTGCGAAACCCATGGGTGAACCGATGTATTCAACCGTTAAATGACCTCCATCTGTAGCTGCGTTTGTAAATTCAATGCGGACGTTTCGGTTTTTAATTCCTGTTCCGATCAGTAAATCTTCAAATCCCATTGGAAATAAACCAGAAGCATTTCCCGCGTTCGTTCCATCCAACCAGCGCCGCATTTTGCCGACCACCAAACCGCTTGTATGATTTAAAATTCCTTTTTGTGAGATAGAAATTCCCAGTTCCAAGCAATGGGTATTGGTCAGAATGTTTCCTTGAGTCATCAACAATTCATTTTGAACATTTAGGTTTCGGTTTAAAAGAATTTGCCCAGCAGGTTTGTCAATGGTCATTTTAAACAGGTCGATATTTCCATTCCCAGAAATGGTTTGGTCGCTGAGTCCCGTAAACCGAAAAACGCGCTCTAAATTTCCATCCAAAACATGCAACGTCCCATCGGCCACAAGATTTCCTTTCAACTCAAACCCTGTTCCAAATGCGCTTGCTGTACGGTTACTCAAGCTGGAACCAGTTCCGATGTTTAAATCTCCCAATATCAACATTGCTTGCGCGTTGGTATTCACATTGCTGACTAGACAGGGAGCGGTTCCAGTCAACCCAATGTTCAAGTTTCCTTTCACGGTGGCAAAACCAGCACTTCCTGTGAAGGCTGTTCCAGCTGTTGGATTCTCCCATGCGTATTGAGAAGCCGTGGTATTTTCGAAAAACAAGTTCGGGTAGAAAAAATCAACCGTTCCAATCCTCGGATTTCCATCGCCGTTGTTTCGAAAGATCCAATTCGCAGAAGCTGGTATTGAACTCATACCGCCTTCATACTTTTCTTTATAGGGGGAGATTGCGGCATAATTACTTTTGATGACTGTACCATTTGGTCCCAATTGCCAAGTAGCCGATGCGTCAAAACCAATTCCATTGGTGGTACTGTTTCTGTCAAACAAAGTTCCATTGACGATCAAATCTGCTCCAGACACACCGTCAACCACCGATAACTTTGCAGAAGGCAACATTTCTAAGGTAGCATTTTCCTGGATGGTCAACCGATTGACGCTAATTGCATTGGATCCTGATAAATCCAAAACTAAGTAGGAGTTAAAATCAAGAATTATTTCGGATGTGTTGTTGGAATTCGGATAAGAGCACGCTGGAACGTAATTTACGTAATCGTCAGACATTTCCCATTTTGAATAATCCGACCAATTTCCGTTGGCAGAAAAGGTGGTTCGATAAATGGAACGAGATTCAGCCTTAAATTGCGCAGCGTTGGATAAGACAGTGCATCCGTTCTTTGTAATTTGACAGTAAAATTGATATCCTGAGACACTTGAAGTAAGCCCCTCAATGGTGAGGTTGTCTGTTGCTTCTCCAGAAATATTGACAAGTGGAAGATTGCTTGAGTTTACGTCTAGCCAATTGGTCATGTTGTTCGGATGGTTGTATTTCCAGAGGTAAGTGAGGTCGGAAGTGGGAGTAGCGATAGACATGTTTAGCTGACAGGTGATGAGGTCTCCTGGAGAAGAAGTGATTTCGGGAACTTCAATTGGCAAACTAAAAACACCTAAATCGCTACAAGACTCCATAAGGTTAACGGTCCAATCGGCAGAAACAAATATGTCAGATGGCGCAGTTATCCCATTTGCGACGTTTCTCCAGATGGAATAACCGAGTTCATTTGGTGCTTGCGTTACGTCCACCAACGAACCGTTTTTAAACAATGCGACGAGATCGTTTTCGTTTATGCCAACGTCATTTTCAGACATGTCGTAGGCAATGCTGGAACAAGCTTGAGGGGAATTTCCTGCTTCAATCAAAAAAGTACTATTTGGAGGCACCGTGCCAGTTAAATCAATCGTTCTCGTGTACGTGATGGGCGTAGAAAAATCTTCGGATCTTTTGATTTGATAGACACCAGTTAATACAATCGGATTCGAAGTGGGGTTAAATAGTTCGATGTTCCAAACGTTGTCAATATGAGAATCGTAGATTTCGGAAATAAATAAGTCTGAATAACCTGTGTAATACGCGCACGAACCTCCACTTTTTGTTAAAGTAAAATTGCTCAAACTGATTATTGGACAGGAGCTTGCGTCAGAAACAAAAATGGGAATGTTTGAATCCATGCCTACGGGAACTGTTGCGAGGATGGTGGTGGCATTTACAACCGTAAAACTACTTGCGTTTACGGAGCCAAATTGGACTGCGCTTGCTCCCGTAAAACCTGTTCCTGTAATCTGAACCTGTGAAGAACTTGGTGCGGCTGTTGGAGAGAAAGAAGTAATCAGTGCTGTGGAGGTACACGTGTTCCCAACACCATCTAGTTGCAAATTTTTTAAGCGCACACCTCTTCCAGTTGTTCCCTCATTTGAAATTTTTAATTTTACTTGACTGGAGACACTTGATAAAGTAAAAACAGCTGACAAATAATCTGTGGAATTGACAGGTAAAGAAGAAAATAAGGTTTCCGTATAACTAATTCCACCATCGTAGGATATTTCTATTTTGGCTCGATTAAAAGTGATGTGGCCTCCAAAAGTCGCTACGCTAATCGAAAAAGTCACCGAAGAAAAATAACTTAAATCGTACGTAGCGGTTGTGATTCTGTCGGAAGGATCACCAGCTTCTACTAAGTAGTAATCTGTTTTGTCAATGGGATCCGCAATTATAGCATTTGCACCACTCCACGATGAAGGAAAACTACCGCCTCCAGGAACTGTAAAAACATTGACGGTTTGTCCGAATATCCAAGAGGAAAAATGAACCGTGAACAAAAAAGTAGTGACGAGCAATGTCGAAAAATGAATTGTTTTTGTTTTCATTAGTTCAGCGATTATAGGGTTATCAACGATGTCATAAAACACCTAGCAAGAAATCAGAGGAGATTTCTGCCTTAAAACATCATTAGTTGCCAGCAAGTTATGATAATTTTTTTGAATAATAAAAATAATGTAAAAAAAAACAGGGCAAACGCATTTAAAATTTTGCAAGTCTAAATTTTAGAAAAGATAATTTTATTAAGCGGTGGATTCATCCACCGCTTGATTGCAAACTGAGATGAGTTGTTTATGTCATGGTTTTTGTTTAAAAACCATGACATAAACCAATTTAGAAGTTAAATGCGTTTGCCTTGTGTAAAAAAAATAACTTTTGAGTTGAAAAGTCTAAATAAAGAAAATTGATTCGCAAAGCGAGGACTGAGACAGCGGGATGGAAATACATGTCGTTGTGACATTAATTCAGTAAATCTGTCAGCGTGTTTAGGCGTATATAGCGCTGGCATTGTTGTTGAAAGAAGCAAGCTTGTAATTGACTTCGATGTTTTTTTGATATAATTAAAAACAATCCTAAGATTTACCCGTATATTTATCACATTAAAAGACATTAAACCATGAACAATATGATTGGAAAAGACGAATTTAAAAAATATGCCACAAAGCACATGGGAATTAACAGCATGCATTTGTCGAGTTACATCGAATCATCTTTAACGCCTTATATCATTGAGGAACGTCAGTTAAATATGACTCAAATGGACGTTTTTTCTCGTTTGATGATGGATCGTATAATCTTTTTGGGAACAGGAATTGACGATCAAGTTGCAAATATTATCAATGCTCAATTGCTTTTTTTAGAGTCAGTTGACCCGAAAAAAGACATTCAAATTTACTTAAATTCACCCGGTGGATCGGTTTATGCTGGTTTGGGAATTTACGATACCATGCAATACATTAAGCCAGATGTCGCAACAATTTGTACTGGAATGGCAGCGTCCATGGGTGCGGTTTTATTGTGTGCTGGTGCAGATGGCAAACGTTCGGCGTTGAAACACTCTCGCGTGATGATTCACCAACCTTTAGGTGGCGCTCAAGGTCAAGCTTCTGATATTGAGATCACTGCGAGGGAGATTGGAAAGTTAAAAAAAGAGCTTTACGAGATCATTGCGCATCATTCAAAACAAAATTACGACAAAGTTTTTGCAGATTCAGACCGTGATTACTGGATGACCTCTGAAGAAGCGGCTGCTTACGGAATGGTAGACGAAGTTTTGACGAGAAATCCGAAGTAATTATTTTTGTAACTATCTTTGTAAAATATAATAAGGAGAAACCATTCGCTTTGTGGATGGTTTTCTTGTCAAATATAAATTATGTCTAAAAAAACGGAAACTTCTTGTTCTTTTTGCGGCAGACCAAGATCACAAGTGGAAATGTTAATCGCTGGTCTTTCGGGACACATTTGCGAAAGTTGCATTTCACAAGGTTATACCATCGTTCAGGAAGAATTTAAAGATTCATCTAAAAAGAATGCAGCTGTTAAGGCTCCTGTAAATCTTTTGAAGCCAACAGAAATTAATGAGAAATTAGGGGAATATGTCATTGGGCAAGAGGATGCTAAAAAAGTGTTGTCTGTGGCTGTTTATAATCACTACAAAAGGCTTAATCAATCTGCAAGTAAAGACGATGTGGACATTGAGAAAGCAAATGTTATTTTAGTTGGAAGAACAGGAACTGGTAAAACCTTGCTTGCAAAAACAATCGCTCGTTTGTTAAATGTTCCTTTTTGCATTGCGGATGCAACGGTTTTGACCGAAGCGGGATACGTGGGTGAAGATGTGGAAAGCATTTTATCGCGTTTGTTGCAAGCGGCGGATTATAACGTGGAAGCCGCCCAACAAGGAATCGTTTTCATTGATGAAATTGATAAAATCGCGCGTAAAAGCGACAATCCTTCCATTACACGAGATGTTTCTGGCGAAGGTGTTCAGCAAGCTTTATTGAAATTATTGGAAGGTTCGATTGTGAATGTTCCGCCACAAGGTGGAAGAAAACACCCAGATCAAAAAATGATTCAAGTCGATACCAAAAACATCCTATTCGTATGTGGCGGTGCGTTTGACGGAATCGAAAAAATCATCGCTCGTAGAGTCAATAGACAAACCATTGGTTTCAGTAGCGCGGATGATGTGCGCATCGATGGCGATAACTTCTTGAAATACATCAACCCAACTGACATCAAGACTTTTGGTTTGATTCCTGAATTAATCGGGCGTTTCCCTTCCTTGACGTATTTGGAACCTTTGGATGCAAAAAGTTTGAAACGAATTTTGACCGAGCCCAAAAATGCATTGATCAAACAATACGTTCGCTTGTTTGAATTGGATGGTGTGAAGTTGTCTTTTGATGCAGGCGTATTGGATTTCATTGTGGAGAAAGCAATTGAGTTCAAGTTAGGTGCACGTGGACTTCGTTCGATTTGCGAAGGAATTTTGAACGACGCGATGTACAATTTACCATCTCAAGATGTAAAAGAATTTAAAGTGACTGCTGCTTATGCAGAAGAACAATTTTCCAAATCAAAAGTTGCTCAGTTGAAAGTTGCTTAAGGTTTAAATAAGATTATAAAAACCCCGCTTGACAATTCTGTCAAGCGGGGTTTTTTTGTTTTTAAATTCTAAAATTGAATTTGTTTTCACGATGTTAAGGGACGTAGTCCTGACATCTTCATTGCAAAAAGAAAAAAATAAGATTATCAAAGGGGCATAGCCCTGACATCTTAAAAAAAATATATTCAAATGACGTTAATTGTTTGACACACGAATAAAAATTGACGCGCGTTTAAACAGAAGAGGCGCAATTAATTGCGCCTCTTCTGTTTAAAACTTTTATAATCAATTCTCCTACAACCTTGTCCTAACCAAATCCTCCAAACAATCTACAAATCGAGGATGATCATTCGAACTCGGAACCAATTGAATTTTCTCACCTCCATGTTCTTCGAAAATCTCTTGGTATTCATCGCCAATTTCAATAATCGTTTCCAAACAATCTGCTACAAAAGCCGGACTGAATGCCAAGATTCGTTTCGAACCCTTTTTACCCAATTCTTCCACCACTTTATCGGAGTACGGTTTTACCCATTTGTCATCCAATCGCGATTGAAAAGCAACCGTTTAATCGCCTTCTTTGATTCATAGTTTTTCTACCAAAATTAGGGTTGTAGCGTAGGAA
>CAZAVP010000010.1:0-102120 GCA_964488745.1 uncultured Chryseobacterium sp. | reverse complement strand
ATATTTTCCACATGTCTTACAGCGATATTTCTGAATGTTGTTCCGAATACCTTTCTGGATACAACTAGATTTACAATGCTTACATAACATCAGGTGACCGTTTACTACACATGGTAGCAAACATACCGTTTTTAAGCTTTCTAGGAGCGAAAAAAGAATCTGATGATACTTTTACTATACCCTGTTTTTAGTCCTTATGAAAAACATTACTACTCATTATCAATAACTTAAACGCTTCAATTATGAAAAGTGACACCGCGGAGCAGCCCCACAGGGAGTTTACTACACTACCAGGCTTTTCAAACAACACATCAAAAAAAAATCCCGCTCAACGCAGGATTTTTTTATTTCTTAATACTCATCTTCGTTGAATAGGAAATCATCTTTCGATGGATAATCCGGCCAAATTTCTTCAATACTTTCATAGATATCACCTTCATCTTCTAAATCTTGAAGGTTTTCTACTACTTCCAAAGGAGCTCCATTGCGGATTGCGAAATCAATCAATTCATCTTTGGCTGCTGGCCAAGGCGCGTCTTCCAAATACGATGCTAATTCAAGTGTCCAATACATTTTTGTCCTTTTTAATGTGTGATATTGGCGCAAAAATAGATTTATTTTCTTTACATCCAAATAAATAACGAAAATAATTTTTGTTAATCCCTTTTGATTGGGATGTAAATCTCAGCTAATCACTTAAACTCTTGCTTTCCACGGTTGCTCTTTGGCACCTAAATCTTGTGCTAATTTTCTGCTTAAAACAAACAAGTAATCACTCAAGCGGTTTAAATATGGCAAAACAATCGGAGAAACCTCTTCCTCTTCTTGCAAATGCGTCACCAATCGCTCCGCTCTCCTACAAACGCAACGCGCCAAATGACAGTACGAAACCGTTGTATGTCCGCCTGGAAGTATAAACGAACGCATCGTGGGCAATTGATCATTCATTTCATCTATTTTTTCTTCCAAAAAGACCACATCTGATTCCAACAAATCCGGTAATTTCATTTTCGATTTCACAGGATCAGCAGCTAAAGTCGAACCAATCGTAAAAAGTCGATCTTGAATTTCAATCAATTGTGCGATGTATGTTTCGTTTATTTCTTGGTCACGAATTAACCCGATGTAGGCATTCAATTCATCCGTTGTACCATAAGATTCAATGCGCAAAGCATATTTCGGCACCCGCGTTCCGCCGATTAAAGACGTTGTTCCTTTGTCTCCCGTTTTGGTGTATATTTTCATGTTGTGTGTTTTTAAGCGTATTTTAAAATCCCGACAAAACGTTTTTCAGTTTAATCGTAAAATGTTGTTTTTCTTGTTGCGGCCTAGGAATCAAAATTCCCATACGGAATAAATCCATACTCAAATGGTATTTAGGAGATGATTTCAATTCGTTCCAAGCGTTAAACATGTCCTTGCTCCAGCGAATGTCATCCACAAGGAAAATGGTATCTGAATGTGTCCATGGTTCGAGTAAATGCAAATAATTTTTCAACGCTTCACCTTGGTGGTGGCCATCGACATAAACCAAATCAAAGCTTTTTTTATCGGCATAACTCAAGTAGTTTAAGAAGGTATCATAAACAACTTCTATGTTACGGATACCCAACCTGAAAAAGTTGTTTTTTGCAACTTCCAGCGTGTTTTCGCATGCATCAATCGTAAACACTTTCCCTTTTGGATTCCCTGCCGACAGCAAAGAAGTTCCCATTCCCAAGCTCGTTCCTAGTTCCAAAGTGTTTTTAGGTTGATAATGCGTACTTAGTTGATACAATAAATCCGCATAAACGCCTTTGCAGGAAGCGTTTTTCAGAATTGCATTAATGCGACGCGCTGAATTCATTTTCCGAGACCCAGCACCTGCATCAACCACGTGAATGGTTCTCGTGTCATTTTTTAGCGATTTTATCAAAGAAAAATACTTCTCACAAAAAACCTCTTCCTTTTTGATTTTTAAACACTTATCTATAAAGTCATACACAAAAGGAGAATGAATTCCATGGCGACCTTGGGCATTAAACAAGTATTTGATATATTCGCTGAAGAAATTCATATATACAAAGAAAGAAATAATTGCTGAATTGATGGAAAATATCACACTGAATAATGAACAAATCGAATTTCACCGAAGCCATGTTTTTGACAAACATCCAGAAGTGAAACTTGTTGAACCATGTAAAATTGGGGAGGGAATCGTTCACTTTTTACTTGTTCAGCGAGAAAATCTCATCCAAAAGTTTGTAAACTCAGGTGTGAATTCTACTTTTTTCGTCCCTGCTTCTGGTTCAGGCTCACGCATGTTTCAGTTTTTGTATCACTTTCTCGATCAACCAACCGAAGAAAACCGAGGTCAAGTAGAACGTTTTCTAAACAACATGGAAGATTTTGCTTTTTTTCAAAAGTTGCCGCTAGATATCAAAAAGAAATTAAAATCTCATAACGTCAATTTGGATGAGTTTGTGTCCTTTTTACTCAATTCAGAAGGAATGGCTTACGGTGAAATGCCGAAAGGACTTATTCCTTTCCACAAAAATGGTCCTTTTGTCCTAAATCCTTTTCAAGAACAAATTTTACAAGGAATTAAGGTGAACGAAGAGAATGGTAAATTTCACTATACCATCAACCCAACACATCAAGAGACGATTTTCCACAACATTAAAAGCACCGAAGAATTATCTGGTAGAAGCTATGATGTTTCTTTTTCTGTGCAAAATAAAGCCACCGATGCAATTGCGTTTGACAAGGATCAAAATACCATAACGTTAGAAGATGGAAGTATTTTGAAACGTCCAGCTGGTCACGGAGCGTTACTTGAAAACTTGAATGCAATTGATTCCGATGTCATTTTCATTAAAAACATCGACAACCTCCAACATTATCAAAAATCCAAAGAAGCGATTGAAACGTGGAAATATTTGGGAGGAGTTGCCTTGTGGTTTAGAGAAGAGCAACTGAAAATCTTGAAAAATCCTAATTTAGAAGAAGTTTTAGAGTTGAATCGTGTTTTTCAATTTTTATCCAACCAAGAAATAGAAAACATTCAAACCAACGAAGACATCATTGCCATTTTAAACAGACCAGTTCGCGTTTGTGGCATGGTTCGCAACGAAGGTCAGCCAGGCGGTGGTCCGTTTTGGATTGAAGACCAAGGAAAGATCAGCAAACAAATTGTTGAAAAGTCTCAAATCGTCATGAGCGGTGACCAATACCGCTTGATGGTACAAAGCGTTTATTTCAATCCAGTAATGATTGCTTGTATTAACAAAGACATGGACAATCAGCCGTTTGATTTAACAAAATACCGTGACGAAAGTAAATTCTTTGTGGTCAAGAAAAAGCACAAAGGTCAAGATATTTTATTTTCTGAACTTCCAGGTTTATGGAATGGTTCGATGGCGCATTGGAACTCTATTTTTGTAGAAGTAAAGTCGGATACGTTTAGCCCAGTGAAAACAATTTTGGATTTGTTGGAATCGGCACATTTGGAAGGGTAGTATGCTCTAATCAACAGATTATCGTAATCGCTATTAACTCCTTACATGCTCCCAAGTCAAAGACGAAAAGACTTAGATTATCTTTAAAATATAGATTACTAAATAAGTTTAACAACTTTTTTTCAGAGCGACTAACTTATTTTTGAATGATAATCAGGTTTCTTCCTTTGGAGGAGGATTAAAGAGGAGGATTTTTGCTAACCTAAACCTAAAAGTTGCATTTATTAATTGAATCTAAGCCTCATAAATCACCTCCAAAATTCTCTTCCTTTTCTGTCGATATATCCCCATTTTCCGTCGGGAGTTTCAACCAATGAGAAACCTAAGTTAAAAGGAAGAGCATCTTTATATTTTAACTCTGTTAACGGCCTGAATATAATATCAACAAATCCGCACTTGTTATTTATGCAAACCAACATCTCTTTTTCTGGATCATACCAGCGCTCGTTATATCGATTCATTCGTATTTCATCATAGATTATTGGTAGTACTTCTAATCCTTTTTTATTTATAACGCCATATTGCTTGTTAATTTCTACCAACCAAAAATAATCACTGTCCCTTAATGAAACAGTCGAAATAGCATCATAGATGGCTGGCGTAATTGTATCAAAACTCCAAGTGCCATTCTTTTGAAGCGTTAGTTCTTTGCTTATTAACCCCATTTTCGCACCTGAAAAATAGGTGCTTACGGTTGAAAAATCAGAAGAGCTATTACAAATTCTATACATGCGATCATCATCGTGACATACTTGTCCTATGCTATCAATCACGTGAAACTTTCCGTTTTTTTGAACTGTGAATCTCGGAGGATTACGATGTGCACGGTAATCTTGGTGGTCTATCTTGTCAAAAACAGCTTGCGTTAAAAGTGTCATGGATTGGTTTATCAAAGCGTATTTGTCGTTTATTTTAACAACAGCGTAGTTGCCATTGAATGGAAGAACAAAATCAAAATCAGCACTTAGCTTATTAAAATTACTGTCCACATAACACCATTTTTCACCTTCCCGAAAAGGAAAAACAGCTGATGAATAATACGGCTTGGTCTCTGAATGTAACATTATCAGATACTTTCGGTTGTCGGGGTCTAACCAATAAACTTGAAATTGTGCGAGGTCTGAAATTTTATATCGTTTTAAATCAATGATTCTTTTAGCAGAAGAATACGTCCCGAGCAATGATTTAGCCGATAAAACAATCTCTTTGTCCGCAATATTTACTTCTATTTTGATCTTATTTTTTTTGTATTCTCTGTAGCTCATTGTTAACTCCAAGGTATTGTTGTTGAATTTTACATGCGGAGGTATGATTGAATCAAAATAAAGACCTTGTCCTTTCACGCTGAAAGAAAAAAGTATCGTTAAAAGAAGAAAAATTATTTTGTTCATTTTCTGTTTGCTTTTCGGGATTCGATCGTGATTTGTTACAGCCAGATATTACTAAGACAAGAATTTAATTTAGTAAAGTACAAATGAACTAAAACAGAATCCAGTTTCACATACTCGAAATTACACTATTTTCTGGATTAAAACAACAGGGCAAACGCATTTAACTTCAAAATTGGTTTATGTCATGGTTTTTAAACAAAAACGCATGCCACAAACAACTCATCTCAGTTTGCAATCAAGCGGTGGATGAATCCACCGCTTAATAAAGTTGTCTTTTCTAAAATTTAGACTTACAAAATTTTAAATGCGTTTGCCCTGATAAAAACAATCGTTCTATTTGAAAATTCAAAATATTTTTATATATTTGTGATAGAGGTACGTTCGCACGGCGAATCAGAGACCTATTCCGATTTATCGGGAGCCCATGTAGTATATTTTGGAACTTAACATTTTTGACAATCAAGAGAGCCTCAAGAATTCAATGGCGGGCCGCAACAGGAAACTGTAGAGAATTTCTCTCAGCGGATTACAAAACATTCTGGCAATCTTAAGCGTGTTTCTGAAGTTCTCAGAAATTCAGCTACATGGGTTTATTTTTTTAACTTTGACTACTGAAAAACTTCATTATTAAATATAATCTATGAAAATCAAACACTACTTTTCACTTATTTTGGGATTCTTTCTTTGTTCTCAAACAATCTTTTCTCAAACAACCAACACGGTAAACATCGATGTAAACGGTGTAAACAGAAGTTATCGAATTTATATTCCAGCAATTTATTCGAATGCAAACTCAGTTCCACTGGTTTTCAATTTTCACGGTTACACATCAACCAATCAACAGCAAGAACTCTATGGTGATTTTCGTGGAATTGCCGATACAGCAAATTTCATCGTCGTTCATCCACAAGGTTTAATGGTCAATGGAAGTACTGGATGGAATAATTTCAGTACGCTAGCATCTCTTCAAGGTGATTTAGACTTTGTTGAAAAGATGATTACAGAAATCAGCACTCAATACAACATTGACCAAAACCGCATTTACAGCACCGGAATGAGTAACGGTGGATTTATGAGCTACGATTTAGCGTGCTTCATGAGTAATCGTTTTGCTGCAGTTGCATCAGTTACAGGAGGAATGATTGATTTCCATAAAAATGCTTGTCAAGCAAGTCACCCAACTCCAATAATGCAAATTCATGGCACTGCCGATGCTGTTGTTGCTTACAATGGAGCAGGAATTGGAAGTATGCCTGTTGACGATTTGATTCAATTTTGGGTGAATTTTAATAATTGTAACACTACCCCTACTTTTACAACCGTTCCCAATATAGTCACTACCGATAATTGTACGGCAGAACATTATGTTTACACAGGAGGAACGCATGGAGCAACCGTAGAATTATTTAAAATTATTGATGGTGGACACAATTGGCCAGGAGCACCGATTTCAATCAATGGAAATACGAACATGGATATCAGTGCTTCCAAAGAAATTTGGCGTTTTTTCAGTAAATATAAATTAAACGATTTGATATTGAAAACAGGAAGCATTGAGGGCAACAAAGACATTCGTATTTACCCAAATCCTTCTCGTCATCAAGTAAACATTGAACTAGGAAACACCGAAAATGCAATCTTTAAATTGTATGATGCAACAGGAAGATTAATGCAACAAGAAGAATTGATTGCTGGAACGAATGAGATTTCAACAAGTCAATTGACATCAGGCATATTTCTCTACACCTTAACACAAAATCAAACAATTGTTCAATCGGGTAAAATCATTAAGGAAAATTAGAAAGGCGTGTTTTTTAACCGTGAATGGTTTCTTCTTTGCCGTAATTGACAATGATTGAACCTTCATATTCAAGCCATTCTTGCCATCTTTTGTTAACATCACCTTCACCGTATTTTCGAGCAAAGCCAAGGAAAGTGGTATAGTGTCCCGCTTCACTAATCATCAAATTTCTATAAAAAGTTGACAATTCAGGGTCTTTGATGTTTTCAGACAGAATTCGGAAGCGTTCACAACTTCGAGCTTCAATCATCGCTGAGAAAAGCAAACGATCCGTCAAGGCTTGTTTTCGACTTCCATCTTTCTTTAAAAACTTCATCAATTCATTCACGTAATTATCCTTACGTTCGCGAGCCAATGTCAATCCTTTCTTTTTAATTAAATCGTGAACCATCTGAAAATGTTCCATTTCTTCACGAGCAATGATCAACAATTCAGTAACCAATTCTTCTAATTCAGAATTCATTGCAATCATCGAAATTGCATTCGAAGCGGCTTTTTGCTCACACCATAAATGATCCGATAATACTTCGCTGATATTCGATTCTACAATATTTACCCAACGTGGATCCGTTTGAAGTTTTAATCCTAACATGATAACGATTTAAAAAAGAACTACAAAGTTACTGATATTTTCAACTTCAGACCCAATATATGCGTCTATTGATGTAATTCTGGTTGATTTTCTATTTAGTCTTCGCCGAAAGAAGGTTAAAAAAACGAATCGAAGGTGATTGTTTCAGTTTTTTTCATTAATTTTCACTTATGAAGCTACTCTTATTACTAATTTTCAGCAGTTTTATCTTGCTATCTCATAGTCAAGAAATAGAACATTCACATTCCATTCATCACGCTTTCATTGAAAATAAAGGTCAATGGGATTCCAAAGTATTGTTTAAAACCCGTTTTAATGGTGGAAATCTTTGGGTTGAGCAAGGTAAATTGATGTTTCATTTACAAGATTATTCTGCGTTTCAAAATGCACATGCCAATCCAAGGTTTGAAGGTGAATCGAATTTTTTCAAACAACACGTTGTACACCTCAATTTTAAAGGAGCTCAAGCAGTGAATCAAATCACTAAAAACAAACCAACAAAAGCCTATTATAATTTTTTCCATGGCAGCGACAAAAATAAGTGGCAAGGAGGTGTTCACGGTTATTCGGAAGCAACACTTCACCAACTTTATGAAGGTATAAACCTTAAATTGATTGAAGAAAATGAAGAATTAAAATACGAATTTCATGTTGCACCCAATGTAAACCCCAACATTATTCAACTTGACATTCAAGGAAAAGATAAAATTGAAATAGACAAAGAAGGAAATTTAAACATTCATACCCCATTAGGAATCATCCGCGAGAAAAAGCCTTTTGCGTATCAAATCATCCATGGAAACATTCGGGAAGTTAGTTGTGAATTCAAAATTAACGATGATTTGGTGTATTTTGAACTTGGGAAATACAACCCTAAAATGGAACTCATCATTGACCCTACTTTGATATTTGCAACGTTTTCAGGATCAATAACAGATAATTTTGGAATGACTGCAACCTATGGTTATGATGGAACTGCTTTTTCGGGAGGAACGATTTATGGAAATTCTTACCCAACTCCAGATCCACTCGCATTTGATGCGACTTCCAATTTTACCGTTGTGAATGTATTTAATTCGGTTACGACAGATGTTTTTGTTTCTAAATATTCTCAAGACGGAACAACCATGTTGTGGACGACTTTCTTTGGAGGTGGGAATAACAGCATCGGAACAGAAACCATTCACAGTTTGATTTGTGACCAACAAAATAACTTATACATGTTTGGCGCCACTTCAAGTACCGACATTCCGATTCAAAATGGATTTCAATCAACTCATGGAGGTGGTAGCGCTTTATATGTGAGTTACAACGGTGCCAATTTTGACAATGCTGGAATTGATATTTACGTTGCCAAATTTAGTGCAGATGGGCACCAACTTTTAGCGTCAACTTATGTTGGCGGATCTGAAAATGATGGTGTAAACTACAACATTCACGGAGGAAATTATCCCGCAGCTTTATACGACTCACTGACTTCTAATTATGGAGATCAATTCAGAGGTGAAATCATGTTAGACGCTGTAGGAAACTGCATCATTGCGTCTTCTTCAAGATCAAGTAATTTTCCAGTTGTAAATGCAATTCAACCCACAAAAGGCGGCATGCAAGATGGTGTCATTTTTAAATTGAATACCGATTTCTCAGCGTTGTTATTCTCTACTTTTATGGGTGGATCTAACAATGATGCTTGTTATTCTGTAAAAATAGACTCCAGTTACAACATTGTTTTCTCAGGTGGAACATGTTCTAACAATCTTCCCACAACCTCAGGCGTTTGGCAAAACAGTTACAACGGTGGCAAAGCAGATGGATTTGTAGGCAAATTAGATCCTACTGGAACGAGTTTAACGCATTTATCTTATGTTGGGACAAGTAATTACGACCAAGCATTTTTTGTGGAAATAGACAGAAGTGACAATGTTTTCCTTTTAGGGCAATCTCGCGGTGGGTTATTCCCAGTTACCAACGCCGGATATTCTGTTCCAAATAGTGGTCAATTTATCGCTAAATTATCTTCTGATTTATCTACTTTGGAAAATTCAACCGTATTTGGAAATGGAAACGGAGGGTTAAACATTTCTCCCTCTGCTTTTTTGGTTGATTTCTGTGGAAATATATACGTTTCCGGTTGGGGAGCTAATATATTACAGTCTGTGCCACTGAACGGAATGGATGTCACTTCAGATGCTTTTCAAGCTACATCACCAAACGGTTTTGACTTCTATTTAATGGTGATTAATCGTACATTCAGCACGCTTTTATATGGATCCTATTTAGGTGGAAGTTCCGCAATGGAACATGTAGATGGAGGTACATCTCGTTTCGACAAGAATGGAGTAGTTTACCAATCGGTTTGTGGCGGTTGCGGTGGTTTTAGTGACTTTCCAACATCTACTGGCGCATGGTCCAATAATAATTTAAGTTCTAATTGCAACAATATTTTATTCAAATTTGATTTTGAAATTACTCCAAAAGCAGAATTTACAACCGATATCACAAGTGGATGTGCACCGTTGACAATTACGTTCAATAATACCTCTACGGCAACAGATACTTACAAATGGATCTTTGGTGATGGATCTGTGGATTCAGTAACATTCAACCCGGTGGTTACCTACAATACTCCTGGAACTTATACCGTCCTGCTTTTGGTAACCGATTCCATTTGTCAGACTACTGACACTGCTCAAATTACCATTCACGTATTTGACTCCTTGTTAATTGATGTTCCTGCAAAACTAGAACTGTGTCAACCTATCGAAATCCATCTAGTTGGAAATACTTCCGGAACAGGGAATACTTTCCAATGGTCATCCACGAATCAATTTACAGATATGTTAAATGCCAATTTATCAGATTCAACCTTAACAATTACACCAACTGGTTCCACCGTTTACTATTTCAAAGCTTCCAATCCACATTGTACAGCCTATGACAGTGTCATCGTCGAATTTATCAGTTCAGGAATTACACTTTCAGGTCAAACGGGAATTTGTTTGAATGAAACCAGCGTTATTAGTGTCAGTAACACCAACCCGACAGTTAACTTCACTTATACTTGGTCGCCATCAAGCATCATTGTTAACCATCCCAATTTGACCTCCGTTACTGTCAAACCAGATTCTACACAATATGTGTATGTAACTGCTAGTACCAATGGTTGTGAGATAAAAGATTCCATTCTGATTCAAGTTAGTTTACTCGGAAACTTGAATGTAGCGGCAACGGCATCCAAATACAGTGTCATGGAAGGTGAAGAAGTAACCTTATTTGGTAACCCCGACGGTTATTCCTATCACTGGGAACCAGCAAGCGAAGTCAATGCTCCTAATTCACAAAATACAACTGCAACGATTCCGCATACGAGTTTATTTACCCTCACAGTAAGCGATGGAATTTGCGCCAAATCAGACACGGTAGTAGTGAAAACCATTCCATTTGTTTGCGATTATCCGTTTCTATTTGTACCCAATGCTTTTTCACCAAACGGTGATGGAGAAAATGACGTGCTGTATGTCAGAAGTGCCATTGCGACAGAAATTCTGTTCAGGGTTTTTGATCGATGGGGAGAAATGGTTTGGGAATCTACCAGTTTACACCTTGGTTGGGATGGAAAATTCAAAGGAAGAGAATTGGCTCCGGACGTTTATGATTATTACTTGGAAGCAACCTGCATCAACGGCGAATCGTCTATTACCAAAGGAAACATAACTTTGTTAAAATAACCTTTGGTGTTTTTAAACAACTTGTTTGCTCTAATATTGAATAAATTATTGTATTTTCGAACTGAAAACAAAAGAAAACAAAAATAAATAAGACGTGAATTTTGTCTCAACTTATTTAAAATCACAATTATAAAATTATGAAAAATTTAAAAATTACCCTTGGAGCACTTCTTTTGACCATGAGTTTTAATTTCTCCATGGCACAAAGTGTAGCAGAAAGAGCAACTGCACAAACTGAAAATATGGACATCCAATTGGGATTGGCATCGGATCAAAAAGCAAAAATTGCCGACTTAAATTTTGGAATCTTAGATAAAAATGAAGCCATTCTGAATGATGCGAATCTATCTGAAGAAGTGAAAAAAGAATCTATTGATGGAAATAATGAAGCGAGATTAGAAATTCTTCGTGGAATATTAACTGCTGAACAATACGAAATTTACAAAAAATCATTAACAAGGGGGCAGGCAACTCCTATAAAAGCGAAAAAAATGGATTTCAGTAAGATTATTCCTGCTGAATAAACTTATTCCTTATTCGAATTAGTGAAAACGAAAAAAGCTCAGGACAATCCTGAGCTTTTTTCGTTTATCTGCATTGAAAACCGTTGCCTACTTACTAGAAAGCGTTCCTGGTTTTCCGTAATCAATTAATTCAATATAGAACACCAACGATTCGTATGGCTGGATATCATAAGAGTTCGTTTGTTGGTTAAACATTCCTCGCTCACCGTACGCTAAATTATAGGGAAGGTATAACTTATATTTGCCTCCTTTATTCATCAAAGGCATTCCTTCCTGCCATCCTGACACTACGGCTGCCAGTGAAAAGGGATTCAATGGTTGGTTGTATTTTTCAACCATTTCAAAGGAGCTTTGCAACGTATCTCCCATTGAGTTCATCAAAATGTAATGTGCTAAAACATCATCCCCTGGCGCAGGTTTGCCACCTTTTCCAAGTTCTAAGGTTTCCAAAACAATTCCACTGGCTGTAACTTCAACGTTTTTTTGCTTTTTTGCTTTTTCCAACATTTTAGTTCCATTGATTTTATTCAAATCTTCAAAGAAATCTTGGATGATTTGCGATTGATCCGCTTTGCTAAGAACCGTATCAGCGCCTGTCAAACCATGTTTAAAACCGATGATTACATTCTTATAGTCAATTTTATCCATGGCCCCTTTTCGTTTCCAACTTGTTTGAAAAACCATTCCTGATAATTTACCTAAACACAAAGATCCTTCTTTGAGATACGTGGTATCAAAAGCTTGACCAGTTGGCCCAAAAAGACCATTCATAGTCGATTTACAGCCCTCATCAAAAGCATTTTCGTTTTTCAAACCGTCTTCAAAACCTTTTACAATTTCATCTAGGTGATAACGGCTGAAATAAGGGTCGCCAGATTGTGAAATAGATCGAGCATGGTCAGCACCTAATGAATATGCCAATCGATCTGCAGCTGAGTTCAACTCAATTTTCTCAACTGGTTTATCTTCTTTACATGCAGTTAATGCAAACGAAAGAAATAACATTGGAACAAGTATTTTTCTCATGTTTAAAATTTTGAATTATTTTTAGTGAATTTTCACTAACTCAACATCAAAAATCAATGTCATGAAAGGTTTAATCGGACCACCTGGATGTGGATGTGCGCCATAAGCTAATTCTTGAGGAATATACAAGCGGTATTTAGAACCTTCTGGCATCAACTGCAATGCTTCTGTCCAACCTTTGATCACTTGTTTCACGCCAAAAGTTGCAGTCTGTCCTCTTTCAATGGAACTGTCAAAAACACTTCCATCGATTAACGTACCGTGGTAATGTACTTCAACTGTATCATCTTCAGTTGGTTTGATTCCAGTCCCTGGAGTGATCACTTCATATTGTAAACCACTTGCAGTAGTTTCAATACCTGGTTTAGTACTATTTTCCTTCAAGAAGTTTTCTCCTTCCGTACGGAAAACACTAAACTTTTCTTCATTCACGCGCTGTAAATACATTTGTATGATTCCATTCGCTTCTTCTTGGCTATATCTTAAATCTTTTTGATTGAAAACATCTGCGATTCCTTCTGCAATTGCAGAAGGAATTATTAAATTTAGATCTTGTTGCATCAAGCTTTCAGCAACGCTCATTCCTACGCAGTAACTTACTGCATTAATTTCTTCTGTCATGTTATTTTAACTTTCTTACAAAGATAATTTTTTTAAATGAATTTAGAACTTTTATCCCAGTGGTTCTCGCTTTTGCAGATACCTAAAATTACACCCATTCAGAAGTTGATTTTAATCGAATTTGATCATATATTTTGACATTCAAAACATAAATCAATCTTTTTATCTATTTTTGCACATCTAAAAAAAACCAATAATGGCAAATACTTCTGATATAAGAAATGGACTGTGTATCAAATTCAACGACAAACTTTGTCAAATAATTGAATTCCAACATGTAAAACCAGGAAAAGGCCCTGCATTTGTCCGTACTAAAATGCGTCAAATTGAAACAGGAAAAGTAATTGAAAACACTTTTTCAGCAGGACATAAGATTGAAATCGTTCGAATAGAAAATAGAGAGTATCAATACCTTTATCAAGATGGAGCGGAATATGTTTTTATGAACAATGAAAACTACGAACAAGTAAGCATTCCAAATAAGTTAATAGAGAAACCAGCGTTTTTGGTTGAAGGAATGACGTGTAACATTTTATTTCACGCTGAAGAAGAGCTTCCACTCGTTGTGGAGTTACCACTTTATATCATTTCAGAAGTTACTTATACAGAACCTGGAATCAAAGGAGATACCGCCACCAACACCATGAAGCCAGCAACAATAGCAACGGGTGCAGAAGTTCGTGTTCCTTTGTTTATTGACAACGGAGAAACGATCAAAGTAGATACCAGAACTGGAATATACGTAGAGCGCGTAAAATCTTAAAAACACACTCACTTTTAAGAAATCCTGCATTGCATGTAGGATTTTTTCGTTTAGAAAAATCACGTCATGAATCTTGAGAAAAAAATTCAATTAGACTCCTATCAGGTAAATGTCCAATTTTTATTTTCCGAAACGGTAATAAACGATTCTGTTTTGTTGATATTCTTGCACGAAGCTTTGGGTTCAATTGCTCAATGGAGAGACTTCCCACAATTACTTTGTAATCAAATGGGGTTGAATGGGATTGTTTACGAGCGCAGAGGGCATGGAAAATCTGACTCAGAATCTTCCAAAAGAGATATTCATTACTTGCATCAAGCAGCACATGTGGAGTTGAAAAAAATAATGGATATACTCGTACCGCTTGATAAAAAAATCATCTTAGTTGGTCATTCGGACGGTGGAACCATCGCACTCTTGTATGCGGCGAAATACCCTAAACAAATTGCGGGAATTGTTACCATAGCAGCACATGTCTTGGTAGAAGAAGAAACCTTAAACGGCATTTATCCCGCCATTAAAGCTTTTGAAAGCGGAAAACTAGCTGGTTTGGAGAAATACCATGAAGATAAAACGCCCGATTTGTTCTATGCTTGGGCTGACACATGGCTAATGCCTGAATTCAAATCTTGGAACATCTTAGAAGAAATAAAAGAAATTGCAATTCCTGCACTTATAATTCAAGGAAGGAATGATCAATATGGTACTGAAAAACAAGTAAATGAAATTGTTTCTTCACTTTTAAATGCAAAGGGAATCATTTTAGAGAATTGTAAACACCACCCCCATTTGGAAAAACCAAAAATGCTCGCTGAATTAATCAAAGAAACAATGCTTGCTTTAATTTAAAACAGCATTCCCCAACAAAAAAGACTCATTCAACAATGAGTCTTTATAATCAGAACGTTTTTCTTAATGTGTTTCTTTCGCGTCGGATTCTTTGTCCTCAAGGATGATTTTTGGAGCATCTTTAACCCCCTGCACACGATCCATGAAATCTTCCAATTGTGAAACAGACAATCCTTTTCCAATGATTTTCTTGTCTTTATCCAGAATAAAAACACGCGGAGTGGATGCAATGTCAAATGTTTCCTGGAAATTGAGCGCTTCCAAAGAAGTAAATTTGGGTACAAATTGACGGGCGTCTTCTGTTGCATCTCTAAAAAGTTTATCCGTTAAAGCAACATTGGTAAAAGTCAAATTGTTTTTAGCAATGAACTTTTTCCATTTGTCGAAATCTTCTCCAATTGCTTTACTTACACCAAAAACTTCCACGTTTCTCGCTTTTAATTTTTCCGCATACAATTTTTGAAGTTTGGGAGTAGATACCTTGCAATGTCCGCAATCAGCTTCCCAGAAATAGAGAATGGTGTAATCCGATTTCAAACTGTAGAAATCTTTCCAATTTACATCGGTCGTATCTCTCAACGTAATGTTTGGTGGACGAACACCTTGAACCAAGTTTTTATTGACCTTCACTTTGTCGCATAAATCTTTTAATTTGTCTTCAGGCATCCAATAAACAACAGGTTTTCCTTCTGCGTTTTGAGAGCAATAGTAACGTTCCCCCATTTTCACAAAAACCTTATCCATTCCCATGATTTTAGATTTTTCGAAAGTGGACGTGATGTGGGTAACAGCATATTTAAACATCTCCGATTTGGGGTCTAATTTATCGCAAAAAATGTAAGCGTATTTGGTAATGGTGTCTGGATGTTGCATCAACATTTTATCGCTGAAAAAATAATCCAATTTATTGTGAAAGATCGGCGTATTTACCAAGCGATCATCTTTTAAATCGATGTTGTCATAATAATGCTCTCTGAAATAATGGTAGGCAAAATCTGGGTTAACAGGTGTCCCATCTGCATTTTTAGGCGATTCTGGAATTTGAATGTCCATGGACATTTTCACAATTTTAGAAACCAATTTATCTTGGTGCTTTTCCACTAAATTGTTTTGATAATCAACTACTTTTTTAGAAATACTATCGATTTTAGTTGACCAATTTTCATATTCCAGCTCTTCTTTCTTAAACTGATCTCTTCTGGAAACATATTCATTTACTTTCGAACGTTGTGTTGAAATAAATTCGATGTATTCGTTAAAGATGGTATTCTCAGCTGATTTTTTAACCTTCATGTTTTTCATGAAATCAGGCCCTTTTGTTTCCAACTGAATTTCTTCCTTGTTGTAGATAAATTCAAAATAGCGCTGGCCTGGCAAAAGCAAACCAACAATTCCTGGTTTTTGCTTTTTACCATCAAATTCAACAAATCCATTTTTCATTTCAGCTGTATCAGCATACAACAAATTTTTTCCGTAGTATTTAATCAGGAAAACGGTTGTGTCTTTTTCATCAGCTACTTTGATTTTAATTTTTTGTGTATAACCCGAAAAGGACAATGCGATAAACGCCAATACAATCAATTGTTTCATATTTATTTTTATATCTTGGTATGAATTTATGTTTAAAAGACGTCATAAAGATAAAAAGAAGTAAGTATTAACACCTTTTTAACGCAACAATTTCTTTAAAAATGTTTGAATACTCCTTTTTTCGCATTGACAAAACTGGCAAGCGCAAAAACGGTATATGCAACAATTACTGCAAGCATGCTGGTCATGGTTAAGGTTTTACCAATATACAATCCCCCCTCTTCAAACAAGGCATCTAAAAACATTTTAAGAACAAAAAACATCCCAAATCCGAGAACGGTTATCCAGCCAAATATTTTCAAAAAATATACAAAAAAGGCGTTTATGAGCTGTTTTGCAGGATAACCGATTCGAAGCAAGGTTCTTATTTCATACACATTGCGCGACATCAATAATTGAGCATATTGAATCAACACCAATCCTGAAAGAAACACCGCCAAAATAGAAACTCCCAAAACCACTAAAATTAAGGTTCCGACCATGCTTTTCAATCGTCCAACAACCATTTGGGAGCTTTTGGATTCCAAGTGTTTGGTTTTCACCATTTCTTCTACCAAACCAAACCCGTTTTCTTGACTAGAGATCATGATTTGAGTGATTTTTGCATCCGTTTCCTCTCCATATTTATTATTTCCATATACCATGAATGTTTCTGGAACCAAGATCGAAGCCACTTCGTTGGTAAAACCAATGATTCGGGCATCCACCCATTCTTTGCCCGTAGCGCTAGACAAGGTAAACTTGAATTTAATCTGTTTCGCCAAATCATCCGAAACTTGAGGAATTCCACTCGCACTCATGAACGTGTTTAACATCACCAAGAAATCTCGTGGTAAAATAATTGGAACGTACTCATCGCCTTCTTCCCAATGCCATTTGTCTGACTTCACATCCAAAAAACGAGGGTCAACGGTTTGAATAAAAACATCGGACCGAAATCGTGGAACCAAAGGATCTGCTGTTTCGAAAGAAACATCAAAATTGTTACTGATCACTGGCTTGACATCCAATACAAATTTCTCTTTCTTCATGGACTCAATTTCAGCAAGCGAAAAATCGGTCTTGGCAATGTTGAGCGTATTTAGATTAGATACTTTTTTCTGAACAATGATGGTGTTTGGACCCAAAATATCAGCTCCTTTTCCAAATTCATTTACTTTAATCAAATAATGAATGGAAGTAACTAAGAAAGTGATTCCCAAAAAAGAACCCACCACTGCAATAATGAGTTGTTTACGCTCTTGGTTACGAAATAAAAGTTTGTTCAGCATGACTTATAATTTAAGTTCTTGATCGTAATTAAATTGGTAACTATCTCCCAAAGAAGTAAGCACAAATCCAGCTTGCAATTGATCGCACCGTTCGTTGATTAACTTTAAAGCTCGTTGTGCATTTGCCTCATCCAAATGAGAAAAAGGTTCGTCTAAAATCAACCATTTAAATGGCTGAGCCAGTGCGCGAACGATTGCTACACGTTGTTGTTGCCCCATCGAAAGCAAACCACAAGCTTGCTCCCACTTGTCTTCAATTTCCAGTTTCCGCAACATAGAAATCAATTCCTCTTCTGAAAATGAATTGGTTAGATTGTTTTTCAATTGCAGGTTTTCTTTGACTGTTAAAGTCGGGAAAAGTTGTAAATCTTGAAAAACAACTGCAATTTGATGCTGTCTAATGTCCGTCCAATCTGCTGGAGTAAAATCAGAAGTGTTTCGATTGTCGTACAATAAGTTTCCTTCAAAATCTTTTCTGAGTCCCAAAATTACGTTCGTAAAAGTAGATTTTCCTTTCCCAGAAGAAGCGTTGAGCAAAACTTTTTGTCCTTGTTTTAAAACAAATTCGTTGCCCCAAATGCTCTCTTTTTGATGCTGGATAGATGCCAAGGGTTGCGGCATGATTTTGTGAAAGGTCATGTTCATAGTTCAATTTATTTACGAGTTGTTTTCAATAACCATTCCATAAAATTAACCGATTGAATTTCATGAATTTGGAATGTCATTTCAGGTGATTTAAAACGAAATAAATTTGAGATTCGAGTTCCGTCTCTGAAATCCAAAGGTTATTTTGATCTCTTCTAAACCAGGTTAATTGCCTCTTCGCGTAGCGTCTTGTATTTTGTTTGATCAATTCAACCGCACGCTCCAAACTAATTTCTTGTCTGAAATAACTGAATAATTCGGAGTAACCAACGGTGTTTAACGTTTGTAAATCTTGGTAAGAAATCAATCTTTTCACTTCTTCTAATAAACCAACTTGCATCATCTTATCAACGCGTTGGTTAATTCGGCTGTACAAAATATCCCGAGGTAAGTCGATTACCAACTTCACGATTTCAAAATCCCGCGTTCGTGGTTTAAATTTTTGAAAACTCGAATAGGTTTTACCACTGATGCGAATCACTTCCAAAGCACGGATAATTCGAACAGGATTTTTCAAATCAGTAGTTCGGTAGTACTCAGGATCTTTTTCCTGCAATTCACGCCACAAATTCTCGAGTCCTTCTTTTTCAAAAGTGAGGTTTAACTCATTTTTCACGGTGGCATCATGTGGCATGTCATCCAGTCCGTAACAAAGTGCATCAATGAACAATCCTGAACCACCGACCATTACTATGAAATCAGCATTTTGAAATTCTTTTTCCAAAACCTCCAAAGCTTGTTTTTCATATTGAGCAGCTGAAATTGGCTCATGAATGGAATGAGAATCAACAAAATAGTGTTTTACTCCCGCCTGTTCTTCCAAGCTTGGTTTTGCAGTTCCAACAGCAGTTTCTTGGTAAAACTGTCGAGAATCTGCAGATACAACTACCGTATTCCAATGTTTAGCCAAAGCGATGCCCAAAGCTGTTTTCCCACTTGCTGTTGGCCCTTGAATTACTACTAATTTTTTGATACTTTAATTTTTGGCTAAGATACAAAATGCTAGCGAAACAGCGACTTATACGACAAATATCTTCCATAAATGGTTTGAACGTATTTGGAAGTATGAACACCTCTCGCAGCACCACTTTGCACGACAGGATCACGGTAAAATTCTTTTTTAGAAAGGTTTTTCATCATCACTTCCACTTGGTCGTCCCAAACCTTGGAATTCAATCCGTGTTTAACCGCCAAGCGCTGAGCATCTTTCACGTGGCTAGCCCCTGAATTATAGGACGCAAGTGTAAATTTGATTCGATCTTCTTCTATTGGAATGTCTTTCCATAAATGATACATCCGCACCAACAATTTCATTCCACCATTAATTTGTACCTCAGGAGTTGAGGAAGGATAAACTTGAAATGCAGGACCAACTTCAGGCATAAATTGCATCAAACCGTATGCACCACCCATTCCGATAGCATCTGGGTTAAATCGTGATTCTTGGTATGAAATGGATGCTAATAATCGCCAATCCCATCCGTGTTTGGCTGCAGCTTTTTTGAATAGATGATCAAATTTGGAAAGTTGACCACCTTTGACACTGGAAAATGCATCACTTGATCTTGACGCAATTTGAGGAAGGTCAAAGTATTTATGTTTTAAATACTTAAAAGCAGGTTTTTCCATATAATTGGTCAACCATTGATCCAATCTAGCCTTTAATAAGGGACTGGATTTTCGCAATCCAAAAGCAATTTTTTGTTTAACACTTAACCCTAAATGAATGTCAATGTTGTCCAAAAACTGACTGTTAATTTGAGCAATATTTTTTTCAACGACCGTATAATCAATCAATCCTTCAGAGACATTTTCAATCAAATCTTCAGAACTTACATCTCCAGTTTCGGACTGAATGTAAATCGTATCGCCAATTTCTTCTTGCAGGTTCATCAAACGTCGGTAATAAGTTGAACCTTCCCAAACGTGTACATTTTTTCGAGCAAGTTGAGTCGGGTCGTTCAAGAGCTTACTTGCAATTTCTTTTGGGGTCATTTTCTCCCATCCATCTGGTTTTCGTTGGATCAGCACTTGATTGGTTTTTAAAAAAGGAACTGAAAAATCAATTGTCTTTCTTCTTTCGTTTGAAATGGTATAGTTGCAAGCAATTAAATCACCTTCCCCTTCATTCAACAAATTGTTAGCTTCGTTTAAATCATCGATTAACTTGATTTCTAAGTCAATACCTAGGTCAGAAGCAAATTCTTTCAGAATTTCGAATTCGAACCCCATTTTTCTTCCACGATAGATGAAATAAGAAGTAGAGCTGTTTTCTGCTAAAATAACCAACTTGCCCTTTTTGAGAATATCGGGTAAATCCATTTCGTTCAACGTTGTTGTTTTAGAATCAGAATTTGCCTCCTTACTGCCCCCTGAACTACACCCTAAAGCAAAGGTTAAAACAAATGGCATTAAAAAACTTTTTGTCAATGATTTAAACTTGTAACTCATAGTAAAGTTGGTAAAAAACATAAAACTAAGATACGCCTTTATTTTAAATAATCGATCAAAAAATATTCATTTGCCTCCTCCATAAACTGAAAAAAAGTTTGCGTAACCTCCTTTTGATGATTCTTAAAAACATGCATTCCATTTTTCAATTCGTTGGGAAACGAAATTCTGCTAGAAACTCCTTGACAAGACTTTTCTAGTCCGTATAAGGTTGAATAATAGGAGATCCAATTGTGTTCAATTAATCGATTCATCATGCTCACAAAATTCGCCGAGTATAATGCTTCTGAAAGTTGGATTTCGTGATAATATTGATTCAAATACGCATCCAAAGGCACGGGATGAAATTGACCCCAATGTTTGGCGAGTAAATGATCAAAAAACAAGTCAATGGCTACACCAGACACTTTTGGTAAACTTTCATACAGCTTCCGCATCAGAATCAAAACCGTTTCTGATTGATTAATATAGGAATCTATCTTTCGATGTAGCAGAATTCCTTCTTGAACTTTAGGCGTGTAGCTGCTCAAGTCTCGTCCTTTGACAAAATCGCCAAAAAGATTTGCGGTCATCAATTCAGAATCGTTGTTCGAAAAATAGAGATGACCAAGATAATTCATGGCTTATGAATTTGATGAAACGTATTTCAATCCAACAATGGATGCAATTAAAGTTACTAAAAAAAACAATCGCCAAAATTCAGCTGGTTCTTTGAAAATCCAAATTCCCATAACAACTGTTCCTACAGCACCTATTCCTGTCCAGACAGCATAAGCCGTTCCCAAAGGAAGTGTCTTCGTTGCATGCATTAACAGCAACATACTAATCACCAAACAAATCCCAAATCCTGCCAACCAAAGGTTGGATTCAGTTCCTGAAGTTTCTCTTGATTTTCCAAGACAAGCGGTAAATCCAACTTCAAATATTCCCGCAATAATTAATATTAACCAACTCATTTATTAAATACTCTAAATTAAATAAAAAACATTATAATTGATTCAAAAAATCAACAATTCCTGAATACATCTTTTCAAGTTCATCGTTGGTACTACAATACGGTGGATTTAGAAAAAACACATTCCCCAACGGTCTAATCAACAATCCCCTCGATAAGAAAAATTGGTACGCTTCCTCCCGGACAGAAGAAAAATAACTACTATCTGACTCATCCAATTTTACCTCCAAAGCGATGATTGTACCTAATTGTCGCACTTCTTTCAATCTAGGATGGCGCTCCATGTTATTTTTAAAAACCTCGTGCTGTTGTGAAATTCGATTGACATTCTCAAAAAACATTGGTTTTTCTATCAAATCCAAGTTCGCACAAGCAACTGCGCACGCTAACGCATTTGCCGTATATGAATGCCCATGAAGTAAAGCTTTGGTTTTTTCAGGTGCCAAAAAAGCTTCGAAAATAGCATTTGTGGTAATGGTCAATCCCAAACTCATCACACCCGCTGTCAACCCTTTGGACAAGCAAATGATATCCGGTTGTGTTTGAATGTATTCCAAAGCAAACATCTTCCCTGTTCTACCCCAGCCTGTCATCACTTCATCACAAATAATCAACACTTCGTATTTTTTAGCCAATGCAAAAAGTGCTTCTAAAAATGCCGGGCGATACATGCGCATTCCAGCCGAACCTTGCACCAAAGGTTCGACAATCAATCCTGCAAATTCATTGGTTTTGAATTGATTTTCAACATCTTTTAAAATTTCGGCTTCTTTTTCTGCCGATGGAAAAGGAATGTAATCCACGTCAAAAAACAAATGTTCAAAAGGTTTGTTGAAATAACCTCGCTGACCAATAGACATCGCACCAAACGTGTCGCCATGATACGCTCCTTCCATGGCCATCATTTTCACTTTTGGCTGATTTTTGTTGAACCAATATTGAAAAACCATTTTCAAAGCCACTTCAATCGCCGTTGAACCATCGTCTGAAAAAAAAGTTCGTGCCATATTTTTAGGTAAATAATCTAAAATTCGCTTCGATAATTCAACCGCTTTCGGATGGGTTACACCTGCAAAAATAACATGATCTATTTCATCAAACTGTTTAATTAAAGCTTGTTTTATATATGGATTACCATGTCCATGTGTGTTTACCCACCACGATGAATTACAATCTAAATAAGTTCGCCCATCTTCGGCAAATAACGTTGCGTCTTTGGCTTTGACAATTGGTAAAGGTGGCAACTCTGTTTGTACTTGTGTAAAAGGATGCCAAGTGTATTTCGCATCTTCGTGAAGTAATTGACTCATTTAGTTGTGTTTTATTTTTGAATGACCAAAGAATAAAAGCCCCGTACTTTTATAGGAAATCTACACGCAAAAGTACCTAAGATTTAACAGAATTCAAATAGAAGTTAACCATTTACTCTTTAATTTATCCAAAATAGAACATTGAGTTTGCTTATATAAACCATGCCGTAAATAGAATTGAAAACAATTACAAGATGAATTTGGCACCTTGTAATTGATTAGGGAAATAGAGGTACATCGCTTTTAATTTACAGAACATTTAAACTTTGAAAGTATTTTCTTACCATGCATCGTGTTTTGTAAATCCAATTTAAAATTTCAAAATCTTTCACTCCATCAAATTTAAAATGTGAAAAATTAAACTTTGCAAGGTTGCTAAAATAAGTTATATTTGATTCAAACTATAACTAAAATGGCGTCTTTAAACCCAATAAATGGCAATCTTGGAACTCAAAAAGCTGCACACCTTTTGCGGAGAGCAACTTTTGGTCCCCAATTACAAGACATTCAATTTTTTTCAACTTTAGATGCAGCAACCGCATTTCAACAATTAATTTTACCGCAAACTGAACCAAGTTTACCGATTGATTTCTTAACTGGAACAGATTGGGTTTATCCCAACACCAAACATCCCACTCGTTTCACAAACACCATCAGCGAATTCACCAGTTCCTGGTGGATTGACAACATGCGCGTTTCGGAGCCAAACTTAACGGAACGCATGATTTGGTTTTATCATACTCATTTTCCATTGATTATTTCTAGGGTTGAACACATGCCACAGTTTTCTTTAGATTATTTGCGACTTTTGCGTTTTTATGCTTTGGGGAATTACAAAGATTTAACCAAAGCTTTTTGCATTGATAACGCCGTGTTGATTCATTTGGATGGTCACTTAAATATCAAAGGTGTTCCACAAGAAAATTTCGGACGGGAGTTTTTAGAACTCTTTACTGTTGGAAAAGGTCCCCAAGTAGGACCTGAAGATTACACTAATTTTACCGAATTAGATGTTAAATCACTTACCAAGGTACTGACTGGTTGGGGAATTGACCCTACTTTTCAAACAATAGATCCTGTCACTAATTTACCCACTGGTAAAGTAAAAGGAAACACCACAGTCGCCTCCCAGCATGATGTGAACAACAAACAATTTTCAGCAGCTTTTAACCATGCCGTCATCCAAACTTCCGAAGTTA
Source organism: uncultured Chryseobacterium sp. (assembly GCA_964488745.1). Taxonomy (GTDB): domain Bacteria; phylum Bacteroidota; class Bacteroidia; order Flavobacteriales_D; family Crocinitomicaceae; genus JAQVCM01. The sequence goes on along the minus strand of CAZAVP010000010.1, from coordinate 77,907 downwards.
TTGGAGGAAATGCGAGTGTTCAAGCTGTTTACGACGAATTGGACGAAGTAATTGATTTGATTTTTAATTCACCTCATACAGCTAAAAACATCTGTCGAAGAATATACCGTGAGTTTGTGTATTTTGACATTACCCCTGAAATTGAAACAGACATCATTGCCCCTTTGGCAGTAATTTTAGAGCAAAACAATTTTGAAATTATTTCCGTTCTGGAAGTACTTTTTGCCAGTGAACATTTTTACGACTTGGACTCCGCGCCTACCAGTGACAACAACATCGGGGCAATCATCAAATCGCCCCTTGATTTATTAGTAGGAACAGTCCGGTTATTTGAATTGGATGTTCCAGATAAAACGACGGATTTAGAAAACCATTATGAATTGTATAGGCAGTTACTGCATCAATTGAATTTAAAAGGCTTGAACTTTTTTGAACCATACGATGTGGCTGGTTACGATGCTTACTTTCAAGTTCCTAACTTTCAAAGATATTGGGTATCTTCTAATTATTTAGCAAATCGTTATAAGTTCGCCGAATTGTTAGTGAACGGATTTACAAACAGCACCAATACTGTTTTATTGAAACTCGATTTTGTCCAATTTGTGCGAGATAAGTGTACCGATCCAAGTGACCCAACTTTGTTAATGCAAGAATTAATTGCGTGGATGATTCCAATCGAATTAACCACAGACCGATTTAATTATTTCAAAGACACCATCTTACTCGATCAACTTTCAGCGATGAACTGGTCAATCGAATGGAACAATTACATCAATACAAGTAACGACACCAACGTCCGGATTCAGTTGGAAAGATTGGCGCTAGCCATTATGCAGTCGCCCGAATATCAACTCTATTAATCGATTGAATATGAATAGAAGAGACTTTGTACGTTTAACAGCTCTGATGGGAACTGGCGCATTCTTAAGGCTAAATGGAATTCCCCTTCACGCATTTCAAGGAAATGGAGTTTTGGAAGAAATTGCCATGAAAAGTTTGAACGACCGCGTTTTGATTTTAATTGAATTACATGGTGGAAACGATGGTTTAAACATGGTAATTCCCATAGATCAATATGGAAATTATTACAATTTAAGACCCAACATCGCCATTCCCCAAATCGGATCTCGGAAATACATTCCACTCGATCTAAATCTTCCAGACAATAAAAAAATAGGCTTGCATCCAGATATGGTTGGTTCAAAAGCGATGTATGACGATGGAAACATGGCAGTTATTCAAAATGTTTCCTATGAAAATAGCAACGGTTCACACTTCCGTAGTCGCGATATTTGGCAAATGGGTGTGAATTACGATGAATACGTTAGTTCTGGTTGGATGGGAAGGTATTTGGAACATTACTATCCAGGCTATCCGACCAATTACCCGAATTCGGCAATGCCAGATCCCCTCGCAATTGAAATAGGCACGGGGGTTTCTTTGGCATTTCACCGCGATGAAGGAATTCCTGCTGGTTTGTCCATTGATAATCCAGATGCTTTTCATGCTTTAATCAACAGTGTAGGTGTTGAGGCGCCAATTAATTTTCCAGATTCTCACGCTGGAAATGAAATCGAATACATGATGCAAATTGAGCGACAATCCAATAATTATGCGGATCGCTTGAAAAGTGTGTACAATGCAGGATCAAACTCCTCGACCGTTTACCCGGATTCATATCCTTTTGTGGCTCCACCTGAAGCGCTTCACAATCCTTTAGCACCTCAGTTAAAGATCATTTCACGCTTATTGAGCGGCGGAATTGGAACAAAGATTTTTGTTTGTCGAATTGGTGGTTTTGATACTCATGCAAACCAAGTTGAAACCAACAACTCTTCCATGGGAAAACACGCTGCATTGATGTATCACATCTCCTCTGCTGTTAAAGCATTTTACGATGACCTTCGGAATCTCGGTTTAGCTGATCGGGTGTTGTCCATGACCTACTCTGAATTCGGTCGTAGAGCTGCTTCCAATGCCAGTTATGGAACGGATCACGGAAACGCTGCACCGATGTTGATTTTTGGTACTTGCTTGAATCCTGGAGTTTATGGTGAAAACCCCGATCTATCCAACTTGCAAAACGGAAACATTCCGATGCAACATGATTACCGTCAAGTGTTTAGCTCTGTAATAAAAGATTGGTTTCAAGCTTCCGAAGCTGCCATTGAAAATATACGCTTTCAGAATTTCATGCACAATCGAGTCGATTACATTCAATGCAAAGAATTGAGTACCAAGGAATTGTTTCAAGAGAATTTATGGATGAATTGTTACCCTAATCCCAGTTCTTCAACCACGACCATCGAATACTATCTAAATCAGGCGGGATACGTTGAAATTGAAGTGAAAGATATAACTGGACGTGTTATAGCAACCCTAATAAAAGCCAATATAAATGAAGGAAAACACAGTCTTGACTACAACCTGTCACATCTTCACAGTGGAACGTATGTTTTCACTTTAAAAACAAACAACGCATTTCTTACAAAAAAAGTAATTTTCCAAAAATGAATTTAAAAATAAGGCTACCTCTTACGTTGCTTCTTTGCTTTACCGTCCACTTTACCTTTGGGCAAAAATACATGGTTCATAAGAAGAAAACATCTTATTTTGGATTGACCGCTGGCTTCAATTTTTCGGCACCAAAAGTGACCGATCGTTATTCCATTTTGAGTGCAATTGGTAGCGCTGATGATGATAATTTCAAGAAAAAATACGACAAGCTTGGCAAAAACACAGGAACTCAATTTGGGGTACGCTATGCTTATAACTTTACCAATTCACTTTCATTTCTAGCGGGATTTGGTTATCAATCTCTGGGTTTTAAATATTTCACTCATTACTCTTGGATGGATACAATTGGCAATCAAAACCTGAATAGAGAAATGCATCACCTTCAAAAAATTTCTTATTTGACACTTCCATTGATGCTGAAATGGGAAATGGGAAATCAGCAATTGCTACCGTATATACAAGGTGGCTTTTTTATGGATTTCCGACATCAAGCAAAAAAAGTAATAAACTACGACAACACCATTGATGAAGAAGAAACAGAAAACCAAATCTCCTCATCAGCAATGGTTTCCATAACGGATCATATTCGGAAATTCAACATGGGCTTGATCGGTGGAATTGGAGTTAATTATTATACCAAACGCATGACTTTTGGAATCGAAAGTAATTTCAACTATGGTTTTCTTAAAGTAATCGATGACAAAAACAGGTTTTCTGATTTCACTGGATTTGCATTGCACTACCTAGATGTGATGGATCAATTGAAATTAAGCAACCTAAACATCCAATTAACGGTTTCCATTCCTATAAATAATGCTGTTTCTTTAAACATTCTTCGAAAGAGAAAATATTAAATTTGAACATGAAAAGAAAAAATAACATTACGTATAAATTGGTTCATGGATTCGTGTTTATGCTTACGCTTGGATTTTTGCTTTCAGCCTGTAAAAAACACAAACCTGAAGAATCATTTGTGAAAGTTTATCACGATCAAGAGGCCAACAAAAACTACTTCCCTTTGAGTATAAAGCCTACCAATGATAAAGGTTATTTAATTTTAAGTGCCTACAACGGTTGGAACATTCAGCTAGTAAAAACCGATCAAGAAGGAAATTTACTTTGGAAGTTAGACTTGCCTTCAAAATACGTGAATGCAACTCCTAACTTAATTGAGCGAAACGGTGATCTGTATTTTGTTTGTATGGATGCTGTGGGTTTATTTACGTATGTCATGAAAGTGGATGAGGATGGGAAAACAGTTACTGAATTTAAAGATTTTCCCCAAATTCAGTATCCATTGTATGTACACGACCAGGGAAGTGTTGTTTACATTCAAAACTATAATCGAACGATATTTGAAACAGGAATTTTTGAGTTGAGTGGCGGTATGAATCAAATTCAAAAGGCTGGAAGTTTACCCATCCTTACCGACGTGGAGAATAAAATTGTTGATCACATCAATTACACTGGGAAACGATTTCCTTTTTCCATCAAAGTTACTCCTGAAAAAGACTACATCGTACTGAGCGGATTCAACAATTATAGTTTTTCCACCGTTTTTTTGGATCCAAATCTTGATTTCTCAGGCGTTTACAACGGCGCTGCATTTGACGGGGGTTTAAATGCCATTATGCCCCTCGGTGGGAATAAATTTTCTTTGGCGCGTTTTTCTTTTTCTAATTTGTTTTTCAATCCAGTTGCAACACTTTCGCCAACTGCAATTGACATTGCGGAAACCATTCCAGCACAAGGTAAAGCAGAGTTAGATCCACAAAGTCCCGTTTTAATTCAACAAATTTCAATTGGCGGCTCATCCTATGTTGTTTATTTAGCCTCAACAAAAAGCAATCAACTTTTACTTAGTTTCTACCGCAAAGGAAGTAGTGAACTTAAAGGAATCAAATATTTAGGTCAAAGCGTACCATTAAAAGCCTGTGATTTCATCAAAACATCCGAAGAAGGTTTGATGCTTTTATCTCAAGTAACTGTGATGGGAAGTTTTAATCGGATTGCAACCATTAAGCTAAGCAAGGAGGAATTGGAAGAAATGGTAAAATAATGTGTTCGATTGGAGGGATAAATAACAGTTAATCTCTCTCAAAGTCTCAAGAAAAGAAGCTATTTTTGCACCATGCAAACTAAAAACTCAAAAGGCTATTTTGCCATTGGAATCTACAAACACAAGACAGAACACAACATTGGAACTTTATGGCGTTCTGCGTTTATTATGGGTGCAAGTTACATTTTTACCGTTGGAAAGAAATACAAGAAACAAACTTCAGATGTCGTTCAGGCTTGGTCGAGAATTCCACTTTTCTATCACAAAGAAATGGAAGATTTTCTTCAAAACATTCCGTATGATTGTCGAATTGTAGGAATTGAAATTGATGATAACGCGATACCGCTTGCGGAATTTGAACATCCTAAAAGAGCAATTTACTTGTTAGGATCGGAAGATTTTGGTTTGCCAGAATCCGTGAAAGAAAAATGTCATTTTTTGGTACGTTTGCCGGGAAATTCATCGCTGAATGTGGCAGTTACAGGCGGAATTGTGTTGAATGATCGAATTACAAAAATACCCATACAATTACCACCAAATCATAAGGATATCGCTAATTTTAATTTTTAATCTGGAAGCTTCAAGGAATTACGAGGCGCATTATCATCTGGATTTTCGACACTTGCGCCAACATGAAAAATCGCATCTCCTTTGTTGACAATCGGTGTTTCATTTACGCAGAAAACATATCCGTCAATTGGCGATTTGATTTTTCTTTCAATCTTACCAAACGGATCGCTGATCACTCCTAAAACTTCTCCTTTCTCTATTTTTTTTCCATTTTCGGCAAGTACTCGCAACATTCCTGCATTTGAAGCGCGAATCCATTTTGAACTTTGAATAAATAATGGAATTCTTGTTTGCATAATATCACCTTTAAAACTTCTGATTTCGAGGTAATCCATCACTCTTTTAATTCCGTCCAATCCTTCTTTGACCACTTCTTCGTCGATTGAATTGGTTTTTCCTCCTTCAAAAAGTAAGATACTCTTGCCCATTTTTTTCATCGCTTCCCGAACAGATTTCGCGATGTACGAGGAATTAATAATAAAAGGTGGATTGAAGACTTTCGCCAATTCTATGCTAGTGGAATTTTCAAATACGCAACGAACTTGCGAAACATTGCTTCTTTGCGCTGAGCCTGTATGAAAATCAATTACATAATCTACTTTTGGCGCAATTTCCTTCATAAAATGATAGGCAAATTGACTTGCCAAAGAACCAGATTGGGAACCTGGAAAACTGCGATTTAAATCACGACCATCGGGCAATTCACGAGAAACGTTTAGAAAACCGAAAATATTAAATACAGGAATGCATATTACCGTTCCTGCTGTTGGTTTATTCCATCCTTTGCGAATCATTCGACGAATGATTTCCATTCCGTTGATTTCATCTCCGTGCATTCCAGCCATTAACAGTAAAACAGGTCCATCCACTTTCGCTCGTTGTACAATTACAGGAACTTGAATGGGCGTACTGGTATGCAGCTTAGCCACGTCCAAATTCAACTCCGCTCCTTTTCCAGGCAAAATCTCTTGTCCGAGTATGATTAACTTCTTTCTTGTACCCAATGATTGATTTTTTTCGTCCCTAAATTAGATTTTATTTTTCACACTTCGTTCGATGTATTCAATAATCTTTCCTGCAATATCTGAATGTGTTGTGCGCTCAATTCCTTGTAAACCTGGAGAAGAATTCACTTCCAAAACCAACGGCCCACGTTCAGATTGCAACATATCAACACCTGCAATACCCAACCCAACAGCTTTCGCTGCACGAATGGCAACTTCTATTTCTTCCTCTGTTAAATCAATGTTACTTGATGATCCACCTCGGTGTAAATTAGAGCGAAATTCTCCTTCTTTTCCTTGGCGTTTCATCGCACCAACTACCTCACCATCAACGATAAACGCACGAATATCAGCACCTTTTGCCTCTTTAATGAATTCTTGTACAATTACCCTCGCTTTTAATCCGTTGAATGCTTCCAAAACAGATTCCGCTGCAGTTTCGGTTTCCGCCAAAACAACACCTAATCCTTGCGTTCCTTCTAACAATTTTAAGATAACTGGCACACCACCGGCGGATTTCACCACTTGTTGTACATTTTTAGAATAATTCGTAAAAACGGTTTTCGGCTGACCAATTCCAGCTTTTGAAAGTACTTGTGAACTTCTCAATTTGTCACGCGAGTGCACAATTCCACGCGAACCCACGGCGGAAAACACATCCATCATCTCAAACTGTCGAACGACAGCCGTTCCGTAAAACGTTACCGACGCACCAATGCGCGGAATAACTGCATCAAAACCGGCTAAATAATGATCTTGATAAAAAATGGAAGGACCTTTCCGTTCCAATTCGATGTTACATTTTAAGTGATCGATTACATGAGCTTCATGACCGCGCGCTTCTGCAGCTTCCACCAATCTTCTTGTAGAATAGAGGTTTGGATTTCTGGATAAAATAGCAATTTTCATTCTTAAATAAATGCTTAGATGTTTGTTTTTTCGGTTTTCATTTTCATTTTATATGAAAGGTTAACCAAGGTGGTATTGATGATGAAATGATGATTCAATAATTTTCGTCCCAACAAAATTGGATTCCTCAAACCGTTTCTTTTGGTCAATGAAAAATCCGTTTGAAAAGTTTCTCCAAAAAGAACAATGTCTAAAGACACAAAAAATCGTTCTTGTTGATGTCCTGTCGAACTCTTTACTTTTTTGGTTTTATAATTTTCGAAATAAAATTTATTTCCCGTAAATTGTGGGTGTTCTGCGTCTAAAAACACCACTACTAGCACGGGTTTCCCTTCCATTTCAATCAACTCAAAAGATTCACAATGAATAGAACACGAATAAGCACCGCTGTCAATTTTCACATCAACATCCTGTAAATTCAAAGATGGCAAATCTGCCTTGTCTTTTCGTCCGATGATTTTCAATTCGCTCATTTTTTCGCTTTCTTTCGAATGGCGAAATTAGATTAAAAAAGGATATAAATGTTGTTTTTTGATTTATTTTAAAAACATTTTCAATTCACTCATTATTAATGAGTTTTAAGTTTAACCTTAATGTTAAACCTCCTTCAATCTAGCAAAAATGAGATTGTTTCAATTCATTCTTTGAGAATCGCTTGCCAATAGTCGAATTGCTGCGTTGTACCATCCTCCATTCCAATGTGATGTGAACGTTTTTTCGTAGCTCTGATTTCAAAGGGTATTTTTTGTCTAAAAATCGGTGCGTTGTATGCCAACGTATGGTACTCCCCCAATTCTCCGCAACAATCCATTTCTGGAGGAAAAGTATCGATTAAGGAAGGGGTCAATTTCTTGCCGATGAAGGAATCGGCTAGTTTACTTGCATCGGTTACAATAATTTTCGCTTCGATACCAGATGCCAAAAATTCGGTCATGACTTGTTCTGAAGTTTTATTCCAAAGTGGAAATACCGCTTCAATACCGTAAGGATTTAACTTTTCTTCTCGGTACGTTCGCACGTCTTCCAAAAAAATATCACCAAAAATAAAATGAGTAACTCCCAATTCTTGAAAATGGTTGATTGCATGCAACATTTCCTGTTGATCGTCTTCTAATTTGAAATTGAGGTTGACAACATGCAATGGAATTCCAATACTTTCTGCTTGGGCTTGTAGAATCGAAAGCGGAATTGCATGCATCGTGGAAGCATTTTCTTCGCGATCAATGGTTGTAAGCAAAGCAATTACTTCATACGTTTTTTCCAAAATTACTTTTTGAAGTGCTAAAGCAGAATCTTTACCACCGCTCCAATTGCATACTGCTTTCCTTTTCGCTTTCATAACTTGAGGTTTAACAGCAAAGATAAAAAATTGTTGGTTTTGATAAAATTCGGGTTAAAATTTGAGCTTATTTTATTTTGCGGTGCTAGGATTCGAAAAAAGAATTAAAACCTCAGATATAAAATTAATGCACTTTTTTTGGATTACGTGTTGGTTTTTATTGGTATCCAAGAATCATATTTCAAAATTTAGTAGCATTGCATAATCATACCTAAATAGCGAATCATTTGTCACAAATTTTTACTAAATTTGTGACAAATGATTCATTTTAAACAACGTGCAAACAGCTAAAAATAAGATAGAAAATAAAATTTTAAAATCTCCAAGAGGAATACTATTCTTCGCTGAGGATTTTACAAATTATGGAACACCTGAAAATATTCGTCAGGTACTGTCTCGTTTAGAAAAAGAGCGTGTATTGGTACGTCTGGCACATGGCATTTATGCCAAGCCCAAAATAGACCCTTTATTAGGAACAATCTTACCCACGGCAGAACATGTAGCTGTCGAAATTTCAAAACGTGATAAGTCGCGAATAGCCCCAACAGGAATTCTGGCATTAAATCTATTGGGGTTGTCAACACAGGTTCCAATGAATGCCGTATATCTTACCGATGGTTCGCAAAGAATCGTAAAAATCGGAAAGCGGACAATCAGATTTAAGAAAGCCGCACCAAGAAATTTTGCGATAAAAGATGAACTCCTGCATTTGATTGTCCAGGCAATGAAAGTAACAGGACAAAAAGAAACAACAAATGATTTTCTGGATCGGATAAAACCATTCGTGCAAAAGTTAAATCCGGCTGTAATCAAAACACAATTGAAATATGCCCCTGTATGGATACAGAAAGAGATTATGAAACTATACAAAAATCAGCCTGATGTGGATTAATTTAGAAAGAAATCAAAAAATACAACTATTAGAACAAATGAGTACCTTGACAGGATACCCTGCTTTAGTCATTGAAAAAGACTGGTGGGTATGCCTTGTTTTAAAAGCTGTATTCCAATCAGAATATGCAGACTCTATTATATTCAAAGGAGGAACTTCATTAAGTAAAGCATATCAATTGGTAGAACGCTTTTCGGAAGATATCGACTTGATTATCGACAGACATCTGTTAGGATTTGACGAACTAAATTCAAAGTCTCAGATCAAAAAACTTCGCAAAGCATCAGGAGGATTTATCATCAATGAATTCAGAGAAGAATTAATACAGCAGCTCTCAAACCTGGGAATAGATTCTTCCTTGTACGAAATCAAATACAATGACGAAGTAGATGATACCAGCGACCCAAATACACTGGAATTACACTATCAGTCCGCTATAGATACAGACAATGACTACATACAAAAACGGATACTTCTAGAAGTCGGTGCACGATCACTAACCGAACCATCCGAAAAGAAAGCCGTTATTTCATTCATTGATAAAGAATTTAGTCATTTACCATTCGCATTGCCTGAGTTTAATGTACAAGTGGTAAAACCAATCAGAACGTTTATCGAAAAGACCTTACTGTTACACGAAGAATTTTCGAAACCAACAGACAAAATCCGAACAGACCGTTTAACGAGGCATCTGTACGATCTGGAGAAAATGATGGATACAGAACATGGTATTACAGCAATAACCGATGATGAATTGTTCAATACAATTGTAGAACACCGCAAAAGTGTTACTCCTATACGTGGGATTGATTATTCCAATCATAAAAAAGGAAAACTCAAAATCGTACCTCCTCAGGAAGTCATTCAAGATTGGGAAAACGATCACAAAGAAATGCAACAAAACATGATGGCAGGCGAAAACTTACCATGGAATGCTCTCATAGAGCGAATAAAAGAAATTGAAAAAAGATTTAATAAAATTGAATAAGAAATGAGTGGGTTTAAGTTATTGGCGATACGACCATTGGGAGGATGTGATAAAAGGTATCTGAAAAATTTGAAGGAAGGAATGTTGTACAAATTTTATCAGAATTATACTTTTTATGTAAAGGATAAAGAGCAAAACAAAGAGATTGAGTTAACTTCTACTAATTATGAAAAATACAAGAAGGAGTCAATTTGTAGAATAGATCGTTCCACAGAAATTATTGATTTGTATTCGAAAGATAATGATTTGAAGATCAATATTTCTGCTGTTGTAGGGAAAAATGGTAGTGGAAAGAGTAGTGTCGTTGAGTTATTGTACAGATATTTATTTGAAATTTCTGTAAAAATTCTTAGAAAAGATAATTATGGAACAAACGAATTATGTATTGATATTGAAAATGAACTACGAACACTTTCCCAAGAATCAATGAATATTTCAAAAGCTCCATTGGATCCTTTAAAAAAATATCATCCTACAGAAATTGAAGAAGAATTAGCTCGGATCACTGAATTGGAAGAGATTGAATCCTATATAAAAAAACTTCATAAAATTGAAGAAGAATATCAGCATAAATCAAATATCTATAACATAGAGTTATGTTATGAAATTAATGGAGAAGCTAAAGTATACATGTCTAATCCGAATAGTAAATTCCCTTTTTATAACATATCAATAAATCATTCAGCTTATTCATTAAATTCAGAAATTGTTGGTCATTGGATAGAAAAGATTTTTCATAAGAATGATGGTTATCAGACGCCAATTGTTTTAAATCCAATGAGAACATTTGGTAACATTGATATTAATAATGAAAATCATTTAAATAAATCTAGACTGCTCCTTAATATGGATGTTACTCATATTTTTGGAAAAGAAATCGAATTAATTGAATTTAGTAGATTTTTTGAAGATGATACAGCAGGTAAAGAGTATAATAGTTTTTTCAATCTCATATATTCCGATACTATTTTTCTAATCGATAATAATGAACTTCGGGCTATAAAGGTCAAAAAGACAAAAATTGAAGGTAAACAAAAAAATATTGAAGCTCAAAAAATTGAAAGTTCATTAATCGAATTTTCTAAAAGAATTCATAAGCTATTTCCTGAAATCCTACACTTACCTCAATTCAGTTTAAATAACTTATCAGATACTGATAAAGATGGGCAAATATTGCTAATAAAAATATACTTATTTAGGTATTTACAGTTCAAATTTATAAAATATGCAAAATTTAATAAACTATCCATTCAAACGAGTAATGGACAAATTGTAAAAGAATTAGACCGCTTATTCGATAAATTTAGTTCTGATACAACTCATCAAACATTTAAAATTTATCAAATCCTTCATTTACTCATAGAAAACAACCTCACAAACTTTCTTAAATTACTGAACGATATAACTTTAAATCTTAATGAAATAAAGTTGTCAATTACTGCAGATTCTTTTAAATCATATTTAGACCAATTTAAATTTCTTTCCGAATTAAAAAATACTCCGGAGGTTTTTAAAGTACCTGCAGCATTTTTTTCTGTCAACTTTAAATTTAAAAATGAATCATATTATGAGCATCTAAGTTCAGGTGAAATTCAAGTGTTAAATTCAATTAACCAAGTAACCTATCACATACGTAATATTGAATCGATTAAAGATTCTTACCAAAGTATTAATATAATTTTTGATGAAGTTGAGTTATATTTTCATGTTGATTATCAAAGAAGTTTTATTTCAAAGCTTTTACAAGCAATAGAGATGCTCAAGTTACAAAGAATAAAAAATATTAACATTATGTTCTTGACTCATTCTCCTTTTATTCTTTCGGATATTCCATCAGCAAATATTTTGAGATTAAAAACTGGAATACCTCAATTTAATCCAAAACAAACATTTGCAGCCAATATTTACGATTTACTAAAGGATGATTTCTTTCTCGAAAAGGGAGTAATAGGTGAATTTGCAAAAGAGAAGATTAATTCAATTTTAAACAAAGAAGTAATTAACGAAGAGGACTTTCAGATAATTGATTTAATTGGTGACCCTCTGCTAAAAGGTGTTATAAATGAAAGAGCAAACCAAAAAATAAAGAACGAGCAATTAATTCGAAAGCAGATTAAAATGTTAGAAAACCAATTAAATAAAAAATAGGATGCATCCAATTAAAGAATTCAAGTTTGATACTGTTGCTACTGATTTGGTAGAGAAATATTTTGAAATTCATAATCAGATCATAGATGACTTAATTCTATTGGAAAATAAGATTACTTATATAGAGGGCAAAAAATATTTGGATGTTTTTTTATCACTGTTTAAAAAGATTGATAAAATCAAGAATACAGTGTTGGATACAATCATAGGATGTAGTAGAGAAGATGTTTCATCTATTTATGAAAACACAAATATTAAAACGCTAGAATTCAAAATTAATGTCAATGACTTGATAGATGTAAAATTTTCGAAATGGGTATTGAAAGAATTAGAAAAAAGGAAGGCAGACAATGTTTCTGAAATTTCTTTTAAGGATATACTCCTAAAAGTTTTTGATTATGAGGGAAACAGGGAACAATTATTAAAATACTATTCTTCACAAAATTATTCAGTTTGTTCTTACTGTCTAGTTCAAAACACTGTTATTTATGAATCTAAAAGTACTGGAAAACATTATCTCATGGGTAATTTAGATCATGTTAAACCTAAAGATAAAAACCCATTACTTTCAATTTCCATCAATAACTTGATTCCTGTTTGTGCCCCATGTAATCAAAGAAAGAGTAATACAGTATTTAAATACGATCCTTTTAACTCAGCCCATACCCATTCATTTGATTTTAATAAATGTATTGATTATGACGAAGATCGTGGTGAAGTGGTTTATAAGTCTTTGAAAGAACTAAAAATTACCGCAGATGATGACAAATATATGGATGTTAATCGTCTTCTCAAATTCGTTTTTCTCAATTTTAGCAATAGCAAAGTCTTTAGTTATGCCCAACATTTCTCCTAAAAAATCTATGAATTCCATTTTTAATTACTTTTATCTAACAAATTAAAGAATATTTATCTTATATTTGATTCACAAAATATTTAGTATAACCAATAAACTAAGGGAAAACCCCTATTGACATGTATGATACTTTTTTGTCACTTTGTACTTTTTGAATAATTTGCCCTTGGAACAACTTTAATCCATCTTTTTCGTTATAATATAAACTGTATCACTATGATAACTAAATTGTACTCTATTAAAACAGTAACACTTTTAAGTAGTCTGTTTATATTTCTAATGTTTTCAGCAAATGCTCAGCCAGAACCTGAATTAGCATGGGCAAAAACATTGAGTACTTCTGGAGTTACTAATGTTGGATTAGTAACTCATGATTTGGAGGGTAATACGTATGTTATTGGAGTTTTGGTCAATACTTCAATAACAATAAATGGAACTACTTTAAGCGCTGGTAGCAATGGAAAGGCAATATTAATTAAGTATAACAATGTAGGAATTGGAATTTGGCTAAAAGAAATACCATTTGTATTTCATGTAGGTAGTAATACAAGTCCTCATAAATTTATATATAATAATGGGAAATTGTATTTATTTGTTGCTTATGATCAAAACAACATAGTCATGGATGGATTTTCTTTTCCGCCTCGTCCATCCCAAATAGGGATAGGTAATCTTGTTTTGATTCAGATGGATGCAGGGAACGGAACAGCAAACTGGATTCGTACGATAGCACGTCCTAATGGATTTCAATCAAATCCGATTGATGGTTTTGAAATTTACTTAGATCAGCAAGATCAAATACATGCGTTGGGAGTGTTTTCCCCCACTTTGATTTTTGATACTGGCGATACACTTACTAGTATAAGTAATACTTCAGGTGTAGATGCATTCCATGCGGTGTATGATACTTTGGGAGAATTAAAATCTGCTCATAGCTTAGGGGTTATTAATACAAATATAACTCTCTCTGCTTACGAATACTTCCACATGGATGAAGAAAAGAATGTCTATCGCTTTGTAAAGAATACCAAAACCTTTATAAAGTACAATGAACACGGAGATACCTTGTTGACCAAAACCTTTTCATCTGGGGCTACTATCACGGGAATGACCGTTGATCCATGGCAAAACGTATTTCTGTCTGGTTACTTTTCAGCAGCCACTGTATCTTTTGATGGACTTACGACCGTAAAAACAGGTGGGACGACAGATGGAATACTTATTAAATTTAATAGTAACGATGGCACGATAGATTGGCTTAAGAATCTAGGAGATCCCGTTTGCGACCGTTTCGACTTCATCAATTCTGATGCAATTGGAAATGTATATGTTTTAAACAATCAGTATGGTAGTTGTGCAACTCCTGGTGCTAGCTTAATGGTAAAATATAACAATGGAGGAGATATTATCTGGAAAAAAAACATGAATACTCACCCAGGAGGAAATTCGGCATTGTTTCCAATGGTCGTAGCTGGAAATATATCCTTATCACCAGATGGAGGTACCATCATCGTAACAGGAATGTCACAATTTGCACAAAATGACCAAAGAGGTTTCATTGCTCAATATGGTGTTTGTAATACACCACAACCCTCACTTACTGTTTCTAACCAACAATTTTGCCAAGGAGATAGTGTTCTTTTAAGTGTTGCGGTAACTCCAGGCTATAATTATTTGTGGAGCAATGGAGATACAATCAATACAAGTATTTACGTCAATTCATCGGGAAAATATTCGGTGGTTGCCATACAAGATGAGGAATGCTATGCCCAATCCCAAGAATTTCACATCACAGAGTATCCCTTACCAGATGCAAGTGTCACACTGCAAGCAGCAACACTTACAGCCCTTGCAGGAACTACCTACCAATGGTTAGATTGTGATAACAATCATGTTCCAATTACTGGAGCGAATCAAGTTTCATTCACACCAATTCAAAACGGAGCTTACGCCGTAAAAGTAACTTCACCAGCTGGTTGTACGGATACCTCTGCGTGTTTTACCATCAACAATCTGAGTGTAATGGAACAAACCGATTTGTCACAGCACATTTCCGTGTATCCGAATCCAGCTACGAATGAAATCAACATTCAAAGTTCACTGGCTATTCAAGCGGTACGAATACTTGATTTACAGGGCAAAGAGTTAATTAAAACTACAGGGGGGAAAGTGTCCATTTCTAACCTTTCACGTGGTGTGTATATGATTGAAATTACTACTCCTAAAGGAGTTGGAATGAAGAAGTTTATTAAGAAATAAAAAACAACATACTATGAAAATGACATTACCTCTTTTTAAAACAGGAACACTTTTAAGTAGTCTGTTTATATTTCTAACTTTTTTAGCAACTGCTCAGCCCGAACCCACATTGGCGTGGGCAAAGAATAATTTACCTAGAACCGGGTTAAGTACATTTGATGACAACGGAAATTTATATGTTACTGGGCACCTTGACGTCAACACAACACTCACTATTGATGGACATTCTATCACTTGTTCGGCACCACTTGGTGGCGGATTTATTGCAAAATATGACAACAATGGTAATTGTGTATGGTTGAAAGAAATACCCTTTGTAGTCCAATTTTTTAACAACATCAATCCGCATAAATTCCTATGTCTTAATGGAAAATTGTATTTATTTGTTTGCTACCGTCAAAACAACATAATAATGGACGGATTTCAATTTCCACCCTATCAAAATTCTGGCGGTGACTTAGTCTTGATACAAATGGATGCGACTGAAGGATCCGTACAATGGATTCGAACAATGGCACGTCCAGGTAGTTATGGTAGTCTTTCCTACGATGATTTCGAAATTTACCTAGATGACCAGAGCAACATCCACACACTCGGAATGTTTTCAAATACCTTTATTTTTGATACTGGAGATACCCTAAGTCATTCGGGCAACACCATGAACGTGGATGCATTTCATGCGGTGTACGATACCTTAGGAAATTTGAAATCAGCACACACCTTGGGTGTCAATAATACCAATCCGGGAATGTATTCGTACGAGTACTTCCACATGGATCAAGAAAAGAACGTGTATCGCTTTGTAAAAGATACCAAAACCTTTATTAAGTACAACGAACATGGTGATACCTTATTTACCAAAACCTTTTCATCTGGGGCCACCATTACAGGTATGACCGTTGATCCATGGCAAAACGTATTTCTTTCTGGTTACTTTTCAGCAGCCACTGTATCTTTTGATGGGCTGACTACCGCAAAAATAGGTGGAACTACAGATGGCATCCTTGTTAAGTTCAATAGCAATGACGGAACCGTAGAATGGTTGAAAAACCAAGGATATACAGCATGTGACCGTTACGACTACATCAACAGCGATGCAATAGGTAATGTATATGTATTAAATGAACAGTATGGAATCTGTACATCGCCAAGAATGAGCTTAGTGGTCAAATACAACAATGCAGGAGATAAAATTTGGGGAAAAAAGATTGATATTGCTACAGCACCGGGATTAAATACTTCAACACAAGCACAAGTTAATGCATCAAACATATCCTTATCTCCAGATGGCGGTACGATTATATTAACAGGGTCTTATCGTGGAGGAATCAACCTTGACAACTCTGTTAGTTATGGAGGTAATGGTGAAAATAATGTTGGTTTCATTGCCCAATACGGTAGTTGCAATACGCCACAACCTACGCTTACTGTTTCTAACCAACAATTTTGCCAAGGAGATAGTACTATGTTAACTGTTACAACATTACCTGATTATTCTTATTTGTGGAGCAATGGAGATACAATCAATACGAGTATTTACGTCAGTTCATCGGGTGAGTATTCTGTTGTGGCAATACAAAATGAAGAATGCTATGCACAATCTCAAGAAGTTTACATCACAGAAAATCCCTTACCAGATACAAGTGTTATGCAGCAAGAAGTAACATTAACAGCCACTTCTGGTAACACCTATCAATGGCTGGATTGTGAAAACAATCATGTTCCAATAGTTGGAGCAAACCAAGTTTCGTTCACACCAGTTCAAAACGGAACTTATGCCGTAAAAGTAACTTCACCAGCTGGTTGTACGGATACATCTGCGTGCTTTACCATCAACAATCTAAGTATAATGGAACAAACCGATTTGTCACAACACATTTCCGTGTATCCGAATCCAGCTACGAATGAAATCAACATTCAAAGTTCACTGGCTATTCAAGCGTTACGAATACTTGATTTACAGGGCAAAGAGTTAATTAAAACTACAGGGGAGAAAGTATCCATTTCTAACCTTTCATGTGGTGTGTATATGATTGAAATTACTACTTCTAAAGGAGTTGGAATGAAGAAAATAATTAAAGAATAATCCTCGAGTAAAATACACTGCACCCAAAAGTGTCTAATTTTTAGGTGCAATCTAAAATGCTCTTTCTTTATTAAAAAAATGCTAAACTAAGAGAAAACCCCTATTGACAGGTATCGTATTTTATTGTTGATTTGTTTGTAACAATATAATACTAAATACTTATGAAAAAAATGACACTACTACGAAAAGCCTTTCTGAGCTTTTTGTGTACTGGACTAGCGGGAGCTTTTTCGGTAACAGCTTGGGCACAGCCCACAGTAACAGTTCCTCCAGGATGTACTGTTGTACAAGTTGGATCTGGAACTGGAACATCACTAGGTGCTGGTGGTACAGTCGGAAATGGTGGCATCGTTACTATGCCCGACCCTTTTCCGATACCCCCAGCCATGAGCACCTTTATCATTAATCCAGGTGGAACATCTGCCAATAGTTGGTTTTTAGCTGGAGATTTGTCAATCTATCCAAGGACATTTGGTCTTACACCAATTCAGTCTGCAACTGGTAGCACTGCCAATATTATGTCTTATAACAAAAGTAAGAGGCCTTCAGAGTCAGCTGCGCAGGGTAGAAGTATAGGTCGTGTTACAATTCCTTATGATGATTCACTTTGCTCGGGTAGCATGACATTTACAATTTACAAAGTATACAGTGATTCACTTCCTCCAATTATAGGTCCGGGATGTTGGTTGCCTGATTCAACCTACACATACTCTGTAGATCAAATTGCGAGTGACAATTTACTAGATGGCCTTGGTTTGGATAAATATTATTGGACAGTAAAAGATGGGAACAATGATTTAGTTTATGACAGTGAAGATCCATTATCGTATCCGTCATTTCAAGTTTACACATCAGCAGACAGAAGTTCTATCACTGTCAATGCTCCTACAAATTTGGTTTCTCCATACTCACTTCAATGTTGTTTCGGCCGTGCAAATCCTTGGGATGGAGATGATCCCCTTACCACTCACACTTCTTGTGTGACAAAAACTGTTGGCGCAAGTCCAACTGCACCACTAATTGTTGTAGATACTTGCGTATCTGTATCTGCCTCATCGTTTAATTTAAGTGCTTCACCTTATGACTCAAGCTATACATATAACTGGTCGTCTAACAATCCACAATGGCTAATTACGCCTACTACAGGAAGTGGGGCTACAGTATCGGGTATAGGTTATAATGGTGGTATTATTTCTTTAGAAGTAACAAATGGAGGATGCAGTTCAGTAATTGTACAAGAAACCATAAACCGATCATTCGATGCATCAATTGCTATCAGCGGTGATACTTGTGTAAGTAATAATTCAGTACATAATTACTCCATATCTAGTGTCGCACAAGGTAATTTGACTTGTTGGAAGTTACCGCTAGATTGGGCGTCAAATTCTTTAAATGGTACAAATTCAAGTTTAGACATCACCATTCCTCTAGGAACACCAGGTGGTTCATACACACTCAAAGCATACTCTTGTGCTTGTCCTGAAGATACCATTTATTTAACTGTTCGTGTACGCCCAGAAGACCCAACTATAGTTTCAGGAAATACTTGTATTTCCTATGGAAGCACAACAACTCAAACGTATACAGTATCTCCTGCTGGAAATTATCAGCGGTCTTCCTCCTTGTCCTCACAGCTTCAAAAAACATAAAAACAAGGGTAATACAAGCTATGTCCTAACGTCCTTGCCCTTGTTTTTACCGTTCCTTAGCCGTTGTCTCAGAATTCGTCAAAGCGGCTGTTCAC
Organism: uncultured Chryseobacterium sp.; assembly: GCA_964488745.1. Taxonomy (GTDB): domain Bacteria; phylum Bacteroidota; class Bacteroidia; order Flavobacteriales_D; family Crocinitomicaceae; genus JAQVCM01. Next base: position 58,536 of record CAZAVP010000010.1, on the reverse strand, counting down.
TTGTTTTTCTTGCCTGTTCATTCTGCGTCGTCAGTCGCGGCTACTCTGCCACCCCAAACCCCAATAAGGTTATTTTCGCTAACTCGTTCCTCATGGCTCAAATGATGAGTAAAATGGGGTGTCACCACCGCTTATTGTTTGGCTCGCCTGCTAAATCGCTCGGGCTTCGGGTTGACCGATCAAACATCGTTCGCGTCGGAACTGCCATTTTTGGAAACCATGTTCTTGGAAAAGAAATCTGGAATGAAAACGAAACTGAATAAATCACTAACTTTACAGCTCTAGCATAAATAATTACCGCATGAATTTATACGACTTAACGGTAAACGACCGAACAAAAATTGCTTTGAACGATGTCTTTTTCAGTGATGAAAACAAGGCGAAAATTACGCAGATTATCAAGGAGCATCAGTATTTGGAAACTTTGAAAAAATACAAACTTCAGGTCGATCACAAGATATTACTGTATGGTCATTCGGGATGCGGAAAAACAACTACTGCTAAAGCGATTGCTACGGCGCTCAATAAACCAATCATCATTCTAAATTTGAGCACCTTTGTTTCTTCTAAGATTGGTGAAACTTCTTTAAATATCAAAGCAGTATTTGACAAAGCAGCACGAGATCGAGCAGTTTTGTTTTTAGATGAATTTGACCAAATCGGGAAAATCCGTGGCAACGACGAGAAAGACGTTGGTGAAATGAGACGTTTGGTAAATACCATCATTCAGTTGATTGATTACCTTTCTCCCGATACGATATTGATTGCCGCTACCAACCATTATACAATTCTAGATTCCGCTTTGTTGAGAAGATTTCAATTAAAATTGGAATTTATTCTACCAAATCAAGAAGAATTGGACATGTATTACGAGCGAATTTTGAATGAATTTCCTGCATCCGTGCATAATTTGGAACGAATTTACGGAATCTCTTATGCGGAAGCAAAAGATTACATGCACACATCCGTAAAACGGATGATCATCGAGAAATTAGAACGAAACGAGGAGATTTAAGTATAACAATCATTTTTAAGATTAAAGAAATCCTCTCCCTCGGTCCCTGTTAACTTCGTTGCATGCTTCACAAGTCAAAGAGGGAAGAAAAAGAGTAACAACTAATTTATAGATAATAATCAAAGTTGTAGGCTTTTTCATTACGATAAAACTTGTTTTTGACGCGTAATCTGGTTTCCTCCTTTGGAGGAGGATTAAGGAGAAGGATTTGAAACTATTGATTCTTATCCTGCAACATGGGCACAAAACTAAAATCTCCGAAATTCTCTGTGGTGAATTCAGTTTCAGATAATTTGGTAATTCGTTGCATTTCTTGAACTGCTCCGCCACCCAATGGAATTACCAAAACGCCACCAACTTTTAATTGATGCAATAAGGCTTCTGGAACAAATGGTGCGCCGCAAGTAATTAAAATTTTATCATAAGGTGCAAAACTGGGATGTCCTTTGTAACCGTCGCCAAAAAACAATTTGGGACTGAAATTAAAATGGCGAATGATAATTTTAGCTTTGTCGAATAATTCTTTCTGACGTTCGATGCTAAACACCTTCGCTCCCATTTGGCACAAAATACACGTTTGAAAACCAGAACCAGTTCCAATTTCCAGAACTTTATCGCCTTTTTGCAAATTCAATAATTGGGTTTGAAAAGCAACGGTATAGGGATGAGAAATCGTTTGACCAGCGCCAATCTGAAACGGCATGTTGCTATATGCTTGTTGCTCGAAAACTAAGTCTAAGAAATAATGTCTCGGAACGGCATTGAAGGCATCCAAAATTCGTTCGTCTTGAATTCCTTTGTCTCTTAATTCGTTAATTAGTTGTTTTCTAAGTCCTTTGTGTTTGAATGTATCCTGCATTGTAAATTTGAAACGATAAATTGGTAGAAACGTCCCAAATCAAGGACGTTCCTACAAAAATAGATAATTAAACTACATCAATCGCATCCACGACCTTTTCGTCTGTCAATGCAATTTCAAGAACTTCCTTCATGGTTTTCACATAATGGAAAGTCAACCCTGTTAAGTAGCTTTCTTTTATTTCTTCAATGTCTTTTCGGTTTTTCTCACAAAGGATGATTTCCTTGATGGAAGCCCTGCGAGCAGCTAAAACTTTTTCTTTGATTCCGCCAACTGGCAATACTTCACCTCTCAAGGTAATTTCACCTGTCATCGCCAAGTTTTTCTTAATCTTACGTTGTGTAAACACAGATGCAATCGAACTCAACATCGTGATTCCGGCACTTGGTCCATCTTTCGGAGTTGCGCCTTCTGGCACGTGAATATGCACATTGTAACGATCAAAAACACTTTGCTCCAAGCCAATCCATGAACTATGCGCTTTCAAGAATTCCAACGCAATTACAGCTGATTCTTTCATGACATCGCCCAAGTTTCCTGTCAGCGTTAACTTTCCTTTTCCTTGCGTGATGGAGGATTCGATAAACAAAATATCACCTCCAACGCTTGTCCAAGCCAAACCAGTAACAACTCCAGCAACATCGTTGTTGACGTATTTCGATTTCGAATAACCAGGTCCTAAAATTTTATTCAATTCGTCAATGTGCAATTTAGGGTCAAATTCTTCTTCCATTGCAATCTGTCTGGCGCGATTACGAACCAATTTTGCGATGGTTTTATTTAATCCACGAACTCCAGATTCGCTGGTATATTCCTCCGTCACTTTTTCAATGGTTTTGGCATCCATTTGAAATTGTTTCTTGGTGATTCCATGCTCTACCAATTGCTTTGGAATCAAGTGATTTTTGGCGATTTCAATTTTTTCTTCAATAGTATATCCATTCACTTCAATGACTTCCATTCGATCTCTCAACGGACCTTGAATGGTAGAAAGTGAATTTGCGGTTGCGATGAACATCACGCGCGATAAATCAAATTCTGTCTCGATGTAATTGTCGTAAAACTCGTTATTTTGCTCTGGATCCATCACTTCCAACAAAGCAGACGAAGGATCTCCGTGGTTACTTTTTCCTAATTTATCAATTTCATCCAACACAAAAACGGGATTCGCCGTTTCTGCTTTTTTCAAATTTTGAATGATGCGGCCTGGCATTGCACCGATATATGTTTTTCGGTGACCGCGGATTTCTGATTCATCGTGAACGCCTCCCAACGACATGCGAACATATTTTCTTCCCAAAGCATCTGCAATGGATTTCCCCAAGGAAGTTTTACCAACTCCCGGAGGTCCATAAAAACAGAGGATTGGCGATTTCATATCGCCTTTTAATTTTAAAACGGCTAAATATTCCAAAATTCTACGTTTCACATCTTCCAAACCAAAATGGTCGCGATCCAAAATTTTGGCTGCGCGTTTTAAATCTAATTTGTCCAAAGTGTATTCGTCCCAAGGAAGATCGAGCATCATTTCCAAGTAATTCAACTGCACCGTATATTCAGCGCCTTGCGGATTCATACGTTGAAATTTGCTTAATTCTTTGTCGAAAATTTTAGAAACACGGGAATTCCATTTTTTCTTCTGTGCACGAGTTTTCATATCCGTAACATCCTGTTCTTGCGGATTGTCACCCAACTCGTCTTGAATCGTTCTGATTTGTTGATTCAAATAATAGTCACGCTGTTGCTTGTCCATTTCCTTGCGAACCTTCGATTGAATCTGATTTCTCATTTCCAAAACTTGGGATTCCAAAGTCAAATGTTCCAAGACCATGTACGTTCTTTTCTTCAAATCCAATTGCTCCAAAACTTCTTGTTTTTTGGCAACATCTGCATTCATATTCGAGGAAATAAAATTTACCAAGAAACTTGGACTGTCAATATTTCCAATCGCAAAAGAAGCTTCAGAAGGAATGTTTGGACTTTCTTGAATGATGTGTAAGGCTTGTTCTTTCACGGATTTAAACATCACTTCCATTTCAGAAGATTTGACGTTCACCGTTTTCTCTTTCAAAAACTTCACTTTCGCCTTCATGTAAGGCAAGGTTTGAAGTGGCGTTTCTATTTTGAATTTTCTTTTTCCTTGAATAATCGCCGTAGTGCTTCCGTCGGGCATACGCAACAAACGAATGATTTGTGCCACAGTTCCAACTTTATGCAAATCTGCAAAATTTGGATTCTCTTCTTCTTGATCCATTTGCGAAACTACTCCGATGATCTTATTTCCTTTGTTTGCAGCTTGAATCAATTTGATGGAAGTATCTCGTCCAACGGTAATTGGAATTACAACACCTGGAAATAAAACGTTATTTCGAAGGGCTAAAATGGGCAATTCTTCGTCAAAATCTTGTTTGTCCATTGCCATCGCATCCTCCTGAGAAATCAATGGAATGTAATCTATTTCGTGGTCTGCTGAAGTATCAATGAAGTCTAATGCGTCGTCTTTTAAATCGCTCATTTTATATATATTCTATTTGTCAATATGTCAGTCATTATTTTAAAAGTCGGTCGATCTCATTTCAATCAAGCCGATTCTAATTCGACTTCATCAAAACCCAAGGATTGTGCCATCTCGATATATTCACAGTAAATACGACGAATTGTCAGTTCTCAGTGGTCGAAAATGCAAGTCACTTTATGAAGATACTAAAAAAATTCATTATCAATTTTATAATTAAGAACATATTTACAAAATAATGCACTCCTTCTGAAGAAATGACTGATTCTTTGTTTGATTTGTAAACAAGCCAACAAAAATTGAGTAATTTTGTACTACTTAAAAAATACAGATCATGGATTTTAAATTAAACAGTATTGAGGAAGCAATCGAAGACATCAAAGCTGGAAAAGTCATCATCGTAGTGGACGACGAAGACAGAGAAAACGAAGGTGATTTTGTTGCTGCCGCTGAGATGGCAACTCCAGAAATGATTAATTTCATGGCTACGCACGGAAGAGGTTTGATTTGTGCGCCATTAACAGATAAAAGATGTGATGAGTTGGAATTGACTTTGATGGTTACCAACAACACCGTTTTACACGAAACACAATTTACGGTTTCAGTTGATTTAATAGGAGATGGTTGTACAACTGGAATTTCTACGCACGATAGAGCAAAAACAATTTTGGCATTGGTAAATCCAAATACAAAACCAGCTGATTTAGGTCGGCCGGGACACATTTTTCCATTACGCGCTAAGAAAGGTGGTGTTTTGAGAAGAACAGGACATACGGAAGCAAGCATTGACATCGCAAGGTTGGCAGGACTTTCTCCAGCTGGAATTTTAGTTGAAATTTTGAACGAAGACGGAACCATGGCTCGTTTGCCAGAATTGTTTGTCATCGCTAAGAAGTTTGACCTTAAAATCATTTCCATCGAACAATTGATTGAATATCGTTTGAGTCATGATTCTTTAATCGAACGCATTGTCGATGTACAAATGCCAACTAAATCTGGTGATTTCCAACTATATGCTTTCAAAGAGAAAACAACCAAGCAAGAACATTTAGCCTTGGTAAAAGGTACTTGGGAAGAAGACGAAGCTGTTTTGGTTCGCGTTCACTCGTCTTGCCTAACAGGTGATATTTTCGGTTCTTGCCGTTGCGATTGCGGTCCACAGCTTGAAAAAGCCATGGAGATGATCGAAGCGGAAGGCAAAGGTGTCATTGTTTACATGAACCAAGAAGGTCGCGGTATCGGTTTGATTAACAAGTTGAAAGCATACAAACTACAAGAAGAAGGTTTGGATACCGTGGAAGCGAATTTGGAACTCGGTTTCAAAAGCGATCAACGAGATTACGGAATTGGGGCTCAAATTTTGAGAAACTTGGGGGTAAGCAAAATGAAATTGATGACGAATAATCCTACAAAACGAACTGGATTGGTTGGTTACGGATTAGAAGTGGTTGAAAATATCGCCATTGAAGTTGAATCCAACATTCACAACGAATTTTATTTGCAAACCAAACGCGACAAAATGGGTCATTCATTAAAAATGACAAAGGATTCACTTAAAGTAGCCAAGAAATAGATGTTGCAAGCGACCAATTTAACTAAAAAATACGGTGATTTGTCCGTACTCAAAGGCGTAAATTTGTCCATTGCAGCTGGAGAAGTAGTTTCCATTGTAGGGTCTTCTGGAGCAGGGAAAACAACTTTGCTTCAGCTTTTAGGTACGTTAGAAAGACCTGATTCCGGCAACATCATCATCGATGGCGTGAATCCGTTTGAGCTCAATGCACAGAAATTAGCAAGATTTAGAAATACTTCCATCGGATTTATCTTTCAATTTCATCAATTGTTGCCTGAATTTACCGCCTTGGAAAATGCCATTATTCCCGCATTAATCAAAGGAGATTCTCCTGCTGAAGCTGAAAAAAAAGCATTGGTTTTGTTCGATTTACTCGGAATTTCAGCACGAGCCAAACACCGTCCAAGCGAATTATCAGGCGGAGAACAACAACGCGCAGCCGTTGCTAGGGCGTTAATCAACAGTCCAAAAGTCATTTTTGCTGACGAACCTTCGGGAAATTTAGATTCTCAAAATTCACAAGAATTGCATCAATTGTTTTTTGATTTACGCGACCAATTCAATCATACATTTGTCATCGTGACGCACAACGAATCGTTGGCAAACATGGCAGATCGAAAATTGGTAATGAAAGACGGAATCATTTTAGATTAACTAGAATTAAAAGATTGATAAGGAATGGATTTTAAAGAATTAAAAGAATTTTTAGACTTTAAAGTTGAGCAATACAACACGCCAAACTTCATCGCAGCAGATCCGATTTCAATTCCACATCGGTTTACGAAGAAGGAAGACATTGAAATTACTGGTTTAATCATGGCGACCATCGCTTGGGGAAATCGGAAATCTATCCTATCTAACGGTGACAAACTGCTTAAAATCATGGGCAATGACCCGCATGAATTTGTGATGAATTATCAAAGTCCCAAAACCTTAATTCCCTTTGTTCACCGAACGTTCAACAGCACCGATTTGGATTTTTTCTTTCGTTCGCTGAAAAAAATCTATGAACAAGGAAGCCTGGAAGATTTATTTGAAATTCATCCCGAGGAAATCGGTGTGAAAGGTAGAATCATTCAATTTAGGAATCAATTTCTTCAAACAGAACACGAATACCGCAGTGAAAAACACCTTTCCAATCCTGCCAAAGGTTCTTCCGCCAAAAGGTTGAACATGTTTTTGCGGTGGATGGTTCGAAAAGACAATTGTGGCGTTGATTTTGGGATCTGGGAAAAGATTCCAATGTCGGAACTACATTTGCCCTTGGACATTCACACCGGAAACATTGCCCGCAAACTGGGAATGCTAACGCGCACCCAAAACGATTGGCGCGCATTGAGTGAATTGCAAACCAAATTGATTAAAATGGACGCAACAGATCCCGTAAAATACGATTTTGCCTTGTTTGGTTTGGGAGTTTATGATGATTTGTGAGGGATTTTCCCTATCTTTATTCATTCACAAGATAAACTATCCAAACATGTCAGCTCAATACATCGACAAGATAAACATCCACATTCCAAAAATTGGTTTAGGAACTTATAAGATGACTGGAAACGTTGGTCAGCAAGCGATTCAGAATGCAATTGAAGTGGGATATCGACACATCGATACGGCGAAAATGTATGAGAACGAAACCGAAGTTGGACAGGCGATTAAAAATTCGACTGTGGATCGAAATGAAATATTCCTCACTACTAAAATCTGGCCAACGGATTTTGATCAAGTCGTTCAGAAAACAGAAGATAGTTTACGCCAATTGAAAACGGATTACGTGGACCTACTTTTACTGCATTGGCCAAGTACTTCAGAAATGAATGACAGAGCATCGGATGCTTTGAATGAAGTTTTGCATAAACAACATGCTAAAGCTGTTGGAGTGAGTAATTTCAATATTTCACAAGTTGGAAATGCATTCAGTCGCGCGCCAATTGTTTGCAATCAAGTGGAATATCATCCGCATTTATCGCAAGAAAAAATGTTGAATTTCTTGTATGAAAACGATTTATTTTTGACCGCTTATCGACCATTGATGCAAGGAAATATCACCGATGATGCAACTTTGATATCGATTGCGAAAGCGCATCACAAAACGGTTAGTCAAGTAGTTTTACGCTGGATGATGCAACAAAAAGACATTGCCGTTATTCCAAAATCAGTCAACCGAAATCGACAAATTGAAAACTTGAATGTCTTTGATTTTGAATTAAGTATAGACGAGACGCAAAGGATTCATCACTTAAATTGTGGTGAACGAACAACCGATCCTGAAATGGCGCCGACGTGGGATTAAAGAACACATCGCTCCTCGCCTACTTTTCTGATTCAAAATTCAACATCCATTCAGTTAAAATGACTAATTTTAAAGAAAAATTTCGATACGACTATGACCGTGATTAAGAAAAGACAAACCGTTTCCAAAAGGAAAGTTCTTGATTTTTTCAAAAAACACGACCATGCCATCAGTCATGAAATGATTGAACAAGGGTTGAATGGCGATATGGATCGCGTGACCATTTACCGCATTCTAAAAAGTTTCGAAGAAGATGGATTGATTCATAAAATCGTGGATGAGAATTCCAAATCATATTACGCACTTTGTCAGGAATGCAGTTCGCAGCACGTCCACAACCACATGCATTTTCAATGTACCAATTGCGAAAAAGTCGAATGTTTGGATTACGACCTCGAAGTTCCAATGCCCAAAGGATACGAATTGAAAAGCATGCAATTGATTGCATCTGGACTTTGTAAGGATTGTGTTTAGGATTCAATGCAATAAAAGTTTTTTCCACAAATATTAAGCTCCTGAGCTAGTGAAAAACTGTTGGATTTATTGGCATACAATTGGTTTTTATTAATTTACAGTTAAAAAAATAAGCGAATTATTTGAAAAACATCAAATTAACAATGGTGGAATGAATGATAAGCTTGCGAAAATTTGGCTGCAACGAAAGCTCCAAAAGAGCTAATGAAAAATCGTTGGATTTAATGGATTATACAATTGATTTTTATATATTTACATATAAAAATAAGCGAATGTTATGAAAATCATCAAATTAACAATGCTGGAATGAATGATGATCTTGCGAAAATTCGGCTTCAATGATAGCTCCATAGGAGCTAAATCTTTGTAGCCAAAAATAATTCAAAGCCACACCAAAGCTCCATAGGAGCGAAATCTTTGAAGCCATGTGTGCTGATTGTTTTTTTTATGGCGTTTTTTAATCAGTTTAAGCAGAAAGCGAAAATGACGCATTTGTACTTGATCCCAACTCAACCTTCTACTTTTTAACTGGAAAGTCTGAAGTTTATTCAAAAACAGTATATTTGAAAAACTTTTGAAAAAATCTTTAATCCAATTTGATGAAATCTCTTTTTTCGTTTTTTTACTACATTTCAACATACGTATTAATTGCGGCGCTTTTCTTTTTAGAAAGCAAACTTACCTTCATCCCCTCTGCGGTATTCATTACCACCCGTTTTTTACTAATGGCTTACTTGATTGCCATTTCATACAAACGCAAAAAACTTTCCTTGTGGATTTTTTCCGCCATGATCATTGGCGTCGAAACTGGAATCAATTTCCCGATGTTTTCATTGGAAATGGAACGTTTGGGAACCATCTTCATTCGTTTGGTAAAATCCTTAGTTGCCCCTTTGATTATCGCTACGTTGGTAGTGGGAATTGCCAGTCATTCCAACATGAAACAATTGGGAAGAATTGGATTAAAAAGCATCATTTATTTTGAAGCGGTTACCACTTTTGCGTTGATCATTGGATTGGTTGTCATCAACATAACACAAGCTGGAGTTGGTGTTGAAGTTACTACCAGAGCGGAAGACCAAGCGAAATCGACCATTCTATTAGAACAAAACACGGGTTCGCATCGAGATCACATCGTGGAAATTTTCCCTGAAAACATTGCCAAATCAATCGCCAACAATGAGATTTTACAAATAGTAATTTTCTCCGTGATTTTTGCTGTTGGATTGGGAATGGTTCAAAATAAAAAGCACAAAGATACCATGGTTGGCTTTTTCGAAGGCTTGAGTGAAGTGATGTTTAAGTTTACCGACATTGTAATGTATGTTGCACCACTGGCGGTTTTTGGTGCACTCGCAAGCACGGTCGCCAAATCAGGAATTGACATTTTACAAAATCTAATGCAATTAGTCGCCTCGCTCTATGTTGCCTTAATTATCTTTGTTTTATTAATTCTACTTCCAATCGCCTTATTTTTCAAAATTCCAATCAAACGATTCATACAGTCGATTACAGAACCCGTCTCACTCGCATTTGCGACCGCAAGTAGTGAAGCTGCACTTCCAAAAGCGATGGAAAACATGGAGAAATTAGGTGCATCTAAAAAAGTCGTTGGCTTTGTAATCCCGACAGGTTATAGTTTTAACTTGGATGGAACAACCCTTTATCTTTCTTTGGCAACTGTTTTCGTTGCACAAATGTGTGGCGTTGACCTCACCATTGGACAACAAATCAGTATTTGTTTGGTGTTGATGCTCACCAGTAAAGGTGTTGCTGGAGTTCGAGGTGCTTCCTTCGTGATTTTAACAGCAACAGTCGCAACCATTCCAGGCGTAGATCCACAACAAGCAAGTGTTATTTTAGCGGTGGATGCTTTGATGGACATGGCGCGTACAAGTGTGAACGTAGTTGGAAATTGTTTAGCTTCCGTCGTTATTGCTAGGTCTGAAAACGAATTTCATCTTTCACCAGAAGTTGAAAATTTGGAATTACCAGAAGACATTTGATGTGTTGTAAAGCTCTTAGAAATAAAGAAAGTCATTATTTCAAATCTTAAAACACTAAACACCATAGACCTTCCATTTTTGGGCGGAATAATTTCTTTATAAATCGTTAAAATAATTCTCACATTACGTGAATAGCTTTATCTTTACCAACCAAATTCGCAAAATGAATCGTTTATTTTTTATTGTTAGTACCATTCCATTTACAATTTGATAAAACGCAATAAGGAAAATAAAATTTACAACTTTTAAACAACACAATCTCAATGGATGTTATTCTTCAATCTTTACAAAACCTATTAGACCCGAATTGGATCATGCAAAATGGAGGATTGTATTTGGTTCTCTTAATTTTATTTATAGAAACAGGTATATTCATTGGTTTTTTTCTTCCTGGCGACCCCTTGTTATTTGTTTCAGGAATGGTGATCGCATCTGCCGATGAAGTTTACCCTTTTTCTTCTGAATTTTTGAATTTATCCTTTTGGATGGTTCTGTTTATGATTTCCACGGTTTTAGGCAACTTTTTGGGTTATTGGTTTGGACATAAATTTGAACATGTTTTTAACCGCAAAGAAGACACTTGGTTTCTGAAAAGAAAACACATGAATGCCGCCCACGAATTTTATGAAAACAAAGGTGGTTTTGCCATCGCCATCGCTCGCTTCTTACCCATCGTTCGAACCTTCGCTCCCATCGTTGCAGGAACGGTTAAAATGGATTACAAAAAATTCACTTTCTACAACATTCTAGGCGCCTTCATTTGGGTTGTCAGCATTACTTCACTGGGCTTTGTTTTAGGAGAAAACCCATGGGTGAAAGCCAATTTAGAATACATCATTTTGGGAATTATCCTGATTGTAACTTTACCCGTTATTTTTAAGTTGATATTTAAAAAGAAGAAAAAGGAGTAAAAGGAAAAATTACGTACCTCGTTCTTAATTATTGTATAAAAAACAAAAAATCTCTTGTATTTTAATAAAAATTAAGTACCTTCGTGATAATTACATCACTTAAATTATTGTTGCTTATTGATTAAACATTACTTGTAAAAATTCTAAAAACAGAGCTAAAACTCATTTAATAAACAAGTTATGTCTATGAAAACGATGGATGACCAACAACTTATTACCACTTACCTAACAGGTGACAACAAAGCTTTCGAAACACTTTTACTTCGTCATAAAAACAGAATCTTCCGTTTTATTTTAATGAAAATTAAAGATCGTGACTTAGCGGACGATATTTTTCAGGAAACTTTCGTGAAAATTATCAATACCCTGCAATTGGGTAAATACAACGAAGAAGGTAAATTTCTTCCTTGGGCGATGCGTATTGCGCACAACTTAATCATAGATCACTTCCGCAAAACCAGCAAAGTACGGATGCTTTCTGAGAGCTCTTCTTTCAGCGATGAATATTCCATTTTCAATGTTTTGAGTACCGGCGAAGAAAATACGTTGGAATCCATGACTCGAACTGAGTTGGAAAATCAAATGGTTGAGTTGATTGATCATTTACCAGAAACACAACGTGAAATTATTCAGATGCGAATTTTTCAAGATCTTTCTTTCAAAGACATTGCTGAAATGGAAAACATTAGCATCAACACCGCTTTGGGAAGAATGCGTTATGCCTTGATGAATTTGAGAAAATTGATCGACAAACATCAATTGGTGATTGACATTGCTTAAGAAATTGTACTTTTACCCGTATAATTTTAGCAATTCGCCTTATGATTTCTTCTACCAAACCGTCCGTAGTTTATAAAACAATTGATTCGGCAGATTTAAGCTTTTTTCGTTCTTTTTTGAAAGAGCGCTGTTTGAATGCGTTGGAAATTCGGGAAGAATACGGGCACGACGAAACGGAAGATTTACAATTTACACCGGATTTGGTTTTGAAACCGATTTCTACGGAAGAAATTTCCAAAATCATGCGGTATTGTTTCGAAAACAACATTGTGGTAACGCCTTCTGGTGCTCGAACGGGCTTAAGCGGTGGCTGTTTACCGGTTGAGAAAGGCATTGCTTTGTCGATGGAAAAACTCAATCGCATCTTAAAAATCGATGAAAACAATCATCAAGTAATTACCGAACCAGGAGTAATCACCGAAGTTTTGCAAAATGCCGTTCGCGAAAAAGGATTGTTTTATCCGCCAGATCCTGCAAGTAAAGGAAGTTGTTTTATCGGAGGAAATGTTGCTGAAAATTCGGGTGGACCAAAAGCAGTCAAATATGGTGTTACCAATGAATATGTTTTAAACCTAGAAGTTGTTTTACCAAACGGTGAAATTATTTGGACAGGCGCAAACGTTTTGAAAAATGCAACTGGCTACAACTTGACCCAATTGATTGTCGGCAGTGAAGGAACTTTGGGGATTATCACCAAAATTGTTTTAAAACTGATTCCGCATCCAACACACGATTTATTGATGTTGGTTCCATTTTACGACGCCCAAAAAGCATGTGAAGCAGTTGCAGCGATTTTTAAAGCTGGAATTACACCCAGCGGATTGGAATTTATGGAACGAGATGCTTTGTTGTTTACGCTTCCTCACGTTCCCAATTCGAGCATCGAAGTCAAAGAAAATCACGCAGCCCATTTATTGATCGAAGTGGATGGTTTTGACACTGAAATTTTAATGCGCGATTGCGAAAAGATTCTGGCAGTTTTGGAAAACTTTGAAATCGATGAAGTGCTATTTGCTGAAAATCAAGCTCAAAAAGACCAACTTTGGACTTTGCGAAGAAAGGTAAGCGAAGCAGTGAAATCATTTTCAATTTACAAAGAAGAAGATACCGTGGTTCCACGATTCGAATTGCCTCGACTACTAGAAACAGTGAAACGTATCGGCAAGCAATACGGATTTCAATCCATTTGCTATGGTCATGCCGGTGATGGAAATTTACACATCAACATCCTCAAAGGAAATTTGTCGGATGATTTTTGGAACAACGAATTAACCTTGGCAATTCAAGAACTTTTCACAGCAGTTGTCGCCATGGGCGGAACCATTTCAGGAGAACATGGAATCGGATTGGTGCAAAAATCTTACATGTCCATCGCATTCAACGAAATTCAATTAAACTTGATGCGTTCCATCAAAAATATTTTTGATCCAAAAAACATCTTGAATCCTAGTAAAATATTCTAAAAGATTCGAACAATTCCAATAAGCTTGGTAACTTTGCACTTTTTATTGTCAACGACAATTTTAACTTTTCGTTTCAATGCTTGATCTCCGATACAAAACCATTCTAGCCGTCGCAGTACCACTGATGGTTTCAAGTTTCATTCAATCCATTGTTTTATTAACCGACGCTGCCTTTTTGAGCAGATATAGTACCTTGGCATTTGACGCCAACGGGAACGCAGGATTGTTGTATGTAACCGCTTTCGTTTGCCTTACAGGCATGAGTGAAGGATCTCAAATATTGATTGCTCGACGTGTGGGTGAAAATAAAATTGACCGTGTTGGCCGCATTTTTGGGACTTCGCTTTCTACTTTATTTTTATTGTCTATTTTTCTATTTGCAGTTCTTTATTTTCTTCTTCCCCAATTGTTACCGCTTTACTCGAGAAGTCAGGAATTAGCTGAAGTTCAAGGTTCTTTCCTCTCGATACGAAGTTTTGCTTTGCTTTTTGGAATCATTACTTTATCGATTCAAGCCTTCTTTTTTGCCATCGGAAAAACCTGGGTGATGCTCGTCAGTGCAGGAATTATCGCGCTTTCGAATATAGTGATGGATTATGTTTTGATTTTCGGAATCGGACCTTTCCCGCGAATGGGATTGGAAGGCGCTGCTCTGGCTTCTACCTTGGCGGAATTACTGGGAATGCTTTTCTTGACCTTTTTCTTGATTTTCTCAAAAGAACGCAAGCAATATCAACTATTTGCACATTTTTCATTCAGCTGGAAATCTTTCAAAGAATTACTGAAAATTGGGAGTCCATTAGCGTTGCAAGGTTTTATGGCGCTAGCAACTTGGACGATTTTCTTTACGTGGATTGAACAAATGGGTAGCGATGAATTAACCATTTCCCAAAACATCAGGTCCATTTACTTTTTGGCGTTTGTGCCCATTTGGGGATTTTCATCCACCACCAAAACATACATTTCGCAATACATTGGTCGCGGAGACTTTGATTCTTTAATCATCATTCAGCGGCGGATTCAATTGTTAACCATTCTCTTTTTAACCGTTTTTTTCCACGGAGCATTTTTTTACCCCGAAAAATTAATCGCCCTAATCAATCCTGCAGACGCATACATTGAACGCAGTGCGGAGATTTTACGTTTCGTCGGGTTTTCGCTCTTTATTTTTGGATTGGGCTCGGTCAAATTGCAAACCATCAACGGATCAGGAAACACGCATGTTAGTTTCACGATTGAATTCATTTGCGTTCTTTTATATGTGATTTGCTCTTTCTTATTCATCAAAGTTTGGAAATTAGATATTTTCTGGGTTTGGTGGATTGAATATATTTATTTCACATCTACGGCATTGTTATCGGTTTTGTATCTTCGCTTTTTCAAATGGCAAAATAAACAAATATGAGTACGACAAATTTCAAAATCATTTTCATGGGAACTCCTGAATTTGCGGTGACTATATTAGACGGTTTAATTCAGAACAATTTTGAGGTTGTTGGAGTTGTTACCGCTCCGGATAAACCCGCAGGTCGTGGTCAGAAAATTACCCAAAGTGATGTGAAGAAATATTGTGACCAAAACGGACTTCACACTTTGCAACCAACTAATTTAAAAGACGAAGCTTTCGTTTCAGAATTGAAATCGCTTAATGCAGACTTATTTGTAGTTGTTGCTTTTAGAATGTTGCCAGAAATTGTTTGGAACATGCCGCCCCAAGGAACGATTAACCTACACGCTTCCCTTCTACCCCAATATCGAGGAGCTGCACCGATTAATTGGGCAATTGTAAACGGTGAAAAGAAAACGGGCGTAACCACATTCTTCATTGAAAAAGAAATTGACACAGGAATGATCATCGAACAACAAGAAGTTGAAATCGGGGAAAACGAAACCGCAGGCGAACTCCACGATGTTTTGATGCATGTTGGTAGTAAATTGATTGTACAGACAGTGCGAAAAATTCAAAATGGCGAGGTAATTCGAATACCGCAAGCCGATTTGGCAAATGGAATGGAACTAAACGAAGCACCAAAGATTTTCAAACCCATGTGTGAAATCAACTGGCAGCAATCGCAAGAAGTCGTTCATGATTTTTGTCGAGGCTTTTCACCTTATCCAACTGCTTGGACAAAAATTCAACATCAAACAACTCAAGAAACAAAAATCTTGAAAATTTTTAGAACTGAAAAAACGAACCAAGTAGTTTCTCAGCACGATCAAATACTATCCTCCAAGGATGGTTTGTTATTCCCTTGTATTGACTTCTATTTATTGGTCCTGGAATTACAACCCGAAGGCAAACGTCGAATGACTTCCAAAGAGTTTAATGCTGGTCACAAAATGGAAGAATGGAAGTTGATTTGATGGAAAAATTAAACCTTTTTTCAGCTAGACATATCCCTATTTCCAGTCATTTTGTCGATAAAACAAGGTTTAATAAAAATTTACATCTTTTTTATTGGGTTTGTCACAACTCCAATAAGTGCAAATAACTTATTGACAAACAACAAATTAAGCTACCCTCAATTCTTTTAACTTTTCAACAATTTCAAATGTTTTTTAACAAAGTTTGATTTTTTCAACTAAAAGTGAGTGAACACAAGGTAATTAGGTTATATTTGTTATGTTAATTAATAAAAAATATTTTTCTAAAACCAAGTAACTATGAACAAAGCAGAATTAGTTGATGCAATTGCAAACGAGTCAGGATTAAGTAAAGTTGATGCGAAAAAAGCATTAGACGGATTTGTAGGTGCAGTATCAAAAGCATTGAAATCAAATGACAAAGTGTCTTTAGTAGGTTTCGGATCATTCTCAGTAGCAGAAAGAGCAGCTAGAATTGGACGTAACCCAAGAACGAAAGAAGAAATTAAAATTGCAGCTAAAAATGTAATTAAATTTAAACCAGGTTCTGAATTATCTGATTCAGTAAACTAATTTAAGATTTTTCTTATAAAGGCGTTCTTCTAAAGTACGCCTTTTTTTGTGGGTAATAAATTGAATAATTTCTAAAAATTCGGAATCATGACATAATCCCGATAATTTTCGTCGGAATCCATATTTACTATAAAACCGCAACTTCGCTATCGCTTCGCAGCGTTTAAGTTTTAGTTATTGTGTGTTGCCGTTCTGGTCGTCCGTTTCATTTTGTTTAATTATTCTTGGTCTGGTTCAGTTCCCCAACCGTCAAACTCACAGTCAAATTTATAACTGAGCTCACACATTTGTTTCGTCCACTGTTTTACAACTTCGTCTGACATTTTCATTTTTGTCGTCCAACCTGTAACAATGAAAAGATTTTTGTCCCCTGCTGAAACTCCGTGTTCAACTGAATAATTTAATTTCCCGATTTCAGTCGCAAATTGCTCTGCTTTGTCTGCTGTGTTGGTGTAAAAAAAATATTCAAGTTTAAGTTCTTTGTCAACCGTAACATTCAGTTCCCGCAATTGGTCAAGTGTCTGCGGTGTCATTTGCAATTGCTTATTTCGATTACTGTAAAATGCTTTTTCAGTTACAAATTGTCCGTTGTGAGTTTTGGATTTTAAGAAGTCAAATAGCCCCATTATGATTGCTGTTAGGTTATTAAAGTCAGTCCTGCGATAATTGCTTTTTCGATTGTTGTCATATTATGATACGGTCGTCCTACGGGTGCATACAATCAATTCACGCAAGGAAAATTTACTCACTTACAATGTTTTTTTAATGTGTTCGTGAAAATAGTTCACCCCTACGTTTTCACGGAACCATTTCAACTAGCTCAATGTAAACTTTCGCTTGACAGTCTACGCCCTACGGTTGTGAGATCGCTTCGCTAAGTTCCCGTTACACGGCTCTTCATGTTACTAAATCACATCAAAAGTAATAACTTTCATGGATATACCAATTTCCAGTGTGCAAATAAATTAACTTCGTTACTAACTTCGCTGGTAGGACGTTCTTTGTACTTGGTTTTCAAGTATCTAAAGCCCCTTAGTGGAAAAGCACATCCGTTCGCTGAACATGTATGCTGTGTTTATCGAAGTACCGAGTAGATCAACAAAAGCTGCGTTTACCGAACCGTTGAACCATAAAAAAGTGACGAAGAATTTGAAACTTCATCGCTTTTTTTGAGTGCTTTTGTGGGCTAGTTGGATAAATGTTAGTACGCTATTATTTGATCATTTAGTTCTACATTAAAATTCACTTTTGCTCCTAAAGCATTAAAAACTTTTAGAATTGTCGTAAATCTTGCATCAGTTGTACTATTTTCAATTTTAGAGATTTGAGCTTTCTTAACTCCAACAAGTTCTCCAAGTTCCTCTTGAGTCAAATTTCTTTCTTGTCTAGCCTTTTTAATTGCTTGACCTAATAAATCAAGACAAAGTTCATTCTCAAATTCATCTCGTTTTTGAGTTCCTTTTATTCCGATATATTTATCAGTTAATTCGTCTAAACTATATGTTTTTATTTCTTTTGATTTTTATCGTTAAAATATTTTTGTCTTAGTCGTTCTGCTTTATCAATCTCACTTTGCGGAATTTTATCTGTCTTCTTAATCAATCCGGGAGTTGAAATTACGATCGTATCTTCCTTGTCGGTTTTATCCCAAAAAGCAAAAAGTCTAAAATAGAATTTGTTATAATTACCGCTTTGCCTCTCTTTTATTTAATAATGGTCACACTTCCCATAATAATCTTACGGGCATCAGAACGTTTGGTTTTAAATTCAATTCTCCACGTATAAACTCCATCCATAACTCTTCCATCAAATCCGGAGTACGTTCCATCCCAACCGTAATTTACATCATTGGATTGGAATATCAATTCTCCCCACCGTGAATAAATATACATGCGATAATCTGACGGATCAAATCCACTCGTAAAAACAGGTTTAAAAGTCGGATTAAATTCATCTTCATCTGGCGTAAAGGCATTCGGAACATAATAAACCAACTCGTCATCTACTACAATAATTTTGGACGTAGTATCTTTACAACCTAAGTCAGAAATAGCAATCAAGGTTACTAAATAAGACCCACCATCCATGTCTGGATAGGTATGTGTTGGAGAATGAGTTGTTGAACCATTCCCATCACCAAATGTCCAAATATATGAAATGGCGTTTGTCGAAATGTTAGAAAACACCGTTGTAGGATCCAAAATGGATAGAGAAGCTGGTTGTGGCAGAAAATCTGCAACTGGATTCTCATCAATACAAATTAAGTTTTGATAAACACTATCTTGAATACATCCATTTAAATTAGCTGTAAATTGAATGTCGTAACATCCTCCTCCAATAAAAGTATGCGTGGTATCACCCAAGGCATTGAAAGAGGTTCCGTCTCCAAAATCCCATGAATAAATAACGTCTGGCTGTATTGCTAAATTCATGAAGTTAACTTCTAAAGGAGAACACCCTATAAACTTATCTGGTAAAATATTTATGGAAGGACTAGGATTTACGGTAACATATAAAGAATCAGTTACAGAACAACCGTTGCTGGTAACTGTAAACTTATATTTCCCACTTGTTGTAGGACTAAAAGGAACGCCATTGATAACACCATTATCCCACGTTCCGGCACCACCAGTTCCATTAAGTGTGACAGTCTCTCCAAGGCAAATTGTCCAATCTACTCCTGCGTCAACAATTGGCAAAGGATTGACAATAACATTCATTGTATCTTTTCCAATACAACCATATCGATCTTGCGAGGTAAGAATATACTCTGTAGTGGTTGTCGGTGTTACTGTATTTTGATAAGTTGTAGTTCCGTTACTCCAATTATAGGTATAGGGTTCAGACCCTAAGATAGTTGCACTAGATTGAATAACTCCCGTTTCACCTTCACAAATCGTAATATCTGGACCTGAACGAACGACTGGGCATAAATTTACTTCGATTATGGATTTCGAATTGGCACTGGAACAAGGTAAATCATTCCACATCCCAGGATTAGAACCTCCTGGATATATCTGAACACAATCTTCATTTCCTCCAGAATTGTTAGGCTCACCAGGAGCCCAATTGGAATAATTAACGGGAGACTGATCATACCAAACAAAAGTTCCTTCTACAGCTTCGTCATTCAAACCGATCCAAATTGTCCCCGTTTGATTAAGCGTGTTCAAAGCATTTAAAATGCAATTATTTTCAGCTAAAGATTGAATTGAAACTAAATTTGCTCCTAAATTTTGAGCAAATGCTTGTGCTTGGCTACCTGTCATGGATTGGGGGTTCAGGTAATATACACTACAATCATCCAAACATGCTTGCAATTCAATACACCCAGCCGCCGTAAATGCGGTTCTAATTGCATCCATATCACACCCTTGCGGGCAATCACTAATTACAACAGTTGTTGTTGACGTACAAGCAACTCCATCAATATCTGCGGTAAAAACATAATCATAAGAGCCCGCTGATAAAGGTGGATTAATTCCTGTTGGATTTAATAAAGTAGATGTAAACCCATTTGGTCCTGACCAAGAAGGGTTCGTAAGAACACCTGAAACAATAGTAGCTTCCAATTCAATCAAATCTCCTGTGCACAGAGGGCCATTGTTCGTTGTGGTTATTGGACATCCGCAAGCCTGCACCTCTACGGTAGCAATTGCCGATGTTGCATTACAGTTGGTATTATTTGTAGATGAGTTAACCGTATAAGTATATGATCCAACAGAAGTAGGTGGCGTAACAGTCACGGTTGAACCTGTAGTGGTGCTTAAATCAGGAGAAGAATCCCAAGCGTAGGTTCCATTTCCACCTGCAGCAGTTAAAACAACTGATTCTCCTAAACAAAGTGTCGTTGTAGATGGCGTAACACTTACTGGTAAAGAAACGCCAGAATTTGCCGTAAATGTATAATCACACACATCTCCACTAAATCCATCAATCATCAGGTAATAAGTATTTCCAGCAGTTAAACCGTTAATCGTAATGGATTGATTATTTGGTGATGGAGAAAATTGACTATTGCAATAATAACTTGTAACATTTCCTGAGCAGACTCCTGCTCCATCAAAAACCATAATTTGAATTCCTTCACCTGTTGTACAATTCCCAACCCAAACCGACAAAGAAACAGTTGAGGCGCTTGCCGTAAATTTTATGAAAGAATTATTTTGAATATTGCTACAAAACTCACCTGTTAAGCCTGTTCCAGGACATGAACTGAAACCTAAAGGGCCGCAACCGAATAGGGAACCCGTCGACCCCCATGTATCGACCGTGTATGAAGATGAAGTGTTCCCACAATATCCATCTAAATCACATATTGGAGTTGCATCTATACATAAGTTAGCCGCAGGTTGATTTCCTCCGCATGGAGCCTGAGAAAACAAATTGGTAAGTAAGAAAAATGAAAGTAGTAAAGTAGTAATTGATTTCATGATTTTTATTCTTTAATTAAAATTATCTTTTCAGTTCGATTCGGAAAAATAAATGATAATTCATATTGACTCTCTTCAATTTGAATTATCTTTAATTGAATGGTCGTTTTTTCCTTACCATTATCGACTAATACGTGATCTCCGAAAGTTAATTGTTTCAAAGTATATACATCGTTAATTTTATCTATTGCTTGAAAAACATATAAATTCTTATCATCTTGCATCAATGCATAGGTATCTTCTTTAAAATCGATGTAATTATATCTTTTTGGTTCATTCAATTCATTCTTCTGAACTTTAAATAACCCTGAAATGGGAAAAGGATGTTCTGTTGAATTAGTTTGAGAATACGCTGTGAGTCCAAAAAAAATTGTAATAAAAGTTAGGAAACTTTTTGAAATTTTCAAGAAATTCATTTTTAGTAGATTTGATTATATTTGCAAAGATAACGTTCCAATGCTAAAAACGTTGCTTTTTAACCAAAAACTTGAAAGAAGTTTATTCTTTTCAATACATTTTAATCCATTTTGTCTTAAAATTTCGTTTTTAAGGTACCTTTGCATCATGGTTGAAGAAAATACAATTCGTTTAAATAAATACATCAGTGAAAGTGGAATTTGTTCACGTAGAGAAGCTGATAAATTCATCGAATCGAAGGTGGTTTTTATCAACGGTCGTTGTGCGAAAATGGGTGATCAAGTTCGTCCAACAGATGAGGTACGTGTAAATGGAATTGTTATAGAGCCAAAAGGAGAAGACGAAGCGATTTATATCTTATTTAATAAACCACCAGGAATTACTTCAACAACTGACACCAGCACCAAAGACAATATTATTTCCTACATCAGTTACGGTGAACGTATTTTTCCGGTTGGGAGATTGGATAAGGACTCTCAAGGATTAATTATTTTAACCAGCAACGGTGACATTGTAAACAAAATCCTTCGCGCGGGAAATCAGCATGAAAAGGAATATGTGGTGACTGTTGACAAGCCAATCACGGAACAATTTCTGAAAGGAATGAGCGGTGGAGTTCCTATTTTAGGTATCAACACCAAAAAATGTAAGATGGTTGGTGAATCGACTTACGTTTTTAGAATTACGTTAATACAAGGTTTAAATCGACAGATCCGAAGGATGTGTGAGCATTTTGGGTATGAAGTTTTAAAATTGGAACGCGTAAGAATCATGAATCTCAGTCTTAAGGGAATTCCTTTAGGTGAATATCGTGAATTAAAAAAACATGAGCTGGAAGAATTAAATCAACTTTTAAAAGACACACTGCCAGAAAAAGGAAAACCCACTCAAAAAACAACGCTAAAAAGCAGTAAAACTTCGAATTCAAAAAAATCTATTTATCGAAAACCCGAAGGGAAAACAACAGATCCAAAAGGTAATAAAAACAAAAAGTCAGGCAATCGCCCAACTTTAAGTAGATCTGCTTCTTCTATCCAAAATAAAGGAAGAAAAGGCAGAAGTCGATAAATATTTCTTATGCTTGATTTTCTTCTACATCACCGTTTTGATCTTTTAGAAAATCTTTTCTGAATCCGTCAAAAATTCGGAATTCTCTAAAGCTACATTCCAAATCACCGTTATAAAGTTTCACTTTGGTGGTTGGTTTTAAACCTATTGATTTAAATCCTTCTTCATTGGAAGAAATCACCCAACAATTCCAACCTTTCAATTCATTTTTGAACCAATCTCCCAACTCTTGATACATGTCTTCAATGTCCTCTCCCATTCTTTCTCCGTATGGTGGATTACAAACGATTGTGCCGGTCTCACTTGGTTTCTTTACTTCTTGAAATGAATTTGTTGTCACGTTGACAAATCTCCCAATTGGCAAACCTCTCAAGTTCCGCTTGGTCATCATCATCATGTTTGAATCCATATCAGATCCTAAAATGTCAAAGTCAAATCCTTTGCACGTCTTAATTGCTTCCGAT
This sequence comes from uncultured Chryseobacterium sp., assembly GCA_964488745.1. GTDB lineage: Bacteria > Bacteroidota > Bacteroidia > Flavobacteriales_D > Crocinitomicaceae > JAQVCM01. The sequence goes on along the minus strand of CAZAVP010000010.1, from coordinate 35,328 downwards.
TGAATCTTTTCCCATAATGCCGCATCAAAACCAATGAAATTCTTGAAAGCATAATGTTGACGATCAATGTTTGATGGAATTCCACTAGCCAATAAAGCAGCTTCAATTAAAATAGTTCCTGAACCACAGAATGGATCCATGAAAGTCGATTTGCGATCCCAACCTGAAAGACGAACCAATGCAGCCGCAGTTACTTCATTCAGCGGCGCCTCACCTACTTCGGTTCTATATCCACGCTGATACAAGGGTGCGCCACTTGTATTCAATGAAATGGTTACTTGATTCTCTTTGATGTATAAATCAAAAACAACCTGTGGTGTTTTGATATTTACATTTGGACGTTCGCCCATTTTGTCTCTAAAAGTATCGACAATTGCGTCTTTCACCAATAAAAAAGGAAATTGAGTATGTGAAAACAATTTGGATTGAATTGCTCCTTTTACAGCAAAACTTTTATCGATGTCAAAATAACTCGTCCAGTCGATTTTCAGGCACTGCTTAAACAAATCTTGTTCGTCGCGAATTTTAAATTTTTTCACTTCTACCAATACAGACATGGCGCATCGCAGGTGTAAATTGAGGTAATAAACATCCGCCATCGTTCCTTGAATCTGAACTGCTCGATTCAAAACCGTCACTTCGTTGTAGCCCAATTCATTCAATTCTTCTTTCAGGACTTCTTCTACACCAAAAATGGTTTTAATCGTAATTGTTAATTGCTCCATGCTATTATCTGTTGTTATTTATTTTATCTCTTCGAAATTGATCATTCTTCCCAGTTCATTACCTCAAAACAGGTATTCTCCATTTAAAAATTACACTGAAAATTCGCACTGCTACGATAATTAGAACGCATCCAATTAACGTAAATTGATTGTTATAACCTAAATGATTCAAGACCAAATAACAACATCCACCAATAATCCCTGCGGTGGCGTAAATTTCTTTCCTGAAAATCAATGGAATTTCATTGCACAAAACATCGCGAATGACCCCACCAAAGGTCGCTGTTATCAATCCTAAAAACAAACTCGTTATTGGAATTTGTTCGTAGTCAATTCCCTTTTGTATCCCTAAAATAACAAACAAGGCCATTCCAATTGCATCAAACAAAAAGAATGTTTTGCGAATTTTAATGAAAAAGTCTTTGAAAAGTATGCCAATTACTGCCCCACCTAAAGCTGTGTAAATGAAGGAGGGAGTTTGTGTCCATAAAACTTCTGTGCCCAACAACATGTCTCGGATGGTTCCGCCGCCTAAAGCTACGAAAAACGCAATGACCATTCCTCCAAAATAATCCAAGTTTTTCTCAGATGCCATCAATAAACCGCTAATTGCAAAAACAAAAATTCCAAGATGTTCAAAAAAAGGAAGTAACATTGTTCTTAAGTTCTTAAATTATGCGTTATTTTGTACAAAAGTAGTTAAATTTGAGAATAAAATTCTTTGTAAATTTTCTAATTGTTTTTTGTTTAACAATTGCCCCTTCCGTTCCCGGTTATTCTCAAAAAGTGGGAGTAGTTCTGAGCGGTGGAGGCGCTGCTGGTTTTTCCCACATTGGCGTTTTAAAAGCATTGGAAGAGAAAGGCATTCCAATTGATTTTATTACAGGAACTTCTGCTGGAGCTTTAGTCGGTGCAATGTATGCTTGTGGCTATAGTCCTGCCGAAATTGAGACGTATGTGTTGAGTGATGTTTTTCAATTGATGTCCAATGGAAAATTGGAATGGAATCAACAATTTCTTTTTCAAAAAGATTACAACGACGCTAGCTTAATTGACTTTGCGTTTTCGAAAGACAGCATCTTAAAAAAATCACTACCCACCAACTTCATCAAACCTTCCTTGCTTGATTTTGAAATGATGCGCATTTTTGGTTTAACAAGCGCCTCTTACGGAGATAATTTTGATAATTTGTTTGTTCCTTTCCGCTGTGTGGCATCAAATATCGTAAAAAAAGAAAGTGTCATCTTTAAAAACGGTAAATTAAACCAAGCTGTTCGTGCTTCCATTACTTACCCCTTTTTCATCAATCCAATTCGAGTGGATGGCGCGTTGCTTTTTGATGGCGGATTGTATAACAACTTCCCGAGTGACGTCATGTATTCCAATTTCGACCCCGATTACATCATCGGAAGTAATGTTTCTGGAAATGCCAATTTACCTTCTGAAGATGATCTGATTAGTCAATTAACGAACATGTTGGTTTCACACACTAATTTTGAATTACCATGTGATGACGGAATAATTATTTACCCAAAAACAGACGTGAAAACCTTTGGTTTTTCAGAGGTTAAAAACGCCATAAACGACGGTTATAACTCCACCATAAAGTACCTTGACTCAATTGAAAAACATGTTACTAAAAGAGTTTCTATTGCCGAATTAACTGAAAAGAGAGTTGCATTCAAAAAGCGAATTTTACCGCTCCAACTTAGTTCCATCAATGTAACTTCCCCGAAGAAAAAATCAGACATTAGTTTTATTCGTCAATCCATCCTCAAAAACAACCGAAAAGAAACCATTGATTTTTCGTTGCTAAAAAAAAGGTATTTTAGAACCAATGCCATTCCGCACTTAGAATATCTTTTTCCTACTTTAGACTTAAATAAAGACTCCACTTTTACGATGAATTTCAAAGTTCGAAAAGCAAAAGATTTCAAAGTGGAAGTGGGAGGACATTTCTCTTCCAGACCGATTAACATGGGATATATTGGGCTTACTTACTATAACCTGAGTAAAATTGCACTTAGAACGAAAGCAGAATCCTACTTCGGAAAGTTTTATGCTTCGATAAAAACAGAAGTGGAAATTCAATTCCCATTTTATTATCCCATTTCAATTACCCCTTATTTTGTTCAAAATCGATGGGATTATTTCCGAAGTTCCACTTCCTTTTTTGAAGACATAAAACCCTCTTTCTTGCTTCAAAAAGAAATTTATGCCGGTTTGAAATTCAAAATGCCCATTGGAAATGCCATTAAAAGTACCGTGGATTATCGGTTATTTGAATTAAAAGACCAATATTACCAAACCCCCAATTTCTTAAGTATTGACACCGCTGATTTTACCCGTTTTTCTGGACAAACTATTAGTTGGGAATTTGAACAAAACACCTTGAACAGAAAACAATTTGCAAATGGTGGACATCAATTATCTTTCAAAGTGCGTTATGTCAATGGAAAAGAAAGAAGCAAATCTGGCTCAACAAGCAATCAAAAAATAGACTTATTTAAGTACCACAATTGGCTCCATTTAGAAACTAACTTACAATCTTTTGTAATCGACAAAGCCCATTTCCATTGGGGATTACATTTCAAAGGGGTTTTATCCACTCAGAAATTATTCAGTAATTACAAAGCGTCTATTCTAAGTTCACCCGCATTTGATCCTTTTCCAGATGTTAACACTTTATTTTTAGATCAATACCGCGCTCCGATTCACACTGGTGCAGGAACAAACATCATTTTTACACTTCGGAAAAATTGGGACATTCGAATCGATGCTTATTGGTATCAGCCAATCAAGAAAATTCTTTTGAATGACGATGGTTCCTTTTCCTATGCCAAACCCTTCAAAGGCGAAAGTTACTTGGCCTCAGGTTCTCTCATTTTCAATAGTCCCATTGGTCCAGTCCGTTTGACCTTGAATTATTTCCCAGAAATGAAAAAACCAGTCATGTTTCAGTTTAGTTATGGTTACATTTTATTTAATGAAAGAGCGATTCGTTAAAACGACTCATTGGAGACCAAAGCCAAAATGATTACATTTGCCCTAAAATAAATAGAAATAATGGATATGGAGAAAATTATCTGTGGAATACAACAAATGGGAATTGGTGTTCCAGACGTTCAAGCAATTTGGCCTTGGTATAGAAAGTTTTTTGGTGTTGACATCAAAGTATTTGAAGACGCAGCAGATGCTCCATTGATGACAAAATACACTGGTGGTGTTGTCCAAAACAGAACCGCAACGTTGGCATTGAGCATGGATGGCGGTGGCGGTTTTGAGATTTGGCAATACAAATCAAGAGGAACAGAGAAAGCTACATTTGACATTCAATTAGGTGATTATGGCATCTACGCTTGTCGAATTAAATCCAGAAATGTAGAAGCCTCTTATGAATTTTTCAAGAAAGAAGGCGCCAATCTTCTTTCCGAAGTGATGAAGACTCCAGAGGGAAAATCTCACTTCTTGGTAAAAGATCCAAATGGAAATATTTTTGATGTTGTGGACGGTTTGGACTGGTTTTCAAATACTGGAAATCCTGCTAAGACTGGTGGAGTTGCTGGCGCAATGATTGCTGTAAGTGACATTGAAAAATCATTAAAATTCTACCAAGAAGTTTTGGGTTATACTGAAATAGTTTATAACGAAACAGCGATCCATCCTGTTTATAGCCAACTTCCTGCAGGAGAGCAAAAAATCAAACGAGTTTTATTAAGACATCCTGGTTTAAGAAAAGGTCCATTTGCACAACTATTGGGTCCTACAGAGATTGAATTGGTTCAATCGATTGATAGAACAGATTGCCGCCCGATGTTTGAAAACCGTTTTTGGGGAGACTGGGGTTTTATTCACTTGTGTTTTGACATTCAAGGAATGGAAGCGATGAAAGTGGACTGCGAGAAAGCAGGTTTTCCCTTTACAGTAGATTCTGGCGCCACTTTTGACATGGGCGAAGCCGGTGGAAGATTTAGCTATGTAGAAGATCCGGACGGAACTTTAATTGAGTTTGTAGAAACCCACAAAGTTCCCATTTTGAAAAAATTAAATTGGTATATCAATCTAAAAGAAAGAGATCCGAAGAAGCATTTACCCAAATGGATGCTTAAATCAATGCGTTTCAATCGAGTAAAATGAAACCTATTGATTAAAAGGTAGTAAAATTCTATTTTAACGAATTGTTTTTATTGTCAAAATCGTATCTTTGAGTCTTAATAAATTGTACCAATCATTCTCAACAAATATTTACATCTAAAAATAAGAAATTAAGCTTATGAAATTAGGAACATACCTCCTTTCTTTATCATTACTAACCCTTCTTTTTACATCCTGTAAAGACGACATCGATTTAGCCTCTAACTCCAAGGCCAGTGCGGTTGTTTATGGTTTACTCGATGCTTCGGATTCTGTTCACATGATTAAAATCAACCGAGCATTTGTAAGTAATGGAAACTCGCTTGAGATTGCACAAATCCCAGATTCTAATTATTTCAATGACGTAGATGCTACTGTTACAGAAATCATCAACGGTGTAGCTGGTAGAGTATGGATCTTGCACGACACTTTGGTTCAAAACAAAGAAAGTGGTGTTTTCTTCGCTCCTGAACAAAAAATTTACACCTTTTCAACCAGTACCTCTGCTCCTTTGCTGGCGAATGCAAATACAGAGTATGAATTAAACATCAGCATCAACCAAGGAGAGTTTCTGGTTCAAGGAAGAACAAAATTGGTTTCTGGCATGGCAATTCAAAGTCCGAGCGGGATTAATTCTTATGCATTTGCAAAAAGCAACGTCTCTACTTTGGGTTATGATAGAACAATCATTAAGTTTGCAACAGGAACCGCTAAAGTTGCCGATGTTTCCTTGAAAATTGTCTATGATGAATACCAAGGAGCAGCTGTAACAACCAAGTCTTTTGATTGGAAAGTAAGCGAATTAGGTCCAGATGCGTTAAAAGGACTTACAACGCAAGTAGCTGCGGATGGAGAGACTTTTTATCGATTGGTAGAAAAAAACATTATTCCAAATTCGCTTGTCACGAAACGCAGAATCAATGCTATCGTTTTAACACTCACTGGAGGCTCACAAGAATTGCAAAATTACATGGAAATCAACAAGCCATCCACCACACTGGCACAAAACAAACCAACCTACACCAACATGACTGCAACCAACGACAGAAGGGTTTTGGGCTTGTTTTCATCTAGACAAACGAATGTATTAACCAAAATTGAGTATGAACCAAACTCCAATAGCATTGTTGCATTAAATCAGTTTTCGATGAAAGAATTGGCAATTGGTCCCTTAACTGGACATCTGTTGTTCTGTTCAGGAAACCCGTTATACAATCCAGGTAGTCCAAATGCTCAGCCTTGGTTTTGTAATTAACCTTTTTTAAACCATCGAATCCGATGGTTTTTTTTGCTCAAATAGTTTGAACATCGCTTTTCAGTAACTACCTTTATACCATGGCGGAGAGAAAAACACTTTTTGCGGATGTCATCATCCCCATTCCAGTTCGCAACGAATTTACATATCGCATTCCCTTTGAAATGAATGACCACATTAAATCAGGAATGCGGGTGGTAGTAAACTTCGGAAAAGGCAAATTATATACAGCCATTGTTACCAAAATTCACGAAAATGCCCCAACCAATTACCCAGCAAAGTACATTGAGCATTTGTTAGATGAATATCCCATTGTAACTGGAAACCAGTATCAATTTTGGAAGTGGATTTCAGCATATTATATGGCTCCGATTGGAGACGTTATGAACGCAGCTTTACCCGCCAACTTTAAATTGGCTTCTGAAACAAAAATCACCATTCATCCAGAGTTTGAGATTCAAAACATCAACTTGAGCGAACGTCAAATGCAAATTTTGGACGCGTTAGAAATTCAAGAAACATTGAACCTAAAAGAAATTTCTGAAATCATTGGAATCAAAACCATTCAACCAATCATCAAACAAATGATTGATGACAGAATGTTGATTTCTCTGGAGGAAATGAGTTACAAATACACTCCTAAAACAGCCATTGCGTATTTTTTCAGTCCAGAATATCAAGCGGAAGAAAAATTGAATGAATTTGCAATTTCATTGGAAAATAAAAAAAGCAAAGAGAAACAATTACATGCTTTAATGCAAATATTAAGCATCGGGAATTTCAAAGACAGTTACGAATCACCTGTTCTTCAAAAAGATTTGGCCGAGAACGGCGTTTCTCTCTCCGCATTACAAACGCTCATTAAAAATGGCGTTATTGTATCTGAAAAATTACAAATTGATCGAATTGGTTTAAACAACGTAGAACTTAAAAAGAAAAAGCAGCTTTCCGATGTTCAACAAACCAGTTTGGATGAAATCAAGGCTGTTTTTCAGAAGCAAGATATTTGTTTACTTCACGGAGTAACGGGTTCTGGAAAAACAGAAATTTACGTTGAACTCATTGAAGAACAACTTCAAATGGGAAACCAAGTACTCTTTTTATTGCCAGAAATTGCATTAACAACGCAATTGATTCAGCGTTTATCGGCCTATTTTGGGGATAAAATTGGGGTTTATCATTCCAAGTTTAATCAAAACGAACGGGTTGAAATTTGGAATCATGTTTTGCACGATCACCCTGAAAGATATCGAATTGTATTGGGTGCTCGGTCTTCCATTTTTTTACCTTTTCAAAAATTAGGATTGGTGATTGTGGATGAAGAACATGAATCCAGTTTCAAACAATACGATCCTTCACCCCGTTACAACGCAAGAGATTCATCCATTGTATTGGCAAAATCGTTTAACGCGAAAGTTTTATTGGGCTCAGCAACGCCATCGATAGAGACTTTTTACAATGCAAAAGAAGGAAAATATGGCTTGGTAACACTGAATCAACGCCACGGAGGCTTGGCGCTACCCGAAATTTTTTGTGCCGATTTAAAACGCGAACGCAAAGAAAAAACCATGCATTCGCATATTTCTTCCTTTCTGATGAATTCAGTTGAAGAGGCTTTGAAGGCGAAGGAACAAATCATCTTGTTTCAAAACAGACGAGGTTATACACCAACGTGGACCTGTGAAATTTGCAGTTGGTCTCCAACTTGCTCCAATTGTGATGTTTCTCTAACGTATCACAAACAGACCAATTCCTTAAAATGTCATTATTGCGGTTTTGTAAGCATGCCGGTTGGAACCTGTGGACACTGTGCAAGTAACCGTTTAAAAATGAACGGTTTTGGAACCGAGAAAATTGAAGATGAATTGTCTATTATTTTCCCTGATAAAATTATTAAACGTTTAGACCTAGATACAACTCGAAGTAAAAATGCGTATCAAATCATTTTATCCGATTTTGAGAATCGAAAAATCGACATCCTAATCGGGACACAAATGGTCACCAAAGGACTGGATTTCGACAACGTCTCTTTGGTTGGAATATTGGATGCAGATATGTTACTCAACCGTCCCGACTTTCGGGCTTTTGAAAGAGCTTTTCAATTAATGACACAAGTATCTGGTCGTGCAGGAAGAAAAAATAAAAGGGGAAAAGTAATTATTCAAACTGGAAGACCTGATCATTGGATCATACAAAAAGTGATTGAACACGATTTTATCCATTTCTATGACAATGAAGTCTTGGAAAGAAAGAATTTTTTCTATCCACCATTTTACAAAATCATTCAGTTCACCATCAAACACAAAGATGAGAATCAATTGAATGATTCAGCTCAAGCGTTTGCAGATTCTTTGAAGGAAGTATTTAAAGAGCGTGTATTAGGTCCTGAATACCCCGTCATTAAAAGAATTAATAACTTCTTCTTAAAAACCATCGTATTAAAAATTGAGCGGGAAGTTTCCCACAAAGTGGTAAAAGACCAAATACAACAAAAGGTAGATGATTTTTATACCCAAGTAGCCAATAAATCCATTCGACTCATCATTGATGTTGATCCCGCTTAACCCAAGTAGGATTTTAACATTTTACTTCGAGAAGTATGTTTCAATCTTCGGATGGCTTTTTCTTTGATCTGTCTTACCCGTTCACGTGTCAAATCGAATTTTTCACCAATTTCCTCCAAGGTAAGCGGATATTTTCCATTCAAGCCATAAAACAATCGAACCACTTCTCCTTCTCGCATGGTCAATGTCGATAAAGAACGCTCGATGTCTTTTCGCAAAGATTCTTTCACCAAGGTATGTTCTGGACCATTGTTATCATCGTTTGCTAAAACGTCATACATGCTAGACGCATCTTCTGAATCAGAAATGGGTGCATCCATCGATACATGTCGTGCGGAATTGGACAACGATCTTCTTACTTCTTCGGGAGAAACATCTAAAAACTCCCCCAATTCTTCTGCCGATGGTGGTCGCTCAAACTTTTGTTCCAATTCCGAATAAGCACGGTTAATTTTATTAATGGTTCCAATTTTATTCAAAGGCAAACGAACAATTCGCGATTGTTCAGCCAATGCTTGCAAAATCGCTTGTCTAATCCACCATACCGCATAGGAAATGAACTTAAATCCTCTCGTTTCATCAAAACGACTAGCAGCTTTGATTAAGCCCATGTTTCCTTCATTGATTAAATCAGGCAAAGTCAATCCTTGATTTTGATATTGTTTTGATACCGAAATAACAAAACGTAAATTTGCTCGGGTTAATTTTTCCAAGGCTGCTTGATCCCCATTTCTTATTTTTACAGCCAATTCCACTTCTTCTTCAGCGGAAATCATATTTTCCTTCCCTATTTCTTGTAAGTATTTATCCAACGAAGCATCCTCCCGGTTGGTAACTTGCTTAATAATCTTTAACTGTCTCATGGTTTTTGTTTTAGTGAATAAAAGGATAGATTTTGAATTAGTTAAACCTACTTAATAAAACGTTAAATAACAAAATAAGTTGGCTCAAAAATGAAAAACTATGTTAATTTAACGTCTTTTATTTTAAAAAGTCACATTTTTTCACTAATAATCCATTCAAAAAAAATGCAGGATCCTCGTAAACGAAAACCCTGCATTCAATTATAAAAGGTGTTTAATTATTTCACATCTCCCATTAATTTTTTCATAATTGGAGACAAGGCAATAATCAATAATCCAGCAATTAAGGCATATATAGATAATTGCAAATAACCATCTGTCAAGTTAATCAATTTGTCTGAAAGTGGAATAACCACATTTGGATCGTCGGATTCAACAATCATTCCTGCACCCAAAATACCTGCTACGTATTGACCATAGGCACTTGCTAAGAACCACATTCCCATCATCACACCTTGCAGTTTTTGAGGCGAAAGTTTGGTCATAATCGATAAACCAATTGGAGACAAACAAAGCTCACCAAACGTGATCACCAAATAAGCCAAAGCAAAAATATCCAAGCTTGTTTTTCCAGAACCAACCACCGTTTCAAAGAAACGCGTAGCATATAAAACATAGAATCCTCCTGCTAAGAACAAGAACCCAAATCCAAATTTTACAACCGTATTTGGTTCAATTTTCTTCTTCGCCAATGCCACCCAAAGCAAACCTAAAAGCGGTGCGAAAATAATTACGAACACAGAGTTGGCTGCATTATTAACCCCATTTGGATCTAATTTTACCGTTCCTAAAATCGTGTCATTCAAGTTGTGTGCGGCGAAAATACTTAAGGAACCACCACTTTGTTCAAAAAACGCCCAAAAAATAATGGAGAACAGAATGAATACCAAAGCAGCAATCAATTTTTTACTTTCCTCCCAAGTGTGACGAGACATTTCAAAAATCAAATACAAAAGTGTTGCTGGACCGATGATATACATGAACCATGCAGTATATTCCGTTTTAGAAATCATGGTCATAATCACTGGAATGATTGCCAATGTTCCAAGGTAAACTAAAATTTCATACAACCGTTTGTTTTTATTTACAACATAGGTAATGTTTCCATTTGCATCCTGAACTTCCCGTGGTTGAAATGGTGAAAGACCAATGGGTCCTAAACTTTTTTGCGTGAAAACAAAAACCAACAAACTGATTGTCATCACAACTCCTGCCAAACCAAAAGCAACATTCCACCTGTATTCTTCTGGAATAGATGAAAACAATTGTCCTTTACCAATCGCAATACATCCGTACCCTCCTAAAAGCGCACCGATGTTAATTCCAGAGTAAAACAAAGAAAAACCAGCATCTCGACGTGCATCATTCTTTTTATATAAAGAGCCAACCATCGTTGAAATGTTCGGCTTGAAGAATCCAGTTCCGATTACCGTAAAACTAATTCCTAAGAAAAAATTGTGAACTGGAAATGGATCGAAAGCCAAGATGGCACTTCCAATAATCATCATGATTCCTCCCCAGAAAAGAGACTTTCTAAAACCCAAAATTTTATCTGCAAACAGACCACCGATAAACGTAAAAGCATAAACAAATGCTTGCGTTGCACCGTATTGCAAGTTAGCTTGTCCTTCGCCCATGTGCTGACCGTTTTCCAAAATCAAGTGCGTAACCATGAAATACGTAAGTACTCCACGCATTCCGTAGAAACAAAAACGTTCCCACATTTCGGAAAAAAACAATCCAATGAGTTGTTTGGGATACTTTCCTTCAAAATTTTGAATGTCTTCTAATGTTTGACTTGTTGCCATATCGTTTAATTAAAAAATTAGATAAAACGTAAACTTATTTAACACCGTGCATCAATTTCTTAATCATCGGATTAAGAAGTGCCACAAGTATTCCCGCCCCAATGGGTACAAATGTAAATATCAAAAAGAAGACCGACATGCTGTGTTCTTGAGAAATGGATTCAATCATTCCCCCCATAGAACCTGCTAATTTATTTCCGATGGCGATGGCCAAATACCACATACCAAACATGAAAGCAATCATACGAGGTGGAACCAATTTACTCACATACGATAATCCAAGAGGCGATAAACACAACTCACCCAACGTATGGAATAAATAAGCCAATACCAACCACACCATGGAAACTTTCACTGCACCAGCTGGCGTACCAGCAGGAATGGACAAAGATCCATAAGCCAAGATTCCAAAACCAAGTCCCATGACGATTAATCCCAATGCATACTTAATGGAAGCAGATGGGTTGTATTTGCTATCCCACCATTTGGAGAAGAAAGAAGCGAATGCAATGATGAAGAACGAATTCAAAATACTAAACCAAGAAGTCGTAATTTCCACTTTTCCATCAGTAGTTCCTTTCACGGATGCCACAATAATCTGAGAATCTTTCGCTTCCCGAACGTAATCTTTTCGTAGTTGATCTGTTGCCTTTTGATCCAAGTAAATTAAACGACCAATTTCTTCGTGAACGACTACTTTATCTCCAGGTTTTAAATCTTCGTGATTTGAAATGGTTGCAACCTGAGAAACTACCTCTGCCCCTTCTGGAATAACTGTTGTTTCTGTTATAGGTGCATAATTGTATTGGATTTCTCCTGCTTTGTCTCTTACTTCTTTGCCGTCCTTATCAACTTGAACAGTTTTTATTGCTTGGTAATTAACCTCATAAGCATTGGAGGTAAAGTCGTTGTTAAGCATCCAAATTACAACTGCCCAAACCCCAACAAAACTGATGGCCAACGCGATGTTTGATCCTGGAATCTTTTTATAAGTCTGTTTGAAAAGTTTGATTAATACCCAAGAAATAATCAACAAGGGAACAACCGTCAACAATAAATTCACGATGTTATAAATCATCGCTTCGTTGCCCACAAAGGTTCTGTTGGTATAATCTCTCGCAAATAAAACCAAAGAAGTGGCGCCTTGCTCGAATGAAACGAAGAAAAACACTGTAAAAATGGCAAAAATGATTACCGCAATCATTCGATCTCTCACTACCCGTTCGTATCGGCTTATTCGCGTAATGATTAAATACAAAAATAAAATCAGTCCAATCAAAATGATGACCAAAGGCCCAGGAAGTGTTTCTGCACTAAAAATAAATTCTTGAGGAAGTAAATGAAGTCCGCCAATTTTTGAAACGGGATCATTAATAAGGAATAAGAAACCAATTGTTGAAGTGATAAAAATCAAGATTTTATCAATTTGGGTAAACGGATTTCTTTTCTCTTTTGGTGTTTTGTCTGATTGAGATGCTTTATTTTCAACCAACTCATCTGTTCCACTCATTACTTCTACAGGAGCGATTTCTTTGTTTGGTTTTGCACCGATTTTGCCAAACAATGGTCCAGCCAACCAGAATTGCAAACATCCTAAAAGCATAAAAATTCCAGCCAGACCAAAACCGTAGCTCCAACCTACTTTCTCACCCAAATAACCGCAAAGCATCATTCCTAAAAATGCACCTGAGTTTACACCCATGTAGAAAATTGTGTAAGCACCGTCTTTCTTTTCTGGTAAGTCTTTGTACATTTCAGAAATGATGGACGTAATGTTAGGCTTGAAAAAACCGGTTCCTAAAACCAACAAAGCCAATCCAGCATATAAAGAAAACTCCGTTTCAAATGCCATCGAAGCATGACCCAAAGTCATTACCACACAACCGATAACCACCGCATTCCGATATCCTGTAAATCGATCAGCAATCATCCCTCCCAAAATGGGAGTCAAATACAGAAGACCTGCGTAAGTACCAAAAAGAGCTCCGGCATTAGCAGCGCTCCATTCCCAACCCGGATTGGAACCAATAACGGCCATGGTTAAGAAATTAATTAACAAGATTCGCATTCCATAGAAGGAAAAACGTTCCCACATTTCGGTAAAAAACAGAATAAATAATCCTTGCGGATGACCTAATACGGTAGAACTAAACATGTCATTCGAAGTTGGTTTCATAGAGCGTATTTAATTTTTTTTAATTTGATTTCAAAAATGTAGATTATCTTTTTGAGTGTTATTTAACATTCTTTGTGGCGTGAAAATATAAATTATATTTAAACATTCGCCCCTTTTTTCCTTTTTTGTGCATATTCTGTGTTAAATGTTGATTATTAATTTGGTTTTAGAAGTCCGATGTTGCTTTCCTATTTATTTTTTACAACCTCTATTTTCTTTCACTTCAAACCTCCAGGCATTTGTGCATAACCGTTAAATTTCCGCGTATCCAAACTCGAAAGAAAAATCCGACGATCGCTTCTAAAAGAATCAATCATTTAGTTGACGGTTGTTAAACCAAAATAGATCCATGGGAAAATCGTAAAAACCTACCATCCTTAGCAAACCCCTTTTAGAATTTCAGAACTTATATTTCTTTTTTTGAAAGACAAAACAAGATTATAGATAAAATTTATAACGTTTTAAATTTAATTGATTAACCTTATGATTAGCTCTCTTTATCTTTGTATCATAAAATTTAACAGACATGAAAAAGAATTTATTTTTAATCGGATTATTGGCTTCAACCACCTTATTGGGACAAACAATTACTACCAATTCGGGAGCACCTGTTGGGGACAACCAAAATTCAAAAACAATTGGAAACAATGGCCCCGTTTTATTAGAGGATATGCATTTAATTGAAAAACTTGCGGCATTTGATCGAGAGAGAATTCCAGAAAGAGTGGTTCATGCTCGCGGTGCTGGTGCATTTGGTGAATTTGTCTCAGCAGCTGATTTTTCGGATGTAACAATGGCCCATTTCTTAGGTCAAGCAGGTCGTAAAACACCTTTATTTGTTCGGTTTTCGACCGTAACACATCAACAAGGTTCCCCTGAAACCTATCGTGATCCGCGTGGATTTGCGATAAAATTTTACACTGAACAAGGAAACTATGACTTGGTGGGCAACAATTTACCCGTATTCTTTATCCGCGACGCCATCAAATTTCCTGATATGGTTCACGCATTTAAGCCTTCTCCTTTGACAAATGGAGCATCAGACCCAAACCGTGTGTTTGACTTCTTTGCAAACCTGCCTGAATCCACACACATGTTTACGTGGTTGTTTTCCGATTACGGTACTCCAGCAAATTACCGTGAAATGGCCGGAAATGGCGTACATGCTTTTAAATGGGTAAACGACAAAGGAGAAGTTACCTATGTAAAATATCATTGGAAACCGCGCCAAGGAGAAAGAAATCTTACCGCTGAAGAGGCTGCCAAAATTCAAGCTACGAGCATCGAACACGCCACGTTGGATTTATATGAATCCATCGAAAAAGGAAATTACCCGATGTGGGATTTATTTGTACAAATGATGAAAAAAGAAGATTTTGACAAAGTAGATTTCAATCCAATAGATGTTACCAAAGTATGGCCGGATGCTGTTGCTCAGAAGATATTGGTAGGAACAATGACTTTGAACCAAAATCCATCGAACTATTTTCAAGAAGTTGAACAAGCTGCCTTCTCACCAGGAACTTTGGTGCCAGGGATTGAACCTTCTGAAGATAAATTATTGCAAGGCCGATTGTTCTCCTATTCTGACACACAAAGACATCGTTTGACAGGAAACTTCCAACAAATTCCCGTGAATGCACCTAAAAATGCAAAGGTCAAAACATACAATCAAGATGGATACATGTCGATGCGTGAGCAAAAAGGTGACGTAAACTACCAACCTTCTGAAAACATGCCAGAAGTAAAAGAAGATGTAAAGTTCAAATATTCTAACACCGTATTCACACCTGGAACAACAACCGTTCAGGCAACTATCGACAAGGAAAATAATTATAAACAAGCAGGAGATTTGTATCGTTCATTCTCCAAGAAAGATCAAGATAACTTGGTTAAAAATCTATCAGGCTCATTGAACTCAGTAAAAAACAAAACCATCGTTCATAAAATGATCGCCCATTTTTACCAAGCCGACAAAAATTTCGGAACTCGTTTGTTGAAAGAAACCGCTGTGAAAATTTCTGACATCGAACCGTATTTTACCCACTAATTTTAAAACAGCTGGGTGCGTGTCAAAGCGCACCCGGTTTAACCCAACAGCATACCGCGTGAGGGATAGCAGTGAAAAGCCCGCAAGCATGAGGACTTGCAGCGAATAGCCCGACCCGACCTTGAAAAAAAAATTCAACGCAATAAAAGAATTTAGGAGGGGCACGCCCAAAAAGAAATTTAAAGTAATCCAATTCTAAAGAACATGAAACATCTAATATTAAGCTTGGTGCTGACCATAATGGCTAATCAAGCATTTACACAAGATCTATTTCAAGCAGCACGTGAAAATAACGTAGCAGTCCTTGAAGCACAAATTTCCGCTGGTATTAACATCGACACAGCTAACAGCCGCGGATTCACACCTTTGATTTTAGCGGTTTACAATGAACATTATGAAGCAGTGAATTTGTTGCTTGAAAAAGGTGCCAAAATTGATGCACAAGATGTAAACGGCAATAACGCCTTGATGGGAGCCATCTTCAAATCCTACCCCAAAATGGTCAATCTCTTATTAGAGAAAGGCGCGGATGTCAACCAAGTCAATTACAATGGCGCCACGGCATTAATTTTCGCGGTAACGTTTGGCAAACCAGAAATTATCGAAGTTTTACTTGCACAAGGTGCCGATGTGAACGTGCAAGACCAAAGCGGAAAAACGGCCATGGATCACGCCAGAATTCAGGAAAACGAACCATTCATTGCAGTGTTAGAAAAGCATTCAAAATAAATTCGTGACAAAATAATGGTGCTTTCCTAATTTGACATGTGTAGAATTAAAAAACCTATTTTTGTGCTTTGTTTAGATTAATCCAAAAGTAAAATTCGTGTTCATCAACATTCATACACACCATACAACGGGCGATGCGCTTGAAATTCTTAATTTGGAGGAAGCCAATGAACAGGCCCCTTATTTCTCTGTTGGAATTCATCCCAATAAAGTGCATCAAACCGATTTGAATTTTGATTTCGTTCAAAATAGAAGTCAGCTAAAAAACTGCTTGGCGATGGGTGAATGCGGATTAGATAAAAACATTTCTACGCCGCTATCCTTTCAAATTTCGGTCTTCAAAAAGCAGATAGAAATGAGTGAGAAAAATCAAATACCCTTGCTTTTACATTGTGTCAAAGCATGGAATGAAGTATTGCAAATTAAGAAAGAATGCAAACCAAAACAAACGTGGATTTTTCATGGATTTAGAAAAACGGCACTTTTGGAAAGTGTACTAGAAAATAAATTGCTGATTAGCATTGGTGCGCCATTGATTTATGATTTAAAACTACAAACAGCATTCCAAACCATTCCCATGGATCAATTGTTTTTGGAAACAGATTCTGACAACCGCTATTCGATTAAAGCAGTTTACGAAAAGGCCGCTGAAATCAAAGGAATTTCTTTAGAAGAATTGAAAAGTCATTTATTCATTAATTTCAAACGTGTTTTTACCAAATTCATTCCTGAAACGGAAAACAATTCGTTTTTAAAGTCATAAATCGAGTGAAAAAATGTGGAATCCCTTTCATCTGATGGATATAAAATCTAATTTTGCGCGCTAAAAAATACATTCATGGGAAATTGGTGCGAACGAACAGAATTGTTAATCGGTCATGAAAATCAAGAACGATTAAAAAAAGCACATGTTTTAATTGTTGGACTTGGAGGTGTTGGTTCATACGCCGCCGAATTCATCGCGCGTTCAGGAGTTGGAAAAATTACTTTAATTGATGGTGACTCGTTTGATATCACCAATAAAAACAGACAATTAACAGCCCTCGATTCAACTCTCGGGAGAAACAAAGCAGTAGTTTTAGCTGAAAGACTTCGCGACATCAATTCAGAGATAAAATTGAATGTGATTGAAGAATTTGTGGTTCCAGAACGTGTTTGGGAAATCTTAAAAGAATTACAACCAGATTATGTCATGGATTGCATTGATTCTGTTTCTCCAAAATTAGAATGGATCATCGCGTCTAAGCGATTGAAAATAAAGATAATTACACACTTAGGCGCTGGCGGAAAAACAAATCCTGCTTCGGTATCTGTTGTCCACCTTCATCAAACCCATGATTGCAAGTTGGCGCTTCATTTGAAGAAGCGTCTCAAAAGAAAAGACATCGATTATCGAAAGATAAAAGCGGTTTTCTCGTCTGAAATACAATTAAAATCTTCTTTAAAAATGACGGATGGAAGTAATTTTAAACGTTCTTTTTACGGAACAATCAGTTACATGCCAGCTCTTTTTGGTTTGCAAGGCGCCGCAGAAGTAATTCGCTACTTACAACGCGAGAAGCCTTCAAATACAGAAGAGGTGTAAAAGTCATTCAAATTTCGTTAATTTTGCAAAATAACATTGATTAAAAAACAAGCTTATGTCTGTTCATAAAAATATTAAACGCGTCACAACCAACGTTCTGCTCGAAATGAAATCCAAAGGTGAAAAAATATCCATGCTTACTGGATATGATTACTCCATGGCGAAAGTGATTGATGATGCCGGAATTGACGTGATTTTAGTCGGTGATTCTGCTTCCAATGTCATGGCTGGTCACGAAACCACGTTGCCAATTACCTTGGATCAGATGATTTACCACGCTGCTTCCGTGGTTCGAGCAGTAGAGCGTGCGCTGGTGGTTGTTGACATGCCTTTTGGTTCTTACCAAGGAAATTCAAAAGAAGCCCTCTCGAATGCAATTAAAATCATGAAAGAATCTGGTGGTCATGCGGTTAAATTGGAAGGCGGACAAGAAATTTTGGAATCCATTCAACGAATTTTAACAGCAGGAATTCCAGTTATGGGACATTTGGGTCTAACACCGCAATCGATATACAAATTCGGAACTTACGTTGTTCGTGCCAAAGAAGAAGAAGAAGCGCAACGCTTGATTGATGATGCAATTGCATTAGAATCAGCAGGTTGTTTCGCCATTGTTTTGGAAAAAATTCCTGCTACTTTGGCTAAAAAAGTTGCGGAAAAGGTATCCATTCCAATCATTGGAATCGGTGCTGGAAACGGTGTTGACGGTCAAGTGTTGGTTGTTCATGACATGCTTGGAATCAACAATGAATTCAATCCTCGTTTTTTGAGAAAATATAACAACCTGTACGAACAAATGAAAAAATCATTTGAGGAATATGCCACCGATGTGAAGTCGGGTGATTTCCCAAATGAGAAAGAACAATACTAAGGTATTTTTCATGGAAGCGTGATTTTAAATAATACTTTATTTATATTCGTAGGGTTTAATCAAATAATTCATTTTTAATACCGATTATTTTTGGAAAGATTCATCAACATACTTATTATTGACGATAATCCGACCAATCAACGCGGTTTGAAAGAAATTTTGAACGGAAGTGGAAACAATACGTTAATTGCCAATAACGTGTATGAAGCCCTTGCCATTCTTCGAAAAAAAGAAGTTGGAATCTTAATTCTCAACATCGACTCGCCCTTCTTTGGTGGAATAGAATTGTTACAATCTTTGAAAGAAGCTAGTAGTGTGCGTAACGTTTATAAAATCGTTTTAACCGAACACACTGCTTCAGGAACCAAGCTGGTCAAGGGGCTAAATGAAGGCGCAGTAGATTTCATTCAAAAACCTTTCAATCCCAATTTAATCAAAGCAAAGATTGAAGTGTACAAATCGATGTACTACAAAGATCAACGCATTGGTCAGCTTTTGGAGAACATATTTCCTGAAAAAATCTTAAATGACTTAAATTCAAACGGCAAGTTTTCTCCCAAAAGAATTGATAGTGGCGTGGTGATGTTTACCGATTTTGTTGGCTTTTCACACAAAGCACGAAAAATCAGCCCTTTAAAATTACTTAAAAAGTTAGAATACTATTTCACCAAATTTGATCAGATAACTGAAAAATACAAGGTTGAAAAAATTAAAACAATCGGAGATTCTTACATGGCTTTGGCTGGTGTCAATGAAAGTGAGCCTGAACCAGAAATTCGCGTTTGTTTGGCAGCTTTAGAAATGAGGGATTTCATGATTAACGAACGAGAAGTAGCAACTGCACTCAACCGAGACTATTGGGAAGTTCGAATCGGAATTCATGCTGGTCCCTTGGTTGCTGGGATAATCGGAGCAAAAAAATACAGTTTCGATGTTTGGGGTGACACGGTGAACATCGCTTCAAGAGCAGAACAAGAATCAGAACCTGATCGTATTTTAATCACCCAAAATGTATTTGATCGCATACAAGAAAATTTCGTCACTACTTACCATGACAACGTGGAAATCAAAAAAAGAGGCGGTTCAGAAAAAATGTATTTTTTAGAGCAACTTAAACTTGATTCCAGCAATGAGCATGATTCCAGACGGGCACATCCAAACATCCTTCGCAAATGCAACTTGCCTGTAATTGATTTTGAAAAAATGGAACGTTCTACCTTCATTCAATTAAAATCCTTGTTGCCGGAAGAATTGCTCTACCACGACTTAGCTCATACAGCCAATGTGGCAAAAGCTGCCTTGAGACTCGCTAATTTAGAAGGTCTTACCAGTTACGAAACACTTTTGCTTTGTACTGCTGTTTATTTTCATGACGCTGGATTCTTAGTTCAATACAACCAAAATGAAAAATTTGGAATCAAATTGGCTCAGAACAAATTGGGCGATTATGGGTACACCAAATCAGAAATTGATTTAATTTCCAAAATAATTGCTGCCACTGCTTTGGATACAGAGCCGGTTACCATGTTGGAGAAAATCATGTGTGATGCTGACCACGATTATTTGGGAAGGGCTGATTATACCAATGTGGCGAAAAAACTCCGAATTGAAATGGAAACCATGGGACGCCTATTTTCGGATATTGAATGGGTTGATTTTCAGCTTAATTTCCTAGAAAATCAACATCGATATCATACAGAGACTGCACAAAATATTCGAGAAGCAGGAAAGAAAATCCGTATCCAAACATTGAAAGCAGAAAAAGAAGCCTTATTGAAAGCTTAATTGTCTGCGGCGAATAAAAATTTATTGGGACTAATTAATTCCGTTTTCACAGCATACATTACAATTCCAGCGGTGTTTTTTACACCCAATTTTGCCATGATGTTCTTGCGATGTGTATTGACGGTATGATTACTCAAGAAAAGCGTTTCCGCAATTTGTGCGTTGGTTTTTCCTTCGGCAATGAATACAATGATTTGATTTTCACGTTCAGACAACAAAACAGGTTCACAAGAGAAAGATTCAAAATCAATATCTTCCACATTGATGTGCGCTCGTTGAATGGTTTCCAATAATTGTCCGCAAAAAAACTTATTGCCATTGGCTGTTTCCTTCACGGAATTGATGATTTCAGAAATATCACAATCTTTCTTCACGTAGCTTTTAACCCCACTTCTCAAGGCATCCACCAAGGTTTGCGCACTTTGCTCTGGCGTGATTGCCACAAATTTAACATTCGGAAATTTAGAAATTACTTTGGGGATAATGTCAATCGAAAAACCTGGAGAAGTGTAATCAATCAGCACGATATCGGTTCCAAAATTAACCACTAGCGATAAAAGCATCTCGCTGGAAGTTGCTTCACCAACAATTTGAATATTGGACTCATTGTTGAGCACTGTTCTCATGCCAACCCGAACCAATTCGTTACTATCTGCTAAGATGATCTTCATTTAGAATGATTATAAACAACAAATATACAAAGTAAAAAAAGAAATGAAGAGATTAATTGAATTTATATCCAAAAGCGTTGCAAAAAAATCAATAAATCATGTGTCGCTCCACTTTTTCTTGGTAAATGTCATTGATAACAACTAAAATTCCTGTTTCTTCTACACCACCAAACTCCTTGTTTACAGCGGTTCCGAATGTTTTCATGGTAGCGGATAAATTCATGTAAATGTTGACCAAAGGCGGGACAAATTCTCCTCGTTCCCGAACATAACTATTTAATATTTTAAACCCTTCTTTGAAATCCAAACCTTCTAAAGATGGAAAATCGGAGGATTTGGATTTGACTTCCAAAGGAGTAATTGTGGTCATTAAGTTTTCGGTATCTGGAAAATAATGTTGCATGAATTGCAGCAAGAAATCTCTGGATTCACGGTTGTAACTCGGATACATGGTCACTTTACCAAAAAAATATTTGATTTCAGGATTCTCGTTAGCAATCGCACCTAAACCATCCCAAATGTTGTCCAATGCAAAAAGTCCTTTTCGTGGGTTCACAGCTGGTTGGAAATTTGGTTGTACCCAACTTCTACCCAACTCTATGGTATAAGGTAAATAAGCGCTAATAAACTTTTCAGAAAAGTCAAAATAATGACGGGTTGAAAGATGAATTTCTCCGCTTTGAGAATCAATCGCTTTTTCACAGAGAATGTAGCGATATCCGCCAACAATTTCCTCATCTTCAGGCGACCAAACAATTAATTGTTCGTAGCAAATTTCATTGGTATCGTATTCATCCAAATCGTATGGCAAACCAGTTCCGCCGCCAGCAGCGCGAAATGAAACCTCTCTCAACCTTCCAATTTCCATCACCACATTCGGTGCATTATGCTGATTGACAATGTAAATTTCATTATCACCTTTACGCGTCGTTCGTATGAATCGATCTTTTGACAATTCCTTTTTTAGAATTTCGCGCGCTATGGGCGCTATAATTGGAGCGTCGCTCATATTTTTATTTTTTTGCTAATTCGTAAACTTTATCTTTTATCCAAGCTGCGGTTTTCTTGGTAGATTTTGATGCCTGCAAATCTTGTTTGTATATCGGTTTCCCTACTCGAAAGGTAATTTTTGCATCGCGTTGTTTGAACAATTCATTCACTAAATACAGCATTTCAATGTTGACTTTGATTCCTAAAAACTTGCGAAAATTGGCAAGTCGATAGAAAAACTTGGACATTTTACCATCGATGTAAACTGGAATAATGGGATTATTGTGTTTGATGGATAAATCTACAAAGGTTTTTTTCCACTCTAAATCAACGATTTCACCTTTCACTTTCCGACTCACCAATCCAGCTGGAAAAACACAAACCAAGTTATTAGAATCAAATACTTGATCAATCATTTTCAACGTATTGCCATTTAATTTCCCATGCTTGTTTACGCCTACAAACATGTCTTTCATGGGTTTTAAATTCAATAATAAATCATTCACAATGAATTTAATATCTGTGCGACGATCTTTCAAAGCTGCTACCAAAACAATCGCATCCATTCCACCCAGCGGATGATTCATGGCAATTGTTGCACCACCAGTTGTAGGAATGTTTTCAATGCCTTCTACTGCAATTTGAATGTTAAAATAGTGCCTCACAGTTTCGCAAAACGCAACGCCTTCTGTTTCTTTATATTTGTTTAAAACAAAATTCACCTCATCTTGATGAATAATTCGTTCTAAATATCGGATCAAAAAACCGGGAAGCCATTTGAGTAACTTGGGGTTTTTACTGCGAATTAAATCTTTAATATTTATAAAATCTTCTTCTTTCATAATTCGCTAAAGTGCTGAAAAGTCAATCCATTTTTGAGTTAACAACAAAGATAATTTTTTATCACAGATTTTTCAAGGCTTTCAAAAGATTATCGTGTTAGAATGCTCAAAAGCTCACTAATGGTAGTTTGAAGCTAAATAATTCAACTCGTTTAAACCCAAACCTTCGAACCTTCAGAACAATTTCTACAAATGTCGATTTGATTTCGATTGGTTAAGATGGCCAAACGAAAATCCTGATATTTAGGCGATTTCCAAATCCGTATAAAATCATCTTTGGCAGCCGAACCGAGTACATAAGAAGCGTCTTTGTCAAAACAACATGGAACAACATTCGCATCCCAAGTGATTACGCAAGACGACCACATGCGCCAACAATGGTTTCCAGTCGGATATTTCAATTTATAAGTTCCGTCTGATTTTCGTTTGTAGCGCGAATATTTTTCATTTTCTGGAATCAAGGGATTTCCCTTTTCATAATTGTATATTTGAGCTGATTTCAAACGTACTTCATCAATTCCCAATTCTTTCGCCAGCTCAAAAACTGCGGGTATTTCATGTTCATTCGGTTTGACTACCAAAAATTGGAAAATCAAATGCGGTGTCGAGGAATTCGCTTTCTTTTTGGCTTCTACCATCCACTTTGCTCCTTCAATCACCTGACTCAGTTTTCCATTAACCCGATAACTTTCGTAGGTTTTCTGCGTCAAACCGTCAATCGAAATGATCAAGCGATCCAATCCAGACTCAACAATCTCCGTTGCTTTTTGCGTATTTAAAAAGTGGGCGTTGGTTGAAGTGGCGGTATAAATTCGATTTTTTTTCGCTTCTTTAATCAGTTCCAAAAACTGCGGATGCAAAAATGGTTCTCCCTGGAAATAGTAATTAATGTAAAACAACTGCTTTCCCAGCGATTGAATTAATTTTTGATTGACTTTCAAGTCGATTTTTCCCGTTGGACGGGAAAATTGTTTTAAGCCACTTGGGCATTCGGGACAAGCCAAATTACAAGCAGTTGTAGGCTCAATGCTCACCGTAAAAGGAAGTCCAAAATGAATGTTTTTTTTCGTAACGCGAGACAATACATAGGAAACACGAAGCAATATCAGATTCCAAAACCTTCCAAAAGTCAGGTGTTGAATGATGTTTAAGCTGTCTTTAAATCTTCCCATGAGAATTCAAAAGTAAGCAATAAAGTTGTTTTAACAATTTTAAAAAGGAGATTCAAGGTTTTGATAATTCGGCAGAATATACAACCAAATCGTTTATTCAAATGATTAAAATCTTATTTCATTTGTTGATAAAATGAAGCCTATTTTCAAGTTTTCTAAGCCAAAGAATCAATTTAAAACACTAATTTTGCCATTCAAATAACGATAGTAGATTTATGGATACGCTAGAACTCAAAAAAATTGCTTCCCAAGTTAGAAGAGACATTGTAAGAATGGTTTCAGCCGTTAATTCTGGTCACCCAGGTGGATCTTTGGGCTGCGCAGATTTTTTAACCGTACTTTATTTTGACACCATGAAACACAACCCTGAAAAGTTTGACATGGATGCATTCAATGAAGATGTTTTCTACCTGTCCAACGGTCACATTTCTCCAGTTTGGTATAGCGTTTTAGCACGCAGTGGATATTTTCCAGTTTCAGAATTAGCTACTTTCCGTAAATTGAACACGCGTTTACAAGGTCATCCAAGTACAGACAAAAAACTTCCTGGAATTCGCATGGCATCTGGTTCTTTGGGTCAAGGACTTTCGGTTGCATTGGGAACTGCTGAAGCCAAAAAATTAAACAACGATTCATCCATTGTTTACACACTTCACGGTGACGGTGAGTTACAAGAAGGTCAAATCTGGGAAGCGGCTTTGTACGCAGCAGCCAACAAAGTGGACAATTTGATTTCAACCATTGATTACAACGGACGTCAAATCGATGGTGATGTGGATCAAGTGCTTTCATTGGGAGATTTGAAAGGAAAATGGCTCGCTTTTGGGTGGGAAGTTTTGGAAATGGATGGTCACAACATCGACGAAATTAGAGCAACATTGGCACAAGCGAAAGCATTAACGGGAAAAGGAAAACCAATCATGATTCTCATGGCGACTGAAATGGGTCAAGGCGTTGATTACATGATGGGATCTCACAAATGGCACGGTGTTGCGCCGAATCCAGAACAATTAATCGATGCCTTGGTTCAGTTAGAAGAAACGTTCGGTGATTATTAAACCTTCGATTTAAGCTAAAAATCAATTTGAGAAAACTTTCCTTCATATTCATTTTTCTTTGCTCAATTTCATTTACTTGGAGTCAGGAAAAATTAACGCGAATTTTATTCGTGTTAGATGCTTCCAACAGCATGAATGCCAAATGGGATGGAAATCAAACGAGACTGGAAGCGGCCAAAGAACTTTTGACAAAATCCATTGATAGTTTAAAAGGAACCGCAAACTTGGAATTGGCGTTGCGTGTGTATGGTCATCAAACCCTCGTAACTGCAACCTACCAAGATTGTTCTGACACCAAATTGGAAATTCCTTTTGGACCGAATCAATACGATGCGATTAAATTGCGTATTCGTGGATTGCAGGCGAAAGGAACAACACCCATTGCACGATCGCTAGAAGCATCCGCCGAAGATTTTCCAGACATGAATTCTCGAAACATCATCATTTTAATTACAGATGGTTTAGAAGCTTGTGACGGAGATCCATGCGTGATTGCCAAGAAATTAAAAGACAAAAACATCAATGTTACGCCTTTTGTGATTGGTTTGGGCTTGGATTTGTCTTACTTAGAAAAATTCAGATGCATCGGTGAATATTCTGAAGCAGAAACCAAAAGACAATTTGACAAAGTACTGCGTAAAATCATCAATAAATCATTGACCAACAGCACAACACAAATCAATCTCAACAACATCTCTGGGAAACCTTTGGAAACGGATGTCACCATGTTCTTATACGAAGCAGGAACGAACAAAACCAAATACACGTTCATGCACACCTTGAACGAAAAAGGAAATCCCGACACGTTAAACATCAACACCATTTTTAAATACGATCTATTGGTCAATACCATTCCGCCCGTTTGGAAAAAGAACGTAGAAGTGTTTAAAAACAAGCACAATGTCATTGAGGTCGATGTACCACAAGGATTTTTGAGAATTAAAACCGCAAGTTCTGCTCGTTATTCGATTGAATCAAGAATCATGGAGTCAGGGTCTGGTACGACTTTAAATGTGCAACAAATCAACAGTAGCGACAAATACATTGTAGGCAAATATGACGTTGAAATATTGACTTTGCCACGCATTTATAAAACGGTTGACATTCAACAAAGCGCCATTACAAATATCGATGTTCCAGTTCCTGGGATTATGAATTATAAAACCACTGCCCCAATCGCAGGACAAATTTTCGTTGCTCGAGACAATGGAACGTGGGAATGGGTCTGCAATTTGGACAATACTACTTTGTTTGGAACATGGATTTTACTTCCAGGAACTTATAAAATAGTGTACAGGCAACTCAGGTTAAAATCAACAGAATACACATACGAAAAGGAATTTAAAATCCTATCGAACAGAACCATGAATGTGAATATTTAGAATAAAATTAAAATAAGATAGCAATGATTGAATTTGAAATTTTCGGAAATAAAGATACTCGTTCAGGCTTCGGCGAGGGATTGAAACAATTGGGACAAAAAAATCCAAACGTAGTGGCGCTTTGTGCGGACTTGACAGGATCTTTGAAGATGGACGCATTCAAGGACGAAAATCCAGATCGCTTTTTCCAAGTCGGAATCGCAGAAGCAAACATGATTGGAATGGCAGCTGGAATGACAGTTGGTGGAAAAATCCCGTTCACGGGTACTTTTGCGAACTTTTCCACTGGACGAGTTTATGATCAAATCCGTCAATCGGTTGCTTACTCGAATAAAAACGTTAAAATTTGTGCGTCTCACGCAGGACTTACCTTGGGTGAAGATGGTGCAACCCACCAAATATTGGAAGACATCGGGATGATGAAAATGCTTCCAAACATGTGTGTTGTTGTTCCATGTGATTACGAACAAACGAGACAAGCAACAATTGCCATCGCAGATCACCAAGGACCAGTTTACTTGCGCTTTGGAAGACCTGTTATGCCAATCATCACTCCAGAAACAGCAAAATTTGAAATCGGTAAAGCGGATGTTTTAATTGAAGGAACAGATGTAACTGTTATCGCTTGTGGACACTTGGTGTGGAAATCAATCGAAGCAGCAAAAAAACTGGAAGCGCAAGGAGTTTCTGTAGAGCTAATCAACATGCACACGATTAAACCTTTGGACGTAAATGCAATTTTGAGGTCTGTTCAAAAAACCGGTTGTGTGGTTACGGCTGAAGAGCACATGATCAATGGTGGTTTAGGCGATTCTGTCGCGCAAGTTTTGATTCAAAACTTCTTAGTTCCACAAGAATACGTTGGTGTAAACGACACCTTTGGTGAAAGTGGAAACCCAATGGAGTTGATGACCAAATACGGAATCGACACAGACAATGTGGTTGAAGCAGCATTGAAAGCGATTAAAAGAAAAAAATAAGATATAGTTCAATCTAAAAATCAGAAAGCATCGTTTTCTGATTTTTTTTATGCTTAAAAGATGGACAATAAAGAAGCATTTCTCTCACAACTCGGACAAACCAACCCTTTCCCCTATTTGATTGACGTTGAAAGCGCAGAAGGAATTTATATTTACGATAAAAGCGGAAAACGCTACATGGATATGATTGCGGGCGTTGCGGTAAACAACATTGGTAATCGCCATCCAAAAGTCGTAGCGGCAATCAAAAAACAAGTGGATGCCTATTTACACGTGATGGTTTACGGCGAATTTATTCAGGATAGCACCTTGGCATTTGCAAAGAAATTGACTTCTTTACTTCCATCTACGTTGAATTGCGTTTATCCTGTTAACTCCGGAACAGAAGCCAACGAAGCAGCTTTGAAATTGGTGAAACGCGTAACTGGAAGAACAGAATTGGTTTCATTTCGAGGTTCGTATCACGGAAGTACACACGGATCGATGAGTGTTTCGGGAAACGAAGTGAAAAAAATCAGTTTCAGACCTTTGTTGCCCGATGTACGTTTTTTGAAACACAATCACCTACCCGATTTGAATCAGATTACCGAAAAAACGGCTGGTGTTATTTTAGAAACCATTCAAGGTGACGCTGGAGTTCGAGAATCTACACCGGAATTTTTACGCGCCTTGAGAGCACGTTGCACCGAAGTTGGAGCGCTGTTGATTTTTGATGAAATTCAATGCGGACTTGGAAGAGCGGGAAAAATGTTTGCGTTTGAAATCAGCGGCGTTGTACCAGATGTTTTGACCTTGGGTAAAGCTTTGGGTGGCGGATTGCCGATTGGTGCCTTGGTTTCGTCGCAAGAGAATTTGGATAAATTTACGTACAACCCCATGTTGGGACACATCACTACTTTCGGCGGAAATCCTGTTATTTCAGCAGCAGCAAACGCTTTTTTAGAAGTGATGACAGATGAAATCGACCTAAAAGAAGTAGATGAAATTGCTCAACTATTGGTCGATATGTTGAAAAATGAACCTGAAATTCGCGAAATTCGTCGTGTTGGAATGATGTATGCTTTTGACATGGAATCTTTTGAACGCGTTGAAAAAGTGGTCAAACGTTGCCTAGAAAATGGATTGATTAGCTTTTGGTTTTTATCACATCCCAATAGCTTTAGGCTTTCACCGCCCTTGAACATTACGAGAGAAGAAATGACGGAAGCTGGAGAAATTATTTTGGAAGCGATTCGTGGAACAAGATAATTTTGGTTCTATATGGAATACTGTGGGTAATTGAATTTTAGCTTACTTGAAATCAGATAAATCATATTGATAAAATTCTTTATGAAACCCCATAAATAGGAAAAAATGGCTTGCTGTACTTCTGTCAACAACAGACTAAAGCCGAAGTTTCGCTACGCTGCACTGCGGTTTAGTCCTTATATGTTATGCGGTCGTTTTTTGTCTATCGTGTTCTTATCTTCCAATTTGTCGGGTCTATATTTTCACTAAATACTATTTCGTCATTGCTAACCTTAAATAAAATTGTCTCGTGTTCATTTTCTGGTGTCAATATTACTTCTTTGTCAAGCAATTTTGATATGTCAGTCATATACTTAACCAATCTGTCGTGGTCGTCAATGGTGTTGAACTCTCTTGGGTCAATGTCGTTTTCCATTTCTGTGTCATCAAAAAAATGGGCATTGATTTGAATTTTGTCAATAAACACTTTTGCAGTTGAGCAAAGGTCGTGGTTGCCACTCCAAAATTCTTCTACAACATTAAAGTCAATTTGATTTTCGTCTTTGTCGGTTTTTCCATTAAACCAGTCAATGCGATAATTTTTATTTACATAGTCAACCCATATTTTCCAGTCAGAACGATTTGTATGCAATACATAAATGTCACGCCAAGAGCCGTCCCAGTAATAAATTTTTCCTTTAAGTTCTGTCCAATTCATTTTAATCAATTGCAAATTCGTCTTCACTTACTAAACCTTCATAAAATTCGTCAAATGAATTAGCAACAAAAATGTCCTCTCCACATTCACAATCTATCCATCTAATTGTTGGCGTTTCACTCATTCTGTAATCTAACCCAAAAATCGCAGCTAATAACTAAAAACACCATAACATGTTGATAAACAATCATGCTATGGTGTTGGTTGCTTCACCAAAAAGGTGATATTTGTTCTACGAAAAGCAAATATGCAACTTATGGACAAAGTTAAACATTCTTTAAAAAACATTACACCTTTTGGTGGTTTAAACTTCATTTTCAAGGCAATAAAAAGTAAGCAACTTGATAAATTTATTGATAAAAGCTTAGGTCAACGAAGTAAAACTGCTATTTATTCATATTCCGACATCGTTTTGTCTCTATTCTCAAACGCGCTTTGTAATGGTGATTATATTTCAGACTTACAAATGATAAAAAAGAAATATTCTGGACAGTTTTTCAATAAAATACCATCTCCAGATACGGTAGAATATGTTTGTCAAGAATTAAAAACAGCTACGAACCTTATTCATACAAATAATGGGGTGACTCATGAGATTAATTACGATAACTCTATGAATAAAAGCCTTGTGGCTTTAGCTGTTGAGACCAATCAATTATCAACATCAACCCAAAACTACACCTTGGATTTTGATATCCGCATCGTATCAAAAGGAAGTTATCGATTTAGTATCTCAAAGAGCCAAAAACTTCTATATTCGGATAACTGATTTTAAAGGAATTAGAGAACATTGCTCTGAAATCGAAAATTTCGAAACGATTGAAGTAAACAATCACATCAAAGAAGTTTCAAGCACATTCTATACCCCATTTCAGAGCAAAAAGAAAACCCAAGAATATCGAATAGTGGTAACTAGGGTATTGAAAAAGAGTAAACAAATTGATTTATTGACTGGTAGTGCGTATGATTATTATGGGATAATCACCAATAATATGCAACAGACCAATAAAGAAGTGATTGAGTTTTACAATGCTAGAGGTGATGCAGAAAACTCAAATCGCTATCTGCTAAATGACTTTAATCTACATCATTTACCGTTTCCGGATATGGACACAAATACTGTATTTATGTATTTAATGTCTATGTGTTCAACATTGTTTGAATGGACAAAAGCTGTTTTGATTAGCAATAAAACTGAGCACATAGAGCAAAATATGAGAGTAAAAGCGGTCTGTTTTCAGTACATCACAGTAGCAAGTGTTATCATAAATCATGCAAGACAAAAAATAATTCACGTGTTTTCTTCTCAAGAATATAAAATTTTGCAAATCTAGAATCTAGATTTCTTGGATTGCCATTGAACTCAAATTGGGGTAAGGGGAATAGTGTTTAAAATTACCTGAAATCAATAAAAAGTTGAATTTTTCAGCTCAAGAAAATGAATTTCATTTGATTTAGAGCTTGACATTTTAACCTGCGACTTTTGGGTATTATCTGTATTGAACGAAAGTTATAAACGAATTAATTCTGATTTTGTTCATCTGACTTAACGTCCTGATTCTCCGCAGGAAGCTCAACAGGTGCTTCTGGCGTAAGCTCAGCCTTAACCTGATCTTCCATCGTTTCTGGAGTCACTTCTGGTTCGGGAACTTTCGGAACTTCAAAAGGTTTTGGGGCTTCAAAAGTAAAACTGGATTCAACGGTTTTAGATTCCTCCATGAACGGTTTTTCGATTTCTTCTTTGGCGTCTTTGATAATTTTAGTGATGTGTAATTGATCCAAATTCAAATCTTTTTTAAAATCTCCACCTGATTTTTTGATTTCATTCTGGATATCTTCAGAAGCATCTTTGATTTGACGCATCGTTTTACCTAAAGTTTTGGCAATTCCAGGAATGCTCTTGGAACCAAAAAAAATCAAAATAAATACTAAAATCAAAAGTATTTCTGAACCTGCTATGTCTTCAAATAATAAAACCATTTTCTAAATCTCGTTTAAACTTATCAATCATTATTTCCAACAACGCCCTGATTTTCTGCCAATCTTTTGGCTGATTCTTTTTCTTTATTAATCAGGAGTTGTTTCATTTTTTTCTTGTCGCCTACAATCCACAGAATATCACCTCTTTCTAAAATCATTTCTGAATTGGGGTTGATTCTTCGTTCGCCATTCCGTTCCAATCCTACCACCAATCCATCTGTTCGTTCTCTCAATTTAGAATCTCTGATGGTTTTACCGATGATGAGGGGATTTTGAAGTTCAAAATGCTTTAAAATAATTTCAGATTCAACTTGTTGAGATGCTTCAATTGTATTTTTAAAAAGATAATCTTGAAAATCAGATATCTGTTGGTCCGTCCCAATTGCGTACAAAACGTCGTCCGGGAAGATCACTTCGTTTCTATTGGGGATGTTTATCGTGATCTCTCCTCTTTTAATAATCGCAATGTTAATTCCTAACTTCTCTCGAAAAGCCAACTCTTTCAGTTCCTTTCCAGTCAAATAAGATTCTTGGGGAACTTTAACTGCCGTCATGTGACCCTCCCAAGGGGTCAAATCACTTTTATTTTCTACCGCTTCATGAATCTCTCGACTATTTAAATTGGTTAAAAAATGATCTTCCAATTGCTGATACCATTGTTGAATTTTTTTTGGAAAAATGATCACTAAAACAATGATAATCAAAAGAAATACAAGTGTTAACCTAAAGTTGAAAAAGATGTTGAAAAACAAACCTATGAAAAAGAACGTCAATAATATTCTTGAAATGATGACAATTCCAACGGGTCCTGTTAATTTCCGTTCTTTTTTCAGTTCTGCCATGGCATTCGTGGCTACTCTTTTGGCTGAAAGCGCCCATAAAAAAGGCATTAAAATAAGTAAGGTAACCGTCGCAACAAGATAAGATCCCCATTCATAAGCTACCAGTAAAGGAGTAATAAATCTTCCTGCTAACAAAATAATGGCAATAATGATTATGGATTGAATGGAGATATGGATCAAATTTGCTTGCAACACTTTTTGCCAACTGCTGGTCGTTCGAACCCTTTGTGCATTTGTCGTATATCTTTCAATAAAATCTAAAATTTTCTTTGGTATTTTTCTTTCCAAAAAGAACGCAAACCCTTCTGCTTTTTGAATCATGTAAGGAGTCGTAAAGGTAGTAATTGCAGACACTGCAACAATAATCGGATAGATAAAATTACTGGTCACTTTCAACGTCATGCCGAGTGTAGCAATGATGAAGGAGAATTCCCCAATTTGAGCCAAACTCATCCCTGCTTGAATGGATTGTTTCAACGGTTGTCCTGAAACGAGGACGCCCATTGCCGTACTAAATGTTTTTCCGAAAATCGTAATCAAGGTAATGATCAGTACTGGAAAAGCATATTCCACCAAGGTATCTGGGTTGATCATCATCCCAACAGACACAAAAAAAATAGCTCCAAATAAATCTTTTACTGGTTTAATCAAATGTTCGATTCGTTCTGAATAAATGGTTTCTGCAATAATTGACCCCATGATAAAGGCACCGAGAGCGGGAGAAAAACCTGCCATAGAACCTAAGATTACCATCATCAAACACAAACCTATTGAAAGAATTAACAACGTTTCTTCGTTCAATAAATTTTTCGTTCTTTTCAGAAGTGTTGGAATGACAAAGATTCCTGCCAAGAACCAAAGAACCAAGAAAAAGACTAGTTTTAAAACGGAATCAAATAATTCTATTCCTGAAAACTGCTGGCTAACAGAAATGGTTGTCAATAAAACCATCAATAAAATCGCTACAATGTCTTCAATTATCAAAGCTCCAAAAACGATGCTTACAAACTTTTTTCCTTTCACGTTTAATTCATCAAATGCCCGAAGAATGATGGTTGTAGAAGACATCGAAAGAATTGCGCCCAGAAAAATGCTATCAATCTGTGACCATCCCATGAACAAGCCCGAGACGTACCCTGTCAAAATCATAAAACCAATCTGAAATCCAGCTGTAATTGTTGCAGTTCCTCCAACTTTCATCAATTTTTTAAAACTAAATTCCAAGCCGAGGCTAAACAACAAGAAAATGACGCCAATTTCTGCCCACACTTCAATGCTGTGTAAATCACCTACTGAAGGGAAAAATTTGAAATGAGGTCCCGCTAAAAAACCTGCAATCAAATATCCCAATACAAGTGGTTGACGTATTGCCTTGAATAACAGTACCGCAGCAGCAGCTGTTATTAATATTAATCCTAAATCACTGATTAACGTGGGTAATAAATGTGTAACCT
Source organism: uncultured Chryseobacterium sp. (assembly GCA_964488745.1). Classification (GTDB taxonomy): domain Bacteria; phylum Bacteroidota; class Bacteroidia; order Flavobacteriales_D; family Crocinitomicaceae; genus JAQVCM01. Next base: position 1,467 of record CAZAVP010000010.1, on the reverse strand, counting down.
CTTGATCCATAAATTAATAAATTAAAAATGAACCGTTGCGAAGTTTTTAGCTAAAAATAGGCTTACAAAAGAAGTAATTTCAAAAGTAAAAGAATTGTTGGTGGAAAAATGGTGACCCTTATTTTTCATGTGTAAAATATAACTTTTATTCTGTTTTGATAACATTCCTAATCAGTTAAGACATTTAAAGAATATAAAAGTGAAAATAATTACCCGTGATCTATAAATCAAGGTGATTTAAGCTGATTTTACATTCTTACTTACCATGGACAAAGTTAATAATTTACGAATCAATTACAAGTAAAGAATGCAGGGCAAACGCATTTAACTTCAAAATTGGTTTATGTCATGGTTTTTAAACAAAAACGCATGCCACAAACAACTCATCTCAGTTTGCAATCAAGCGGTGGATGAATCCACCGCTTAATAAAATTATCTTTTCTAAAATTTAGACTTACAAAATTTTAAATGCGTTTGCCCTGGTAAAGAATGAATAGAAAGTGGGTTAAAAATCTTGCCTAACTCACCTTTTGTCTTTGATTATATTTTTCAGTTCATAAATCTCTTTTTGCAATCCCGCCAATGTTTTGCTCAAGCTGATGTCGTCCACTTTCACTTCTGTCAGTTCAGGAGAAATATAATTCACAAATTTCCAGATTTCCAAAATGGAATTAGCATGAACGGTATATGGCTCGTATAAAGGATTTGTGGAAACCAATTGAAACGACTCATTTTCAGCCAACTGATTGTAAACCATTTTAAACACAATGCCTTCTTCCTGCGTTACCATGACACACGGGGTTCCGTTTTTGATGTGCATCCAATTTTGTACAAATTCGCCAACTACAAAAGAACCTTCTCCTACGGGAGGCATACTGTCGCCTTGAATCGGAAATGATCTGTATTTCTTACTCTTAGAGAGAAATGGCAACGAGAAAGTAGGTAAGATTTTCAAATATTCTGGATCAGCGTAACCTGCTACATAACCGGCACTTGCTTTTTGAGGAATCATTTCAATCAGATCTTCGTTTTCGCTGTCCACCATCTGTGATAGTATCCGAAGTTTTTTACCTTCTATGTCTGCATACAAACCTTTTTCAATGGTTTCCCAAGTCGATTCCGAAAAATCTGAAAAATCTTTGCGCAGTAAATTATCGAGCGGAACTTTGTAATAATCACTAATTAAAATCAAGGTTTGAAGTCCAGGATCAGCCACTCCATTTTCGTAACCGCTGTAACTGGATCTTGTCAATCCTAAAGCAGTTGCCATTTCTTCTTGTGATTTGCCGATTCTTTTTCTGAGTAACTTAAGGTTTGTTCCGATTTCCATGATTACAATTTAAACAAGTTTACGATGTAAATATAATCATTTATTTTGGATTCACACTTTTACCCCTAACTTTTGGGTTAAAACCTTAAATCCGCAGACCACAAATTTTGAAAATTAATTTCTTTTAGCGATTGTTT